>JAGNEX010000085.1 GCA_018003035.1 Acidimicrobiia bacterium
GTCTCAAAGATTGTGGCCCATTCGTCGCGGGTTTTGGTCTTGATCACTTCGGCGAAACGCTCCTTCATCGCCGGCCACTGACTCATGTCCATCTGTCCGGGCAACGACGTTGGATCGATCTCGAGGAGCTGGAGCAGCTCTGCGTAGAACTGCGGCTCGATCGACCCCAAACCGAGGAAACGTCCATCGGCGGTTTCGTACACCTCGTAAAACGGCGCCCCTGTGTCGAGCAATCCTTTACCTCGCCCGGGGGCCATGCCCGACAGCGACAGGCTGTAGAAGATCGTCATCAAGGACGCCGCCCCGTCGACCATAGCGGCATCGACGACCTGGCCTTTCCCTGAGGTTTGACGCTCCCAGAGGGCGGCGAGAATGCCCATGATCAGGTACATCGCTCCCCCGCCGAAGTCGCCGACCAGGTTGAGTGGCGGCTGAGGACGTTCATCGACGCGACCGATCGAGCCGAGCACCCCGGCGATCGAGATGTAGTTGATGTCGTGGCCGGCCAGCTGTGCCCGGGGGCCGTCTTGACCCCATCCGGTCATTCGGCCGTAGACGAGTTCGGGGTTGCGCTCCAAACAATCGTCCGGTCCGAGCCCCAGACGCTCTGCGACTCCGGGACGGAACCCTTCGATGAGGACGTCGGCGTTCTCGACGAGTCGAAGGACCACTTCGACTCCTTCAGGGTTCTTGAGGTCGACCCCGATCGTCTCTCGGTTACGGGCGAGCAGGTCGAAGTTGGGCCATGCGGGCCGCTCCGGTTGCGCCGTAGCTGACCGATCGACCTTGATCACCCGAGCGCCGAGGTCGGCGAGAAGCATCGACGCAAACGGGCCGGGACCGATCCCGGCCAGTTCTACAACGGTGAGTCCGGTTAGTGGTCCGGGCATGTCCAACCTCAATTCTGTCAAGTGACGTATATAGGGTGTGGTCCCCAGTCGGCGCTAAAGCTATCCCGAGCCCGCTCCAGCCCCGTCAAGACCGCCCCGTCCAGACTGGCCCGTCAAGACTTGCCGGACAAGACCTGCTAGTCAGCTCATGCCACAGGGTTAGTGCCGGCGACCTGCCGCAACCACCTGGTACGGAACGCCTGGATTACCGACCGCATCTCAGAGAGAACACGGCTAACTCGCTACGACCTCAAGCAGCGCTTCGTGAGTTTGCGGATTGCCCATGACCACATCCCCAGAAATCACCCAGCGGTCAGGTTCACCACCCCAGTCGGTGACTACTCCCCCAGCTCCGCGAACGATCGCCGCACCAGCGGCGATGTCCCAAGGACTCAGCCCGAGTTCGAAGAATCCCTCGAACACTCCCGAACCTACCCACGCGGCATCGAGCGCCGCGGCACCCGGACGGCGGAGATCTTCGAAGCGGCGGAGCGCCCTCAAAAAAACCTGCTCGTACTCATTCAGCCGGCCCGGGTGTTTGAACGGGAACCCGGTGGCACAGATGGCGCGTTCGGGAGCCAGATCGGACACGGTGACCTCGGTCCCGTTCATCCAGGCGCCTTGGCCAGGAATTCCGACGTAGAGCGCATCGAGGAAGGGCGCTGCGACGACACCGAGCAGCGGGCGGCCCCCATCCATCAACGCGACCGCCACACCGACGGCAGGGAAACCGTGCACAAAGTTGGTCGTCCCGTCGAGCGGGTCGACCAACCACCCGTCAGACACTGAATCACCACCGCTCTCCTCACCATGGAACGCCATTCCCGGTTCGGCATCGTGGAGGATCTCGCGAATGATCCGCTCGGCCTGTCGATCAACCTCGGTCACATAGTCGCCGGGCTGAGATTTTGCATCCCAGGCAATAGAGCCGCCGGCCTGGCTTCTAATAAAGGCCGCCGCCGCCGATGCAGCGTTCTGAGCGGCAAGCGATAGGCGTTCGATGTCGTTCACGATCGGCTCCTCGAAGTGGTGGACATGTTCTGGGCTGAACGGACCAGAAGCTGGACGACCAGAGCGATAAGCGCTTCAGAAGGCTTTCAGCGCTGCAACCGCGTCCCAGAGGATGGGCGACCCCGATGCTACGGGGCGCCGCCGCTGGGCGGGGTCGTCGACGACAAGGTCGCGCCCCTCTCCGTCTGCCACACAGGCGCCCGCTTCTGTGCAGATCACGATCCCGGCGGCGTAGTCCCACAGACCGTGCGCACCCCAAGTGTCGACAAATCCATCAATTCCACCTGCGGCCACCTCGACCATGGAGAGCGCCGCTGAACCCATCATGCGCATCTGCCGAAACGGCACCGGCCCCACGGGCGCGCCCGAGGTGGCGACCACACCGACCGACGGGTCGGTTACGTCGGACGACCTCAACCGGACCCCGTCGCGCCACGAACCGCCACCCGACGCCGCCACCGTGGTCTGCCGAGCGGGGTGGTTCACCGTGACGCCCAGCCGCACCCGACCTTCGTCGATCAACGCGATCGTCGTTGCCCAATACGGAATCTGCCGAGCGCAGTTGGTGGAACCATCGATCGGGTCGAGCACCAGCATGGAAGACAGGTCGCCCCGCCGAACCAGCCCGGCTTCTTCGCTCAGGATTGACCATTCAAGCTCGCTTAGGACCCGCATCGCCGCTGCCTCTGCGAGCAGGTCGAGACGGTACTGGCCCGGGCGCGGACCCTTTTGCCGACGATCCTCGGGCGTCATGGATTCGACGGCGACTCGAGCCGCGTCGGCGGCCGCCAACATCACCTCGAGGATGTCCCGATCGCTCTCGGGGATCTGATCGGGAACAAGGCAGGAGCCGTTCGCCCCGGCTCCGTCGTCGGGGCGAACGTTCTGTGGACTCACGCGTTTGGGTTGGCCGGAGGCGTCGAGCGTTCAAGGAACCGCAACAGCTCGACCGGGATCGGAAAGATCAGGGTCGAATTATTCTCTGCCGCGACCTCATTCATGGTGGAGAGCAGGCGTAGCTGCAGCGCCGCTGGGTGCCGTTCCAGTTCTTCGGCTGCTTGCGCCAAGGTGACCGACGCCTCGCGTTCACCTTGCGCGTGGATCACCTTGGCGCGGCGGTCACGTTCGGCTTCAGCTTGGCGCGCCATAGCGCGGCGCATCTCTTCGGCGAGCTCGACATCTTTGACCTCGACCAGGGTGACTTTGATACCCCACGGATCGGTCAAACCATCGATGATCGCAGCGAGCTGCTGGTTGATGTCGTCTCGGTTGGTGAGTAGCTCATCAAGGCTCGTCTGGCCGACCACCGAACGCAGCGTCGTCTGGGACACCTGCGATGTGGCATAGCCGTAGTGCTCGATGTTGACAACGGCCTTTACCGGATCTGCCACCTGAAAGTAGGCAACCGCGTTGACCCGGACGGTCACGTTGTCTCTGGTGATGACCTCTTGCGGCGGGATGTCCAAGGTCACGGTCCGCAACCCGACCTTGACCATCTTGTCGATGATCGGTATCACGAAGAACAAGCCCGGGCCTTTGGCTCCGAGGATCCGCCCCAGACGAAAGATCACCGCCCGCTCATATTCCTGGACGATCCGCAGCGAGGACGCCAACATCAAAATCACGAGGCCGAAGACGACGGCCAAAACGATGATTGCTACTTCCATGTGAATGCCTTCCCTTGTTTCGCTTTCACCCTAGATGCTCCCAACGACCGCGGACGCGGCCCTGACCACGGCGACGCCGCTGGCTCAAACCGGCCTGTCAGGGCGCGTGCCGGGCCACCCACTACGAGGTCAGTCGCTGACGTCGGACGCGACCGTCAACGTGAGCCCGTCGAAACCGACCACGCGAACCGTCGTCCCGCCGACCGGGAGGGTCTCGCCGTCGGCAGGTTGGACTTGCCACCAGGCGCCGTTGAGTTGCACCTGCGGAGCACCCGAAGGAGCCATCTTGAGGGTGGCTCGCTCACCGACCAGCGCATCGGTTCCCGAGGCCAGTGGGGCTCCCGTCGTTTTGGCGACCAAGTACGAGATGAACAGGCTGCCGAGCACCAAGATGCCGACGACGACCGCCAGCACGATGGGATTCACCCTCGCTTCGGCATCGCGGTACAGGAAGATGCCGCCGAGAAGGAGCGAAATGGCCCCGCCCACTCCGAGCACACCGATGCCGGGTACAAACGCTTCTGCACCCAACAGCGCGACGCCCAGGAGCACCAGCAGCAATCCCGCGCCATTGACCGGCAGGACCGACAGCGCAAAAAGCCCCAGGATGACCATGATCACGCCGGCTATGCCTGCACCGCCCATCGACGGACTGGCGAATTCGTAGACGATCGCCAGACTTCCGATCGAGATCAACGTGAAGGCCAGAGTGGGATCGGCCAGCTTTTGGAGCACCTGACGGAACCACGGCAGCTCTTCTTCGACCACTTGGGCGCCGTCGGTCGCCAGGGTGATCTCCGAGCCGTCTGCCATCAGCACGGTCTGACCATCAAGCTTTTTGAGCAGTTCAGCGCGGTCGTTCGCGATCAGGTCGGCGACGTCGTCTGTCACCGCTTCATCGGACGACAACGCAGCACCGTCGGTGACCATTTCTTCGGCGAAATCCACGTTGCGGCCGTAGATGTCGGCAAGCCCGCGGGCATATGCGGCGCCCTCATTGACCACTTTGTCGCCCAGGTCCCCGCCGTCGATGTTGATGGGGGTCGCAGCCCCAATCGACGTTCCTGGCGCCATCGCAATCACCGGCGCAGACAACGCGATCACAGCACCCGCCGACGCTGCCTGCGCACCCGGTGGCCCCACATACACCACTACCGGCACGGTGCTCGCCAGGATGTCTGAGACCATGTCCCGCATCGACGACGACAACCCGCCCGGCGTGTCGAGCTGAATGATGACCAGGTCAAAGGAGTCAGCAGCAGCTCGGTCGAGGAGGTCGTCGAGTTGGTCCGCGAACACCGGGGTGATGCTCCCGTCCAAGGTCCCGTACAGCACCTGCGGTCGATCGGCGCCGGACGGTTGAGCGTCAGCCGCACCTGCAACCGCCGGTAACAGGACAACGGCGAGCATGATGAGGACCCGCAACCGACTCGCCCAGCCCATCCTGGCGGCCGGCGGTCGCAGGCCGACGACAACGTTGCCGGTCGTCCGTTCTCGTTGAGACAAACCTCCACCGCGCCCGTTCATAAATCCATGTCTACACCGAAAGAACGCGACGTTCGATCCGTTTGCGCTTCAAAGAGCGCGAGCCGACATCGGGCACACACCGCTGCTCAAGAAGGGGCACCAGGTGGCCGATGGAGTAACCGCACCATCAGGTTCGACGATTGGGGTTCGCCATGCGGGCAGAGGTTCAAATTCAGCGCTCAGCCCTCCCTCATTGGCGGCCTCGACGGGATGCCTCGTCGTGATGCAGCAACGCTTCCTCCGCGACCTGTCGGTCCGTCCCCTGGTGGCACTGCTGGGCATCGCGCTGTGGGTCGCCACCAGTTTCGTCGTCATCCAGACCTCAAACGCCGCGCCCCGCGGAAGCCTCCCGTTCTCCGAAAACACCTCAGCCGCGACCGTCGAAGCGGGGGAAGTTCGCCGTTCCCCCAACGAGCTCGCCGCTCTCTCGGCGGGGCCCGGAACCCTCGACGTTTCGCGTCAACAGGAGTGCGACTGCGAAGAGGACAAAGGGACCCGCACGTCGAGTTTGTTCAACTTCGACGGAGTTGACGACCCCGGCCCGTACCTTGCGGCGCTTGGAATCACCGCGGCCATGGTCATCATCCTTGGAGCTGCAGCCATCCGCCACCGCCGATATCTCGAAGCCCTACGCGACGCGGAGCCCGGAGCGGCGGCCAAGACGCAAGGGCCTTGAGAGTTCGGGGCGCTACTCGTCGCTTCCGACGCCCGCGTCCGGCTCACCAGAGTCTGCGTCGTTGACCACGTTTCCCGAGATGGCGACGTCGTCACCGGCCGCTCGAGCTAGTGCTTCGGCGGCTGACTCAGACGTCGAATCGTCAACCTCGAGCCAGTCGCGGTCGGACTCATCATCGCCGTCGGCATCAGACTCGACCGCCGTCCAGCCTGGCGGGTTGACCCACTTCCCGTTGGACCACACGCGCACCGGTCGTGTGTCCGCGGGCGCAAGCCGACGGTCTCGGGACGTAACCAGCCCCCAAACGGCCGCAAGAAACACCACGGTCGTCACCCACACATTGATTCGAATGCCCGCAACCTGACTCGCCGGGTCGACCCGCAGCAGTTCCATGAAGAAACGAACAAAGGTGTAGCCGGCTACGTACACCAAGAACAAGCGCCCTCGAGGCAAACGGACGTGCTTACCAACCCAAATGATGAACAACGCGAGCGCCAGGTTCCACAACGCTTCATACAAAAAAGTGGGGTGGAACGTCGCTTCAGCGAGGTACTGCGACGGTCGGTTATCGACATCGATTTCCAGGCCCCAAGGAAGGCTGGTGGGTTTACCGAAAAGCTCCTGGTTGAAGTAGTTCCCCAGACGGCCGATCGCCTGACCGACCGGCAACGCGGGGGCGGCGCATTCAAGCAACGTCGCCGTATCAAGGTGCTTTGCCCGGCTGTAGATGATTGCGGCCAGCGCGCCACCCGCAATCGCTCCCCAGATCGCCAGACCCCCCTTCCAAATGGCGATCGATTCGCCCCAGTTGCCCTGGAAACGCTGGTAGTCGGTCATCACGTGGTAGAGGCGAGCACCTACCACCCCCGCCGGAATCGCCCACATCGCAATCCGGGCTATGTCGTCCGGATC
>JAGNEX010000086.1 GCA_018003035.1 Acidimicrobiia bacterium
TCGGTGTGGGTGTCTTGGGTGATGGTGTGGGCGAGTTGTTTGAAGGTGTGGGGGTCTTGTCCGAGTCCGAATAGGCAGAGGGTGCTGACGTTGAGGGCTGTTCCGACTTCGGCGGCAGGGAATCTGGCGAGAACGGTTAGGGTAAGAGTGGAGATCTTGTGTTCAAACAGTCCGATACTCGCGGCATCCTGGAGTCCCCAAGCGGCGCCCAAGGCCTGCCCGAGGTCGCTAATGGCCTGCGGGTTGAAGTAGCGCATGGCTAGTCCTGTCCGCTTCGGGATGGTCGAGTCGTAGAATGAGACCGTTCTGCTCCAAGCTGCTAGTTGAGCTTGTATGAACGTTTCATCGACTGGATGTTTGTAGGTCAACATGGCAATGGTCCTTGCTGAATAGCGTGGCTATAGGAAGACGTCTTCAAGGATTGTTTCGGCTGTCCTGCCCAGATTGTGGCCGAATGTGCGGATAGCGGAATATGTGGCCACGTCTTCGCCGTAGGCATCGATCACTGTCTGGCCGATTTGGTTACGTCCGTCGAGTCGCGATGACTTGGTCATGGCTGTTGCGATTTGTTTGGGGTAGTCAGGGTCCGTTTGGCTGATCCTTGTGGTCCCGGAGCCTTGTATCACTGGCTTTCGGCTGCTGTATTTTCCGGCTCCTCCTTTGGCTTCGACGATGTTGAGGTTCGTTCCGTCGAAGTGAACCAAGTTGGTTGCGTTTCGACCTCGATACGCGACGACGACGTCCCAGGCTTCGTTGTTGTCGAACTTGGTGACGAGGTCTGCGACGTCGTCAGTGCTCGTAGGCCGCAGGATCTCTAGCGGCCGCCCGGCATTGTGTTCGAGGTATGCAACTCCTCCCAGTTCGCCGATCTGTTCGCTCAACTTCCTCCGCTCCGAGGGTGTGCTCGTCGCGTCGTACTGCTTGCGGAGGGAGTTGATTTCGGACTGACGGCCGCCTTGGGGGACGGGTGAGCCTGCCGACAGGGGAGCGGGCGCGCCGCTCTCCGGCGGCGGAGGGTCGATGCGGCGGGGAGAGTCCGCCATCGATGCTGATCTCGATTGGCGCCCACCAGGTTCGCCGACGCCTCGGCGAGAGTGGATATCGCCACGCTGTCGCGTCGAGCCCGGCAGTCCGTCAGCAAGGTCGGCCAAATCGTTGGACCGATCACCTTTCGAAGCGACGCCGCCGAGTTCGGTACCCCGGCCTGCAAGACGGCCAAGGTCATCAACGCCGCGGCCGACCCCAGTTCCTTCGCTGGCATGCCGCGCTAAGTCCGCGACGTCGTCCCCGTGGCGGGCCACGTCAACAGCGACGTCGGCCCCATCGCCAAGCCGTCCGATCAGGCGCAGGACCTCGGCGCCGGGGATCACGCCGATGACACCGGCAACGCGCTCCCATCCTGCCAGCTCTTCGCCCGTCAGAGGATCTCGACCCGTTACCGCTTCGGCGAGGCCTTTGATATCGCCGACGACGGGGACGAAGTCCAGGGCGATCGAGAACATCGACAGCAACATCAGTCCCAGGGTCGCTTCGGATGCCGCGCCTGACTGGCCAAAACAATCGGTGAACTCGCTGCAGTTATCCGCAAATGCCTGGCCCGGCCACAACATCAACGCCAAGAGAAATGTCGACGTCAGCAGCGTCACGACTGCCAGTCCCCGCAGTAGCCGCGCCGCTACCCCGCCTCGGCGCCACCACAGTCGAATGACGGCGGTGGTCATCGACCGCCCTCTTTCGTCGGAGCGGCGTTGCGCGGCCGCCCGACCGATTCGACCTCTGGTTCTCCTGGAAACAACAGGAACAACAGAAAGACGCCGCCAAATACAACCCAGGCCATGCTTGAGTACGACCCGATCAGCGCGCTCTGGGCGGCTACCGACGCCACGAGCCAGAGACCGACGAGTCGCAACGGTGCGGGGACCCGAGCGACTGCGATTCTCCACCTCTCCAGCCGACGAACCCGGATCACCCGGGAGCGCACCAGCCGAACTAGAAGAAAGGCCCCAAAGATCAGAAGCCACATCGGGAGGGATTCGACAATCCCGGCAAGTACCAGAGCCGAGGCAAAGGAAGATGCCACATCTACGAGCACGATCCGCAGCTTCGATCCGCCGCGTTTGGACGCTCCGCGCGGAACGGACCCGACGCCCTGGAATGCCCGCGCCGCCAAGAGATCTAGCCGACGGGACAACGCAGGTATGTAGACAAAGGCGCCGAGCAACAACTGGCGGGCCAGCGTGGCTGTGACGGCGGGCCCAACCAACGCTTGCCCTTGCTCTTGAAGATTCACGATCGCCTCGACCGTGGGTTGGCCTCCGACCCAGAAGAAATAGGGCCGCAGCAACGTCGGTGCCGCCGCCACCCACGACCGCACCCCGATCCATGCAACGACGAGCGTGACCGGCGTTGCCAACACCCATGCCAACTGTGGCGGAAGGCGCCGGGCGCGCCCCGTTCGAAGCACCAGTATCTTGCCGAGGCGCGGGACGGCAAGAGCCGGAATCAGCAGCAGCAAATAGCTGATGATCAGCGGCATTCGGGTGCGGATGACCTGTTCAACGATGGTTTCGTTGGTGAACGGGTAGCCCGAAAGGGTCCACACAGGGTGTCCGAAGATGAAGTCTCCAACAGCGAATGCCAGCACTGCCAAGACCCCGAGCTGGCCTGAGAGCGCTCCGAGCACAGCGAATGACATCAGGAGCCCAAGCCACTCGGTGTACAAGTCGACGTAGCCGAGAGTTGTCGCTCCGATCAGGAAGTAGGCAACCGGGACGACGACCATCACAGCGACAGCGAGCGGCGGGACGAGCGCGAGCCCATACCAATCGCCGACGACGCCCACAGCTCCGGCGAAGCGACGCTGGATGCGGATCGGTCCCGATACCCACAAAAGATTGGCGAGACGGGTTACTGGATCGGGTCGGTGGCTCGTCATAGCCCGGCCTGCCCGGGACGTTGCCGTGACGCCAGCCATCGATCAGTCAGTCCCAGGGTGGTCCCATAGGCAAGGTGACCAACAATCGAAATCTGGGTGAGCTCGGCGACGGATCTTGGATGCAGCCAACCGGGGTAGAGCGCCAGCATGAACGCTTCCAGGCCGAGCGCAAACACGATGCCCCACCACCAACTTCGGTTCCCCAGCCAAATCACATAGGCGGTGCCAAAAGCGACCCCGTTGAGGATGTGATATCCGATGCCGACGACCGTCACCGCGTCGCCCGAGCTTCCCGCTCCCAGCATCGCCTGCCCAAACAGCGGCAATGCGGCGAAAGGGGAGGAGTGCATACCTCCGACCTGTACCAACATCCAACGGGAACTGTCATAGGCAACGGTGCCCACGGCTCCGACGATCACCCCTCGGGCCGCCAGACCGCGAAGTCGACTCATAGCGACCGGATCTGCGATTTCCAGCAGCACTGCACCGACCGACACCGTGAAGCCGAGCCCAGCAAAGGCCAACCAGAGCGGCATCCCGGTCAAGATGTGGATGACGAGTGCAATTCCCGAGACGCAGCAGGCTGCCCCCGCAATCATCCTCAGGGCTGAGCGTTCATTTGCGGTCGAACCATGGTGGCCCGGCGAGGTCGGATCCCCTGGCGGCGGCGCTGAACTCTGTCGGTCGCTAGCCCCGGGCCGTTGCGGACGCATTTCTTGTTCGCTCATGGCCGGTCTCCCGTTGCGGAGTCCGACTGACCGCGTTCGGATGCTGCTCGGCTGCGCCGCACCAGGGCGATCGTCTGGTCAGAACCTTCGCCGCTGATCCGCAGGTCGACTTCGGCTGCATCGACGGGCAGGACGGCGATGAGCGTGGTGCCGTCGACCCCAGCGGTTAGGTCTCTCGGCAAGTCGTGCACCCTGCCGTCGACGACGAGTTGAGCGTCGAGCCAGGTCGTTCGCTCAGCCGTTGCCTGGACGAGCAGCAGAATGTGGCCCGCAGGAGCTGAGAAAGACTGCGCGTCTTGTCCGATCTGTCGAAGGCGTTCGACTCGAATGGTGACGTCATCATCGCCAACGACCCCGGTGATTCGGTCGGCCCGATCGGAGAGGGCGAGGTCGGTGCCCGACACGATCTCGATGTGATCAGGGGCCAGTGGAGGACGATTGAGGTGTATCTCGACTGGCGGCGTTCGGCCGTCAGGAGCGACGAGTTCGGAGTCTTCTGGCAGGGAGCGAATGTTTGCGTCGCCAGGGTCGAACTGGTCCATAGCCACCGACCCAAACATCGTCCCGTCCCGATAGGGCACTGGCGCTACCAGCCAAACTTCCGCAGGGTTATCCGATGGTCCTCGAACGGGGCCGCACCAAACGTCGGACTCGACGAACGGCCGCCCGACGTCGGTCGTACTTCGCGAGAAGTAGCACCGTGCGTCCTTCGCCACCGAGACCGGGTCGGCGAGTTCGGCGGTCGTTTCGATCTCTGCATCTGCGCGGGCGATGACCTCGGCAGGTTCTTCGATGCGGCTGCCGTTCGCGAGCCTCAGACCTGAAGCGGGCCACTCAGGGTTGGGTGGCACGGCACCCGGTCGCCGGTCATCGGGACGCTTGAGCGTTTGTCGTTCCACCTCGCCGAAGGTGCGGGTTAGCTCGCCAACGGCTCCTGTGACGGTCGCGAGATTGGAGGAGTAGCTGACGGATACCGAAACCCATGGTTCGTCCGCCGGAGATACCCCAAACCAGACGGGTCCGCACACGATCACTGGCCCCTGGGCGCTGGGCCGTTCACTCGGCCCAAAGAAGCAAGCTGCGTCATCTGGGGCGACCGCCTCGTCCGCCGTCACCGCTGCCCGAAACTGACGATCTGCGCTTTCGATCATGGACGACGCGTTTGAAATGGGCTCGCCCCGATAGGTGAGGTCGACCTCCAACTTCGCTTGCCAAAGCTTTTGGCCGACTATCGCGGCGGCCGCCAGAAGCAGGACAGTCACAGCGGCGTTCAGGCGTCCCGCAGATCGCCAGCGTTGCCCGCTTGAGGAGGAAGTTTGGGCATGGCGCGGTGCCGGCCGCGCCGTCGACGCCGGGAGCGTCAGTCGGCGAACCGGTGCGTGGGGATTGCGACCATCGAGCACGTTGGGCATGGAACCTCCGAGCTCGAAAAGCTAGCAAGAAGCATCGAAGCAAATGAGAAACGTCGAAGCAAATGAGAAACGTCGAAGAGGGCATCGCCCTGATCCGGCGCGCTTGGTCGGTCGTTAGGATCGCCGGTGGTTTGTCGGAGGCCCAGTTCGGCGTTGGGCGCGACTCGGTAGCTGGACGGACGGGGCTCTCGTTTCCGTCAGGGGGCAGCGGCCGCTTTTGTTGGGTAAGTCCCAGCCGCACTGCGTGGCGCGCCCGACGAGCAGGCCTTGGCCGGCTGCCCCAAATGCCCGCCGCCACCCCGCCTGCAAGGCTGTCCTTGAGGCTAGGACCAGTTCCAGCGGGTGGCTCGCCTCGAAAAGTCTTCGGGGCGTTCGATGACTCCGAAGGCGCGGTCGGGGCGCACCTCGATCACGGTGTTGCCCGCAAGGAAGTCGCGCAGTTGCTCGGGCTCTGAGGTGTCATCGCCATACTTCGCGATCCACGCGTCGATCATTCCGTCGACTGCGGCGTGCTCCACCACAGGATTGACGATGCGGCCGAAACCCTCGACCGAAACGCATTCGATGGTGTCGTCGACCGTCACCACACACTGAGGATTCTCGGCAATGTTGCGGGCTTTGCGAGCGGATTCGGCGCACGAAAACCAGAAGCGATCAGTCTCGGGCAGCCAGACGCCCCAGACCGGCATGGCATGCGGGCGGCCGCCTGCGTTAGCGGTCACCACCCAGTAGTTGCGATTGGCGACGAGTCGTTCCTGCGCCCACGACCAGGGTAGGACGCCATCGAGGTCGTCGGGCACGTCGTAACCCTCCATATCGGGCCGCTCAACTCGAGGTAGTTCGCTCATCGGTTCAGGACCTTTCGGGCGTGTCTTTGTGGGGGTGCGATCGATGGTGTTGGAACGCGCCGGTTGGGGGACTCAACCGAGCTGCATCCCCCAAACCGTCGACAGGTGTCGAAGGGTGAGGTCGACGATCTGTGCCCAGCCCTGTTCGATCGGCAGGGCACCGGGCTGGCAGCCGTCAGATGCGAGGGTCCGCAGCGGCCCTGGCACAGGCAACCCTTGAGCGTCAGCGATGGCGACGATGCCGCCATGGTCCTGGCCGACACGGCAAATGTCGGTGAAAGCGAGGTGGCCAGCGCCCTCCAAGACTGCGGTCGATGAGCCGGGCCCTGACGACGCGAACGAACTTTGGATGAGGTCGTTTTGGGCGATCTGGTCGTCTGAGGCGAAGATCGAAAGGACGGGTTTTGAGTCTGAGGGCAGGCCAAACGCTGCGTACATGACAGCGGTATCGACGCGGTCGTCAGTCAGAAGGGTCGACGTCGGCAGCCCGCCTGCTGAATGGCCGATCGCTGCGATTCGGCCGGTATCGATGTGGCCTCCGAAGAAGCCCGACTCTGTGCCCAGCTTCACCATTCGGTCGAGGGTATTTCGTGCGATGTTCAGTTCAATCGGCGTACCCAGAAGCAGGCCAGGGGAGAGGGATAGCGACGCGTGTAGGTCACGGTTGGGGTATTCGGGTGACGCCACAACCATGCCGTACGACGCCAGGTGCGTGGTGATCGCTGTCGA
>JAGNEX010000034.1:0-2143 GCA_018003035.1 Acidimicrobiia bacterium
CGTGGCAGGGTGCCTCGGAGCCAGACATACAGGAACATGAACCCGGTGACCTTGAGCAGGAACCAGATCGGCCCCCACAGCCAGGACGCAAAATCGAAGGTCGGACCCGACGGTCCCCCCAGGAACAGGGTGACTGCGATTCCAGACATCGTGATCATGTTCATGTACTCAGACAGGAAGAAGATCGCGAAGCGAATTCCCGTGTACTCCGTGTGGAAGCCACCGACCAGTTCCTGTTCGGCTTCGACCATGTCGAACGGAGCTCGGTTGGTCTCGGCGATCATCGCAATCACATAGAGGATGAACGCCGGGAAAGCTGCGATGAAAAACCAATGCCCGATCGAGGCGAACCCGTCATTCCACCCTTGAGCATTGACGAATTCTCGAGTGGACAGCGATCCCGATTGGAGGACCGCACCGACGACGGCCAGACCCATGGTTGCCTCATAGGAAATGACCTGAGCAGATGCGCGTACACCGCCGAGAAGGGGGTATTTCGTCCCCGAACCCCACCCGGCCAAGAGCACGCCGTAGACACCGATTCCTGACATGGCCAGCACCCACAGGACTCCCATGGGCAGGTCGGCCAGCTGCAGATAGGTCGTCTTGCCAGCGATGTGGATCTCACCGCCGATCGGAAGGACCGCAAACGCCAGAAAGGCTGGCAGGAGCGACATGTACGGGGCGACGAAGAATGCCTTCCGGTCCGCTGCGTCAGGAATCGACTGCTCTTTGAAGAAGAGCTTGATCGCGTCGGCGAGCGAGATCAGCAACCCCCACGGGCCAGCCTGGTTGGGTCCGACACGGTTCTGCATGTCGGAAACGACCTTGCGCTCGAACCAGATGATCAGCATGACCAGCACGAGGAGCAACGCAAAGGTAACGAGCACCTTGGCGATCACGATCAGGATCACGGTGCCGTCGATCCCGTCCGCGTACAGCGGGTCGGCTGCCAGGAATGGAATCACGACGTCGCCTCCACACGGTCGATTCGAATGTCCTGGGCCGGTTTGCCAGCATCGAGCAGCAAGGTGGCGGCGCCGCTTTCAGGGTCGTGCCAGACCAGCGCCAGTCCCCGTGGCATGGACTCATCGGAGCGCATTCGCAAGCCGACGTTCGCAGTGCCGGTCACCGTATGGACCCGTACCGATTCGCCTTCTTTGAAACCCAGTTTGTCGCGGTCAGCGGGGTTGACCAGCAGAACGGGCTCTGCGGCCAGCGCTGCGATGGTCGGCGACTCGATCGTCCGGACCGACGATGTGTACAGCTTTCGGCCGACGATCAGCCGTAGACCGTAAGCGTCGGGCGCTGGCACCTCTGTCGACACGTCGGTCGTTCCGTCCCAGACGTACAGCGGCGGCGCGCTCGATACCGTCTCGGCGGGCTCGCCCTCGGAATCTGACTGCTCCGCGTCGTCTGAAGTCGACGCATCGGCGACAGCGCCGTCGCCAGCAACGTCGTCGCCAGCAACGTCGTCGTCGGCACTCGCCGCCGTGGCCGTTTCGACAACGTCATCAAATGCAGCAGGCAGCAGGCCGACATTTGATGCGGTGATCGCAGCGCTGTCGATTCCGGCCATCGCTGGCGCCACGGCCGCAATCTCGTCCTGAACATCTGCCGCCGTTAAGAAGCCGAAGTCAGTCCCCAGACGCCAGGCGAGTTCGGCAGCGATGCGCCAATCTTCCATTGAGGTTCCCGCCGCCGTGACCTTCGCGGTCAGCGGCAAGATGCGCCCTTCGAGGTTGGTAAACGTGCCGTCCTTTTCGCCCTGCATCATCGGAGGCAACACAACATCAGCCTTCGAGGTCGAGGCAGTGTCGAAACCATCGATCGATACCAGGAACGAAACGCGGTCAAGCGCCCGTTCGGCAAGTTCACGGTCTGGAAAGTCGCCGATTGGATCAGAGCCGACGAGCACGAGGGCCTTGATCCGCCCATCGACCGCTGCGCGAAGCATGTCGCCCGTCGACATGCCCGGTGTACTCGGGATGTTGGCGGGTGCGCCCTCGACGGCCCACGCGGATGCAAAGTGTTCCCGACCAGCGTCGAGCGATACACGCCCGGGCAGCATGGAGGGAGCGAGACCCATTTCGAGAGCGCCGTGGACGTTGGACCGGCGCAGCGCCGACAGGAACTTGGCCTG
>JAGNEX010000034.1:2243-24607 GCA_018003035.1 Acidimicrobiia bacterium
TCGTCAAGTGCATCTGGCCACGAGACCGTCTCGAACTGCGCGCCGTCAGCCGACGAATGCCGAACGACAGGCTCGGTCCGGCGCTCAACCGAGTGGATGAAGCCAAAGCCGTAACGACCGCGGTCGCACAACCAACCGTGGTTGACCGGTTCGGAGTCGACCCCGATCATTCTGATGAGCTCGTCAGATGAGGACTGCAGCGCCGCCCGACAACCGACCGAACACGTCGTACATGACGAATCGGTGGTCGCGAGATCCCAAGGGCGAGCTTTGAACCGGTAAGAACTCGACGTCAGGGCACCGACGGGGCAAATCTGCACGGTGTTGCCCGAGAAATACGACACGAACGGGTCCTCGACATAGTTGAGGACCTGCGTGCTGCCCCCACGTTGCGTGAACGTGATGAGGGGATCGCCAGCGATCTCGTCGGCAAAGCGGGTGCAACGTGCGCAGAGGATGCATCGTTCCCGGTCGAGAAGGACCAGATCAGAGATCGGAATCGGTTTGGCGTAGTGACGCTTGTCTTCGACAAAGCGGGACTCGCCAGGGCCAAACGCAACGGTCTGGTCTTGGAGGGGGCACTCCCCGCCCTTGTCACAGACCGGGCAATCGAGGGGGTGGTTGATCAAAAGGAACTCAAGGACGCCCTCTTGCGCGGCGACTGCTGTTTCGCTCTGAGTGGCAACGGTCATCCCGTCTGCGACGGGCATTGTGCAGGCCGTCATCAAGGCCATGCCACGAGGTCCGTCGACTTCGACCAAGCATGCCCGGCACATTCCGGCGGGCTTCAGGCGTTCGTGCCAGCAGAAATGGGGAACATAGGTCCCGCTGTCCTGAAGTGCTTTGATGAGGAGTTGCCCTGCCGGGACCTGGACTTGCCGCCCGTCGACGGTGATGGTGACGAGCTCAGACATGGGACTCAACCTCAGCATCGGCGTTGCGAACGGGGATCAGATCGCCGACGCTCGAGTCACGCAGGCGAGACGTGACGTCATCCTCGAAGTACTTAAGGAGGCTGGCAACCGGGGCCACACAGCTCGGCCCGAGCGGACAGATCGTCGTGCCGGCGAACGGAGCCTTGGTCACACCAGGGCTGATCTGGCCACCGACCTGCAACAGCAAGTCCCAGTCGTTGGGACGTCCGTACCCGTTGAGAATGCGGTAGAGGATCTTGTTGATCCAGCCCGTACCTTCCCGGCAAGGGGTGCACTTTCCGCATGATTCGTGGCTGAAGAACTTGGCGAGTCTCCACGCCATCTGCACTGGGTCGGTGGTCTCGTCAAAGACCATGAACGAACCGGACCCGAGCATCACACCCAGTCCAGCAGCAACCTCAAAGTCATAGATCGCGTCGAGGTCGGCGTCGACCAGCCACTGCGAGGATGCCCCGCCGGGGATAACGAACTTGATCCCTCGCCCGTCGCGGACTCCGCCGCCGTACTCCTCGATGATGTCTCGGAACGTGCAGCCGAACTCGATCTCGTAGTTACCGGGGCGATTGACGTGACCCGCAAGAGACACGACACGTGTTCCGGTCGAACGCTCATATCCCAGACCGGCGTACCACGCCCCGCCCTTGGCGATGATGTGCGGCACAGTCGAAAGGGTTTCGACGTTATTGACGACCGTCGGCTTTGCGTACAGGCCGGCGATGGCCGGGAATGGCGGCTTGATGCGGGGCATGCCGCGCTCGCCCTCAAGGGATTCGATCAGCGCCGTCTCTTCGCCGCAGATGTAGGCGCCAGCGCCCCGATGGCACACGATGTCCAACGAAAAGTCGGTGTCGAGGACCCGATCGCCAAGAATGCCGCGGGCCTTACAGTCCGCGACGGCGTCGAACAGCCGGTCGAAGGGCTCCGCGAACTCGCCGCGCAGGTACACGAATGCCTTGTGCACACCGAGCGCCCAAGACGCGATGATGATGCCCTCGATGAGCTGGTGCGGATCTTGCGCCGTCAGCTCCCGATCTTTGAAGGTGCAAGGCTCGCCCTCGTCGCAGTTGACGACGAGGTAGCGCGGAAAACTCTCGGGCGGCAAGAAGCCCCACTTGACCCCTGTCGGAAAGCCCGCGCCTCCACGACCGCGAAGTCCGGACGCCTTGACTTCCTCCTGGACCGCGGCGGGGTCCATGGCTAAGGCTTTGCGGGCGGCCTGGTAGGCGCCATCGGCCAGCGCCGCGTCCAGGGTCCAGGATCGTTCGACCTCGCGCAGGCGCCGAGTGATGATTCTGTGCTCAGGCATTGGTCGCTCCGGCCTCCATACGTCCGCCCGAAATACCCCGAGCGACACGGGCCCCGCTCTTGTATTCCTCGATGATCTCAATCGCTGAGGCCAGGGTCAGGTTCTCGTGGTACTCGTAGTTGACCTGCATGTTTGGAACCTTGTCGCACGCAGCATTGCATTCGACTTCTTCGACGGTGACGTCTGGGTCGTCGGCATAGCGGGCTTCGAGTCCGTGCAAGATCTCATAGGCACCATGCACCATCGAAACGGGGCACGTGCAGACCGACACGAGGAAGCGGCCAACAGGATGGCGCTTGTACATCGTGTAGAAGCTCATGGTCCCTTGGGCTTCGGCCGGAGTGCATCCGACCATGCCGGCGATCTCGGCGATCGATTCGTCGCTGACCCAACCGTCCTGGTCCTGAACCAGATGGAACAGCGGCAACAAGGCCGACTTCGGCTCGGGGTACTGAGCGATGATCGCCCGCGCCCGTTCGACGTTCCGGGGAGTAAATACGCTCATCGGTCGACGTCTCCCATGACCGGGTCGATTCCCGAGATGACGGCGACAGCGTCGGCGATCATGCCGCCCACCATCATCGGCTCCAGGGTTTGCAGGTTGTAGAAGGAGGGGGTCCGCATGTGCATGCGGATCGGCTTTGCACCACCGTCGGCGACCATCATGCAGCCGAGTTCGCCACGTGGGCTTTCGACCGCCGAATAGACCTGACCAGCGGGAACTTTGAAGCCTTCGGTGAATAGCTTGAAGTGGTGGATGAGCGCTTCCATCGACTCGTCGATACGGGCCCGTGGCGGCGGGGTGATCTTTCGGTCCTGGACCCGGTAGTCGCCTTCGGGCATCGACTCGACGCATTGTTTGACGATGCGCAACGACTCATAGATCTCGGCCATGCGGATCCGGAACCGGTCGTAGCAGTCGCCGTTGGTGGCCGAGATCACGTCGAACTCGACCTGGTCGTACGCGAGGTAGGGCATGTCTCGACGCAGGTCCCAGTCGACCCCGGTTGATCGCAGGACCAAACCGGACGCCCCAAGATTGACCGCCAATTCCTTGTCGATCATGCCCACGCCGACCATGCGCTCAAGCCAAATGGGGTTCTCGGTCAGGAGCTGATCGAGGTCGTCCATACCCTTGGGGATCTCGACGAGGAGCTTCTCCACGTCTTCTTGCCAACCGTCGGGCAGGTCCGCTGCGCTGCCACCGACGCGGAAGAAGTTGTGGTTAAACCGGAGCCCCGTGACCTTCTCGAAAAACCGGAGGAGGTACTCGCGCTCGCGGAACCCAAAGATCATGGCGGACAAGCCACCGATGTCCATACCGCCGGTCGCGAGCGACAGAAGGTGAGAGCTGATCCGGTTGAGCTCCATCATGAGCATTCGGATCCACCTGGCCCGCGGCGGAAGCTGCAGATCGAGCAGTGCCTCGGCGGCCGAGCAGAACGCCACTTC
Organism: Acidimicrobiia bacterium; assembly: GCA_018003035.1. Taxonomy (GTDB): domain Bacteria; phylum Actinomycetota; class Acidimicrobiia; order IMCC26256; family JAGNEX01; genus JAGNEX01. The sequence goes on from JAGNEX010000034.1 coordinate 5,937, forward strand.
GTTGAAGAAACACGAGGCGTAGTCCATGCGGGTCACATTGGTCGCGCCCTGGACGTAGGTGAGCTCTTCGCCGGTCTTTTCCATACCGGTGTGGAGGTATCCGATGATTGGCTTGACCCGGGTGACGGTTTCACCTTCGAGCTGGCACATCAGGCGGAGCACGCCGTGTGTGGAGGGGTGTTGCGGCCCCATGTTGATGATCATCGGATCGTCGTCAAACTCGCTTCCCGGCCAGTTGGTGCCGGTGACGACGATCTCTCGTTCGGTCGGTTCAAGGGGGAGCTTCTGGCGCCCCTCATCGGTAAGGTGCTCTAGTGCGCTCATACTGGTTTGGGTGCTCCCTTGAACTGCACGGGAATACGCGCCGAGGGTGCGTCTTTGCGGAGGGGGAACCCCTGCCAATCGTCGGGGAGGAGGATCCGAGTGAGTTCTGGATGCCCCTCAAACTCGATACCGAAGAGGTCGTAGGTCTCTCGTTCGGGAAATGCTGCGCCCCAGTACAGGTCGGTCACCGACGCGATCTTGGGAGCAGATTCTGGAACCTCGGCAACGATCCGCATACGCAGTCGGTCCGTCAGGTTCAGCAGGTTGGCCACCACTTCGAAGCGTTCAAGCTGAACAGCTCCTCGTGGAAGGCGTGCAAGGTCGAGCGCGTGATCGACGGCGCAAATGTCTGAGAGCTGCAAGAAGCCCTGATCAAAGCACCATTTGATCGCTTTAGACCAGGCTGATGCTGCGACGAACGCAACCCGTTGGCCGTGTTCGATTTCGACGTGCGCTTCGGGGATCGCTGCCGCGAATCGATCGAGAAACTCGTCGCCGCTCCCCTGAGGTTGAGCAGGCGCCTCACTGGCCGCGCTTTCGATCGGTTCGGCGCTGTCTGGGCTGTCGTCCGCTGTCACTTTGTGATCCTGTTCACGTACTCAGTCGGTGCGGTGCTCGCTGGGTCAACGATCGGGGTGTCCTGGGCAGGAAGAATTCGTTAGCTATGCGCCATTTCGACGTTGATCTCCGCGCCCCCACTTGCATTGGCTTCGCGGCGCTTGAAGACCTCACCGCTGGCGATTTCAGCTTTGAGCGTGAGGATGCCCTGGATGAGGGTTTCTGGACCCGGCGGGCAGCCGGGAACGTACACGTCGACAGGAACGATTTGGTCGACGCCCTGCACCACTGCGTAGTTGTTGAACATGCCGCCGGAGGATGCGCACACGCCCATCGAAATCACCCACTTGGGCTCGACCATTTGGTCGTACACCTGTCGCAGAACCGGAGCCATCTTTTGGGAGACCCGACCAGCGACGATCATCAAGTCGGCTTGGCGAGGGCTTGCGCGAAAGACCTCCATCCCGAAACGGGCGAGGTCGTAATGAGCTCCACCTGACGCCATCATTTCAATGGCGCAACATGCAAGACCGAAGGTGGCCGGCCACAGCGACTGGGCACGGGACCATTGAAGAAAATCTTCGAGCTTGCCGGTCGCAAAGTTGTGTGGAACCTGCTCCAAACCCATGGTTAGGCGACCTCTCTGGCCGGGACCTCGACCACTTCTGGCTGACGGTTTGCCGAACGAATCAGCGGACGAACCTCGGGGGTGTTCGCACGTCCGGCCACACCCCAGCTGAGGGCGCCCGACGAGAGGAGGTAGGCATACGCCACGATGACGGCGAGCAGGAACGCACCCATGGCCAACAGGCCGAACAGTTCAAGCTGCTTAAAGACCAAGGCGAACGGGTACAGAAAGATCACTTCGATGTCGAAGATGATGAAGATCATCGCCACCAGGTAGAACTTGACCGGGAAGCGCCGCGCGGGCTCGTACTCGGTCACGATGCCGCATTCATAGGCGGCGAGTTTGGCTTCCGTGGGTTTCGATGGGCCGAGGAGAGTCGAAGCCAAAAACGACCCAGCCGCGAAGACGATGCCAAGAATGAAGAGCATCAAAATGGGAAGGTATGCCGACATGGCGCTCCTTGCTCCTTCGCGGTGACAAACGCAATTACCGGGCGAATGTAGTCCGCACCTGACCCGGCGCTCCAAAATCACCTGGGTCAACGTGTGATCGTCCTCGCTGGCACCCGCCGCTCTGCAATCGCCTCAGCCTCAACGGACCTCTGCGACACGGAACCTCCCCATGGATGCCGCGACGTTTCACTGCGGGCGACACAGCCTGAGCGCGGCGGCTCGGGCTCAAGGACAGCGCGAGTGAGGAGTTTCCCGTTCAGCTCGCTGACGTGACGAGAAAAGGTTTGCACCGACCCTCAAATTTGCTCAAGAAATCCTCTGGATCCGCCGATACCCATCACAAGCAGGACGTCCCGTTGGAGCCAACCGGTGGTCCTGCTGTGCGATCGACATGAGGACGGACCCGACCCCGTCGGGTTGCGTGAGGCGCGAGGGGATGTGTGATGGCTGGGGAAGACGTTGTTCAAACGAACAGGACTGCCGCGCATCCTCGCCGACGGTTCACTTCCGCTTACGTCGCGCTGTTGGCGGCGACTTTGATCACCTGGATCTTGGTGCTGTCGCCCTCCCCCGCAAGTCCGCTCGGCGGACTCGAGACCCCCGACATTCCGGATTCCGATGTCGCCTCTGAGCGCCTGAGCAGCGAGCCACGGGCCGTTTTTGAAGCGCAGGCCGCCGAATCCGACGACGATCCCGCAGATCGAGAGCCTCAAGTAATCGACACCGATGCGGGCACCCGCGAAACAGTCCTCATCACTCCGATGGATGCCGAAAGTGCCGCCGATGAAGCGGCTCGCCCGACCACAATCGAACTGCTTTCTGGGGCTGGGATTCTCTTGCTGGGCATCCTTGCGGGGGCCGTCTGGCTGTCGCTCAAAGGTGCAGCGCCGCACCGCAAGACCATTCGCGACATGCGCACAAACGTCGGTTAGCTCGCCATCCGGAACCGCCGACGGCGTGTGATGGTCACGCGGTTCTGGGTTCTTCGAGCGCTACCAACTGGCCGAACAGGCCGTGGATGGCCGCGCTCTCAGCCCAAGTTGCCGGTGCGCCAAGGCCCGGACCAGCGAGAACAACGACGGGCGCTGCGCCCGTCTCGGTCCAGCCTGCACCGGGTTGGAAGGTCCAAGCGCTGTGGCCAGGAATGCCCACGAGCCATCGCTCCGGGCCGACCATGTCGATGCTCCGTGCCCGGCGTTGATCGGGAAACGATTCGATGTCGGTGATGACCGTGCAGTCGCGAATGAGGCCGAGGCCGACCGTAAATGCCCCTCCCCGGGGGTCGATCATCGGATCGCAGAGGACCTCGGCTCCCGCGCCATCGGCAATAACCACACCTCCAGCAGCGATCACGCCGGCAAGGGTGCCTGCGATCTGGGTGTCGACGAGGATGGATCGGAGGTGCAGGGCCGACCCGTCCGCTATCCAGACCGCCGAAGCGTTGGCGATGCGTTCCAGTTCGTCGGAGCCAAAGTCGCTGTGATGTGACGCCGCGATGACGTCGACGACGAAACCCAGTTCACCTAGGACCGCGGTCGCCTCGTCGACAGCTGCCTGGATGCCCTCAAAGGCTGCGGCGGCCGGAACGAGCGCCACCGTCGATCCCGTCCGGACTTTGTCGGGGCCGTCGTTATGGGGGCCGTCGTTCAATCCGAGAACGCCCCGAAGCGTCGGCCGGGCCGCCGGGTCGAGAAGGTTTCCGCCGCCAAGGACCAGACGGCCACTCGAATCAGTGCCTCGCATCGGCATCTCTCATTTCTCTCAGTCGCTCTTGGTCGCCAACACAGGCGCATCTGCCGCTCGCCGGAACAGGGCGAGCGGCGCTCACCTCGAGAGGCACCCCACCGTTTCCGACCCGACAGGTTTCGGAACCGCTGAGAGCTTGCCATCTTGCGCCTGGGTCCACGCGCCAATGCGATCACTTCACCAGCAGACGTCTTGCCACCAAGATCTCTCCGATATCAGGTTGGACACCTGTTCCCTTTACGCGCCGGTAACGTCGTGAGCTATGTTCCCCGCCAACAGCGGTAGGGCAAGCGGGGCAGGAGCCCCTTCCACAAGAGGAAATCGCATGAGCATTTCAAAGGTCGGGATTTGCGGCTCGGGCATCATGGGCTCGGGAATCGCCGAGGTGGCAGCCAAGAGCGGCTACACCGTCATCTTGCGCAGCCGCCAGCAAGCGACGGCGGACGCCACGATCGGCAAGCTCCAAAAGTCTCTGGCTCGTCAGGTCGAGCGCGGGCGCCTGGACCAAGCCGAAGCCGATGTGATCCTCGGCCGTGTGACCGGCACTGCGGACCTCTCCTCGCTCGCGGATTGCGATCTGGTGATCGAGTCAGTCGTCGAAAACCTCGACGTCAAGAAGGCGCTGTTCGCCGAACTGGACGGCATTGTCAAGGAGTCGGCGATTTTGGCGACCAACACCTCGACGTTGCCGATCGTCGAAATGGCGGTTGCCACCAAGCGTCCCGAACGGGTTCTTGGCATCCACTTCTTTAACCCGGCGCCAGCGATGAGCCTTGTCGAGATCGTCAGCGCAATCACAACGAGCGACGAGACGGCGCAAGAGGCCACCGATTTTGCGGTCTCCTGCGGTAAGAGCCCGGTTGCGGTCAAGGACGTCGCCGGGTTCATCGTGAACGCGTTGCTCTTCCCGTACCTCAACAACGCCATCCGTATGTGGGAGAACGGCGTCGCCTCCAAGGAAGACATCGACGCTGCGATGAAGGGCGGAACCGGACACCCGATGGGACCGTTCGCCCTCCTGGACCTGGTCGGCTTGGACACGTCGCTTTCGATTCTTGAAGCGCTCTACGACGAGTTCCGCGACCCCAACTACGCGCCAGCACCAACCTTGAAGCGCCTGGTTGCGGCCGGCCGCCTGGGCCGCAAGACCGGCGAAGGTTTCCTCACCTACTGAGCCGGCTTTGTGACAGCCCCGGCCGCACAGGCGGTGCGTTAACCCAAGCTAGGTAGTACTCCAGGTCGAAGCGGCGTTCCCGGCAAGCCCCGAGGACGCCGCTTTGCCGTTGCTGGACTTCCCGGGGTTTGCGCTGTCACCTGAACCTGAGTGAACGCCTGCAGCGATCGCCTCAGCCTCAAGCGTGCCGGCCTCGTCGATAGCACCAACAGCCATGGCGGCTATCGCAAGACAACAAAGAGCCCCGCCCACCCCGTAAATGTTGTAGCCGATCGTGGTCACGGCCACGGTCAGCGCAGGACCAAAGCGAAGGACCTGGTTGTTGACGTGTCGCCGGAAGAAGGACGCTTCGACGACCTGCAACCCCACAAAGCAGACGAGCAGAGCCCCCGCCAATCCCCAGGACTCGGTGCCAGCGGCCAGCAGCAGGGCCGGTAATGATCCGATCACGATGCCGAAATAGGGCACGATCGAAAAGACTCCGACGATGGTCGCAAGGAGCACGGCGGCGTCGAGGCCCGCTCCACGGCTGAGCGCGTACGAAACGATGCCGACGATGATCGCCTGCTGAAGCTCGCGGGCCAGATAGCGCCGCCCGTGTCGGACCCCGGACACGATGACGCGATCCCAGAACGGCGCGCGCGAGGACGGCAGCGCACGGAACAGACCTTTCCGGTAGCCATCGCCGTAGACGATGAAGAACAAGGTCAGAACGCCCGTGACCATGTAGGTCGGCACGGTTCCCGCAGCGGCCGCCAACACCTTCCCGGTGTTCCCGACTGCGTCATCGAGCGCTTTAACGAGGTTGTCGACGCGATCGGCAAGACCGAAGTCACGGGCCAGGCTGCTCGTTTCCTCGACTCGCTGGGCCGCTCGAGGAGCGACCTTGGTCAGGTCGTCGACCTCCGAGCGAGCGCTCCTGTACACCACTGCGGTCAGGGGTATCACAAAAGCGACAATGGCCAAAAGGGACAGGATCATGGCGAGCCAACGCGGCATGTGTTTCGCCAGACTCGTGATGAGGGGCATGATCATGATCGCCACAAGCCCACAAGCGATGACCCATCCGAGGGTCCTATGGGCAGCGGTTCCCATTGCCATAATGAGGGACGCCGCAGCGACCGACAGCACGATCCCGGCAAGCACGCGCGGACGCAGTTGCAGCGTGACCGACGGACCAAACGGTTTGGGGTCGACGGCCCCCATGACAGCTGCGACCGGATCGACGCCCACACGCGAAAGCTCGTGGGGAATATTGCTAGTGGATTCGGATGGAGACGACGACGACCGCTTTTGCGACTTGTCGGTTTCGCGACTTGGCTGATCATCCCCTTCACGCGACGCCGAGGCGCCCTTGTCAGACTCGGGCTTGTCAGGGGAAGAATCGGTGGTTTCCGGCGCGTCGTCGCTCATCACCGAATAGGGTAAACGCTCGATGACTGAGCTGTCTCGCAAACCCGAAACTCCATCGTCGTCCGACCACGGATCGACTAGCGACACCTCCTCCACGCATGCTGGGGGTAACGCTCAACACCACCTCAAATCACGGACCCGGGCGTCGCGCTACGTGGTTCATTTTGACTTAGGCACCTACATCTGGATCTGTTTGATCCTGGTCCTCTTTTACGCGCTACTTGGCCTGCTCATATCGGCATCTCACGCCGTATCGCTGGTCATCATTGGCACCGTTTTCGCACTCGCTTTGAATCCATTAGTCCTCGCGGCCGAACGCCGCTTCAAGGTCCACCGCGTTCCGGCCGTCGCCATCGTGGGTGCAGGTCTCTTCCTCACGGCAACCATCGTGGTGCTCGTTCTGGGACCCCCGGCGGTGCGAGAGACCGCGGAGTTCCGACGTGATCTGCCAAAGACGATTGAACAGTTCTATAGCTGGCCGGTGATCGGCGATGCCCTGAAAGAAGCAGACGCATCCAAAGAGGTGGTGAGCTGGCTCGACTCGCTGCCGCAACGCCTTGATGACGAGACGGTGCGAAACATGGTCAGTTCCTTTGTTGGCGGAGCGTGGTCGTCCTTTCTGGTGCTCGTCATCGCTTTCGGAGCCCTGCTCGATGGCCCCCGGCTGTTGAACCTCGGGCGGACCGTCGTCCCGTCCCGCTACCGCGAACAGGCCGACACGGTCGGGCGGGTGTTTTACGCCACCCTCGGCCGTTACTTCGGTGGTTCTGTCACCGTCGCGGGAATGATGGGCTTGTACGTCCTTGCCGTCGGGTTGCTGTTGGGAGTCCCACTGGTCCCGCTGGCCGCGGTATGGGCGATGTTGACCGACCTGATCCCGCAGGTGGGAGGCTTCCTTGGCGGCGCGGTGTTCGTGGTGCTTGCACTGTCGGCAGGTGCGATTACGGGGTTCTTGGCGCTCGTCTTGTTCGTGGCCTACATGAACTTCGAAAACCACGTCATTCAGCCGCTGATCGTCGGAAAGGCGGTCGATCTCACACCGCCAACATCGATGGTCGCCGTGCTGATCGGCGGCGCCGTCGGTGGCGTACCGGGCGCCATGCTGGCAACACCGGTCGTGGGGGCTGGCAAAGTGCTGTGGCGAGAGACGTCAGGCGCCAAAGAAGCGACGAAGGCCGATCACTAGACGGGAGCAGCAGATCCCTCAGCTCAGCGCACGCCGGTGACTCGGGGTCAGCGCGGGACGCGGGGCCGGCGTCGGAGACGCCGCTGTCACACACGTCGGGCATAATCCAATCCCTTCACGAAATGGCATTGGAGCCCTATGACAACCGTCGGCCGGGTCATCGGCACCGAAGACGCAACCCCGCTCGAATTCTGGGTGGCGGTCGCGCCAGGTCATCATCTTCAACTCGACGATGTTCTCGCCGTCGAGCGGGATCTCGGCGACGAGGGCGTCGTGACGTTGTACGGCATCGTCACCAAAATGCGCGCCCGGCACGAAGGCGCTCATTTCGACAGCGACGTGTTCCTCATCGCGGACGGAATCTTGCCCGCAGAGGTAAGCGAGTGCGCAATGGTGCAACTCACCCGCGCCGTCCCCGAGACCTTCGTGCCACCAATCCCCGGAGCCCCTGCCCGGCGCGCTCTTGGCGAAGAACGCAATCGAGCGCTCGACGTCGACACGGTCGAACGCCAGCTCCCTGCGGGCCTAAGCCGCGATGGTGAGCCGATGTTCCTGGACCTCGATTTTGTCGATGGCACCAAGGGAGCACATATCAACATCAGCGGCATCTCGGGTGTTGCCACCAAGACCAGTTACGCGACCTTTCTGCTCTTCTCTCTGTTCAACTCGGGCGTGTTGGGTGACGAAGCCCGGGGGACAAAAGCGATCATCTTCAACGTCAAGGGCGAAGACCTCCTCTTTCTCGACCAGCCCAACGCCGTGCTTTCCGAAGATGCGCTCGCCGGGTACGACCGGCTTGGCCTTCCGGCGAGGCCTTTTGACTCCGTTGGCATCTTGGCTCCGCCTCGGCCCGGCGATCCGGCAGCAACCCCGGCCACCGGTGCGCGAAGCGTGGGTATTCGCCCGTTCTTTTGGACGATTCAGCAGTTCTGCCACCAACAGCTTCTACCGTTCTTGTTCGCAGACGCGGAAGACGAACGACAGCAGTACACCATCGTCCTTGGAGCGGTGACGGCGCAGTTGGCTCGCGCACCTCAGGGGCGGGAAGGATCGATCCAGATCGATGGTGTGACCATCGACACGTTCCCCAAGCTGGTCGACGCGATCGCCGCAAAACTCCAGCCCGAAGACCCCGACTTTGGGCCGGATCCAGCATGGGCGGGACGAGCCGTCACGGGCGGCACGATCAATGCGTTCCTCCGGCGCCTCGGGTCATCAGTGCAACACATCTCGCACCTGGTGCGCTCCGATGTCGCCGATGCCGGCCGCTACGCGCTCTACTTCGACCATCAAGTGACCGTCGTCGACATCCACCAATTGCACGACCGAGCCAAGCGCTTCGTGGTTGGCGTCGTCTTACGCCAAGCCTTTGACGCAAAAGAGGCCACCGGAAGCGCCCGGCCGCTGCAGTTCATCGTCCTTGACGAGTTGAACAAGTACGCGCCAAGGGACTCCTCGTCACCGATCAAAGAGATTCTGTTAGACGTTGCCGAACGGGGTCGCAGCCTCGGCATCATTCTCATCGGGGCGCAACAGACCGCGAGCGAGGTCGAACGTCGGATCGTCTCCAACTGCGCAATACGCGTCGTGGGTCGGCTCGACTCTGCAGAAGCTGCCCGAGACAATTACGGATTCTTGCCTCCTGCCCAGCGACAGCGCGCCACGATCCTGAAGCCGGGCTCCATGTACGTCAACCAACCTCGTCTTCCCGTCCCGGTACTGCTCGAGTTTCCCTTCCCTGCCTGGGCGAGCCGCCCCGGCGAGGTTCTTAGGCCCAGCTATTCATCGGGGACCTCAACGGGCGACGACACAGCGACAGACCAGGTCGCTCCCCGCGACCTCGCCCTCGACCCGTTCGAAGGTCTCGAGTAGATGCGGCTGCTACACACGTCCGATTGGCATGTGGGCAAGTCAATTCGCAGCTTGAGCAGAGCGGACGAACACCGAGCCGTGCTCGCGGAGATGGTCGCGATCGCCGTAGAACGAGCGGTGGATGTGTTCGTCGTTGCGGGAGACCTTTTCGAAAGTTCTGCACCCTCACCCGAGGCCGAAGCAATCGTGTACGAGGCCTTGTTGTCGCTATCGGCCAGCGACATTCAAGTACTCGTGATTTCGGGCAATCACGACAACGCCCGCCGTTTCGAAGCGATCCGGCCGATCCTGGCGCTTGCCCGGGTCCACGTCGTCGCCCGGCCGACCCGACCCGATGACGGTGGGGTCGTCACCCTTTCCACCGACAACGGCACTGCCTCGTTTGCGCTGCTTCCCTTTGTGTCTCAACGAGGCATCGTCCGCGCTGATCAGCTGATGGCTGACGCGGCGTTCGAACACGTCCAGTCCTACGCCGAGCGGATCTCCGCGCTCGTCGACGTTCTCGTGTCGGGCTGCCCCGGCGACGTACCGCCGGTGGTGATTCACCACGGGTTCGTCACTGGTGGAACTGTGGGCGGCGGCGAGCGGCTGGCACACCTTGCAAACGCCTATCACCTCTCTGCCCTTGCCTTTCCGCCGCGAGTCGCGTACGTCGCGCTTGGTCACCTGCACCGAGCACAAAAAATTCCTGGCGCTGCCCCGATCCACTATTCGGGTTCGCCGCTCATGCTCGATTTCGGCGAGTCGGACGACCTCAAGTCGGTGACCGTCGTCGACATCCCCGAGCGAGGTCCTGCAAAGGTCGAGCGAGTGCCGCTTCACAGCGGCCGCGCCCTCTTGACGGTCCGCGGACCGATCGATCAGCTCATGGCGATGGAGGTGCCAGACGACCCTTGGTTACGTGTCGTCGTGGAGGGCGCTCGCACCGCCGAAGTCGCGCATGACGTCCGGTCACACTTTGGCGAACGGACCGTGGAGGTCCGTGTCGAGAACCGAGACACACCTCATCGCCGGTCCGAGCAACACACAGCTGCCCGCCAACCGGCCGATCTGTTCGCCGAGTACCTGCGGCTCCAGGGGATCGCCGATCCCGGCATCGACGCACTCTTTGCAGAGCTCCTCGAAGAAGCATCGACGGCCGATGCCGAACCCGTTGCCCAACCCGCAGGCCCGCGATCGGACCAAGGGGTCGATCTGTGAGGCCGATCCGAATCGAGATGGAGGGCTTCGGTGCGTTCAAACACTCCACCGTCATCTCCTTCGTTGACGCTGACCTCTTCGCTCTTGTGGGTCCCACGGGGGCGGGAAAATCAACCGTCATCGATGCCATCACCTTCGCCCTGTACGGGTCGGTCGCTCGCTACGACGACCTCAGAACGATCGGCTTGAGCCTCAATGCGTTGTCTAATGAAGCAAAGGTCAGGCTCGACTTCGAACATGCAGGTAGGTCCTATACCGCCGTACGAATCATGCGCCGCCAGCGCAACCAGATTTCGACTCGGGAGGCTCGCCTCCTACAAGGCGACGACGTCCTTGCCGGCAGGGCAGACGAGATGGCCGCCGCCGTCGACGAAGTACTCGGGCTCTCCTTCGAGCAGTTCACCCGAACCGTTGTGCTCCCCCAGGGTGAGTTCGCTCGCTTCCTCCGTGACAAGCCGGCAGACCGACAACGGCTCCTGCATCGCCTCCTCGGATTCTCGATCTACGAACAGATGCGAGGACTGGCTGAGCGACGAAAAGACGCCTCCGCTTCTGCGGCCCGTCTGATCGAGAGCAAGCTTGACGAGCTTGCGACATCTCTTCGCTACACACCCGAGGCGTTGCGCGCCCACCTCACCGTGTTGAACGAAGCGCTCAGACGCGTCAAGGAGCTCGATGCCGAACTCAGCGGCCGTTGCGCCGAGCAGAGCTTCGTTGCCGCCCGTCAAGCGACGATTACCCAGCATCTCGCCCTACTGAGTTCCATTGAGACGCCCGTTGGACTGGACGAATCCATTCGACTCGTCTCCAGTCGGCAGAACGACCTGGCCGCTGCAACACGACATCTCGAATCGGCTCGCCAACAGCACCACGCCGCTCAGCAGGCACGCGCTGACGGGCCCGATCCGCACGCCGCAAACGAGGGACTGCAGCTCTACGAAGTTGCAGAGCAGGCCCAGGTCCGTGCGGCTACAGCCCAGGATCAGGCGCACGCCGTCGCAGAGCTCTTCGTCGCTGCGTCGGCCGCAACGGCCGACGATCAAACAGTCCGGGCCTCGATCGAGGAGGCGCTTGCTGAAGAACGGGACCGCCTGGGAGACCATCAACGTGGCGCCCCGGCCTTCGAGGCGTCCCTCTACCAGGCCAGGTTGGAACGGTTAGATGAGCTGGCCGAGGTGTCTTGCTCGCTCGAAATTGCCCACCAAGCGCTGCAATCCGCGACCCTAGACCTTGAGTCCGCCCAGCTGAACACCGTCGAACTGACAGACCGACTCGCCGACGCCGAGGCAACGCTCACTCGAGCTCGTGAGCTGGCAGACGTTGCCGCCTTTCGCCATCTTCTCTCGGCCGGCGAAGCGTGCCCGTTATGTGAACAGACCGTTCCACCACGACCTTCGGGCACTGCCCCAGATACCGACGCGCATCCGTGGTCGGTGCAAGCAGCCGAGGTTGACTCCATCAGGTCCGAACTGGAGACCGCACGTGGACGGGAGGCGGTGTGCCTCAGCCGCGTCGCAGCGTCACAAGCGGACTTCGACGGGCTCACACGCCAGGTGACCTCACTGAAAAGTCGGCTGGCGGGCCAGATGCTGGCGGGCGATCGCCCCGCCGACGCACCGGCAGCTCACTCCGAAGCGGACTCCGCCGGGCCAGCCGACCACACCCCAGTTACTCCCGCCCCAGACAGGAACCAGACGGCAGCATTGCTGGACGAAGCTCGACGATACGAGAACCGGCTTTATGAGCTTCGTCATGCGCTCGATCAATGTCTCCAACGCCTGGAACAACACGACCGCGATCCTGGGATCCGGTCACGTAGACAGCGGGCCGATCAACTCGCCATCGACGTCGAAGTTGCCAAGGGTCGGTTGGCGGACACTGAATCCGCAGCGAAAGAGACCGCAGCGGCAATTGCGCTGTTGCCCTCAAAGGAGCAGCTGCTGAACAATCTTTCGCAGTCCGACCAACTTCGAGCGAGTGAAGCCGCTGCACAGGCATTGGTCGACGAGTCGAGTTTGCGCCACCAAGAAGCGGCCGGTCAGCTCCAGCAGGCCGAAGGCCGCTTGGCCGACTTCAGCACCCAACTCGAAGAAACCTTGCAAACGCTTCACCCACTCGAGCCTGTACGTATCCACACCGAGATGCCTCTCTCCGACCGATGGGCAACCTTGAAGACTTGGGTAGATCAGCGGGGCCGCGAGCTCTCTGAGGAACTCGCAGGCACCGAACGCGAGCTCGGCCATGCCGCGGCCCAGATCGATTCGCTACGCCAGCAACGGGTTGCAGCGGTCAGCCCACTTACCCATCGGGCCGAAGACGACACCAGCGCTGCCCCACCTGCTCCCTGGCCGGACGGGCCACCCGACGAACCGTGGTCTGATGCACTGGTCGCGCTCATCGGTGGCGTCCAGTCAGAACTCGAGCGGACCGAGCACACACTGGCCCGGCGACAGGGATACTCCGTCGAGATGGCGGCTCAACTTCAGAAGGCCGCTGTCGCCGGTGAGACGGCCACTCTCCTCAGGAGCGACCGGTTCCAGCGCTGGCTGATGGGGGACGCCTTGTCGCTACTGGCAGACCAGGCCAGCGGGCGTCTCGGTGAACTTGTTGATGGTCAGTACTCCTTGAAGGTGGCCGACAATCGGTTCTTCGTCGTCGACCACCGCAATGCCGATGAGCAGCGTGACAGTCGCACCTTGTCGGGTGGCGAAACGTTTCTCGTTTCGCTCGCGCTTGCCCTTGCCCTTGCCGATTTGGTCGCAGAGCTTTCAAGTTCGACGGGCACAGCCATGGAATCGATCTTCCTTGACGAGGGCTTCGGCACACTCGATGTAGACGCTCTTGACGCTGTAGCTGCTGCGCTCGAAGCGCTCGGTGCGGGCGGCCGCATGGTTGGCGTCGTGACCCATGTCCGCGATCTCGCCGATCGCCTCCCGACACGCTTCGAGGTCTCACGGGACCTTGAGTCGTCCTCGATTCAACGAGTCGACCGATGACGATTCAAACCCCAAAGTTTGCAGTCGAGACCTGGGGAGTCGGCTACGAACCGGCTCCTGACGGTTCCCAGCTCGAACCCTCCTCGGCCGATGTGGACCCGTCGGTCGAACTGCCGGCCGGGAACTGGCGGCCGCTCACTCCCGACCCGCTCTACGTGTTGCCACAAGAAGTGGCCTTCGTCGACGGTATTCGGCGAATTGACGCGTCGATCGTGATCGAAACCGATACCGGCGTTCGCCCAGGAATATGTGCCTCCGTCGCTGCGGGTGTCGTCACGGCGCGCTGCCACCGAGCGGCGCAGGTCGTCGACACCCAAGTTCTCCGGGGAGTTTTCAGCACCAGTGGCGTGCATCCCATCGAGACTAAACACGGCACCTACCAGGTCCGCACCTGCGCGTCAGACGATCGCGAATCGCTCTATCTGGGGATTCATCAGGCGATGACGCAGCTCGAGCTCCGGTGCAGTGAAGATCTGTCCGTCGAAATGATCATCTTCGACGGACCCCTCCGCAGTCGCGAGATCACGTCAGGTGTCGGCTATATCAAGGCGCAGCACGTGCTGTACCTACCCGACGAATGCCAGCGGGTTGTGTACAACCTCTCCGCTGGCCAGCGAACTCCCGTCTTCGTAGTTGGCTCCGGCGGTCAAAACAGATGGTCGTGGTATGTCCGCCTACCCGGACCGATCACGCACGGTCTGAGCGGCACGGTTCGCTGTGAACTCCCAGGTTTTGGGACCGTAGATGACGTCATTCCCCGCGCCGATGTCATCAGTCGCGTCCTTTTACGCTTCGCCAGCGAACCGCATAAAGACCCTCGAGCGCCGCAGAATCTCTACCCAATTGCGGGGTTAGAACGTGCGCTTCGACGCCGACTTGGCGACGTTCAGCTGCTGCAACGGGGTCTGCGTATTGCAGCGTCCACGACGCCGTAGTGGGCGGCTGGATCTGGCTTGGGGCTGCGGCGCCAGGTCCAGGCATTCACCGCAAGTGACCCAGATATAACATGGTTTCACCCAAACCCCTATGACATGGATTGCCCGGCATGACTCCACCGCAGCCGACCGAGATTGCCGAACTGGGTCTGATTGCACTCCGCCCGATGGTGCAGGTCGTCACCGATATTGGCGGCCCGGCGATCGTCGATCACACGCTCGCCCTGTTCGCCGAAGCCGGACAACTGGTCGAGCGCCTGACCCGGGCAGAACTGTTCAGCTTGCAACTCGAAAGAGGTTGCGAGGTTGGGCTGGTGGTATTTCCCGTCGACAGCGGAACGCAAACTTCGTTGGCTGCAGAAGTCGATGCCCTCAAGGCGTCGGGAGCCGAGTTTGCTTCCGCCGCGTTCATCGACGTTTGGCCGCCAAATGTGAGCTATCCGTTCGTCGACCAGGTCGACAATGTGATCGTCACCCATTGCGGGTCTTCAATTCATCGAGTTCGGAGCTTGATGCGGCAGGTGGAGGCGAGCATTCGCACTCGCGCCCTTCAAGGATTCGTCGAAGCATCGATGGACGGGTACTGGATTTGGGATCCCCGGAACAACGGCATTTACTGGTCTGACCGCATGCGCGAACTCGCGCGCTTGACACCAGACGAAGTCCCTAAGGGCATGGACGAGTTCTTTTCGATCCTGCATCCAGACGACCAGGGGCCAATCAGCCAAGAGATCCGGGCCCATCTCGAAAACAACGAGCCGATGGCGCAGGTTCGCATGCGCGTAGGTCGACCCGATCGGGGGTACGCCGACCTCGACGCGGGTGGCGTGACCGTCCGAGGCCTCGATGGCCAACCGATCTTCATGGTCGGAGCGGTCAAAGACATGTCGGTGCAACGCCGGATCGAACAGCGCCTTGCTGAGTCAGAAGAGCGGTACTCGATCCTCTTCCACTACATGAACGACGCCGCCATCCTGGCCGACCCCGAAACGGGGATCATCGAAGAAGCCAACGAACCCGCTGTGCGCCTTTGGAAACGTCCACTCGATGATCTCATCGGCTCGCACCAGAGCGGTCTTCACCCTGCCGATCTCGACCAGGAAGCGCGCGAAGCGTTCGCGCTTCATGTCGAGGCGCTGCGCCGGGACAATCGCGCAAGCATCCAAATGCCGATCCTTCGAAGCAACGGCACCACAGTTCCCGTCGAGATCTCTTCGAGCTTGATCGAGATCGGTGGGCGGACGATGGTCCTGGGTCTGTTTCGAGACATCACCGAACGGGTCCAGTCCGAACAAGCGATACGCGAGCGCGACGCGCAACTGCAACTCGCTAGCCGGTTGGCAGCGATGGGTACCCTCGCTGCCGGGGTTGGTCACGAGATCAATAACCCCCTGTCCTACGTGCTCGGCAACCTGCAGTTCGTCGCCAGCGAACTCGACAAGACAGCCGTAGACCCCGAGATCGGCGAAGCGCTCTCCGAGGCGATCGAAGGCGCTGAGCGGGTCGGCACGATCGTGAGGGACCTGCGGTCAATCAGCAGGCACGATCACATCGACGACGACTGCGATCCCGGTGAGGTCGTCCGTATCGCCACCCGAATTGCGATGTCTGATATCAGACACCGCACCGAACTGATCACGGACCTTCAGCCGACCCATAAGGTCGCCATGTCGGGCTCAAGACTCACCCAGGTGCTCATCAATCTCTTGACGAACGCCGCCCACAGCTTCGGGGACGGGGGACGCGTCGAGAACCGCATCACCGTCACCGTTTCGGCCCTGGAAAACGGCGCCCGTCTCACGGTCCAGGACAACGGCGCGGGCATTCCCGAAGACGTGCTGGACCACATCTTCGAACCGTTCTTTACGACGAAAAGCGCGTCGAGCGGAACGGGGTTGGGCCTGGCTATCTGCCGGCGCCTACTGAGCGAGGTGGGGGCAACCCTTGAGATCTCAAGTGTCGTCGGCGAAGGCACGGTGGCCGTGGTCGATGTGCCATACGCCGATGATGTGCAGCACCAAGTGGTAGCCGCGCCCGAACCTCCAGCAGGTCAGCCAACCGTCCTTGTCATCGACGACGATCCTTTCGCTGGGCGCGCCGTGCAACGCCTGCTGCGCAACACCTTTGAGGTCACCCTCGTGCGCGACCCGGACGAGGCGCTTCGGAGCTTCGCGGACGGAACCACGTTCGACGCCATCCTCTGCGACCTGATGATGCCCACGATGACCGGCGAACAGCTCTACATGCGCGCCATAGAAAAGCGTCCAGAACTCGAGAACCGGTTCATCTTCATCACCGGTGGGGCGGTCACCCCCGGGGCGGCGCGTTTCGAGAACGACATGGCCACCGAAGACCGGGTCGTGCATAAGCCGGCGAGTGCGGCAGATCTGACAGCAGCGATCGAGCGCGTCCTGGATTGACGCCCCCCTTGCGGGCGGATCGACAAGGCCCGTTGGTACCGGTCTGGCGGTGCGAGTCGCTGGGCTTCGACGGACGGCGCCACGAGCGCTCAGACCCATGGCTACCCGAAAGCTGTACGCGACTAGCTTGCGGACATGGCGACATCGACAGTGCTTCAGAGTCTCCCCGTGGGAGAAAAGGTTGGCATCGCTTTTTCTGGAGGTCTCGACACTTCCGCGGCGGTTGCATGGATGCGCGAAAACGGCGCCATCCCGTACAGCTACACGGCCAATTTGGGACAGCCAGACGAACCCGATCTTGATTCGGTACCGGGAAGGGCGCTCGTTTACGGAGCGGAAAAGGCCCGATTGGTTGACTGTCGCGGCGAACTCGTTCGCGAAGGCCTGATTGCACTGCAGTGCGGGGCCTTCCACATCACGACCGCTGGGAAGACGTACTTCAACACCACCCCACTGGGTCGGGCGGTGACGGGAACGTTGCTCGTACGGACGATGGAGGAGGACGGTGTCTCCATTTGGGGCGACGGGTCCACCTATAAGGGCAACGACATCGAACGCTTTTACCGTTACGGCTTGCTGGTCAACTCGCGGCTGCGCATCTACAAGCCGTGGCTTGACCCGCAGTTCGTTAGCGAACTGGGCGGTCGGGCCGAGCTGAGCAAGTGGCTTACCGACCGCGGGCTTCCGTATCGGGATTCCGCACCGAAGGCATACTCGACCGACGCAAACATTTGGGGCGCCACTCACGAAGCGAAGTCGCTCGAAGAACTCGACGCGTCGCTGGAAATGGTCGACCCCATCATGGGTGTCCGTTTTTGGGATCCTGCCGTCGAGGTCGCCACCGAAGATGTCACGATCGAATTCGCGGAGGGGTGGCCGGTTGCAATCAACGGGCAGCGGTTCGCCACACCGGTGGACCTGGTTGACGCCGCGAACACTCTGGGTGGTCGCCACGGAATTGGCATGTGCGATCAGATCGAGAATCGGATCATCGAGGCAAAGAGCCGCGGAATCTACGAAGCCCCTGGTCTCGCCCTGTTACACGCGGCGTACGAACGCTTGGTGACCGGGATCCACAACGAGAACACGATCGAGAATTACCGAACGATGGGCCGCAGGTTGGGTCGACTCCTCTACGAAGGGCGTTGGTTCGATCCACAAGCTTTGATGCTTCGTGAGCCGCTCCAGCGTTGGGTCGGTTCGACCGTGACCGGCGAGGTGACACTGCGCCTACGACGGGGCGACGACTACACAATCCTCAGTACGACCAGCCCAAACTTGACTTACGAACCCGACCGGCTGTCTATGGAGCGCGTCGAAGACGCAGCGTTTGGCCCCCTCGACCGCATCGGCCAATTGACGATGCGCAACCTCGACATCACCGACACCAGAGACAAGCTCAGGCTGTACAAGTCGCTCGGCGAACTGGGCACCTCGGCCGGCCCTCTGGGGCTCGAGGAAGGTTCACCGAGCGACGGGTAATCGCTCGACGTCAAGGCTCAAACGACTCTCAAATCTTTGGCAATGGCACTACACCACTAGATATCGATTTACACTCTCAGTAGCGATAGCAAATATTCTGCGTTATTGTTCTGCGCTGTTATCGGGCATCGTCTTTTTGGGGACTCTCAATGTCGATCGCCTCGCTTGAGCACTATTGCAGGGAGCTATCCCCATGAGCCGTTCTCGACTCCGACTGCCAATCCTTGGGCTTGCTGTCCTTCTCGTTCTCAGCGCGTTGGCGTTGATCCCCCAGATGTCTCGCAA
>JAGNEX010000008.1:0-77990 GCA_018003035.1 Acidimicrobiia bacterium
ATGTAAAGGACTGACCGATCAAGACCTGAACCCCGTAGCACGGGTTTGGGGCACTAAAGATCGATCCGGTATGAGTGAGGAACTTCGCGCGGGGTACGAGGGCGGCCACGCAGAGCGTTGGTCCTCCTACGATAACGCGGCGGAGAGTGGCAATAGACGGGAATATCCCACCCGCAGTTGTGTGAGGGTGATCACCAGGTGCCTGGTTTGCTCGGTACCATCGAAGTCGTCATGGGTTTGATCATTCTCCTCGTATTCATCGCTCTCCCTTTCGTTGAGCTGACCGTCCTCATCAAGGCAGGTCAGTCGTTTGGCTACGGGCCGACGATCTTGTTGATGATCGCCATCTCGGTGGTCGGCTTCATCCTCGTGCGGATGCAGGGCTTCCGGATCGTCCGCAGAATTCAAGGCGAGATCACCCAGGGCAAGGTGCCGACCCAACCCATGGTCGACGGGTTCCTCGCCCTGTTTGCTGCAGCGCTGCTCATGACCCCGGGCTTTGTGACCGACATTCTCGGAATCGTCTTGCTACTGCCCCCGACCCGTGCCCTGATCAGGCCATTTGTCGTTCGCTACTTCACGACCCGGGGCAAACGGCTCCGGACGTCCGCCGGTTTTGGTCAAGGTTTTCAGGGCCGGGCGTTCCAGTGGCGGACCGGTTCGACCGGATGGGGTTCGGGGCCCTACGGCGCCTCACAACGCTCGGATGACGACATCATCGACGTCGAAGCTGAGCCCGATTTCAATCGCGAACTCGAGTAGGCGCGGCGAGTAGCCTCCGCTGCCATGACACAGATTCCAGAGATCACCATTGATGAGGTAGACGACCTTCTCGGGCAGGGCTACGTGCTCCTCGATGTACGCGAGGTCGACGAATGGAATGCCGGTCACGCAGAGGTTGCGATCAACATCCCTTTGAGTGAGTTGATCGAACGCCAGGACGAGATCGATCCTGACGCCCAGATCCTCGTGACGTGTAAGGCGGGCGGACGCTCGGCCAAAGCCACCGAGGCCATGCGTTCCTGGGGCATCGACGCGACGAACCTGGCTGGCGGCATGCTGGCTTGGGAGGCGGCGCAACGGTCAATGGTTTCCGACGACGGCGAGCCGTACGTCCTGTAGGTCGGCCAAGGCTCGTCGGTGTCCGACGAGCCTTCCCCAAAGTTTCGTCACGGCGGCGCCCATTGTGGTGCCCCTGTGACGTGTGCAGGTTTAGCTGACCAGGCTGGGAGTTTCGTCTTTAGCTGACGCAGGCCAACGCTTGCGTTGCGCGGCCGCGAGGCGCTGCAAGGTCTCGATCGCCTTCGGGTCGCTATCGCCGGGCTGAGTTTCGATCCAGCCCTCTTCGACGAGCTTCTCCATGAGGACGCGTCCGGTATCGGTGCGAACCAACGTCAAGGTCCAGTCGCTGTGAGTGCCGATGCCGCCGGTTGAAATGTCGGCGTGTTCCGCGCTGAAGTCTGGGCACGAATTGCAGCCCTCACGGGTGAATGCATGGCATTCCTTGAGCGGTACTTCGATGTAGCGCCCATCGTGGGTCCAGATCTGGAAGACGCCCTTGATGTTTACCTTCTTGATGTCGGCGCGGCTCAGCCCGTATTTCAGTTGGAGCAGGTCTTCAAAGATCGCATCGTCGAAGGTCTTTGAGCACAAAAGGCCGATCGACAGCGTGAGGCGGCGTGCGGGCTTTCCGGCCTTGCGGGTTTTGAGGGCAGCGGGGACGCTGGCCATGCAACTCATCCCGACGAGGGCGATCCGCTCCGCCCCAGATTCGACTGCTTCTTTGTAGGCGAGCGCGTTGGCTGAATAGGTGTAGCGACTGCCAGCGCTGTCGAGCACGTCTTGCCGGGTGCGCGCAACGCCGGGCACTGTGCGCCAACTGGTTCCGTCGCCTTCGAGATATGACACGAGAGCGGCGTCGATGACGTCGTTCTCAAGGGCATAGATGAGCATCGCCGACACCAGCCCGCCGTCTTGTCCAAGTTCGCGAATGGCTTGGTCGCTTGCCCGTGCCAACACGATGTCCTTGACGATCCCGTAGGCCTCATCAGGTTGACGCACCCGGCCGAAGTTGTGTTCGTCCAGTTCGGGTTCCCACGCCCGGAAGCGTGGACACGCCCGGGTGCACATGGTGCAGCCCTTCTGTCCGTGGGTGCAGTCGGCCGGGCCGAGTTCGTCTTCCAGGTGAAAAGGCCGGTAGACGCCGTTCTCATCGTTGTAGCCGAGCACGTCATGGGGGCACGCGACGATGCAACCTGAACAGCCTGTACACAGACCGCTGGTGACAACCTCGTCGTACAGGTGAGACCACTGAAACTTTTCTGGCGGCATTTCGAACTCCCGATGAGTAACCGACTCATGGGTCACGCCTCGCCGTCTGAGCCCGGCTGGGCTGAGACGGTGCGGAGCGCTTCCCGCGCGCTGGCGCCGAGGCTAGTCGTCGAAGGCCACGGTCCGTACAGTGAAGAGCGTCGGCAAGATGCGCCGGCATCGGGTGACCGAAATCGCGCCCCTCAGTGCTCTCTGGGGGCTGTTGACGGCCTCTCTGCCGGTAGGGTGCACCTTGTGAGGCGTGGTGTGAACAAGGGGCTGTTGTTAACGAGTCTCTCGGCTGTCGCAGGCGCGGTCGGGGTTCCTCAGGCGGCTGGTGCGCATGCCGTGGTCACGCCGTCCGACCCACCCATGCCGTCGTGGATGTTCGTCCTGGGTGCGGGATTGGCGATCCTCGTGACCTTCCTGGCCGTCAGCCGTTGGTGGACAACGCCGCGGTTTGGTAGCGCGGGCCTCGAGCGAGTCGACCCCGCCGGCCCTTGGGCTGACCGGATCGCAAGAGCGTTTGGAGCCGTCGGCGCGGTGGTCGCGTTCGTCGCCTGGATCTTGACGATCGTCGCCGGTTGGTTCGGCGAGGACCATGCGACGGTCAACATTGCGCCCCTCCTCTTCATGGTGATCATGTGGGTTGGCGTACCGATGGTCAGCTTGTTCTTCGGTGATGTTTGGGGCGTGTGGAACCCGATCAGCCGGGTCCTTGCCGGACTTGACCGGCTTGGGGTGCGGCCGGACCCTAAGCGGTCGGTGTCGATGGCGGCGGCCAACATGGTTGCTGCCGCAGGCATCGGCGCGTACCTGTGGATGGAGTTGGTCGCCCCTGCTGGCGGCTCACCCCGATCTGTGGCGGCATTTGTCAGCATCCACGCCGTCGTGTTGTTGGGCGGAGCGTTCGTCTTCGGCAAAGAGTGGGCTACCGCTGCAGACCCGTTCTCACGATGGTTCCATCTGGCTGGAACCTGCGCCCCTTGGCGCCTTGACGGGAAGACGGTCCAGAGAGTCCCTTGGCTGTCTCGCCTGGCAGCGACGTCGTTCAACCTCGGGCTGCTGGTTCTGGTGCTGGTGCACCTTGGGGGCACCACCTTTGATGGGTTGACCAGGTCAACCTGGTGGCAGGACCAGACCTACGCGCTGTACGGCTGGGATCTTGTGCCAAAGGCGACGTTGACGATGGTGGCCTGCATCTGCCTGATGGCCGTGGTTTATTTGTTAGCCGCCGGATCGTCTGCCCAGGACGCGGGGCTCTCGCGCTTCGACGCGGCGCTTCGGTGGGGCAACTCGCTTGTGCCGATCGCCCTCGGATACGCCGTTGCTCATTACTTCGCATACTTCTTCGTTGCGGGAAGTGGAGTGGTGAGCCTCGTCTCCGACCCGCTGGGCCGCGGTTGGGACATCTTTGGCACGGCGGATTGGACCGTCGGAACCAGCTGGCTGACGCCGGGCATCGTCGCCTGGAGCCAGCTCATCGGGATCGTCGGAGGGCACATCGGCGGGGTCATCGTGGCGCACGATCGGGCACTCGAACTGGTAGACCGAGACTCGGTGGTGCGTCAGCAGGTGCCGCTGCTCATCGCGATGGTTATCTTCACCGTCGTCGGACTCGCCTTGCTGCTTCAAGGCTGAAAAGGAGCGTCGTGCTCGCACATGGGACCTTCGGCTCGCTCGACGAACTCCTGATCATCGGAGTGCCCGTCGGCGCGTTGCTGCTCTTTGACCGGGCGGTCCGCAAACGGCGTCGTCAAGCAGCCCTGGACAGCCTCAGACTGGCTAAAGGGCCAGACGCTCCCGCAACGGGCAACGACTCGCCTGCCGGGCAGGCCTCTGACGGCCAGGATCCGGGACGGTCAATCAGCGGTGATGCTGGGGTTGGCGACGCGGCCGACAAGAAAAAAGGTTCCTGACTCCCGCCATGCACGACTCGTTAACCCCAGCCTTTGCTCGGCGTAGCCGGGCGTGGCGTGACGGCAAGTTGATCGGTGAGAACTTTCCGCTTTCCGAGGTGTCTGACTACCTCGCATCTTCACCTGACACGGTCGTGTGGGTCGATCTTTGTGAGCCGGACAAAGCCCAGCTCCTGACCTTGGCAGAGGAGTTTTCACTCCATGAGCTGGCAGTTGAAGACGCCCTCGCCCCCCACCAACGCCCCAAACTCGACCACTACGAAACCCATAAGTTCTTGGTGATCCGCGCGATGGAACTCGATGCCGAAACGGGCGAGCTCCTCCAGACCGAAGTCGACTCATTCATCAGTTCGCGCTGGCTGATCACGATCCGAAAGAACGAACGATTCAAGATGGACCCGGTCGTTGCGCGCTGGGATCGCTCGCCGGACCTCACCAAGTATGGCGTCGCCTTCTTGCTCTACGGTCTGCTCGACTACGTCGTCGACGAGTACTTCCAGGTCATCGACCGGTTCGACGACTACTACGACCAAGCAAGCCAAGCTCTCTTCGAAGAACAGCCGCTGGATGCGACCCAACAGAAGAACTGGTTCGAGAACCACCAGGCGTTGGTTCGCTTCCACCGCCAAGTGGTTTCGATGCGCGAGGCAATTTCGGGGCTCATGCGGCGGGAACACGACCTGTCCGATGTGATGTACCCCTACTACCAGGACGTCTACGACCACATCTTGCGGATCAGCGAGTCGACGGACACCCTGCGGGACCTCGGATCGAGCATCATGGACACCAACCTGGCGCTACGCGATTTTCGGCAGAACCAGAAGATGAATCGCGTGACGAGCTGGGCGGCCATCGTGGCCGTACCGACCCTCGTTACCGGGTACTTCGGGATGAACGTTCCATACCCTGGGGAAGGAAGCCACATCGGCGTCATCGTTTCGGCATTGCTGACCCTTGTCGTGCCCCTGGTGATGTACGTGTATTTCCGCAAACGAGACCTGCTGTAACCGAGGGGCGGTCCGTGCCGATGGCCGGTTGACGAGCGCAGGATCTCAACGAAAAAGCCCTCCGAACCAGTGGTCCGGAGGGCACTGATGTCCGAAGACACCTCGTGTGCGGAGGGAGTGGGATTTGAACCCACGGACCCCGTAAGGTCAATGGTTTTCGAGACCATCCGATTCGGCCGCTCTCGCATCCCTCCTTGGTGACGCCCGACGAGGTCGTGCGCACGAGCCCAGAATACTAACGAGCGCGTGGCAGCTGACTCGCTTTGTCAAGCGGCGCCGCTTCCCGATGGGCAAGTTCAACCGGTCAGCGGTCCCGTTTGGCGGCGAAGAAGTCGACGAGTAATGCAGCGCAACGATCCGCTTGCAGCCCTCCGTGCGTCTCGATCTCGTGGTTCAGGCGTGGGTCTGCGCCAACGTGGTAGAGGCTCCCCATCGCTCCGGCTTTGAGGTCGAAGGCGCCAAAGGCCACTGCATCTATTCGTGAATTGACGGCCGCGCCAGCACACATCAGACACGGTTCGAGGGTAACGGCCAGGCTGAACCCCGACAGACGCCATTGGCCGGTGAGTGTCGCTGCCTGTTGCAGGGCGAGGAGCTCGGCATGTGCGACCGGGTCGCTATCGGCTTCGCGACGGTTGTGGGCCGCGGCGATGACCGCGCCAGTCCGCGAGTCGAAGATGACCGCACCGACGGGAACATCGCCGTAGTCGGGGGCGAGCTGCGCCTGTTCCAAAGCGAGCTCGATCGCCGAGTCAGCGAAGGCCCGCCATTGCGGAGGATTGTCGTTCACGGTGCCCCACTCTCCAACACGGCCGTCCAAACGTTCCAGCGGCGGACGGGCGACTTTGTGTCGTGCCGTCGTCGGCCGATGATTCGGCCTGAAACTGTTCGAGTCAGTCCGGCGCGACCCAAACTGCTGCACGGTTGCTCAGTATCGTACGGCCCCAGTTTCTGAGCGATCCGAAGGGGTACAACATGCACAAGAAGCTGCTCCTGTCTTGCCTGCTCGTCCTGTCTGTGACTGCCGCGGCCTGCGGTAGTGACAGTGACGATGGCGAGAATGCTGGTCCGGCCATGCTGACAACGACGGCTCCGACCGGCGACGTTTTGTTCGACGACGAACCAAACGTGCCGACCGCCGCCATCCCAACCAGCTCGGTTCCTGCTTCTGACGCCACGCCAACTCAGCCAGCCGTCGAACCTGGCGCGACGCAGCCGCCAAGCGCAGGTTCGTCGCCGACGGCGGCTCCGGCCGGCGGCGGCACCCAGGCCGGGGACTTTTGCGACGCGCTCGGGCGGATGGAAACGATCATGACGCCACAAGGCGGCTCGATGGGCGACCTCTTCGCGGTGAGTGACGATGAGAAAGCCGGCCTGCAGTCGATTGCCGACGAAGCTCCACCCGAGATCAAAGAGGATGTCGACTTGATGGTCGACGTACTGCTGGAGGTCGCAAACGCCCCGGAGGGAACCCAGTTCCAAGCCTTCTTGGCGCTGCAGGCATCACCGAAGGGCGCCCAGCTCGCCGAAGCCGAAAAGGCGATCGATGAGTACGCCACAGCGAACTGCGATTGAGCACTAGCTTCGATCCGGACGGCCGACCGGTGGCAATCCGTCGAGGCCCCGCAGCTGTACTAACCGCCTTCAGCAACTTCTCAGGAACCAGCGAATAGGTTCCGCGAGGTAGGCATCGACGCATTCTCCCGGCCGAAGCGCCGGCGCGACCAGATCAGGAGCTACTGCTGTGAATAACCGTTTTCAGGCCGACATCGAGGTCTCGGACAAAACCCCGACGAACAACGCGCGAGCGGAACTTTCGACCCTCGACCTTGATGACCACGACGACATGGGGGGCCTGACTCGAGACCTGCCAAATCTCGTCACTCGGCGCCGCGCTCTTGCCTTGATGGGCGGGTTGAGCCTGGCTGGTCTGGCAGCGGCGTGTGGATCTGATTCCGAAGACAAGTCGTCGTCGACGACGACGGGTGCGAATGGCTCAAGCCAGACGACGGCGGGATCGCAGACGTCGTCGACACAAGCATCGGGCACCACCCAGGCAGCGGGTCCCGGCGGTCCTGGCGGTCCTCCTCCAGGCGGCGCACCGGGTGGTGGCATGGAGTCCACCCCGACCACGGTTGAAGGCGAGATTCCCAATGAGACGGCTGGACCGTACCCAGCTGACGGTTCGAACGGACCCAACTTCCTGACCACCGACGGGATCGACCGTTCCGACATCACCAAGAGTGTCGGAGAGTTTTCGGGTACCGCCGATGGTGTGGCCGCCACGATCGAGCTCACCCTCGTCGACGCCGCCACCGGCGACGCTATGCCCGATGCAGCCGTGTACCTGTGGCACTGCACCGCGACGGGTCAATACTCGATCTATGAGATCGAGGACCAGAACTATCTGCGTGGTGTCCAAGTTGCCGACAAAGCCGGCAAGGTGACCTTCAAGTCGGTCTTCCCGGGCTGTTATGCAGGTCGTTGGCCACACTGCCATTTTGAGGTCTTTGCGAGCATCGACGAAGCGACCGCCGGAAGCGACTCGATCAAGACTTCGCAGTTGGCCCTTCCGCAGGCAAACTGCGAGACGGTGTACGAGTCGAGCGACTATGGCGACTCGGCCAGCAACCTCGGTCAGCTTTCGCTCTCGACGGACGGCATCTTTTCTGATGGTTGGGACCTTCAGCTTGCGACAGTCTCCGGTTCGGTGGATTCCGGTCTGACGGTGTCGCTGCTCGTTCGAGTCTGAGCCGAAGGCCACCGTCGGGCGCGCCCCACCGAGGACGGCGCGAGGGTGCAGAGAAACAACAACTGACGGGCCCGAACCCCTTCTGAGAAAGGGTTCGGGCCCGTCGTATTTCGGCGGCGTCCGCCCGTCGCTGACCGACGCGCAGGTGTCCGTGCCAGGAGAGCTGAACGGTCCCGGTCGACCACGATGCACGCCCCCAAAGCAGAAGCCCTCGAACCGGCCGGGTCCGAGGGCTTCTTTGATGTCTGGAAAACACCCAAAAATGGCGGAGAGGATGGGATTTGAACCCACGAGGGGTTGCCCCCTACACGATTTCCAGTCGTGCCGATTCGGCCGCTCTCGCACCTCTCCGCCGGTGATGCTAGACGCGGCGCCGTCGCCCAAGCCGAACGGTTCTCCGAGCGGCGCGCCTTTCCGGTTATGGGGTGGTGTGCCGTTTGTGTGCGAAAGGGCACGGGCGGGTCGGCGCGGCTACGATGCCACCCGGCCGTGCTAGGCGGGGAGCTTGTGGTGCCCTGTACCCCAAACCCACACATGGGGGGCTGATCAACCGTCTGAGGCCTGGACCAAACATCGCAACCGGATTCCTCGACGTGTCGAGGGTTGGGTCCCGCGCAACGTAACCCTGTGAACCGAGTCAGGTCCGGGAGGAAGCAGCTCTCAGCAGTGAGTTGCGTGTGCCGCGGGGTTGCCTGATCTGAGCCGACAGGAAAAACGAGCTTTGCGAGGCCTTGTCGAAGCGGGGGCACGGCCGCTTTTCACCTCTTGTTCTGGTTGCTTGTTCCGGTTACTTGTCGTGGTTGGGCGAGCGCCGGGACGACGCGGGTCCGCTGCGCCCAGAACCGTGGGCCCATAGCCAGTGGTTAGGAGTCCCCGTCCGGTGAGTTTTCAGTCTCTGTACCGCACCTATCGGCCCCAGCGCTTCGGCGACCTCATCGGGCAGGATTCCACCGCGACAGCGTTACGCAACGCCGTCCGAGACGACCGTGTCGGTCATGCCTATCTCTTTTCGGGGCCGCGCGGAACCGGTAAGACCAGTTCGGCTCGGATCCTGGCCAAGGCGCTGAACTGTCACAACCTCAGCGCCGAAGGCGAGCCCTGCGGAGTGTGCGACGCATGCGTCGACATTGGCAACGGCACCATGATGGACGTCATCGAACTGGACGCGGCATCCAACAACTCGGTGTCGGACGTGCGCGATCTGCTCGAAGGTGTCCACCGGGTTCCTTCCGGAGCGGCGAATCGCAAGGTGTACATCATCGACGAAGTGCACATGCTGTCGACGGCGGCATCGAACGCTTTGCTCAAAACCTTGGAAGAACCCCCTGCCCACGCGGTCTTCGTGTTGGCGACCACCGACCCTCAAAAGGTTCTGCCCACGATCCGTTCGCGTACGCAGCATTTTCCTTTCACACTGGTGTCTGGGGCGACGTTGACCGACCATCTGGTCACCATCGCCGCCGATGCGGGGATCACGGCAGACCGTGCGGCGTTAGAACGCATCGCTCAACAGGGGGCCGGATCGGTCCGCGATGCGCTCAGCGCCCTCGATCAAGCGCGGGCTTTTGCTCCTGACGGCCTCGACGAGGCGACGGTAGCGGCGCTGTATTCAAAGGCGAGCTTTGCGGATCGGGCTGCGTTGATCGACGCCGTGATCGACCAGGACGGCGCCGAAACCCTTGCGGTGCTCACACGCCAGCTCGACGCCGGCACCGACGCGCGGGCGCTGATCGACGATCTGCTGGCCCATTTGCGCGACGCGGTTCTGGTTGCGGGCACGCGTGGAGAGCTGCCGCTCGGAGCGCTTCCCGATGAGCGGAGTCGGCTCAATCAGCAAGCCCGGCGGATTGGCGCTGATCGCCTTCTGGACGCGATCTCGCTACTTGGCGACGCGGTCGTTGAGATGCGTCGGGCTCCCGACCCTCGGTTGGTGCTCGAGGTGGCGCTGTTGCGTTTGGCCAATCCGCGACCAGCGGCACTGTTCGATGGGGCGACCGCCGATGGCCAGTCGGTTGTCGCTGGTGGGTCGGACCGCTCGGCGACACCTGCCCCCGCTGGACCAGCAGTGCGGGATTCGAACGTCCCGTCGGTCGCCGGCGGTACCGATACCGCAACCGCCGGTGTGATCGCTCGACTCGAACGGCGAATCGAAGCGCTTGAAGCGACGGTCAGGTCGCTGAGCAGGCCTCAGGAGGGCGCGGTGCCAGGCGCCCGGTCGCAGGCTGCGACCGGGCCGTCCCAGAGCGGCCGACCGCCTGCGGGTGCACCTCGTGATGCTCGTGCGCCCGAGCCCCGACGGCTCGACGCCCATGGTCGCGGCCCACAAACGCCCGACCAGGCACCTGAATCGGGCCCACCGGACGGGCTGACAGCGCAAACCGGAGATCCCCGCCAAAGGGGACCGCATCCCGAAGCTGGCGCGAGCCCAGACGTGCCGTCAGTGCCGCAGGGCTCCAGCCCGCTTGATCGGCCATCCCTCGGGGCGCTGCGCCGCGAACGGGCCAGGCGCTTCGGCCGTGAACCAGCGCCCACACCCTCCAACGAGCCGCCCTCCGCAAGCGCGGGTGCAAGTTCGGGAGCGCCTGTTCGATCTCAGCCCGGTCGTCCCGCCGCAGGGCCTCCTCTGGACGACGGCCCCACGCCCGTCTCTCCGGCGGCTCAAACTCCGTCACCTCAATCCCCGGCGTCGCTGTCCGGCCCACGGGCAATCACCGGGTCGCGTGACGATGCGAGCGCGGCGCCGCACGCCGTTCCGCCAGACGAGTACGACCTTCCCGAGACCCCGAGTTACGACGACGGTGATGACGGCTTCTTTGGGGAGCCGCAGCCGGCCGAGCGACCGCACCCAGCGGAGCCTCAAACCCGCGTGGTCCGTCCAGTAGACCAGGCGTCGTCCCGAGCTCCGATCGATCCGACTGACCAGCCGTCGCGCCTCGCCGCGTCGCCGGCCGACCTACCGAACCCGGCCAGATCAGCCTCGCCGGTACGCCAAGTCACTCCTTCCCGACAGGCCACTCCGTCCCGTCAGGCCGCTCCTTTCCGTCAGGCCACTGGGGGGCGACCGACGGACTCTGGAGGTGGTGCACCCGCAATGGTGGACCGCAATGGGCAGCTGCTGCGAACACGTCCGGCCAGCGCGCAGGCCCGCGTCGAATCTGGCGGTGAGGTGACCCTCGACAATGCAGTGCTCGCCTGGCCTCAAGCGCTCGCTCGGCTCGATCCTCGACTCCAGCGTCGCGCCGCAGAAGCACAGCCGATCGCTCTAGAAGGTAACGAAGTGGTGCTCGGGCTCAGGCTGATGGAGTCAAACATTCACCACGACTCGATCCGCCACCATCAAGCCGACATCGAAGCGGCCCTCACCGCCGAGATCGGCCAGCCCATCACGCTCAAAGTTGTCACACACGGCGGCTATACCGGAGATGGCCCCAACCCGGCTCGCTTGGCTCGCGCCAAGCCCCAACCGCCCAAAGACGAACAACTAGCATCCATCGAGCGGCTCAAGACCGCATTCGACGCTCAGGTCGAAAGCGAAGTCCACAAATCCCGCGCGGAACGCAACTCCTGACGCCTGTGACCGGCATGCCGCCGTCATCGCTCAGCTCATAGAGAGCGCCGCAGACCCTCCAGCGATCCCATCGGAGCACATCATGAACCAGAACCAAATCAACAAGATGATGAAGCAGGTCCAGCGGATGCAGGCCGATATGGCCGAAGCGCAGGCCAGCTTGTTGGACGAGACCGTCACCGGGACCGCCGGTGGTGGTGTGGTCGTCGCGACGTCGAACGGCTCCGGTCAGCTGCTCAGTATCAAACTGGACGAATCGGTCGTCGACCCCGAAGACATCGAGATGCTCCAAGACTTGATCGTCGCTGCGGTAAACGAAGCAGACCGTTCGGCTCAGGCACTCCAGCAGGAGCGGATGGGAGCCGTAACCGGTGGTATGGACATGGGCTCGCTGGGCGGGTTGCTCGGATAGTCGTGGGAGCATACGACGTTGCTACCCAGACCCTCATAGACGAACTGGGTCGACTGCCGGGCGTGGGCCCCAAGTCGGCCCAACGCATCGCCTTCCACCTCCTCAGGCTTCCCCAGCAGGACGCCCTACGGCTGGCGAGGGCGATCGAAGAGGCCAAGGCGCGAGTGCGCTGGTGCGAACGTTGTTTCAATCTTTCCGAAGCTGAGCTGTGCCGAATCTGCGCCGATCCCGGCCGTGATCACCACACCATCTGCGTGGTCGAACAGGCCCAAGACATCGTCGCGATCGAACGAACAGCGGGCTACAAAGGGGTGTACCACGTTCTTCAGGGGTCCATCGCTCCGATCAACGGCATCGGGCCCGAACAGCTTCGTGTACGTGAGCTGCTCGGACGCCTGCAGTTAGTTCCGGTGCGTGAAGTGATTCTCAGCACCAACCCGACCGTCGAGGGGGAAGCGACCGCGCTCTACCTGGCGAAATTGCTTGGCTCGCTCGACCTCGTCATCAGCCGGCTCGCGTCCGGACTTCCCGTCGGTGGCGACCTGGAATACGCCGACGAGATCACCCTCGGCCGAGCGCTCGAACAGCGGCGTCGCATCGATACCGGGTCGGGCCCCGCCGCTGAAACTCGGGCGAGTTAGGGCCGAACCCGCAAGCCGCAGGTTCGGCCCCAGAGCTAGTCGTTACGAGACGACGAACTCAATACGCCGGTTGGCTGCCCGGCCCTCTTCGGTGTCGTTGGACTCGATGGGTCGTGTGTCACCAAAGCCGCGTGCGGTCAGTCGAGACGGGTCAACGCCTTCGGCCACCAACAGGTCGACCACGCTTTGGGCCCGGTCATCGCTGAGCTGTGTGTTGGTCTCGGCCGACCCGGTGTTGTCGGTGTGTCCTTCGACTCGAATGTTGACGGTCGGATTCTCGTCGAGGACCTGTGCGACGGCCTTGACGGTCTCGGTGCCGGCCGGAGTGAGCGCAGCAGACCCAACTTCGAACTCGACGTTCTGTAAGACGTCGTCCAGGTTGGCGTTTGCTTCGGCCACATCGGCCGCCGAAGCTGCTTCTGACACGTTCAACTCGTTAAGGACGCTCCCGCCCTCGCCGGCCAACGCTCCCGCAGCCTCTTCGGCAGCTGAACGAGCGTCGTCGGTAGAAACGCGGCCTTCGAGGGTCACCTCTCCGACGACGCCCGAGAGGATGACTGTGCCGCCGTCCTGGGCGACAATCTCAAGCGGCGCAGAAATAGCCTCAGCGACTCCGGCAACGGTGTCGGGATCCGCCGCGGACAAGCCTGGATCTACTTCGATCCTGTTGTCGACCTCGGTGCCCAATGCCGTCGACACTGCCGACTCGATGGTCTGGCTGGCGTCTTCGGACGGCACTGCCCCTTCCAGGATGGGCGGCGTGCTCGCCGTGTCGACGTTGACGTTCCAGCCGTCTGGCATGGCGGCGCCATCGACTGGTCCGACGTCGGTCGTATCCGCCGGTGTGGTCACGGTGATGTCGTTGACGACCGTTGTCCCGGCACCGGTGGCGGCCTGGGCGGCGGCGTCGAATGCCGTCGTCGCTGCCGTCGCATCGTTGGCAACGCCGGTCAATGAGTAGGCGCCGTCAGCGAAGCTCACAGCAAGATCCTCGACGCCTGAACCGGAGTTGAACGCGGCGCCAGCCATGGTCGCGAATGCTTGTGCCCCGGCTTCGCCTAGCGGTGTGCCGTCGGCCTCTTTGACTGTCAGCTGGTCTTCCAGCGTGGCGTCAGGGAACTGGTTCACGATCGATTGGCGCAGCGCCGCGGCAGTTGCTTCGTCGAACGCGGTGCCGCTCAAGGTCAGAACGTCGCCGTCTTGGCTGAGTCGCAGCGTGTTCGGATCTGGCGTCGACGCGTCATCGAGCACGGTCGGGTCGGTGGTATCGGACAACGGGGCGGAACCGGCGGCGAAGTCGTCGGTGACGTGGCGAACTCCGGTCCCGTTGCGAACCAGGTCGTGTGCCCGAGCGATGTCCGGATCCCCCGGGTCGAGTGGACCCGAGATGGTGGCGTCGCGCCCGACGAACTCGACGTCGACTTCACCGAGGTCCGCATCGTCGAGGACGGTCCGAGCCTTTGATGTGAGCTCGTCTTGGATCGAGTCCCGAACCGGGAGCATGCCAACGGCAAACAGCGCAGGAAGCCCTATGACCGCGGGGACCCAGCCGTACCAACGGGGTGCGGTCGAACGTCGGCGCCGGCGCGTTTGGTCGGGAACGTTGTTGGACGAACGCGAGTCAGACATGTCAGTCCTCGTCTCCGGTACGGCGGCCGGCGACCAGGCGATCGGTCAGCGCCGTGAATCCCTCTTCATCACCCCGGACGAGGTAACCGGCTTGTTCCGCCCAGGTGGGCAGGCTCGGCGCGAGTCGAAGTCCCGCAGCGTCCAACGCGTCCCGCAACTGTTGTTCGTCGGCGTGGTGGAGTTGGGCAAAGGTGGTGATACCAGCATCGTTGAGGGCTCGCTGCATGGCGGGACCAATGCCTTCGATTCGCTTGAGATCGTCAGGGTTGACCGCTGCGAAACCGGCCACTTCGAAGGCGTGGAAGGTACTTCCGTCGCTGGGGGGTACACCGGCGTTTAGCCATTCGGTGTATTCGTCGAAGAGGTCGGTTTGCCCTCTGGCCAGCAGACTGGCTTGATTGGCCCAGCTGACGACGCTTGGGGCCAGACGCAGGCCGTCGGCCGCAATCACTTCTTTCAGCTGGTCAGGAGTCCGTGTCGAGAGTTCAGCGAAGGTGTCGATTCCGGCTTTGTGCAGGGCTGTGGCCATTGCGGGCCCGATCCCCTCGATCCGGGTGAGGTCGTCATCGCGTCCACCAGAACCGCTCAGCGCACCAACGCTGTCGGTCGATGCTGGTGTCGATCCCGATGCGCCCGGTCCGGGAACGAGACCTGAGGGCCGGTCGCCCGACAGGCCGGAACCAGCCAGAGCGCTCGAAGTCGTGTCATTGTCGCCGAAGTCGTCGGGGTCGACCACATAGTCGGCGTCGGCGTCGCCTACCGCTGCGAACGAGGCCGCCTCTGAAAAGTCGTCGCCGTCAGCATCAACGTTAACGTCGCTGGCAGTTCCCTCAGCTCGGCCCGTCACGGCGCCGGTGACGAGGTCAGCATGGGCAGTGCCAACCGCAGCAAACGATGCTGCTGGAGCGTCGGGGTCAACCTCCAGGTCAAGGTCTGACGAGGCGCTCGAGCCCAGTAAGGCTTGGGATGACGCTCCGTCCGACGTGGCCCGCGCCGCCTGAGTCAACCGGTCCCGCTCCAACACGAGGGCAGCGATCTCCGCGCGGGTCTGGTCGTGTCCCGCTTGGGCGTGCGAAAGGGCGACGCGAAGCTCGTCGCGCTCTAGGCGGAGGCGCGACGCATGTTCTTGTGCTCGGTCCCGCTCTTCGGTGCTTTCCGCCAGCGCGACGGTGAGGGCATCGCGCTCGTTGATCGCAACGGCCAACTCGTCGGCCGCCTGTAGCTCAGCGTTCGCCACTTCGCGGCCGGCACGGAGTGCTGTGACCTCTGCCTGTTCAAGTTCGGCGGCCATGACGTCTTCTTCGGTTTGAAGGATGTCGACATCGCCCTTGAGGGTTTCGATCTGGCGTGACAGGTGGGTGTTGGAAGCCTCGGCAGCTTCTAGATCGGCCCGCAGCGACAGATTCTCGGCCGATACCGCCTGTAACTCGGCAAACAACGCATCCGCGTCTTGACGTGAACTGGCCGCGTCCTGAGCCTGGAGGATGTCATCGTCGGCCATGAACGACAGTTCGGCGCCGAGTTCGTCTTGTTCGGCTTGAGAAGTTGCCAGGGCGCCTTCAAGCTCTTCGACCCGACTGCGCAGCGACGCCGTTGCGCCTACGGCTGCCGCTGCATCGGATTCGTGCTGCTTGGAGGTCTTTTGAGCTTCAAGGAGGCTGGCCCGCAGGTTCTGGTTGTCGTCCTCAATTGAGCGGGCATTCTTGCGATATCCGTAGATCCACCACAGGTACCCAGCCAAAACTCCTAGCAAGAAGGCCAATATCAAAAGCACGGCAAGCTGTGCGGTGAACCACCCCATGACCAAAGGTCCCTTCAATTGTGTAGGCGACGAATGCCCGGCTTCTTGTCTGACCCAATTGGACGGGAAAGGTCGCGCGCTGCGTAGCTGGCAGCGTTCCACAACGTCGCGCATCTGTCGATTGCCGTCGTCCAAATGAGCGACGTTTCGGCCCGTACGAAGGTGTTGCGCTCAGCAAAAGTCAAAAGAAGCTGGTCGTCGGCGAAGACGTTGCAGGTGGGGTATACCTGCTGGCTCTCCGACCGGCGGTGTTGCTGGCTTTGGGTCGTCAGCCGCGGTTCTCAGATTCGTCCAACCGGGCCTGGGCGAGTTCGTCGACGATCGTGCTGTCGGCCATCTCGGTGCCCGCACGCTGAACGGCCCTCGACACCATGTGTGCAGCTACCGGCGCCGTCAAAAACTGGAACACGACGACCAAGGCCAGTTTTGTGATCTCTGGTTCGTCGTCCATCCGCAACATGGCCCCGACACAGACAAAACCAATCCCAAAGGTCACCGCTTTGGTGGCCGCATGCATCCGGCTAAAGACGTCGTCGAACCGCTGCAATCCGATACCTGCGATCAAGGCGAATGCTGCGCCGACGAGCAGAAAAACAGCGGATATGACGTCCATCACGCTCACCGTGCGCCCCGCCTATCGATGAACTTCGAGACCATCAATGTGCCGGTAAAGCCGATCAGCGAAGCCACAATCATCACGTCCAAATAGATCCCGTTAGACGTCACAGCTGACCACACACCTATCCCGCAAATGATGATCACCATCAGCGTGTCGAGCGCGACCACCCGATCGGCGAACGACTTTGCGATGACTGCTCGGCGGACGCAGAGCAGCCCAGCGAGGATCAACATCGCCATGGAGATGTAGCCGACGATCTTCATGGGTGAGTCGCCTCCGACGCCGCAGCGATTCGCTTGCGTAGGTCATCTCGACGTGCGTCGACATCCTGGATCGACGCGGTGCTCCCAAAGGCTTTCAGCAGCGCCGCCTGCAAATCGAGCACGTCGAGGACCGATTGATCGCGGCTCGACAGGTGCATCACGTGAACGTAGAGGACGGCGTCGCAAGCGCTTCCCTCCTCGCTGGCTGATACAGCAGCGTTGGAGGTGTTGTCCGCCGGCGAGTCGACGTCGACGGTCATCGTCCCCGGGGTCAAGGTGATCATGTTGCCCAGCGCAGCCAAAAGGAATCGGCCCATCGGTGCAACGGGTACGGCGATGATGCCGGCACGGACAGAACTGCCAGGTGTGATCACCTCTTGAGCGACAGCGACGTTTGACTTCGCGAGCAGCACCATGAAATACCCCGACAGGCGCAGCGCGGGAAGCAGTCGGAAGGTCGTCGTATCTGGCCCAGGCTTCGGCAACGTCGGCCAGATGAGTAGCGCGACGGGAATGCCCGACGCCAGGTTCGCGACAGAGAACGAACCCCACAACAAGCACCAGACGATCACCAGCCAAGCCATGAAGGCGCCGCGCCTCATCGCAACACCGCCTGCACGTAGGCGGAGTCGGCGCCGGTGTCCATCAGTTCTTGGGCTGCCTCTTCGGCGACCCGATAGATCGGTCCAGCAGCCACGGTGATGACGAGACAGCCGACGACTGCAGCTGCGGTTGCGGCCGCGCTGAGCGGCCACCGTCGGCCCGAAACATCGCCTTCGGGTTCGGGATTGACCCCCCAGAACACTCCAGACCAGATCTTGGTGATCACATAGATCGCCAGCAAAGACGCAAGCAGTGCCGTCGCCATGATCAGCCACGAGTGCTCGAGTGCCGCAGCTTGGATCAGGCCGAGCTTGGCGGCAAAGCCGGCGAGCGGAGGTATCCCTGCAAGGCTCAGCGCCGCGATGCCGTACCCAGACGCCAACCACGGGTACCGGTGCAAGAGCCCCCCGGTGTCCCTGAGGTTCGCCGAACCTGTGAGCTGTTCAACCCGACCGGCGATCAGGAACAGAGCGGTATTTACGACGATGTGGTTGATCACATAGAAGATCGTCGCGGCCAGACCGAACACGGTGAACAGCCCCAGTCCCATCAACATGAAGCCCACGTGGCTGACCGACTGAAAGCTGAGGATCCGCCGCATATCGTCCTGGGCGATCGCGCCGAGCGCCCCCACGATCATCGTGATTCCCGCCAGGACAAGTAGCAGCGGCCACGCTCCGTCGTGCGGGAAGAGCAGCGTCTGGCTCCGGATAATCGTGTACACCCCGACCTTGGTGAGCAGCCCCGCAAAGACCGCGGTCACCGGGGCAGGGGCTGTGGGGTAGGCGTCCGGAAGCCAGAAAAACAGCGGGAACAAACCCGCTTTGATGCCAAAGACCAACAAGAAGTACACGCCCAGACCCGTGCGAACCGCTGGTTCGATACCAGGCATCGCAATCGAGATGTCGGCCATGTTCACCGTGCCGGTTGCGGCGTAGACCCAGCCGATCCCGATGACGAGCAGAACCGATGCGATCAGCGAGATAACCACGTACGTCATACCGGCGTGCACCTGGGAGCGCGAGCCGTTGATGGTCAGCAGCACGTAGCTCGAGATGAGCATGACCTCAAAGGCAACGTACAGGTTGAACAAGTCGCCGGTGACAAACGATGCGCTGATACCGGCCGCAAGAAGCAGATAGACGGGGTGAAACGCAGCAGAGCTGTCGTCGCCGGCGTCGGAGCCGACCGTATAGAGCGCCACGATCATGAGCATGGCAGCGCTGACGACCAACATCACCGCTGCAAGCGTGTCTCCGACCAACGTGATTCCGACCGGGGCGGGCCACCCACCCATGTTGGATACCAGTATCCCGTCGCTGCGGACTTGCGAAAACAGCCAGATGGCGTTGGCGAGGAGCAGGGCCAGGGTGACGCTGGTGACGATCCGTTGGAGCGTTCGGCTTGGAGCGCTGATGAGCGATACCCCTGCGCCGATGACCGGCAGGATGACCGTTGCCGGAAGGGCGATGTCTGGCGTCATGGCGTCGCCACCCCATGTCCGGGGTCGCCTGGGCCGGGCAGGAGTTCTTCTTCGTCCGCGAGCCGTCCTTGTTGGGCCATCAACGCGATGCGACGGTCTTCAAGGTCGTTCTCCACTTCGTCGTCATGGGTGAGGGTCCATCGGCGATATGCCAGCGCCAGGAGGAAAGCCGAAACACCAAAGCCGATCACGATCGCGGTCAGGGCCAACGCCTGCGGTACCGGGTCGACGAGCTTTTCAGTATGTCCATCACCATGAACGACCGGCGGTTCGCCAGCGCGCCCGCCGGTAGCGAGCAGCAACAGGTTCACCGAGTGGCCGATAAGGCCCAGCCCCACCACGATCCGGGTGAGTGACCGTTGAAGGATCAGATAGACGCCGATACCGAACAAGGCGCCAACCAAGACGACGAGGGTCAAGCTGATCATCGCTCGACCTCGCCTGTTTCAGCGTTCGCTACGGGCGGCTCTTCGCCGGGGGTTCGAAGCGTGTCAGTGGAAGACGCTCCGATGGTTTCGAGGAGCATCAGGCCGGAACCCAGCACCACCAGAAAGACGCCGATATCGAAGAACAGCGGGGTGGTCAGCTTGACGGCACCGATGACGGGCAACGAGAACTCCAAGATGTTGCTTTCGAGGTAGGTATCACCCAGCACGACCGGGACGGTTCCGGTCGCCGTCGAAAACAGGATGCCTAGTCCCAACAGGACAAACGGCGAGACGGCCAAGTTCGCTCGTAGACCCGGTACACCGCTGTCGATGTAGCGCAGTGTGAGGGCGGCAACGGCGACGAGTCCTCCGACAAAACCGCCTCCAGGTGAGGAATGGCCAGCGAACAGCATGAAGAGGGCGAACACGAGCATGGTCGGGACGATCGTGTCGACCGCCGCCGTCAAGATGGGGGACCGGTCACGGTTCAACGCTGTCACCCCCTACGAGCACGGGTGCGGCCGGTGAAGCTGCCGGCGTGATCTCCGGCTGTGCTGCCGCCGCTGCGGGCGCTACCGAATCGGGGTAGGTGCCCTGGGGCGGCCCGTCACCCGGCGCGCCATCGCCGGTGTCTGAGTTGGGGAGCGAACCGTCTCGGCGGGCGGCCCGCACGAGGGCGAACACGCCAAGTGCGGCTACGGACAACACGGTGATCTCAAGCTGGGTGTCGTAGCCACGAAAGTCGACCAGGATGACGTTGACGACGTTGTGCCCGCCAGCTTCCTTATATGCCCGAGCGACGAACTCCTCCGCGACGGAAGGGCGATTGCGCGCCGCGACGGTAATCAGGGTGATCAGCGAGACGAAGGTGCCCGAAAGCACGGCCAACCCCACCCGGCTGATATCGCCGGGGCGCCAGTTGACCGTCCGGAATCGCTTCGGCAGCAGGCGCAGGAATAGGACGAAGACCACCAACGACAAGGTCTCGATAGCGAGCTGCGTGAGCGCTAGGTCGGGTGCTCCCTGAACCAGGAACAGGGCAGCGACGCAGTACCCAACACCGCCCAAACACAGCGCCGCAGCGAATCGCCGCTCCGACCGTGCTGCTGCCAGGGCAAAGATGATCGCCGTCACGGCCAAGACGAACTGCAAGGTGTTCTCGGCCCACACCGTTTCGGGGAACGCCGCACCCGAGGCGAAGCCGACCGCAGACACGCCGACAACCGTGGCGAGGATCACCGTCAAATACACCGGCAGTGACCCCGACTGGACGGTTGCAGCGACCTGCGGTGCGAAACGGCGAAGCCCCCACACCGTCCGCTGGTACATCGCGTCGGTGTCTAAGTACGGCGATGCGAGGCGCTGTTGGAACGACGACACCGCACGCCGTCCGATGAACGCGAAAACCCCTGCAGCAATGGTGCACAGCGACAGCAAGAGGGCGGTGGTGACACCGTGCCACAGAGCCAAATGAGCGCCATGGATGGCCCCATCAAGAGACTGTGCGGCCGAGCCGATCAGGTCGTTCAAGGCGGCCGGTACAACCCCGAACATGACCGTCAGCACCGCCAAGATCGCCGGCGGCGCCACCAGCCACGCGGTCGGCGTGCCATGCGGCTCAGCAACCGCCCCCTCCAGTTCCTCCGCTGGCTTGGTGCCGAATGCACCCCACAGCAAGCGGCTGGAATAGGCAAAGGTGAGGATCGAGCCGAAGACGACCGTGGCCAGGACCGCCCCACCCCAGCCGCTCGGCGAATGCACAAACGCGTCGTATGCCGATTCTTTGGCGATAAACCCAAACATCAAAGGAACGCCGGCCATGGACGCCGCCGCGATTGCTGTTGCCAGGGCGACGGTCGGCAGTTTGTTCGCTAACCCTGAAAGGTGACGGATGTCTCGGTCGTGGGTTTCGTGGTCAACGATCCCCACCAAAAGAAACAGTGCCGCTTTGAACAAGGCGTGCGCGAACAGCAGCGTGACGCCAGCAATGACCGCTTCCTCAAACCCAGCACCCAAACAGACCGTCAAAAAGCCGAGTTGTGAAATGGTGCCGTAGGCGAGGATCGACTTGAGGTCGTACTGGCGAAGGGCTCGCCAGCCCCCGAGGACCATGGTCGACCCGCCGACTACCAGCACCGCAGGGCGCCACACGGAGGTGTCCGCAAACACGGGCGCAAACCTGGCCATCAGATAGATGCCGGCCTTGACCATCGTTGCCGAATGCAAATATGCCGACACCGGTGTCGGCCCGGCCATGGCTCGAGGGAGCCACGAATGGAACGGCACTTGGGCCGATTTTGTAAAACAGCCCACCAGAACGAGCAGAAGCGCGACGTCGGTCATCGTGCCCGTGGGCGGCGCCGCCAGGATCCCGCTGAGGGTGACCGTCCCGGTCTGCATGGCCAGGATGACCAGGCCTGCGAGCATCACCAAGCCCCCGCCGCCCGTCATCAAGAACGCCTGCAGCGCCGATTCTCGAGCATCGACCGACGTGTCGTTGGTCGCGATCAGCAGGTAGGAGGTAACCGAGGTCAGCTCCCAGAACACAAACAGCGTAAAAACGTTGTCCGACAGCACGAGTCCGAGCATGGAACCGGAGAACACGAGCAATGTGGCCGCGAACTGGTTCCAAGCCCGGTCCGCTTCGAAGTAGGCGCGCGAATAGAGGAAGACCAATACGCCGATTCCGGTGATCAGCACGGTCATCAGGGCGCTAAACCCGTCGAGACGGAAGTCGAAATCGAGACCCAACTGGGCCACCCAGCTGACGTTCTGGCTGACGACTTTGTGATCCCACACCGCTGGCAGCTGCGTAGAAACCCAGATCAAACCGGCCGCAGGCCCAAGAGCGCAGAGGAGAAAGACGTTCCGACCGAGTGAACGCCCGAACAGAAGGACTACGAGGCTCAGACCGACAAAGCCGAGAAGTAGTCCCGTCATCGGCGCGCCTCGTCGACGATCTTGATGGTGAACTGGCGCGGACCAAGGCACAAAGGTGGCCGGTTTGTCGCGCTAGATCCTGAATACATTCCGGGCATTCTTACAAACCTGGGAGGGTCGGTCCGGCATGACGCCCAATGCGCGCCCGGGTTCAGCGAGGTGGCTGGCCGCCTGGCAGTACCCAAGAGCTGCCCTTGGGATCAGGGCTTTGAGACCCTCGGCGTCGCCTCAACCAGCTTCGATCGTCGAAGTCGTATGCGGGCTGGTCGAATCCGTAACCAGAGGTCACAACCCGCGAAGTCGTGATGGTGCCGCGGATCTTTATGACCTGGGTGTCCGCTGCGATATCACCCAAACGCTGACGACTCGGCGAGCGCATCATAAAGATGAGCGGCGCAATCAGGGCGATGATCGTCAACGGGAACAGAAAGACCAGGACCGTGGAGAGCAGAGCGGTCATCGAGAGCTCGGCCAACCTGATCGTGTTGCGCGTGAGCGAAGCGACAAAACCGACAGGGCTTCCATCGGTTCTAATGACCCGCAGACCCATTGCCACTTTTCCCGGTGTTT
The DNA here is from genome assembly GCA_018003035.1 of Acidimicrobiia bacterium. Classification (GTDB taxonomy): domain Bacteria; phylum Actinomycetota; class Acidimicrobiia; order IMCC26256; family JAGNEX01; genus JAGNEX01. The sequence continues at coordinate 22,946 of JAGNEX010000008.1, forward strand.
GACCTCGAAACCTCACTTCGAAGAACACGTGATAGAAGAATGTGAGCGCAAACCCGAAGCTGGTTGCCAAGACTTGCCCGATCGCGCTCGGCAGCTGCAGGGCCGCCAGAACCACTCCAAAGGTCAGCACCGCTTGAATCAGCAGGTCGAGAAGGAAGGCGACCACCCTCGATGGCACGCCACCTGCGATATAGGACAGCTCCAAACCTTCGGGGGTGGGCATCTGGACCATCAAGGCAGAACTCATGACCACGAATGTAGATGACCAGCTCGGTATCGACACCGCGTTATGGGATCGACTTTCTCAGCTGTTGGCGAAAGCTAAGGGGCGTGGCGACCGTCTTGCCCCAGACGAAATCCTCGAGCTAGGAGCGACGTACCGGGGAGCGGTTGCGGAGCTGGCCCGCCTTCGTGCCGAGACATTGGATTCAACCGAACTCAGCGATCTCGAGGCGCTCTGCTCCAACGCTCGCTGGGTGGTCTATGGAGCGCCGCGCGAGCGGATTTCTGCCCGGTATTTCCTGGCGCACACCTACTGGCGCTTGCTTGCGTATCGACCCCGTTCGTTGGTCGCGGGCATCTTGGTGTTTGTCATTCCAGTGATTTTGGTGGCCTGGTGGGTCACCCTCAATCCGGGCGCCGCCGCCAGCGCGTCTCCCTCGACGGCGGAGAGGTTCTCTTCGGTCGACGGCATGCTCGACCCACCGATGAGCTTCGGCGATTCCTTCCGTTTCGCCTTTCAGCTCTTCACGAACAACATCGGCGTGACGATGTTTGTCTTCGCGGGCGCCGCATTGGCGGGTGTCGGAGCGATCATCATCGCCCTCAACAACGCTCTGAACCTCGGCCTGGTGATCGGTTTCTCATCGAATGCCGGCCTCAGCGCAGACCTCTGGCGTTTCCTGATCCCGCACGGACCGATCGAGCTGTCCTGTGTGATGGTCGCCATCTGCGTCGGCTTGCGCATGGCCATCGGCATCTTCATCCCCGGCGAGCAGCCCAGGTCGCGCGCGTTTGCCGAACAAGCACGCGACGGCATGCTCATCGTTCTGGGGACGATGCCTTGGGTTGTGATTGCGGGCATCCTTGAGGCGTTTGTTCGTCCATCGGGGCTGGGAATCCTGCCTCGAACGGTCATCGGTCTCGGCGTTGCGGCGACGTTCTGGACCCTCGTCGTCAAACGCGGAACAGGCGGCTATCCGCCGCCCGCCGATCTGGGCATATAGGTCCGGGTCCGGTCTCAGCCGTTTTGGCGGGCCCGGACGTCGAGGAACTGGCGGACGAGCGCCGCTGGAAGCCGTTCCGGTGGAGCCTCGATCACCCGAGCCCCCGCTCGTCGCAAGAGTTTGGCGACCCGAAGTCGATCGTTTTGTACGGTCGACGCAATCGCCATTCGAGCAACGTCCATCCCCGCCTGAGGTGTTGTTGCCATGGCGCTCTTGACGTCGGTATCGGTGCACGCAGCGACGATGACGGCGTGGTGGCGCGTGTAGATCGGTACCGCTTTCAGCAGGCTTTTCGCGGCTTGTTCGTCGACGAAGTCGGTGAGGATGACGACCATGCAGCGCTTGCGGCGATCGACCGCCCGAAATGCCACGTCATAGTCCGACTCGGCCATCGTGCCCTGGAGGGCGTGGAGTGCGTTGACGATCATCCGGCCCTGATCGCGCCGTGGCGGAACCCGATAGCGGACAGCGAAGTCGAAGGCGACCGCGCCTATCCGGTCGCCGAGGGCGTCAGCCGAGCTAGCCAGCGCGGTGACCGCGTCGAGCGACGCGTCCAGGCGTGTCCGCCCCTGCAGCGGAGCCATCATCAAGCGGCCAGCATCGACGACCACAAGCAGGTCGTGGTTGTTCTCGAGTCGATACTGGTTCACCATCGGCCGAGCGAGTCGAGCGGACGCACGCCAGTTGATCAATCGGATGTCGTCTTCGGGGTGGTACTCGCGTACCGCATCAAAGTCGCTGCCCATTCCTCGCAGTGGACTTTTGCGTTGCCCTTCCGGCACGAAGGTGCCCCGCTTCACGCGAGCCGCGATCGAACGGGCCTTCGGGAGATCGGGGTAGGACCGAAGTTCTAGGTATCCGCCTGTCGATCTGGTCCACCTGCCGAGGCCCATCGGGCCACTCAACCGCACCGCCACCGGGGGCAGGATGATTCGGCCCCGAATGATGGGGCGAATGGTGCCTTCGAAGGTTCCGTCGGCCTGTGACGGCTCGATTGCCAGGCCAGTCGGAATCGGCTGGCGCACCACGACCGAGCCCCGCGACTCGCCGACTTCGACGCGAAAGTACGACTCGACACCACGTGACTGAGTTGGGTTAACGAACCGCCGGACGGTCGGAGTGCGAGCAACCAACAGCGCGTCGATGAGGGTCGCGGCTACTACCAGGAGAGCAGCCCAGATCGCGACCAACGGGGAGACGAACGCCAAGAACGCGGTCGCTGCCAGCAGAATGGCAACGCGAGGTGACGGGCTCACCTGGGGACAGGCACCGAGTTCAGGACGGCGGTGATGACCTGATCGGGACGGGTGCCTTCGAGTTCAGCGTCTGGGGTCAAGATCAACCGGTGCCGTAAGACCGGCGGCGCCATGAACCGGACGTCGTCGGGCGTCACGAAATCGCGGCCACCGAGTCGAGCGGCTGCCTTGGATGCGGCCATGAGGTGGACCGCAGCACGTGGGCTCGCCCCAATCGCTACCTGCGGTTGATGACGCGTCGCCCGGATCAACGACACGATGTAGGAAGCGACCGTCGCATTCAACACCGTCGCCTCGACGACCGAGCGCATATGCAGCAGCTCGTTCGCACTGGTCACGGGCTGGATGTCAGCGATGCCGCTCGGGGCAAGCCCTTGATGTGCCGACAGCAACATGGAGACTTCGTCGCCTTCGGAGGGGTAGCCCACGTTCGCCTTGAACAGAAATCGGTCGAGCTGAGCTTCGGGAAGCGGGTAGGTGCCCTCTTGTTCAACCGGGTTCTGGGTGGCGACCACCAAGAAGGGCTTGGGGAGGGGGTAGGTCGTGCCGTCGATCGACACCTGCCGCTCCTGCATTGCTTCGAGCAAGGACGCCTGGGTCTTTGGCGGCGTCCTGTTGATCTCGTCTGCCAGCAGCACGTTGGTAAAGACCGGGCCCTTGCGAAAGCGAAGTTCGCCGTCGATCAGCACCGTGTTCCCTGTCACGTCGGAAGGGAGCATGTCTGGCGTGAACTGGATCCGACCAAAACTCATCCCCAGCGCTCGAGCGACGCAGTTGGTCAGCAGCGTCTTTGCGACACCCGGAACGCCTTCGAGCAGGACGTGGCCCCCGACGACCGCAGAGACCAAGACGACGTCGGTTGCCCCGTTCTGGCCGATCACCACCTTGCTGACCTGCTCTTGTACCCGTTGGCGGAGGGCCTGCATATCGTTGGAGTCCTGAGTGTTGATTGCGTTGGTCATTAATGAATCGTTTCTTCAGCGCCGCCGAAAAGGACGGGTCCTTCGAAGTCGGTTTTGGTCACGGTCGACTCGCCCTTCTCTAACCGGGCAACGAGTCCAGCGAGTTGAGCGAGGTCGGCAGGGATCGTTTGGTCAATGAGCGCCCCAGAGGGCGGCTGTCCATCGTGGCCGCCGACATCGCCGGTTGCGTCGCCCAGCCCGAGCCGGGCTGCTACAGCGAGCACCGCTGCGGTATCCGCGTTGGGATCTAGCGCGGCGCCTCGCTGGTTCAACAAGGTGACCGCCCGCGCCTGCAGAGGTCCCGCCGCGCTCGAAAGCCGGTCGGGTCGGTCAAGGTGGCGAGCCATGGCATCGACGAAGCCGGACCGTTTCGGCGCGAACTCGGGCGGAGGGCCATTGAGTCTGCCGAGGCGAACAGTCCGGCTCCATAGGTAGGCCAGAAACGCCGCAAGTAACAAGATCAGGAACGTTTTCAGCGCATCGGAGAGCGCAGAGAACAGGTTCTGGTTGGAATCGGGGCTGAGCGCCGTATCGGCAGATCCGTCGGGGCGGAACGCTGCGGTCAGGATGTAGACGGTATCGGCATCGCCGACCAGGGCGAGTGCGAACGCTGCGTTGTCGGCCTGGTCAAGGAACGAGTTCCGAAGCATCGTTGTGTTCGCCAGCATCCAGAACGTGCCCCCATCCTGGTACCTGATCGCGATCGGTTCCGTGGCGGACCCCACGAGCAGTGGAGCTCCGTACGTGCGGGTCGTCATCGGTGGGGCAACAAACACCCCTCCCGGGCCGACCGCGAGAGTTTCGATGCTGCTCGGCAGTCCAAGGCCGGCGGTGACCGAGACTTCTCGGCGGTCCTCATAGATCATTCGGGTTTGCCAACCGCCCAGCAGGCGCATCTCTTCGGACGCGGGGTCTGAGTTCGCTCCAAAGACCATCGGGATGCGCTGCGTTGCGGCCGCTCGCGCTATCTCAGCGTCGCCTTCGGTCAGGTAGATGGGATCGAGAACCACGAAGGCGTCGCCGGCAGAGAACGAGTCTTTGTCGCCGTGCTTGTCGATGAACCGCACGTCCTTGCCCGCTGACTTCAACAGCGACACCCATGCGGCGGTGCCGTCCTCGTCGGTGGCCCTCGGATCGCTTGGAGGTCCTGGCCGGTACTTTTGGTCATCCCGGTTGATGACGACGTACGCGATCAGGCTGCCGATCAGGATCGCGGCGACGATCCCCGCGACCCCTTTGCGTGTCCGATACCACGGCACGAAGCGCGGTGTGCGGCGCTCGCGGCGTTGCGGACTCGGGGCACCGAACGGCGTAAACGTGTCGGGCTCCGATAAGGCGGCACTCGCTTCCGCGTCAGAGTGGGTGGGGCTCTCGTAGGGGGCGGTCATGCGGAGCGATCCGCTCCACCAAAGCCTGCCTGACTTGCCGGACCAGCCGATTGGGCGGCCGACGTCTGCCGTTTTGCGCCAGTCGTCTGCATCCAGGCGTCTCTGACGCGGGCGTATTCCTCCGCTGTCGTTGGACGATCGCCGTAGGCAACCTGGGCATGTGAGTTAGCTAACTCTGCAAAGACGCGGTCGGGATACATCGACTGCGCCTCGCCGCTTGAGATGGCTGGCCGATAGTCGATGTTTCGGGTTTTGCCCAGGCGCATCAGCCCGCCCTTGAATCGCACACGCAGCGCTTCTGAGTAGTTTCCCTGTGCTGCCAAGCGGTCGGCTTCCGCCCACAGGTCGTCCTCTTGCCCCATCAGGCCGCCGCCGTCATCGGTGGCCGGTTGACGGGTCCGCGCCCGGTTTCGCAACACCATCCAGAGGATGAAGGCGATCAGGAGGACGACCACGATCAACAGGACCGGACCCCAACTCGACTTGCTCGGTGGGTTGATCGGATCGATCACGTTGTCGGTCGAGGGAGGATTCTCGGAGCCGCCGCCTCCGTTGCCGTCCCCGGTACCACCGCCTGCGCCGCCTCCACCGCCGGGGGTGAAGTCGTTCATCTTGTCTTGCGCCGGGGTCTGGCTGTTTTCTGGCGCGTTGTCGGGCGGTTGAAACCGAGGTTCTTCGAGGATCTCTTCGGCCTTATCGCGAGCTCCAGGCGGATCGTCGGCGGCTACCGCTTGATCGGTGCGCAGCGCCGTGCTGGCCGCACCCGCGGCCGTATGGGACCAGAACGAGCTTGATGCGATGAGCGCGACCATCAACGCGACAAAGACCGTTGTCCGCCCACAAGGGGGCGCATCGACACGGTGGTGTCTTTTGGGCCGCAGGGATAACACGCCCACACAGTATGGCGCGCCCGCCGCCGCGATAGGCGTCCGGCGCTGCGGCGCGACCAATATGTGCGGCTCGGAGCCTTTCGGGGGTCAGCCGAAGCCAGGGTTTGCAGCGTGACGTTCAACTCGATCCAGTACTTCGTATTCTTCGCCATCGTCTGTGGCGGGTTCTGGGGTCTCCGGCAACTCGGCGTCTCGCACCGCGTCCGCAATTTTCTGCTACTCATCGCGTCATATGTCTTTTATGGCTGGTGGGACTGGCGTTTCCTCAGCCTGTTGTGGATCTCGACGATCGTCGACTACCTGGTCGGTGGACGACTTCACCGCACGGAGGACCCGAAGAAGCGCAAGCGGTTGCTGTGGGTATCCATCACGGTCAACCTGGGCATCCTGGGGGTCTTTAAGTACTTCAACTTCTTCTACGACTCCTTCCAAGATCTGCTCGGCGAACTGGGAATCTCCTTCAGCGGGCCGGCGCTGCACGTCATCCTTCCGGTCGGGGTCAGCTTCTACACCTTCCAGACGCTGAGCTATGCGCTGGACATTTATCTCCGGCGGATGGAGCCGACCGATTCGCCACTCGACTTCGCACTCTTCGTGGCCTACTTCCCTCAGCTGGTCGCGGGACCGATCGAACGTGCTCGTGAGCTTCTGCCCCAGCTGAGTATCGAACGCCCGCCGCTGACCAAAGCGACCGTCAACGAGGCCTACAGCCTGATCCTGATGGGCCTGTTCAAGAAGGTGGTGATTGCCGACGGTCTGGCCGGGTTCGTCGACGACGTCTTTAAAGATCCTGGCGACTTTGGGTGGCTGACGTCGTGGGCGGCCTTGTTTGCCCTCGCCTTGCAGGTGTACTGCGACTTTGCTGGTTACACCGACATCGCTCGCGGTTCATCCAAACTCTTTGGTATCGACTTGATGGAGAACTTCCGTCAACCGTTCCGGGCCACAACGTTTTCAAACATGTGGAACCGCTGGCATATCTCGCTGACGTCATGGATCCGTGACTACGTCTTCTTCCCGCTCGGCGGGTCTCACGGTAATGAACGGAAAGTGGCCCGAAACCTGCTGCTTGTGTACCTGGCGGTCGGTCTGTGGCACGGGGCCCGCTGGACCTTTGTCATCTGGGGCTTCATCAACGGTCTCTGGATCGTTGCCGAGCGTGAGTGGATCGCATGGCGCAAACGGCGCGGGTATCAACCGCCGGAATGGCGTTCACGAATGTGGGCAAAGTTCCTTGGCCCGATCTACGTGATGACCACCTTCTGTACCCTCGGGGTGTTCTTTCGAGCACAGTCGGCGAGCGCCGGTTGGGAGCAGTTGTACGACATCTTTACGTTGCAGTCGGGTCCCGTTGAGTGGGGCTATCTGTTGACGCTCGCGCTCGCATCGGCCGCCGTGTGGTATCTCGACCAACTCGAGATCACTACCCAGAAAGAAACCGAGGTCGGTGAGTTGGACCCCGGCGATCGCATTCAGACGATCCGCTGGACCGACCACATCCGCAACGCGGTCTTCATCGTGCTGATCCTGGTCTACAGCGGCGAAACCGCTGTTCCGTTTATCTACTTCGAGTTCTAGGAGGGTGTCGATGAACGTTCTGGCACCCTTTGTGCCCACAAGGCGAAACGTGTTCCGAGGGGTAGTCACCCTGCTCGTCGCGCTCCTTATCGCTGAGGGGGCGGCGCGGCTGATCAACCCGTACTTGTTGCCGTCACTGTCCTGGTATCAGTGGATCGCTCAAGCAAAGATCGAACAACTCCACGATTTTGCTGATGACGATGCCTGCATCGGCACGATGACGATCGGCAGCTCGATGACGGGCGAAGGCATCGACCCCGAGGTCTTGAAGTCGTTGGGCACCAGCCCCTTGGTTTACGACGCAGCCATCAACTCGGCATCGGCAGAGATCGTCCATGACTGGTTGTCTAACCACGTGCTCAAAGAAGTCACGCCGCAAGCCGTGGTCATGGGGCTTGCACCCATCGACCTGAGCGGACGGGCCGAAGAACAGATCACCGCGACCGAGCGATACTTCTCCTCCCGAGCCGCTAGAACGGACTGGCTCGGGCGCCTCGACCGCTTCGGGTCGAGATACTCGGTGCTGGTTCGGGAACGTCCCCAACTCCGCGACGGCGAAGAGATAGTCGACGCGCTGCGCCGTATCAAAGCTGGCGACAAGTCCCCCTCCTCGCTCGACGTCGTGCGTCTGACCGTGCCGATGACCGATCGCGGCTATACCCCGCGCAACACCCAGGATGTCTGGCAGCCAGACACACCCGAAGGGCGGCGTACCGGCGAGTTCACCCGCCAGAACTTCCTCAACGACTATCGGTTGGGACCTGAGCAGATCGACGCTGTCGGCGAGATTGCGGATCTGTTGGCTGATCGCGGCATCCCGTTCGTCATCGCCGAGACGCCATTCACTCAGTACGCGACCGATGCCCTTCCGGGTAAAGAGGCCGACCGTGAGGCGTTCGAACGGGCGATGACCAAGCTGGCAGACGAGCACAACATCACGTTCATCCCGGTGGACGCTGCACTCGAAGTCGACCAGAACTTCACCGACCCGATCCACCTCAACAAGGTGGGCGCAGTCAAGTTCTCAGAGCACATCAACGCGGCGCTCGCCGATGCCGAACTCACTCCCCTGCCATGTGGAGAAGCGGCGGACCCTGATGAGCCCACCGCTTCTCGTGCGTCTTCAACGTCCCGAGCTTCCTCGGGGCGGTCCGATCAAGTCGACTCAGCGTCGGTGGCGACCTCCGCGAACGTCGGCTGACCGCCGATTTTCACCGGCGGCGCACCCGTGTGAGTACGCCGCCCGTGAGAGGACCTAGACGGTGCGAATGATGATCGCGTCGCCTTGACCGCCGCCGCCGCACAGTGCAGCAGCGCCGGTGCCGCCACCACGGCGGATCAGCTCGTTGATCAACGTGACCAGTACGCGGTTGCCCGACGCTCCGACCGGGTGACCCAATGCGATCGCCCCGCCGTTGACGTTGACGATGTCGTCCTTGATGTCCAGCTGCGCCATGGACGCCAAGCCGACCGCAGCGAAGGCTTCGTTCAGCTCGAACAGGTCGATGTCGCTCGTCGACAGGCCTGCCTTCTCCTGAGCTTGAAGAATCGCTCGTGACGGCTGGGTCAGCAGCGAGGGGTCAGGTCCAGCGACCATTCCGTAGGACACGACCTCGGCCATCGGAGCGATGCCCAACTCATCGGCCTTGTCCTTGCTCATCAAGATCGTCACCGACGCTCCGTCAGAAATCTGCGAAGCGTTTCCAGCGGTGATGGTGCCGTCCTTGGCGAACGCAGGTCGCAGCTGGCCAAGGCCGTCTGCGGTCGTCTCGCCACGAACACCTTCGTCTACAGAGACGATGACTGGGTCGCCACGGCGCTGCGGGACGGGGACCGGGACGATCTCGTTAGCAAAACGACCCTCAGCTTGAGCCTGTGCGGCGCGTTGGTGGCTTTTTGCCGCCAACTCATCCTGAGCCTCACGGGCGATGTTGCCGGCATCCGCGTAGCGCTGGGTGCCAGCGCCCATGTGGACCGCGTCGAATGCGCACCACAGGCCGTCGTTGATCATCGAGTCGATCAGCTCGCCGTTGCCCATGCGGTAGCCGGCACGTGCGCCCGGCAGCAGGTATGGAGCGTTGGTCATCGACTCCATACCGCCGGCGATCACGATGTCGGCGTCACCGGAGGCGATCATCTGGTCTGCCATGTAGACGGCGTTCAAGCCCGACAGGCACACCTTGTTGATGGTGTTGGCAGGGACGTGCATGCCGACGCCACCGTTGTTGGCGGCCTGGCGGGACGTGATCTGGCCTTGGCCGGCCTGGAGCACCTGACCCATGATGACGTAGTCGACGTCATCGCCAGCGATGCCGGCACGTTCGAGCGCTGCTTTGATCGCGACACCACCTAGGTCTGTGGCGCGCATCGAAGCAAATGCTCCCTGCATTTTCCCGATCGGTGTACGGGCGGTCGAAACAATGACGGATCCAGGCATGTTGGAGTCCTTTCCATGGGCTGGCGGTGCGCCATATAACCATCGAAGCGGGCGTTTTGTTCTCTCACTCACGCCCAATAGCCCCGATGCGTGGCGCAGATGCTACTTGGTGGCCCGAAACGGTTTACGACCGATGTCAAAGCGTCAACCTGGCTGACCGATTGCGGGCCTCGGGAGGCGTGTCTGCATGACCACCCGGCCAGGGGGCCCCGCTGCCTCAGTCGGGCCCGGGGTGACAGAAATTTCGGTGGCTCTACTAGCGTGCCGCCAATGGTTGCGGGGCTTGCTTTCTTGGCGACAGCGGTTGCCACAATGTTTTGGCAGAACCTGACGATTCGTTGGTCGCAGACCAAAAGCGCCTATCACGGTGCATGGGCCGTGTCGCTTGCGATGTTCGCGTTGGGGTCTGCAATGTTGGCCGTCGGGACGTCCACCAGCTGGGACCGTGGGATTTTCCGGGCCTACTTCTTGTTCGGGGCCATTTTGAACGTCCCCTGGTTGGCGATGGGGACTCTCCACCTGATCGCGTCGCCCAAGGTCGCGCGCCGAGTGCAGAACGGGCTACTCGTCTTTTCGGGTGTAGCCGCAGGCGTTCTGATGTCGGCGCCCATGGTGGACGTGCTGCCTAATCAGGTCATCCCGGTCGGCAAGGAAGTTTTCACCGCTCCACTTCCGCGGATTTTGGCGGCGATTGCCAGTTCGGTGGGTGCCCTCGTGGTGTTCGGCGGCGCGGCGTGGTCGGCGTTCAAACTGATCCGATCAGACGATCGCAATGCAGTCATTCGTAGCCGAGTGACCGTCAATGTCTGTATTGCGTTGGGCACGTTGATCTTGGCCCTCGGGGGTGTCGGCAACGGCCACCGCCCTGAATGGTTTGCGTTTTCGTTGGCCGCCGGGATCGGCGTCATGTTTGCCGGGTTCCGATATGCCGAACGTTCCAGCGCCCAGGCCAAGATTCGTTCCGCCAACCTGGCTGCCGAGCCAACGGGCAACTAGCCGATTGGCGGTTGACGAGGGCTCTAGCTGGTCGGCAACAGGGCCATGTGCCGAGACGCCGCCGTGCGCGAATCTGACCATTCGGTCATGAAGCTGCAGCGGCTGCCCCGAAGGATGGTGATCCGCCATTCGAGCGGGTGGTCATTCAACCAGCTTTGCCGTTCGACACGGAACGCGGCTTCGTCGGGATCGGCCTGGAGCAGTTCGTTCACTTCCGCTGCCGGAACGGTCGGTGTGCAACGTTCCCGCCCGCGGTTGGGGCGGATTCCGCACAGCGCCTCAAGCTGGTCATACAGAGCGGTCCGCGAGAAGTCGGCGTCGAGAAGCGGCCGAGCGATCGTCGCGGGCAACCAAGCCCGGTCGACGGCGAGCGGTTCGTCGCCGGCCCACCTCAGCCGTTCGACGTGGATGAGTTCAGCGGTCTCGGGGAGCGCCAGATGGTCGGCGGCGACGGGGTCTTTGACGACGTCGAGCGCTAACACGTCGCTTCGTTGTTCGACCCCCTGGTCTTCGATGCTCGAGAACAGGCTGTAGAGGGCACCCAAAGGTTGTTCGAACTCGGCCCGGTTGACGACCGTTCCCCGGCCGCGTTGCCGATCGAGCACACCTGATCGGTTGAGGTGGCGTATCGCTTCGCGAACGGTGTGGCGGCTGACTTCGTATTCGCGGGTTAGTTGGGCTTCGGTTGGGAAGCGATCGTCAAACTCGCGGGCTTCAAGTCGCTGCCGGAGCAGCGCTTCCAACTGCGCCCAAAGAGGCGTTGGGCTCTCGCGATCTAGCCGGGCGATCACTCTGTTGTTCCTCCGGTGTTGCCAGGGTGCTTCCGTCGCTGACATGCCCATGGTCTTGGTCACGGTCGCTCAGCCGAACTCGCCAGAGGCTACCGGTCTCGTACCCCGGGGGTTAAAGAATCGGTAACGCTGACCAGCTTCGGGTGGACGTTGATCGGAAGTAGGTTGCAACGCCCAATTGTACGGACAATCATGAGTGCATGTTCCGCAAACTCACGATCCTCACCTTTGCCGTGTTGTGTTTGGCCGTTTCGCTGCTCAGCGCGTGTGGTTCAGACGAGTCGGCCGACTCCAACGATTCTTCGGAGACGACTGCGTTACCAACCGAATCTGGGGCGAACGGCGCAACTGCAGTTCCCGAGGGCGTCAATCTGGTCGAACCGGTTGAAGCCTCGAAACTGATTTCCGAACCGGGTGTTCAACTCATCGATCTCCGCACGCCGGAAGAGTTCGACGAGGGGCACATCGCCGGCGCTGAGATGATCGATTTCTACGCCGCAGACTTTGGTGACGAGATCGCCAAGCTCGACCGTGACGGCCAGTACGTCATCTACTGCCGTTCCGGCAACCGATCCGGGCAGACCGCAGTGCTCATGCAGAGCCTCGGGTTCACCAACGTTGCAGACGTCAACGGCGGCATTCTGGCCTGGGAAGGCGCCGGGTTGGACGTCGAAAAGTAGGTGTACCGGGCAGGTGCACGGCCTCGCCCAGCACATGTGTTTAATCGGCTAAGTGACCCCCAGCGCCGAAATGACGACAACCAGAGCGGTCGCTCCACAAAGGTCGACGGTGCTTGTCACAAACGGGACGCCGTAGTTGTCGGGGTCCAGGCCCAGCCGGTACGTGGCAAAGGTGGCTCCGACGGCGGCCGCGGCGCCCAAGGTGACCGTGGCAGCGCCGGCAAGAAAGACGATGACCAGCATTTCGGCCACGCTCGGGAGCGCCATGTCCACGACAGCTGCCGCCCCCACGGATGCGAGCGCGATGCCCGCGTACAGGGGTAACGCCGTGAGATACATCAGGCTCAGATCATCCCCGAGGCTGGTAAAGCTGGGTCGCTGAGGGTCCACCAGCCCCAGGTGCAGCTTGGTGGTCAACCGGTTGGAAAGCATCGCGCCCAGCGCGCCAGTGACCGCTAGAAACGCTGGTAAAAGCACCAATAATCCCGGTTCGATGTCAAAGACGCTCGATCCATCCACCACGGAGCCGGCGGCGATCTCAAGCAGAGCGCCGACGCACAAAATCCCGACCGACTCATGAACGATCCGTCGCAAGATCGCCCGGTGGGAACGCCATGCCCGACCGAAAGAGACGACCGCCGCAATGCCGCACAGGACTCCGAGCGCGTCGGTGAGCGCGCCGTGGTCGGCTAGCCGCGTTGCAAAGATCAGGGTCGGCACCGTCAGAATGTCGCCGATCGACGTGATGAGTGGTGCGGTCACGTTGTCGGCGTCCCATTGCCGCGCCACCGAGAGCTCGGTAATGAAGACCGCGATGAGCATCGTGATCGCCGATGCGAACAGACCGCCGACCACCGAGATGCTGATGAACTCGGTGAGCGACATCGCAGGGCTGATGCCAAACGCCGTAGCGCCCACCTTGGCGAGACACGCGGTTGCCATCGTCATGGCCAGCGACAAGATGAGGCCGGCCATGACGTTCTGGCCGACGACGCTGTCGGGTTTGAGTGACCGCTGGAAGGTTCCCATGTGGACGGCGGTTCCAAGCCGACCGGCGAGGGCGCCCGACGTCATTCCTTTGAGCCCAGATGCGGCCGGCAGCATCAACAGCAAGCCGGGGTAGGACTCGATCCGGTCGGTGCTGGTGATCAGCGCAATACCTGCGATCAAGCTGGCAGCGGTCGAGAAGGAGAGCGCTACCAGACTCTGGGTCAGCGCCGCCCTATCAGCTTGAACGCGACGGGCTACCGAACCAAAAGGACGCGCTGCGACGGAGGGGCGGATGCGGTACATGGGCGACTGTGAGACGGATCGCCGGGCATCGGAAAGGCCTCCGGGCAGCTGGACTGGGCAGGGTGAGTGTAACGCTCGTTCGCCTCGGCTCTAGTCAACCGGGACCGCGAACTAGTCTGACGCCCGTGAGTTCGAATATCGACACGACAGGACCCGAGCATCACGGGTCCGCGGGGCCACAAGGCGCCGGCGAGAGCAAGACCGCACCGGTTGCCGCCGTCGCTTCGGACGCCCCAGTTCTACCCAGCTCTTCTGGGGACGACCTCGTCGAACTTGCCGACTGCCAACGCGAAATGGCCGAGATCGACTCGCTCCTCGACAGCCTTGAGTCGGCGCTTTCCGACGAGGCGCGTCGTTGAGGACCGGTCCCGTGGCGGCTGCGGTGGGTGTACCTAGGGTGTTCCGTCGGACCAGCTGGCTGCTGCCTCTGGTTGCGCTCGCGGGAATCTTGCCTATGTCGGCCTCCGCGCAATCCGAAGATCCCCGCCTTGAAGAAGCGCGAACCAAGATGGCCGACGCCGAACGGCGAGCGGACGAAGCGGGTGCTCGCTACGACATCGCCTGGGCCCGGAGCGAAGAGTTGGCCGCCGATCTCACCACGCTTGAGGCCGAGCTTAAGGACAACACACAAGTTGTTGGCGAACTCCAGAGGCAAGTTTCGGCCGTGGCCGTCAACGCATACGTCACGGGCGGAACCTCGTTCCTCTCGGTTCTTGACGGGGCTCAAGACGTCATGGAGTCGTCTCGCCGGGCGACCTATTTGACCCGTGTGGCGCAGGCCGACGATCAAATGGTGAATCGGCTCGAAGTCGCGAACACCGATATCGCCGATCGCCGCACAGCGCTGGAAGCTGCTCAGGAAGAGCAAACTGCGCTGCTCGTGACACTGAACGACGAGCGCGACCAGGTCAACGCGGCGCTCGCGGACGCACAGGACGCGTACGTCGTACTGAAGGACGAGATCGAAGCCGAACGCAAGGCTGCGATCGAAGCGGCCGAACGTGCTGCTGCGCAGGCGGAAGCGGCTCGTGTCGCCGCGCAGCGAACAGCTCAACAGCAAGCTGCTGCCCGCAACCAGCCGGCACCCGCGCCGGCCCCGATTGCACGCGCTCCGGTCGGTGGGTTCATCTGTCCCGTGGCTGGTGCCACCAACTTCCGCGATACGTGGGGAGCTCCCCGTTCGGGTGGTCGACGTCACCAGGGAACCGACATGTACGCCGCCAAGGGAACGCCACTCGTCGCCGTTGCCTCGGGAACGATCCGAACCCGCAACGGGGGAGGGCTGGGTGGTATCTCCATCTGGCTCACCGCCGAGAACGGCGACACCTACTACTACGCGCACCTCAACTCGCTGAGCGGTGGTGATCGCAGCGTTTCCCAAGGTGAGACGATCGGAACCGTTGGCAACACGGGGAACGCCCGCGGGGGTCCCGATCATCTCCATTTTGAATGGCATCCCGGTGGCGGAGGCGCATCCAATCCCTTCCCCCGTCTCGACGCTGCCTGCTGAGCTCGCAGAGAGCGGAGCCGCGTAAGTGCCGCTAAACATCCTGGCTGCCGTACGCTTTTTGGGCTTCCAAAAAGTCTGCGACACGGTTTGGCTGCGGGCTGCGTAACATTGAGGAGCCACGTCGCCCGCGCCTGTGCTTGGGTGCGCCTTCTAGCTCGGGAAGTTTTTCGATGACAGCAACTCGCCGGATCGACCTCGTCACTGCCGACGACTACTTGGCCGATGTCGAGGTTCTGGACGAACTTGAGCTGCGAGCAAAGCGTGCAGAGGCCGTCGAGCTCGAGACCGAGTATTCCTACGTGCGGCGGCTCGCTCAAGGCCGCATCGAGATCATGAAAGCCGAACAGGACCGCCGTGCTCGCGGCGGGTCCCTCCAAGAGCTCATCGACCGGCTGCCAGAAATCCTTGCCGACTCCACAACGTCGCGTCCTGCGCCGGCGCAGGCCCGCGTCGTCGAGTTGTTCGCACCCGAAAAGCTCAGCGGGTACCAGCGCGGGTTGGAAGTGCTCGTTGAAGACGACGCGCTCATGCGGCTGCCCGATTTGAGCGACGTCGAACTCGATGAGCGCGTTGAACTTTTGAGGGCGCTCGAAGTCGAAGTGAGTGAGATCCGGGGCCGCCTGCACACCGTGATCGATGTGCTCACCGGCGCCATCGCCAGCCGGTTCGGTGACATCGCCTGACGCAGATCGCACCGGTGTTGGGACGTTGGGTCGTTCGTTGAGGGCCGTTGACCGCAGCGTTAACGGACGTTCTTTGGCGACGGCTGTCCGGTGCAGGTTTCTTAGACGTTGCGGTCTGCTGGGTTACCCTTCGTAAATGAGTGAGGATGGCATAGAAGCGCGGATGCGAGATCTCGGGTCGTTCATTCGCGACCAGAGACGTGCCGCCCGCCTGTCTCTCCGCAAGCTGAGCGATCAGGCCGGTATCTCAAACCCGTATCTCAGCCAGATCGAACGAGGCCTCCGGAAACCTTCGGCAGAGATCCTTCAGTCGATCGCGCGCGCTCTACGTATCAGTGCGGAAACGCTGTACGTCCGGGCAGGCATCCTTGAAGAGCGCGACGGTTCCGACGACCTCATCGTCGACGTTATGCGCAGTTCGCAGCTGACCGAGCGCCAAAAGCAGGTCATCGTCGATATCTACCGGTCGTTCGTCGCCGAGAATCAGATCGCTGCCCAAGAGCTGGCAAAGGCTCTGTCCGCCACCCAGGCGGACGACGCTGTCGTGCCGACGTCAACTGACGATGAGGTTCCTGACGACATCGTTGAACAACCCAGCAGCGCAGACGCGGACGCCTAAACTCGCGGTTCCAACGTTTGCTGGCCGGGTCTTTTCGTTCTGAGGCCCGCCGCTACATGCTCGATCGGCCGTGGTGCGATTGCCGGCCGGAATTTCCTCGCAGGATGCCGGGTTAAGGACGGCCGATGAGCCAGACCAAGCGCGTTGCGATGCTCAGCTATCACACGTCTCCGCTCGCCACCCCCGGGTCAAGCGACGCAGGCGGGATGAACGTTTATGTCAGCTCGCTGGCAAGGGCGCTCGGTCAGTGCGGATTTTCGGTCGACATCTTCACGCGCCGAACCGCCCCGTGGGATCGAGTCACCGAGCTGTCTGATGGGGTTCGAGTCGTACCCATCACCGCCGGACCGCTCCGGGCGATCGACAAGTCCGTCCTGCCAGATCACATTGGCGAGTTCGTCGAAGCGGTCGCGCGACACTTCGACCGGGAAGGGCTTCCCGACATCATCCATGCGAATTACTGGATGTCGGCGGTCGCCGGTCAGAACCTGAAGTGGCGCACCGGGCGTCCCCTGGCCGTCACATTCCACACGCTGGGGCTGGTCAAAGAGCGCGACACCGCGGCCGCTGAATCGGCGCAGCGGATCCTCGCGGAAGGCGACATCGTTGGCTGCGCCGACCTGCTACTGGCATCGACCCAGCAAGAGGCCGACGACCTGGCCGGGTTCTACGGTGCCGATCCGGGACGAGTGCGAGTGATGCCGCCTGGGGTGGATGCCCAGCTTTTCCACCCCGGAAGTCGACAAGAGGCGCGTCGCCTACTCGGTCTGGGTGATGGACCTGTGGCCCTGTTTGTCGGCCGGATCCAACCGCTCAAAGGTCTGCAGCTCGCGGTGCAAGGCTTTGCGTCTGCTGGCGTTGAGGGTTCGACGCTTGTCGTCGTCGGAGGGCCCAGTGGACCTGATGGGCAACGCGAGCTCGAGACCAGTATCGACTTGGCGCGCCAGCTCGGTGTCCTCGATCAGATCGATTGGCGCCCGCCGCAAGCGCACGAAGATCTTGGAGTGTTCTATCGAGCGGCGGACCTTTGTCTAGTTCCGTCCTACTCCGAGTCGTTCGGGCTCGTCGCTTTAGAGGCCGGTGCGTCGGGAATTCCCGTCGTGGCCAGCGCTGTCGGCGGCCTGAAGCGCATCATCGTTGATCGAATTTCGGGAAGGCTTCTGCCGACCCGTGATCCAAGGGAGTGGGGCAGGGTCATTCGCTCGCTCTTCGAAGATCCTGCAGCTCGGACGACGCTGGCCGATGCAGCGTGGCTCATGTCGTCGCACCTCACCTGGGATGCCACCGCCCGACGCCTCGCGGGTTCGTACGGCACCGTCATCGCCAGCGACCCCGTGGATTGCCGAGAACCTCAGCGCGTGTCGGCCGGAGTCAAAGAAGATCGGATCTAGCCAGCGTGGACAATGAACGCTCAGAGGCATCGTGGGGTCTGGTCGCTGGCGACCTTGACCGTGCGAGGGTGCTGATCGACGAACACCTCCGAAACGAAGTTCTGCCCCAAGACTGGGTGCAGGCGCTCGAATACGAGCCGTCGATGGAGCGGTGGTACCTCCGTTTTACCTGCGACGATCGCGACGCCGCCACGATCTACTTTGATTTGCGGCAGCGCTCATTGCGCCACGAGCTTTATTTCTTGCCAATGCCCCCAGGCGGATCGCCTCGTCTGGTCGATGCTGCAATGCGCTGGAACTTCGACCTTTCTGCAACCCATTTCGCGCTGGCCCGCGACGGGGACCTGTATCTGCGTGGGCGCATCAGGCTGGAGCACCTCTCTAGCGCCGAATTGGACCGCGTGATCGGGACGATCTACATGGCCAATGAGCGCTGGTTCAAAGCGGCGATCAACCTGGGCTACGGGAACTGATCGTCTTCTGACCTGGGGTGTGATCTACAGGGATCGCATCCAATACCGATCTGACAAAGTCGCTTGGCGGCTGCGGACGGACCTTGTGCGTTGCGACTCTGATGAAGCCCGCACGCCAGAAGATGGCCATCGAGATCAAGGCAATAATCGCCATGACCACCATGATGACCACCCAACTGCTTCCGAAGTCCTGCCCGGGAAGTTTGACGTTCATCCCGTACCAGCTGGCGATAAGGGTCAAAGGCAACAGGACCGCTGAGTAGACCGCCAAAATGGTGGTCGCGGTCGATTGTCGGTCTGCAGATGCCCCGCGGTACGCATCCAGGGCGTCGGCCAACACGTTGTGGACTGCCGAAAGCGAGTCGATCGCCTCGGAATGGGCGTCGCGCCCGCGCAGCAGCAATCGAAGGCCGGCTTCAGAGCAGACGGGCGGATCTTCGTCGACGATGTTGTCGATAACGGTCCGTTGTCGTCGCACCTTTGTGTGGACGATTCCCGCCACTCGCCGCTGCACTTGGATGTCGCTGAGAACGCCTCGGCGCGTGATGAGGGCCCGTTCGTAGAGGTCGTCTGACCGCCTATTCAGTTCGTCGGCGATCGCCAAGTAGCGCCGTCCGACGATAATGCTGAGGCGACCGGGAAGTTCGTCGACGTCATCGATCTCTTGGGTATCGGTTCGCTCGGCCCATTCGACCAGCTGCGGAACCAGCCCGTTGGGCGCGGTCTCGACACTGATGAGCACGTCGTCGAGGATCAGCATCCCGATGTCGAGCTTGTCGTGGGATGCGGTGGAGAGCGCAAGCACCTGGAGTGCGACGAAGAGCCACCCTTCGCCCACGACATAGTCCGGCAGGTTTCGCGTCTGTGTCAGTAACTCGACTCCAGCACCGGGGGCGTTCGCGAGTTCGGCGAATTGTTTCAGCTCGGCCGGCGACGGGGACGTCATCCGAATCCACGCTTGTTGGTGCGGACTCGGGCCTTCCCATTCGCTGGGCCCGACCTGAGTCATTGCTCGTTGACCGTCCCTCTGGATCAGCAATTGGATAGACACGGCCATACCTCATGCAACATTCGGTCAGTGTAGGACTGGGCGCGAATTTGCGCGGAGGAAACCTCTTCAACATGCCCTATACGTCGCTTTGTCGGCATTCGGCGCCATGTCACGAGGCTCGTCGTGGCCGGCTTTTTCCTTGAGGTGGTCACCCTTTCGCTTCGCTCACACGCCGATCCACACGGGTTGTTACGATCGGGGACGTGAACCACATTGCGATCGTTGGCGGCGGACAGATGGGCGAGGCTCTATTGGTAGGCCTTGCAAAAAAGGACGACAACTCCCTTTCAGTTGTTGAAACTTCGGATGGGCGACGGCGCTATTTGACTGAGAGGTTCGACGGGATTTCGGTCTATGGCCGGTTGTCTGAGCTTCCCGAATTAGACAACAACTCCTACGTTTACTTGTTAGCGGTGAAGCCCCATCTCCTTCTGACCGCAATCGAGGCTCTTCCCGAACGGGGACGTGGATGTCTGGTGATCTCGGTCGCAGCGGGGGTTCGGACCGAAGCGATCGAGTCGATGCTGCCCGACGCGCGGGTCGTCAGGGTGATGCCTAATACGCCGGCGTTGGTCGGAGCGGGGGCCTCGGCGATTTCGGGGGGAGCGAGCGCTACTCAGGATGATGTCGACCTCACCGAACGGTTGATGCGGGTCGTCGGTAGCGCCCATGTTGTGCCTGAGAACCAGTTGGATGCTGTGACGGGGCTGTCTGGATCTGGGCCCGCGTACGTGTTTCTCTTCGCGGAGGCATTGATCGAAGGCGCCGTGTTCGAGGGATTGCCCCGGGACGTCGCGACGCAACTCGCTGCACAAACGCTTTTGGGGGCGGCGCGCATGCTGGCCGAATCGGGTTCGAGCCCGGCGGATCTCCGTGCTGCTGTCACCTCGCCGGGTGGTACGACCGCACGGGGTCTCGCAGAACTCGAAAAAGGGGCGGTACGCGCAAGCGTCGCCGGCGCGGTGAGTGCCGCGGCCGAGCGTTCCCGCCAACTCGGATGACCCGTGTCGGGTATCTCTCGCCTGGCGCTCCTGGCCTGTCGGCGCCGCGGTGAGCGCTACCGACCGGATGTCACCCTAAAGAATCCGGTATTTGTTTAAATTCGCGCGCTGAGTGAGCACTCACAGTGGTCGGTGCATCACGGCATTCCGGTCACGTCTCTCTGGCGGGTTGTCCGGTAATCTCGTCCTCCCCCTTAACAGCCGCAACACCGCTATCTCGCGCAACATCTATTTCTGTAATAGCAGTCAATTCATTGAACGGCTCTTAGCTCTGTTCACTCCCTTCTCACTCGACAACTCATGTCAACGTGGCGTAGTCTTGACCTGGGCGACAACCGAGTAGGGGATTCCAATGGAGCAATCACTTTCGTCATCACGCTTCCTCACCGTAAGTGAGGTAGCCGACTTGATGCGCGTGTCCTCGATGACCGTTTACAGGCTCATCAAGTCCAACGAACTGGCCGCTGTTCGCGTAGGTCGTTCGTTTCGTGTTCGCGAGGCTGACGTGAACGCGTATCTAGAGAGCCAGTACATCAAGGTGAGCTAGATCCGCGAGCAAGCGGTTCTGTAGTCCCACGCACCTTTCAGGGCGTGGGATTCGCCGCGTTTGGGGCCGAACAAGCACACTGGCACGGTGATCCAACAACCGGTGCCAACCGTCAGCCTCTTGACCGACTACGGCCTCGTCGACGAGTTCGCGGGCGTGTGCCGTGGGGTAATCCTGCGAGCCTGTCCCGGCGCACAGCTTGTGGACATCACCCACAACATTCCTCGTCACGATGTGCGGGCCGGCGCTTTCGCCCTCGCTCGAGCGGTTCAGTATCTGCCTGCGGGTGTGGTGATGGTCGATATTTCGCGACCCGATTCGGTCCGCCGGTTGATCGCGGTCCAGACCGAGAGCTTTACCTTGCTCGGCCCCGACAACGGCGTTCTGTCGCCCGCGGTGGCGATGCTTGGCGGTGCACGTGCTGCCGTTGAGCTGACCGCCGAGCAGTTTCATCTGCCCAAGATGGGCGGCACCTTCCTTGGTCGGGACGTGCTCGCGCCCTGCGCCGGAGCCGTCGCCAGTGGTACGCCCATCGACGAACTCGGCGATTCGGTTTCTCCTGGCGGCCTCATGCCGTCGACGATGCCGCTCCCCGACGTCGGCCCGGCCCGTATCCAGGCCGAGGTTCTGTGGGTGGACAGTTTCGGCAATGCTCAGTTGAACATCTCAACTGAAGAGCTGCAGCTTGCCGGGTTCTCCCTCGACGAACTGATGCTGCTCTCCACGGGCCAGCTTCAGCGGATCGCCAAACCCTCGGCCGGCTACCACGATGGAACCTTCGACGAACTGATCCTGGTGACAGACGCTCATGGGCTGATCTCTATCGCCGTAAAAGGTGGCTCAGCATCTGGGGAACTTGGGCTTTCGTCCGGTTCAGTCGTGGTCATCACCGAGGTGGACGACGGCCCCGGAGGTCAGTCACCGACGCCGCTCGATGTGCCAATCACCATCACTCCAAAGGGGAAGACCCAATGAGGCAAGGAACCACCATCATGATCATCCTCTTGTTGGTGATGATCCTTCTGGCCTCGGTCGTGCAGTTCGTGTTCATCGCTCGATAGCACGACAGACCGGAGCATTCCGGTCTGTCGTCGTCGAGTTCGGATCCAGGTGGGCCGGGTGTCCGCAGAACTACTGCGTGACTTCTGCGACGAGGTCCCAGCGCCAATCGGCGTTGAGGTCGTCCCAACTGAGGTCACTCGGTGCCGTAGCCGAGAAGTTCACCGGACCGGCGACTTCGGTGGCATCCCACAGGCTGGCATCCGACTGAGCTGGGCCGGGTGCACTGGCGGAGCCATTCGCATCGGCCTTAGTTGAGCCGTTGGCCGTCTCTGACCCAGCGGGCGGTGTTCCAGCACCCGCATCTGGCGACGAAGTCTCAGTCGTCGACGTGCCAGCCTGGGGGGTGTCGGCGTTGTCTGGTGCGCTCCGGTCGGAATTCGGTGCTGGTTGAGCGTCGACGAGTTCATCGGTTGCCTGGCGGAGAACTTCAAAGAAGTCCGACGTCGAGTTCGAGTCGTTGGCGCTTGCCGAGTTGGTTGCCGAACCGGTCCCCTTCGGATCGGTTGTCGTGGTCGTCGATCGAGCGTTCCGAGCTGCCGTCGTGGATGTGGTCGACGATCGAGCGTTGGCAGCAGCTGTCGTCGTCGTACTGCGACTGGCCGCCCCACCGCCTGAGGAGGAAGCAGCCGCGGGTGCCTGCGTGGTAGGTGTCTGTGAGGCGCCGCCCGAGTTCTTGGCCGGCACAACGACCTGGTTGTTGGTGGTGCTCGGCGTCCGGCTCGGCAGCTGAACCGGTGCCGTTTGAGGCGGGCTGGTGACTTGCGGGCTTGTCGGCGTCGGTGCGGGAATCGTGACCGGGCGCTGAGGCTGGGTCGTCGGCGGCAGTGTTACGGGGGCGGGCGGCGGTGGTGGCGCTTGTGTGGTGATGGGCGCTCGAGTGGTTGGCGGCGCGGTCTCCATCAGCTGCATGAACTCTTCGGCCACCCATACGGTGCCGTCTGGGCCGACGTACACGCCCACTCCGACGTGGGTAAACGTCGAGTCGACCAGGTTCTTGTAGTGGGTCGGCGACGCGACAAACGCGTTGTGCAGCGAGGTGACATCAGAACCAACGCCCACATTCTCGCCCAGTCGCTTCCAGTTGGCCGTGATTCCGCTCTGGAGATCCGAGTGGTAGATGCGACCCGCGCCAGCCATCGTCTGAGCCCAGCTGCGGGCTTTCGAGGTCAGGTTTGAGTGCACCGCTAACGCCGGAAGTCCTTGAGACCCTCGGAGGGCGTTGATCTCGTTGATGAATGCCTGCTCCATGCTCGGGGAGGCGTCGGCGGGGCGGGAGATCACTAGCGGGGAGATCGCGGCGACTGCTAGCAAAATTGCAGCAATGGCGAATAGTGGGCGGCGATGCACGACTGACTCTCTTCGGACTCGCAGGGATGCTGACGAGTTCGTTATCGGTCATTGCCGGTGCAATGCTTGAATCATTGACCAACTCTGGATCTAACGCAGAGTTGTGATCGTTATCCCAGATCAGAGCCTTAATGAACCGAAACAGTTTCGGAGCAGAGGCCTTGCGATATCGCGAGGTGCGTGCTATTCGCCTACTGGGCGGCAGCGGCCAAAGCGGACGGTCCAAGTGCGACGCGCACTATTTGCGCGATGGATTGGTACGCGAGTTCGGCAACGTGTACTTCGTCGGGTCGCAACAGGTTGGCCATCACCCGCAAGGCCCACTCCATCAGGCTTCGCGACTGCATTCCGACCTGTGTGAGTTGGCGCATGAGCGCTGGTTGCCCGATCAGGGTGGCAAAGAGGCTGGCTACTTGGAAGTAGAGCCCATACTCGGCGTCGAGCCACCGCTCGTAGTTCGTGAGCGCAAGAGCGTTGTTCTCACTGACGGCCACGGCAATCAGCGACGCCGCTTCCCGGGCGGTCTCGTACGCGTAATCGATACCCTCGCCGTTGAACGGATTCACCGAACCAGCTGCGTCCCCGATGAGCAGGTAATTCGGGCCGATTTTGGGGAAGACAGAACCGGCCATCGGGAGTCGACCGCCGGTCGCTGGCTGGAGGGGAGCGTCGGGATTGATACCCCAATGAGGAGGAGCCGTCGCCGCGAACTCCTGCATCATGTGAGTTGTGTTGACTTGCTTCCAATTTTTGAAGGTGGACAGCAGGCCAACGCCCACATTGATCGTTCCGTCGCCGAGGGGGAACACCCAGCCGTAGCCCGGCATGGCGTTGCCTTGCCGGTCCCGAACGTCCAACGTGCTCTCGATCACGGGATCGGTCGACAGATCGGACTGGTAATAGGTGCGGATTGCCATGCCCTGTGGAAAGTCCCGGTCACGGCGCGCTCCGATTGCTCGCCCGAAACGGGAAAGCGATCCATCGGCGATCACCACAAACTTCGGGCGGACTTCGATGGTTCCAGGCGCTGGGGCAGCGAAACGTTCTGGCGAGCGGCCTGGCTCGGGTGCCTCTCCCGCTCGGTCCTCCATCGGAACGTGGTTGTGCAGGCCAGATTCTCCGGGAAGATTTCTTACGAATCCGGCCTTTGTCTTGATCACAACGCTCGTCAAGATGCCCTGGGTGAATTTGGGGGCCACCGCTTCAGCGCCCTGCCACAGCTCGGCACCCGCTTCCACCGCGTTGACCGCCACCATCTCGTCGAGGTCATGGCGCCGAACGACGTAGCCATACGGAGGAAACACTGGATGCTCCGGCCAGGCCAAGTCCAAAGTGACGTTGGCGGCAATCGCCCGCAACCCGTCGTGGCGGTGAAACGCTTCCAGCCGGGAAAGCATGCCCATGTCGGTCAGCTGTTTCACGGCCCGCGGCGTGAGACCATCTCCGCAGGTCTTGTCCCTGGGAAACACTTTCCGCTCGACCATCAAGACGCTGACACCTGATCGAGCTAGCCAGTATCCGGCGGCCGAACCACCTGGTCCAGCCCCAACCACCAGCACATCTATGTCATACACGTCTGGAATCGAGTTGGAAGGCACGGAGATATCTGACTCGTTCCTCCCTGGCCGAAACCAATTCGGCTCAACCTTGTCTGGTGGTCTCGACGCTCGGCGATGGCGGGTCGACCCGGTTCGATGGCCCGGGTTATAAACGGAGATGCAACGAGGCGTACCGGCGCCGGTCAGGTGCCCCAAGCCCACACCCCGGCGGCCAGCCCTGTCGATGTGTGAGTGAGTATGGAGCCGTGGTAGGAAAGGGACCGGAGCGCGCCCTTAAAGACACCGCAATTCCTCGCGGTTTGTCTTGGTCGTGCCCAAGCGACGGAGAAAGGGAGCCAGGAAAGCGATGATCGATACGCTCGCCTTTATCAACCCTTTGATTGGCTGGATGGCCAAACCGTGGGGTCGGTTCATCGTATCGACCTCAATCACCGTGCTGGGCGCGCTGATCGTGTTGGTTCTCATCCGCAAGATCCCCAAGAACGACCAGCCCACTTGGAGTCAGTCCATGTTGGGTGCGGTGGTGGTGTTCGGGTACATGCTCGTCATCTACGGCGTTTGGCCTCACGACTGGCTGACCCTCGCCGACTCCGAGCTCAACTGGCGGTCGGACACGTTCATCATCACCGACCCGATCAACATTCCTTGGCAGGCTCTGCGCGATGTCATCGCTGTCGGCCTGTACGCGGTGGCTTTGGGCGGCAATGCGGTCCTCTGGGTCAAGTGGCAAAACCGCGACAAGTACCAAACGAAGCAGGCACCCGCTGAAGAAACGCCAGAACCGGCCGGTACTTCCCGCTTTGGTCGCCCGCTTTCACGGCTGAGGAAGGCCTAGCCATGGGGGCTACCACCGACGCCAATCCCGAAATGCCCGAGTTCAGTGATGACTATGAACTCGTTGAAGTCGAACCGTCTTGGCTGACCCAGTCGGTCAAGCCCAAGCAATTCCTGCACATTGACCAGCAGGAATGCATTACCTGTGAAGGCTGCGTCGACATCTGCCCATGGAAATGCATCCACATGCTTTCCGTCGAGGCAATCGATGAGGCCCACAACACCGACAATCCCAACGATGATCCGTTGGCGGCGGTGTTCTTTGTTGTTGACGAAGACGTGTGCACCCGGTGCGCACTCTGTGTCAACCGTTGTCCGACCGGAGTTATCACGCTGGGCAAGGTCACCGACCAACCACACGGCGACCCCAACCTTCGTGACAACAACCACGGCTATGCCTACGGCATGCGCTTCTAGAGTCCCCGAGGAGATTTGAACCGTGGCCAACGGCAGCAAAACGTCTCAGATGCTCGAAAGGGTTCAGGACTCCCAGGCGTGGAACTCGATCTTCCGTCCTGGGTCGGTGTTCCGCAAGGGGTACACCGACAGTCCTCGTAACCGTTCGTACGTCATCATGAACAGCCTGCTCTACCACCTTCACCCTGTGAAGGTGAAGCGGCACGCTGTCAAGGTGTCCTACACCTTGTGTCTCGGCGGGCTGAGCTTCTTTTTGTTCATCCTGTTGACGGTGACCGGCATTTTCTTGATGTTCTTCTACAGGCCGACCGCTGCGGCGGCCTGGCATGACATCGAGACGCTCGAAACCGCAGTCGCCTTCGGTTCTCTCGTGCGAAATATGCATAGGTGGGCCGCACACCTCATGGTGCTATCCGTCTTCTTGCACATGAGCCGGGTCTTTTATCACGGTGCCTACAAGGCGCCCCGTGAGTTCAACTGGGTTATCGGCGTCATCCTGCTGATGCTCACCTTGCTTCTCTCCTTCACCGGTTACCTCCTGCCTTGGGACCAACTTGCTCTCTGGGCCGTAACCGTGGGTACCAACATGATGGGGTACACACCCGTCTTCGGGTCACAGGTCAGGTACGTCCTGCTGGGGTCCAAGGAAATTGGTACCGACACCCTTCTGCGCTGGTACGTCCTGCACGTGTTGATGCTGCCCTTCGTGATCGTCATCTTCATGGCGATTCACTTCTGGCGAGTCCGCAAGGACGGCGGCATCTCCGGACCGCTTTAAAGGGGGAGGTTGAACCATGGCTGAGATTCCAGAGCATCTCCTCAAGCGCAGTCAGGCGCGGCGCAAGGCGATGGACGGTGGTGAGGCGGCGGAAGCCGACTCCGGGTCCGACGCTGCTGCCAAACCAGCTGCGGCGGCTGCCGCGCCGGTTCCGGCCGGTGTCGCACCCGCGCAACTAGAAGACGTCGTCGTCGGGAACTCCAAGATCCCGGGACGTCTCCTCGCTAAATCCAAGATCCGTCGTGCGATCCTCGCTGGCGAAACTCCTCCTGCCGACCTCGTTGCAGCGGTCGGCGGCGGTGCGGGTGGTGCTGCGGTCGCCGCTGTCCAAGCCCAGCCGGGCATCGTCCCGGCCGGTGGTCAGACGGGACCGGCAGGTCACACACAGCGGATGCTGACCGTCGTCAAGGCTGGAACCATCCAGCAGACCAAAGACAAGCCGGTGGACAAGGTCCACGTGTGGCCGCACCTGTTGGTCTTTGAGTTCGTGGCACTGCTGCTCTGCACAGGACTGATGATCATCATGGGTGCCTTGGTCAAGGCTCCGCTCCAGGACCTGGCCGACTTCAACAAGACGCCGAACCCATCGAAGGCCCCTTGGTACTTCCTGGGTCTGCAGGAACTCCTCACGATGTTCCACCCGATGGTCGCCGGTGTGACCATCCCCGGTATCGGCCTGTTCCTCTTGATCCTTGCCCCATATATCGACAAGAACCAAGCAACGAAACCAGAAGACCGCAAGTTTGCAGTCTCGATCTTTACGGTCTTCCTCATGTTCTGGGCGGTGCTTGTGATCATCGGCTCCTTCTTCCGAGGGCCGGGATTCAACTTCACCTTCCCGTGGCGTGACGGCGTGTTCTTCGAGCTGTAGGAGTCGACAATGGAAACGCCAGTCATCATTGCCATCACCGTCCTGGTCTTCTTGGGTGCACTCGCACTTGCTGCCACAGCGCGACGTCGAGACGCCGAAAAAGTTGGACGGCTTCACCCAGAAGCTGTCAAACGGGACGAAGAGGCCCACAAGTCGGACCCGTCTACGGATCTGAGTGTTGATGCCCGTCAGCGCGCTACCGAGACGGCCACGGCGCTAGCCACCGTCGAAGGCGGCACGGTCGAGACCCGCAAGTGGTACGAGCCCGTTCCTCGAACAGAGGAAGAGGTGGGGGTTACCCGCCGCCAATTCTTCAACCGGGCAATTCTGCTGCTGAACGCGGTCGGCCTCGGCACGCTTGGCTTGGCGCTGATCGCCTTCCTTGACCCGGTTTCATCCGGCGGTTTTGGAAGTCAGATCGACGCTGGTAGCGAGAAGGACATCAAAGACGCCATCGAGAGCGAGAAGCGCCCGTTCTACGTTCCAGAAGGACGTTTCTACGTAGTCGAGTACCCATCCACCGCGATTTCCAAAGCCAAGGCTGTCTACGAGGACAACATCGTTTCGGGTATGGAGTCGGGTTATGTGGCGCTCTACCAAAAGTGTCCTCACCTCGGCTGTCGAGTGCCGTTCTGTCTGAGTTCTCAGTGGTTCGAATGCCCCTGTCACGGTTCGAAGTACAACCGTGTCGGTGAAAAGCGTGGTGGACCTGCACCTCGTGGTATGGACCGGTTCCCGCTCGAAGTCACCGGCGGCAAGATCAAGGTAAATACTGGTGTTGTGGTGAACGGCCCGGCGATCGGTACTGACACGACCGGTCAAGAGGCCGAAGGCCCGAACTGCGTCTAAGCGCGGCTCACGTACACGACGACTACAGGATCGACGATTGATATGAGTCCAACGATGTTGCTCGTTCTGGCAACGGTCATCGTGATTGCCTTCCTTCTGGGCATGGTGATCTCGGCAGCCATGAACCGACGCACCAAGGGAGAAGAGGCGCCGAACCTCACCCCGTACTATTCCGATGACGTCCTTGAAGGGCCGCGCCTCAACCGGGTTCTGGCTTGGGCGCTCGCTGGTTCGGCCATCGTCGCCGTTGCGCTGCCGACCTATTGGCTGCTCGAGCCTGGACGTCAGAACTCACGCGAGACAGAGGTGCTCACCTCGTCGGTTCAAAAGGGTGCCGAACTCTTCTCTAGCGCCGCGTCCGGCGGATCGCCGAACGCCTTGGGCTGCGCCGACTGTCACGGGGCCACCGGTGGTGGTGGTGCGCGGCCATTGATCGTCTCAATCCCCCGAGACGACATCGACCTTGTCGACCCAGAACTCGCTATTGGCCTTAGGTCTGATCAGCCTGGGTATGCAGAGCAGCAGGAACTCATTGCTTCGACCAATGAAGAACTTGCAGCCGACGCTGGCGAAGGCGAAGCGCCCGAAAACGTCAACCCACTCTGCTACGAGGTCGAGGGCGACGAAACGAACTATGCCTGTTCAGTGTCCTGGGCAGCTCCCGCATTGAACACCGTTTACTACCGCTTCAGCCGTGAAGAGATCGGCAACATCATCACCTACGGTCGAGCGGGTACCCCGATGGGTGCCTGGGGTATCGCTGGTGGTGGGCCGTTGACCGAGCAGAAGATCGACTCGCTTCTCGACTTCCTCGCCACCATTCAGCTCTCGCCTGATGAGGTCGCAAAACAGCAATCCGACGCCGTTGCAGCAGCGAAGGACGCCGGTAAGACCGACGAACCGGAATGGCTCTTCGAGCAGAACTGCGCTCGCTGTCACACCCGACACTGGTCGATCTCGTCGGTTTTTGACGCCAATCCGGCGATCGATTTGGTCCTGGACCAAGGAAACGGCGCTTTCGGGCCAAGCCTGCAAAGCGGCGCCACGTTGCGCCAGTTCCTGACCCCCGAAGATCAATCAGCGTTTGTCTCCCGTGGTTCTGACGCCAACGCTGCCTACGGCCAGCGCGGAATCGGTTCGGGCCGCATGCCGGGCTTTGGGCCTACGACCTTCCACCCCGGTACGGGTAACGAGGCCGACTCAGCGATGGTGAGCGGCTCGATGCTGACAGAAGAAGAGATCAACCAGATTGTCGAATATGAACGCGGTCTCTAACGGGCTGTGGCCACAGACGCTAAGTGGAGCATTTTGATATGACTCACCTGTTGCAACTTACGAGCCTGGCCACCGAGGCAGGCGGCGGGGACGGCCTTTGGGACCCAACCCTGCGCGGATTGCTGGTCATCTTCGCGGCGGTAACGCTCTTCTTCGGATCGATCTACCTGCTGCTCTACACCAACCTGGGTGGGGTTCGCGGGTTGCTTGTTGCCGTATCCGCCCTCACGGGGTTCCTCACGTTGCTTGGCGCACTGTGGTTGACCGGAACCTTTCCCAACGGATATTTGGGCCGTCAACCCGGCTGGACCATCAACGAGATCATCGAAGGTGGTTCTCCGGCCGACTCCAACATTGATGCCGTCAAAGACATTGAGACCAAGGACAACTTGGCCGATGTGGCCGACGCTGGTGTCATCAAGGCGAGCCTCGACCCCTTCCTGACCAATGGCGATGCCATCGAAGCGGCGGGTCTGGACTTTCCGCCCTTTTCGTCGGTTACGGACTACACCTACGTAGACGCCGACAGTACCTACGTGGTCGGTGGTGAGATTAAGAATCTCTTCTGGCACGTTCCCGAGTACTCGGCCGTCCACCTCTGCCCGGTTTTGACGAACGACATCACACCGGTCGAGGCCCCGCCGCCGCCGGAGTGCGATCCTGAGCAGTCAGACTTTTGGATTGTGTCGACTCGAGACCTCGGCTCGATCCGTCAGCCAGCGTTCTTTACGATGGTCGGATCGTTGATTCTGTTTGCGATTTCGCTTTGGGCCCTGCACCGCAACGAGCTGGCCGACCGCGAGACACCCGTAGCCGCATAGGAGGACACGTCACATGCGTCGTTCTGTCCAACTAATCATCGCCGCCATTGGGACGTTCCTCGCGAACCTCGCAACCCTCCCAGGCGTTGCAAGCGCTCGCTCGTCCGTCTTGATCGACGCGACTCACGATGGGGACCTCGCCTTCGTCGTGTTCGTCGCCGTGTGCGTCATCCTTTGGGGATCGCTCTTTATCGTCGACCGGGTTCGTAACCGCGACGACGACTGAGACTTTCCCCCTCCAACCCGGAAAGTTTCTGCTTCTGGTGTGGATGGGGCCCTTGAGGCGCGTCAGACGCCGTGTACGGATTCAACGCGGGCTGCTTTCGCTAGGAACCCCTCTCAGCACTGTTCGGCGGAACCAATCCGCGCCTGAACGAACCCAACCTGGTCGCTGGTCGAGAGGTTTGGCTCTGGTTAGGGCGTACCCCGAAAGCGATCCGCCCACTCGTAGCTAGCGTCGATCGTCCGCTGCACTTCGATGGCTCCATGCGCGAGCGACGGAAACAGCACTTCATAGGCACTCGGCGCAACGTAGATGTCGTTGTCGAGCAAGTAGTGGAACCACGACGCATAAGCCGCCTCGTCGGTACCACGTGCGTCGTCATAGTTCGTGACCGGCTGATCCGTGAACGCCACGCCCACCATCGTTGAGACCCTAGGGACCCAAGCGGAGATTTCGTTCTCTTCGAACACTTCGATAAGTCCCCGCTGAAGCTGCGCAGCACGCTCCTCGAGGGCGTTGTAGATCCCCTCGTTTACTGCCTCGAGAACGGCGAGACCTGCCGCCGTGGCGAGAGGGTTTCCCGACAGCGTGCCCGCTTGATACACGGCTCCAACAGGAGCCAGGTTCTCCATTAATGCCTGTGCCCCTCCAACAGCAGCCAGAGGCAATCCACCACCGATCACCTTGCCGAAGCACGACAGATCGGGTGTGATCCCAAGCAATCCTTGGGCCCCCTGAACGCCCAGCCGGAAGCCGGTCATCACCTCGTCGAAAATCAGCAATGCGTCGTGTGCCGAGGTGATCTCGCGGAGGCCTTGGAGAAAGCCGTCGACGGGCGCGACAAGCCCCATGTTCCCCGCGACGGGTTCAACGATGACGCCGGCAATCTCAGAGCCGTGCAGGGCGAACGCCTCGTGAACAGCAGCCAGGTCGTTGTAGCCCAGAACGATGGTGTCGGAAACGGCCGCCGGGGGAATCCCTGCAGAGGAAGGAATGCCAAGGGTCGCGAGCCCGCTCCCGGCGCTTGCGAGGAGGGCATCGACATGGCCGTGGTAGCACCCAGCAAACTTGATGATCTTGTTGCGTCCCGTGGCGCCCCGAGCGAGGCGGACCGCGGTCATCGTTGCTTCGGTTCCTGAGTTGACCAACCGAACCATGTCGATCGACGGTATGAGTTCGCAGATTCGTTCGGCCAAGACGATCTCGCGCTCAGTCGGCGCTCCGAACGAAGTTCCCTCGGCTGCGGCTCGGGTCACCGCCTCGACAACCATCGGAGGTGCGTGACCAAACAACGACGCTCCCCACGACTGCACGTAGTCCAGAAGGAAGCGTCCCTCGCTGGTGATGAGAAAGGCGCCTTGAGCGGACTTCACAAAGAAGGGATCCCCGCCGACCCCCTTGAACGCTCGGACAGGCGAATTGACACCGCCGGGAATCACCGACTGCGCTCGTTCAAAAAGGTCCACTGTCACATCCTTCGCTAAGAACTATGGCCGATAGCGCCAGCCGAGTTGCGTGCCCAAGTCCGCGGCTAGGCGCGGTCGTGGATGCGCTGTGACGCAGCAATCGCCGCGTAGGTAAGTATGAAATCGGCTCCGGCACGACGGATGGACAGCAAGTGCTCGTCCATCACTCGGTCGCCGTCGATCCAGCCGTTTGTCCCTGCCGCCATCACCATGGCGTACTCGCCACTGACGTGGTAGGCGCCAACGGGAACGTCGACTCCAGAGCGGACGTCCGACAGGACGTCTAGATACGAGAGCGCTGGCTTGACCATCACCATGTCCGCCCCTTCCGCAATGTCGAGCGAAACTTCGAGGGCGGCTTCGCGGCGCATCGAAGGGTCCATCTGGTACGCCGCCCGATCTCCAAAAGAGGGCGCACACTCTGCGGCATCTCTGAACGGGCCGTAGAGGGCTGAGGCATATTTGGCGGCGTAGGCAAGGATCGGAATCTCGGCATGGCCGGTCTCATCGAGTGCCGCACGAATAGCGCCAACCTGCCCGTCCATCATCCCGGACGGAGCAATGACGTGGGCGCCCGCGTGAGCCTGGGCGATCGCAGTCAATTGATAGCGCTCGAGAGTGGCGTCGTTGTCGACTCGACCGTCGCTGGTCAGGATTCCGCAGTGGCCGTGATCGGTGAACTCATCTAAACAGGTGTCAGCCATGATCACGATGTCGTCACCAAAGCGCGACCGCAGAGCGCCGAGCGCTCGTTGGACGATGCCGTCATGCGCATCGGCCTGGCTACCTTCAGGATCCTTGTCCTTGGGGACACCAAACACGATGACGGACCTAACCCCAACCGATATGGCTGATCGAACCGTATCTAGCATCGACTCCAACGTGTGTTGGTAGACGCCCGGAAGTGACGCGATCGGCTCAGGACGGTCGAGTGACTCCTTGACGAAAAGGGGCAGCACAAAGTTCCGTGGTCGCAGTTCGACCTCCGCGACCAGGCTGCGAAACGCGACGCTCGAGCGAAGTCGACGAGGACGGTGATCGGGAAACATGTTGGGTGATCCTAGTGATCGCCCGGTTCGTCACCGCATAGGGCAGCGAGAAGGGCCGCCGCGTCTGGCCGTGCCGCGACCGCATCGACAGAAAAACCTGCAGAGCTCGCTGCTTGTTCGGTGCTGTTACCGAGCGCGACCACGCGCACATCGGGGCTCAGCACTTCGCTAGGGCGACGGCCGTGGATTAGGCGCCAGCCATCGGCCAGGGAGCGCGCGACCGAGCCCGAAGTAAGGATCAAGGCGTCGAGTTCGTTTGGTTCCCTTAGCGTCGCACACCAGTCTGTTGGTGGAACCGAAACCGTGGTGTAAGCGGCAACCTCAAGAACTGTCCGCTCCGCACTGCGGAGGACCTCCACGATCTCAGGTGCGCCTCGTTCGGCCCGGGGAAGACAGATCACCGTCGAGGGTTCGGTCACTTCGACCAGTGCCTCACCGAGCGACCTGCCAGAAGTTGCTGGCGGGATCAGGTCGGCCCGGAGCCCGTAGCTACGCAACGCGCCTGCTGTCTTGTCTCCAATGCAAGCGATCTGTGTGCCAGCGAGAGCTCGTGTGTCCTGACCGTGCGCGAACACGGCAGCCTCGAGGAAAGCTTGGACACCTCGAGCGCTCGTAAAGGCCAACCAATCGGCTGACCCGTCGTAGACGGGAAGCTCGCGTGCCTCGATGCGGGTCACCGGGGATACAAGCACGTCCGCACCGAGTGACCGAAGCTCGTCGGCCAGCTGCCCATCTCCACCAGCTGGACGGGGGAGCCCGACTCGATAGCCGAACAGCGGGCGCCGATCGAACCACGGAGTCGCCTCGTCGACCACCGGACCGATGACGATGACCGCTGGCGAACGCACGCCCACGACGCTGCCTGGCGCGGTCGATTCGGCGAGTGATGACGCCAGTTCACCCAGCCGCCATTTGAGTACCGACTGGCCTGGGCGGGTCGCCCACATCACCGCGGCGACCGGGGTGTCCGGGGCCATGCCCCCCTCGAGGAGCCCAAATACGATTGACCCGAGCTGCCGAACGCCCATAAGGACGACGAGCGTGCCGCCGTGGGCACCCAATGCAACCCAGTCCAAAGCGGGCGCGGACACAAAACGATGACCGGTGACCACGGTGACCATTGGGCTGATCGACCGGTGGGTGACGGGAATTCCGGCATAGGCAGGCGCCGCAAAGGCGGAAGAAATACCGGGCACCAGCTCAAAGTCGATACCGGCTTCGGCGAGCGCTTGCGCTTCCTCCGCGCCACGTCCGAAGACAAACGGGTCGCCACCTTTGAGTCGAACGATCCGTCCCCCCTGCAAGCCGTGGTGGACCAACATGTCGTTGATCTGCTCCTGGGGTGTGGTCAGCCCATCGGGGTTCTTGCCCACGTAGATCCGACGGGCGCTCTCCGGCGCCAGGTCGAGGATCTCCGCGGGGACCAGCCGGTCGTAGATCAGCACGTCGCAGGACTCCAGCCTTTCCCGGGCTCGGAGAGTGAGGAGGCCAATGTCTCCGGGGCCGGCCCCGATCAGCGAAACGGTCACGACGGCACGTCCTTCCCGAGCGCTTCGGCAAGCGCGGCGGTAAGGCGTTGCGAGAGTTCGGCGCCGAGCTCGCTACTGGTGCTTCCGCAGACCGTTGCTCGCACAACGGCCCCGCTGTCAAGGTCGCCCAAAAACCCGCTGAGTTGAAGTTGGTCCCCAGCCGCGGCTTGTGCGAAGGCGCCAAGCGGAAACTCGCACCCGCCTCCCATCGCCTGGAGCATGGCTCGTTCCGCTTCGACCGTTTGACGAATGATCGGCACGTCGATCTGTTCAATCGACGCGACAGTGGCTCCGTCGTCAGAGCGGCACTCCACGGCCAGAGCGCCTTGACCGACCTGGGGAACCATCTGGTTGAGGTCGAAGGTTTGAGTGAGCTCATCACCCCAACCGAGGCGCCGGAACGCAGCGGTCCCCACGACGATGGCGTCAACCTGCGCAACCTTTGCCCGACGTGTGGCCATGTTGCCGCGGAGCTCTACAAAGGTGAGATCAGGTCGGAGGTGTCGCAACTGCAGTCGGCGGCGAACCGAACCGGTGGCGACCGTCCCGCCAAGGGGAATCTGATCGAGCTGACAGCCGACGAGTGAGTCCCACGGGGAGTCCCTGAACGGGTAGGCCGCAATCGTCAGACCCGCTGGGCCAGCGCCGGGAAGATCCTTTGCTGAGTGGACAGCCACATCTGCCTGCCCGTCCAGCACACAGGCCTGCACTTCGGTGACGAACAGGCCGGTGCCGCCGATTTCGTGAAGTGGGGACACGCTGTCGCGATCGCCGAGGGTCGACACGATCACCAGCTCGTACTCGCCACCAAGTCGCTCACCCACCCAGTGGGCCTGCCAACGTGCAAGGTCGCTACCTCGGGTCGCAATCCGAATCATGGGTGGCGTCGTTTCTCTCTGGAACGCGGATCGGCGAGAGGACTGCTGGTTGACCGATGACGAGAGGCCTCAAACAAAGTGTCGGCCGGCGGCGGCCCCGTCGACAGAGGTCGCCCGGTGACTGACCGAAACGCTAGTTCTTACAGCTCGTACAAACGGGCGACCAGGTCCGTGGTCAGAGGGCCATCCGACTGATAGGCCGACATTTTGAGCGCCATCGTGGGCTGGTGTAGAAGCTTGTTGACCAGGCTCTTCGTGACGGCCTCGATCAGTTCTTGAGCCTCTGGGTCCACGGCGTCGATCCGACTCTTGTAGCGAGCGAGTTCGTCGACGCGCACTTGTTCGACCCGGCGCCGTAACTCTGCGATCAAGGGGGCGACCTCGCGGTGCGCTCGCTCGTTGCGTGCCCGCTCTACTTCCTCGTCGACGATCTCGAGGACCCGGGACGCTTCGATTCGGCGCTGGTCGAGCGACGATTCGACGAAGGTCTTGCAGTCCTCCATGTCCATCCGAGTCACACCGGGGACGCGCCCGGCGTCGGGGGCGACATCGCGGGGCATGGCGAGGTCGATGATCAAAAGCGGCCGACCGGGCCGGCGGGACATGATCATCTCCAAGTCGTCACGGTCGAGCATGACGTGGTCAGCACCAGTCGATGTGAGTAGAACGTCGGCGGCGTGGAGTGCGTCGGGCAAATCTTCTATAGGTCGGTGCCTGCCGCCGACCTGAGTCGCAAGGTCTGCGGCGGCCCGAGGCGAGCGGTTGACGACGACGACATCGTGAACGCCGCTCGCTGCCATCGCTGTTGCCATGCGCATCCCGATCTCGCCGGCTCCGAGCAAGACGACGGTCTTGTCGCTCAGCTTGCCGAGGGTTTCGGCGGCCAGCGCCACGGCCACCGAGGACAGCGAAGCAAACCCCTCGCCGATCTTCGTCTCTGAACGTGCTCTGCGACCCACCTCTTGGGCGTGTCGGAACAGCCGACCGAGTTGGTGGCGTGCCGCGCCAGCTTCTTGCGCTCGAAGAGCGGCGCTTCGGACCTGCCCCAAAATCTCGGTTTCGCCCAACACGATTGACAACGTGCCGGCCGCTACCTGGAAGAGGTGTTGGGCAGCCGTGTCGTCGTGATAGGTGTACAAGTGCTCGGACAACGTCTCGCGGTCGAGTTCTGACCATTCACACAGAAAGTCGGTGACCTCGTCGACAGCGTCGTGGAAGCGGGTCGCCTGCACGTAGCACTCGGTGCGATTGCATGTGGCGAGCACGACGGTCTCGCTGATGTGTGGCTTGAGCGAGAGCTGGTGGAGGGCCTTTTCTAGGTCGGCACTCGGGATCGATGTGCGCTCCAAGATGGCGAGCGGCGCTGTTCGGTGGCTCACGCCGACAACCAAAAGCGACATGGCTTGCCTTCCTATATTGCGTACTGACCTTGACGCTGCCACGAGAGGATCGTTGCCAGGGTGCCTTGTGGTCGTGCACCGCTGCGCGAGTCGCCCGACGGGTGCGTAACCGTTTGCGTACCTGCAATCTTCCCGGTCCGGACCATGGTCACCGCCCGAACCGAGGCTGAAGGACCGAGGCCCGGGAACTTGACCGAAGTTGTGAGGCAACCTGATGAAGTGCCCGCTTGCGTGGGAGTTCTGATTGCAAAAACGCAGTCGTCATGGTCTCGCATCGGAGCGGGCCGATGCCAAACGCACGGTCGATAATTCCCGATCCGCTGCCCTACTGTGATGCCGTGCACGCGCCAGGTTTGCTCACTGACTACGGATGGGACGCCGACTGGGCGCTGCGCGCCAACGCCGCGATCACGGGTGAGCCCGCGCTGGCATCTGGCGACCCGGCCGATGGCGACGAGGTGTGTGTTGGGAGCGTCGGGTTCAGGGGTCACACCGTGGGCCGGGTGACCCGCCAAGATCGTGGCTGGGTGTCGGTCATCACCGACGACGGCCCGGTTCGAGTGCTGAGCAACGAAGCGGTAGCTGGCGACTGGGTGTTCTGCGATGCAGACCAGGTGACCCATCTGCTGGCACGCAAGTCTGCCCTGGTCAGACACTCAGAACGGCGCGTCGACGACAACCAGGTGCTCGCCGCAAACATGGACTACGTCTCGATCGTGGTGGGGCTGGACAAGGCGGTCAACGCCCGCCGTTTGGAGCGCTTCTTGGTGATGGCTTGGGAGTCAGACGCCGAGCCCCTGGTCGTGCTGAATAAGGCTGATGTCGTCGATGACATCGACCAGGTCGTCGATCAAGTTCTCAAGCTTTCGCCCGATGTCGATGTGATACCGGTCAGCGCCGAACGAGGTAGCGGTCTGGAAGGGCTCCGGCAGCGTCTCGACGGATCGCACAAGACGATGGCACTGGTCGGCGAGAGTGGCGTCGGCAAGTCGACCATCTGTAATTCGCTGCTCGGTTCCGAGATCCAATCGACCCAATCGGTGCGGATAGGTGACTCCAAAGGCCGGCATACCACCACCACCCGCGAGCTGTTGCTTCTGCCATTCGGTGGCGTACTGCTCGACACTCCCGGGGTCAGATCGGTGGGTCTGTGGGGAGCGTCGGTCGGTGTCGAACGGGCTTTCTCGGACCTGTTCGGCTTATCCGAAGACTGCAAGTTCCGAGACTGCTCCCACGACGGAGCGCCGGAATGCGCAGTCGCTGCTGCCGTCGCTGCAGGCGACATAGCGGCGGAGCGGGTGGATGCCTGGGGTCGGATCGTAAGCGAGATGGATGCTGCGGCTCAACGATTCGGGGCCTGGGACCAACGCCCCCAGCGCCGTCCCCGCTGAACTCCTCTGTGCGCAGCTAGTCCAGGCCCAGGCGGGCCCGCAATAGCGCGGCCCCAGCTTGCGGTCCGTCGGCGCGAATGTCGCGAATGACCTCATCGTCAAGGGCCGCCGCCCAATCGAACTGTTCGGTGGATTCTTTGGCCGTGTGAATCTCGGCCCGCAAGCCAGAGACGACATCGACGAGCTGACCGTATGCAGGGTCAATCACTTCGCCAATTCGCTTGCGAACCCATGTTGCGACCGCCGGGGCGTGGCCTTCGGTTCCCACCGAAACCTGAAGGTTCCCCCGCCGCAAGATCGACAGAAGCGTGACGCTGCAGTGTGTCGGGTCGTCGGCGCTGTTCACCCAAGTTCTTTGTGCTTCGCCAAATTCGAACACCCAGCCGTCGACGGCGGGTTCTCCGGTGGCGGTGATGATCAGCCAGGCATCGACCAAATCGGCCTCCGTAACCTGCTGCCGCCTCCACGTGACCAGTCCTTCTGCCGCCCATCTTTCAACCTGGTCGGTCGCCTCGGGGGCAACCACCCTCACAAGGGCGTTCTGATCGAGGAACTGCTGGATCTTGCGCGTAGCGATGCGACCGCCGCCGACCACGACCACCAAACGTTCTGCGACCTGAAGATCAACCGGCATACCCATGGGGCAAGGCTACAGATGGTCGACCTGGTGGGGGGGTCCCAGCCGCTGGCGATTAGGAGGCCCCGAGATCAAATTGCGGCCGCCGGCGGCAGGGACCGCAGCCAATCGTGAGGTTATGGGGTGGCTTCGTCAGATTCTGAGCCGTCAAGATCAACGCGGCCGTGATGCTGGTAAAAGCTCAGGATCTGCAGTTCGGTAGCCAGATCGGCTTTGCGGACGAGCACGCCATCTGGGACGTCCAGGATGGCAGGCGCCAGGTTCATGATCGAGATCACGCCAGCTTCGACGAGAAGGTCAGCCACTTTCTGGGCGGCTTCGGCGGGGGTGGCCAGAATCGAGATACGGATATTGCGTTCGGCGACGATGGTGCCGAGGTCGTCAACCGATTCGATCGTCAGGTTGCCGACCATCGTTCCGATCTTGGCGGGGTCGCTGTCGACCAAAGCGCTGATCTCGAAGTCGTTCGAGCGGAACCCCTCGTACTGGGACAGTGCTCGGCCCAGGTTGCCGGCACCGACCACGATGACCCGCCACGTCTGATTAAGTCCGAGTTCGTCTCGGATCAAACGGAGCAGTTGGGGCACCTCATAACCAACGCCTCGGGTCCCATAGGACCCGAGGCGCGAAAGATCTTTTCTCACCTGCGCCGCGCTCACATGTGCGAGTTCGGCGAGCCGTTCTGACGAAACCGTCGTCGTTCGATCTGCAGCCACTGTCAACAGCGACCGGTAGTACAGGGGCAACCGAGAAACCGTGGCCTCTGGAATCCGCCGGGTCGTTTGGGCGTTTCCGTTCGTCCGACCTGCGGCCGAAGGCTCTGCTGTGGGTCCAGACCTCGATGACGATTGTTCAGGCACGGGCTACTCGACGGTGATGGTCCCCTTCATGTCGGGGTGAAGCAGGCAAGTGAACTCAACCGTACCCGCTTCGTCCAGCTCGACCTTGTATGTGGTGCGCAGACGGTTGCCAGAGTCTTCGAACTCGCCGTTGACCGCGTGGATGTTGTGCGGCGTCTGACCGTCGTCAAAGTTGAAGGTCACCGAGCCACCCTTGGCAATCGTCACCTCGTCGGGGTCAAAGCTCTGGTCCTTAATGACGATCTCGGCACTTTCTGCTGCTTTGGCATCTTCGGACGATTTGTCTGACTTGTCGTCTGAGCTGTCATCTGACGAGCACCCAAACAGGGTCAGCGAGGTAATGGCCAATAGGGCCAGAAAGCGGCGTACCTTCATTTTCAGAACTCCAAATGTGGATGGTCGAAGCCAGCGGGAACTGGGCACACCAATGTTACGGAAGCCGCGCTGCTTGGCGTTCTGTATTTTTCTGACCACGTTCGGGGCGTAACGCGATCTCCGTGGTCGGATTTGCGTGCTGAAACGCCCGTTGGCGCCGGTGTCGGGTGTGGCCGATCAACACAACAGCGTGCCGATCCAGCGGCCGAGCGGCGGTGGAGCGCTCGCTACGGCACACCCAAGAG
This sequence comes from Acidimicrobiia bacterium, assembly GCA_018003035.1. GTDB lineage: Bacteria > Actinomycetota > Acidimicrobiia > IMCC26256 > JAGNEX01 > JAGNEX01. Next base: position 63,584 of record JAGNEX010000008.1, read on the forward strand.
GTCACGCAGTTCGGTGACGGGATCTTCGCCGGACATGTCGACAACCCCCGCGATCGGTCCGCCACTGCCGACGAGAGCGGCGAGGGCTCTCGAGGTCGGCCCGGGTTTTGCCGGCAGCTGGGTGGTTGCAATGATCCAGTTATCGATCCGAACCCGGGATCGAGGGTCTGACGTTCCCGTCATTGCGACGCTTGCTTTGGCGATTGCTTTCCAGAGCGCATCGGAGCGACGAAGACCTGATCGGGTGGTTGATCCGTGAGGGCCGATGACGTCGATCGCGACCGTCTGCCCCGAGCTGGTTGTACCGATCCACGACACGGTGAGTCCGTGCCCTACCGAGACGGCGGCCGCCAGATCTGAGAGCCCGGCCGCCTGGGCCAGAATCTCGGCCAAGTCGGTTGCTTTGATACCGCTGCGCGCCGCGGCGGCGAAGCGATCTGCATGATGCGACGGGTTGTCGGTCGTAGAGCCTGTTGACACGGATCGGTCGGAACCCGCTGTGGACTGGGAGGGCCGCCCGGTCACGCCGGATGCGGCGCGACCTTCGGTCGCTTCACATTGAGTCGCCGCACGTTCTCCTTCAATACGGGCAAGAGCTGCGGCGGCGTATTCGGGTTCTGTGTCAAAGCCAGCGAAATGACGCCCAGTACGCACGGCAGCAACGGCGGTGGTGCCCGAACCCATGAACGGATCGAGGACGAGGTCGCCCTCGTAGGTAAAGAGGCGAATGCACCGCTGCGGCAGGTCGACCGGGAAGGGTGCCGGATGCCCGACTCGAGTGGCTGATTCGGCTGGAAGGTCCCACACGTCCAAGGTGGCTTCCATGAACTCATCGACCGAGATATCGGCGGTCGAGGGCAGCCCCAGACGCTCTCGCCTGGCGGCGCTCAATGCCCGATCGAAGCGCCCTTTTGACGCGATGATCAACCGCTCGGTGGTGTCGCGGAGCACGGGGTTGGCGGGGGAGCGGAACGAGCCCCACGCGCAGTTGCCCCCCGCGCCGGCGGCCTTCCGCCAGATGACCTCGCCTCGCAACAACAGCCCCAATTCGTCCTGCAGAATGGTGGTGACGTCAGCAGAGAGCGACCGATAGGGCTTTCGCCCCAGATTGGCGACGTTGACGGCGATACGTCCGCCCGGTTCGAGTTTGCGGACACATTCACCAAACACGTCGGTCAGCATCTGCAGGTACTCGACGTAGCCGGCCGGAATGTGGCCTTCGCCGAGCGCCTCTTCGTATGCCTTTCCGGCAAAGTAAGGCGGTGATGTGACGACCAAGGCGACGGAGTTGTCGGCGAGTTGGCCGCCCGAGGCGGCGTCCATGTCGCGAGCATCGCCGACCCAGATGCGGTCCTTGCCGTCGCCGGCGGGGGTGACCTGATCGTCATTGGAGATGATCGGTGACGGAAACCGTTCGTAAAAGGTTGTGGCGTCGTGAGATTCGCGCTTGCCCACACCGAAGTTTGAGGTGGAGGTTCCCCGACGGGGCTGGGCTGGTCTGGACTTCACAGATACCTTCGTCCTGGTCGTTGTGGCGTCGTCGAAATTCGAGGCGCTCCCATTTTTGGCCCGAATCCCGGGCCGAGGCAGGGCTGCGCTGAACGCGAGGCGGGACGCGAGTCCGACGCGACTGACGGTTGGCGGATCGTATCGAACCGGGAGGTATCGACCGGCAGTACCAAAGCTGTCGAACTGCGACCTGTCTTGTCTGAGCTGTCCCATGAGTCGAAACGTAGCGACGCCGTGTGACAGCGGCCCAGGGGCGAACCGCCTCCGGGGCGGGCGCGAGCACGCATCGTGTCGCGGTCCAACCGGTAGCATCGGGCGACTGGGGAAGTTTCGTCGCCCCCCGGGGCGCAAAGAAGGGGTCCAATGTCCGACACCACTACTCAACGAACGCTTGTCGATGAGGCGATCGACTCGCTGCTCGCTGCAGTCGATCCAAAAACAACCTCGACGGTCGCCTTTCGAGAGCAGCAGTTCGACGCTGGGCTTGCGTGGGTCCACCACCCTGTCGGATATGGGGGCCTCGGCGTCGACGCCGAGTATCAGGTGTACGTGAACCAGCGCCTCGCGGAGGCCGGCTGTCCGGCGATGCCGCCCGAGGCCTTCTTCTTGCACCTCGCGGGACCCACGATCATGGCGCACGGGTCCGATGCCCAACGTCAGCGCTACCTGCGTCCGATGTTTTCCGGAGAAGAGACCTGGTGTCAGCTCTTTTCCGAACCCGGTGCTGGTTCAGACTTCGCAGGCCTTGGTTGCAAGGCCGTTAAGGACGGAGACGAGTGGATCGTCAACGGCCAGAAGGTCTGGAACACCCTCGCCCATCTCGCCAAGTGGGGGATGTTGGTCACCCGCACCGACCCTGACCAGCCCAAGCATCGTGGAATGACGTACTTCATCGTCGACATGGGTGCGCCCGGCGTCGAGGTGCGGCCGCTACGCCAGATCACGGGTGAGGCCGAATTCAACGAGGTGTATCTGACCGACGTGCGGATTCCCGACGACCAACGTGTCGGCGACCGCGGGGATGGTTGGCGGGTTGCCCTGACGACCTTGATGAACGAGCGAGTCGCAATCGGCGGCGCGGTCGGCACGCCCGGACGCAATATCGGACCGATCGCCGACCTGTTGAACACCTGGCAAGCGGTGCCCGAGGGCGAGCGCAACCCCGTGGCGCGTGACCGCGTCACGTCGCTGTACTGCCGGGCCGAGACGCTCCGACTGCTCAACGTTCGGGCGAGAGAATCGATGCGTAGCGGGATACCCGGTCCAGAAGGTTCGATCGCCAAACTGGCGCTCGCCGAGCTAACCAAGGCGATCTACGAAACCTGCCTGGATATCGAAGGCATGGCATCGACCATCGACTACGACTTCACCTTCCGCCGCCCGGGTGAACTCGACCTGACCGGCGCGGGGAGTGGAATCCACCACGCGTTCCTCCGGGTGAGAGCCAACTCGATCGAAGGCGGAACCTCAGAGATCATGCGCAACATCCTTGGCGAACAGGTCCTTGGATTGCCCGGTGAGCCCCGGCCCGATAAGGGCGTGCCGTGGAAGGATGTTCCTAGGAACTAACCGGCCGAGAAGAGTTTTTGATCGGTTGAAACCAGGACGACCGGCGGTTGATTCAACTGCCGGTCGTTTGTCGTCGGGCGCGGATCGGGACACGGGCAAGGGCCGCCGGGTAGGCTCCCCGGCTATGTCAATTTCTGCGATCCGTGACGCCATCAACGCCAACGCCAGCGCCGAGGAACTCGCCGCCCTTCCGGTCCCCACCGCGACCCGCGCTGCATATGTCCTTGCCGACGAACAAGAGATGTTTGCCGGGGTCCCTTCCGAGGAGAAGGACCCGCGCAAATCCCTGCACGTCGGCGAAGTCGAACTTCCCGAGATCGCCCCGGACGAGTGCCTGGTCGCGGTCATGGCCAGCTCGATCAACTTCAACACCGTTTGGACGTCGATCTTTGAACCGCTGCCGACGTTCGGCTTCCTCAAGCGTCTCGGTCGCGAGTCGCAGTGGGCGTCCCGACACGATCAACCGTTTCATGTCGTTGGTTCCGACGCCGCTGGCGTTGTCCTCCAAGCCGGTTCGGCGGTGCGTAACTGGCACGTCGGCGACCGTGTGACGGTCCATTGCAACTACGTCGACGACCAGGACCCATCGGCGCACGACGACTCCATGTTGGCCGCCAACCAACGGATTTGGGGTTTCGAGACGAACTTCGGCGGTATGGCCGACCTGGCGATCGTCAAGGCCAACCAGTTAATGCCGAAGCCCGAACACCTCAGTTGGGAAGAGGCAGCGTGTAACGCCCTCACCAACTCGACCTCGTACCGAATGGTCGTCAGCCCGAACGGCGCGCCGGTTACCCAAGGCGACGTCGTGCTCGTATGGGGTGCGACCGGCGGCCTCGGTGGCTACGCCTGCCAGTACATCCTCAACGCTGGCGCCACGCCCGTGGGTGTGGTTTCGTCCCAAGACAAAGTCGATGTGCTGCACGAACTCGGCGTTGAGCACGTGATTGACCGCAAGGCGGAGGGCTACCGTTTCTGGCGCGACGAGCACACTCAAGACGAGTCGGAGTGGCGTCGCCTGGGTAAGCAGATCCGGTCGATGGTCGGACGTGACCCCAACATTGTCTTTGAACACCCCGGGCGCACCACGATGGGCGCGTCGGTGTTCGTGGCGTCACGGGGCGGGACCATCGTCACCTGCGCGGCGACGTCCGGCTACATGATCGAATATGACAACCGTCACCTCTGGATGAAGCTGAAGACGATCAAGGGATCCCACTTTGCGAACTACCGCGAGGCGTGGGCCGCCAACCAAGCGATCGTCGACGGCAAGGTTCACCCGATCCTCTCTGAGGTCTACCCGCTTGAGGAGACGGGCGAGGCGGCGTACCGGGTCCACCACAACCTCCACGCTGGCAAAATTGGCATCCTGTGCCTGGCCGACGGTGAAGGTCAGGGCATTCGGAACGAGGAACTGCGTTCGAAGCACCAGCGCGAGATCGAGCTGTTCCGTCAGTTCGGCAAATAGACGTCGGTTCGAGACGAAGGCGGCACATCGTGACCACAACAGCGGACTCTTCGCAATCGCTTCTCATCGAAATCGATCACGTGGCGATTGCCGTTCGTGACCTCGAGGCCGCGATTGCCTACTACGGCGACACGTTCGGAGCGACGGTCGAACACCGTGAGCGCATCGATTCTGATGGTGTCGAAGAAGCGCTCATCAAGGTGGCCGACTCATACATCCAACTGCTGACGCCAGTTTCGGAGACGTCGCCGGTCGCCAAGTACTTGGCGAACAAGGGTGAAGGTATTCACCACGTCGGGTATCGGGTTGCGGACTGCGCACAGGCCCTCGACGCGGTAAAGGCGCAGGGGTACCGAACAATCGATCAGGCACCGCGTCCAGGTAGCCGGGGCACGACTGTGGCCTTTGTGCACCCCAAAGAAGCCTTTGGGACGTTGATCGAACTCGTTCAGGAATAGGCCCGGCAGTCGGGAGCTCGGTCGTGAACGACGCATCCGACGGCACGAACCTTCCCGGCGGCGCTCTGAACGCCCCGCGGTCTCAGCCCTCATCCGGGCCGACGGCGCCTGGCGGCTGTCGCATCACCAGCACCGACGACGACGCGCATCCGTGGCAGGAATGCCGCACCCAGCGCAACGCGGATGGGAGCATTTCGTCGGTCTGGGAACGGTGGCTGGCCTTTCGGCAGGAGCCGCAATACCTCTCGCTCTACGCGCGTTGGGATCCGGGGATGATCGTCCGCCGCCATGGGCATCGGTCACCTCATGTGCTGCTGGTGCTCCAAGGCGAACTGCGCATCGACGGGGTCGCTTACGGCCCCGGAACTCACGTCGAGCTCCCCGACGGTGAAGAGTTCGGTCCTTTCGAGGCGGGTCCCGATGGGTGCGAACTCTTTGAGGTCATGATGGGCGATCCCCGCTCATGGACGAGCGGCTCAGAGGCCACCGACGAGTTACTTCGCGCTCGAGGAGTTACCCCCCTTCCTGACCCGCCGATTGCGCTTCCGGCGTGGCTCCGCGACACTCGCGCCGTGGGTGCCGATGAAGATTGGGCACCTAAGGCTCCTGAAGGCGGTCAGGGCTGACCTGGGTCGACCGCTCACAGGTGCTTCTTTCCGGCGCAAAACAACGGAGTGCTCTGTGAACCCCCTGATCCGTCAACCAGTCCACATCGTCACCAAGTCGCTTTCCCCGTCCGAGCGTCAAGCGTTACGTGAACGGGACGAACGACGGCGCCGTCGGGTGGCTCTCGGCATCGTGTTCTTCTTGGCCGCCCTGCTGCTCGTTGCGGTAGGTCTTAGGCCGGTTTCTGCCGGCGCCACGACACCGCCGAACCCGTGTCCCGTCGATCTGAGGGCGCAGACCGATCAGCTGCCACACCAAGACGTGCTTCGCTACGCGAAAACGGGGCCGTACGCTGCTGGAGTGCGCACAACGACGCTTGGGGGCCTGCCGGTTGAGGTGTGGTACCCGGCCGACCCGTGCGCCGCGACGTCGTTGCCTCGCGACGTCTATGACGTCCGTGACTGGGTTCCGAACTGGGCCCAAAAGCTGTTGGACAAGTTGATCGGTCCCTACGACTCGACCGTGACAACCAATGCATACCGGGACTTGCCACCCGCTCCCGGACAGCATCCGTGGACCTTCATGATTCACGGGTTCCCGAGCTACCGAAATCAGAGCACCGTGCTGACGTCGCATTTGGCGTCTTGGGGTTACGTCGTGATCAGCCCCGACCGGACTAAGGGCAACCTGCCGGCAATTCTCAGCGGCAAGATCCTTGGAGCCGTGACGGGAGTTGCCGAAGTCGACGACCTGCTGCGCTTGATGGATGACCTGCGCGCACAGGCAGCAACGCCCGGCAACTTCTTTAATACGACGATGGACCTTTCTCGAGGAGCTGCGATCGGTCACTCCTGGGGTGGCTACACCACCGGTGGGCTCGCAGGACTCCCGGAGATCAAGGCAACGATTCCGTTGGCTCCGGCGGGTCGCATGAGGGCCGCCGATTCGCGCAGTGCGGCGGCGGCGCAGCAGAGCTCGACCGCAAACAAACCCGTGTTGTTCATCACCGGATCGGACGAGGCGTGGGTGTCAGACCTGTTCGTCAGCGAAGGCATCCGACTGGAGACGGCGCCGGTCGGCCAGATCGACCTGTTGGGCGGCGGTCACTTGAGCTTCACCGACCTGTGTGCGGTCGGTGGTGAAGGCATTTGGCGGATCATGAATCGCCTCCCGGTGATCCCCGACGCCCTCATGACCCCCCTGCTCGGGGACGGCTGTGTCCCGTCGGATTTGGACTACATGTCGGCGTACGCCGTGACTGCGGACGCGTCGGTAGCGCTCCTCGAAGCTGTTCTCAAGGGCGATTCGACTGCGTGGAGTGCCTTCGACGAACTGAGTGCCCTACCGTTTGTCGTCCAGCCGCACAGGTTGGATCCGACGCGGGTCGGCAGCTGATCGAATCCCGCGTGAGACCTGCATCGATCTGACAAAGGGAGCCCGCCAATGGCCGAAGTGACGATTCTCCACAACAAGAGCTGCGGTTCTTCCCGCAACGCGCTGGCGATTGTTGAGGACTCAGGTGCCGACTTTGAAGTGGTCGAGTATTTGAAGAACAAGCCGGATCGTGAGTTCTTGACCCGCCTCGTCGGCATCTTGGACGGACCGGTGGAGGACCTGGTGCGCAAAGACGCTCGGTTCGCCAAGCTCGGACTGAATCCTGAGGACTACACCACACCCGGCGCTGTCGTCGATCTGCTGGTTGACGAGACTGCGCTGTTGCAACGCCCGATCGTGATCAAAGGTGATCGGGCGGTCATTGGTCGTCCAAAGGAGCGCGTTTCTGAACTACTCGCCGAGTAGGTGACGACCTCGACGGGACCCCGAGTCGCCGAACTCTGGAGATACCCGATTAAGTCCTTCCGGGGGGAACGGCTCGGCTCGGTGGCGGTGACACCGCGCGGTTTTGAAGGCGACCGTCTCTGGATGGTCGTGAACTCGCGCGGGGAGATGGTGACTCAGCGTTCGACGCCTGTCCTTGCGACGATCGAAGCTCGGTGGATCAACGGTCGCGTGGTGCTCGAGTATCCAGGCATGGAGCCACTTTTGCTCACACCGCCTGCCGACGATGCTCCGGCCGTGGAGACGCAGGTCTGGCGGAGCTCGTTGACCCTCCGGGACGGTGGGGATCACGCCGCGTCCTGGTTGTCTGCGGTTGTCGGTGAGACCTTGAGGGTCGCTTTCATGCCCGGCGACATCACGCGCCCGGTCAATCCGGCGTTCGATCCGTTCGGGGGTCAGGAGGTGGGTCTTGCTGATGGCTACCCCCTGCTGATCGTGTCGCTGGCATCTCTTCGGGCACTGAGCGACGCCACCAATATCGACATCCCGGTCGACCGGTTTCGGGCGAACATCGTCGTCGACGGCTGCGAGCCCTGGGATGAAGACACCTGGGAAACGCTCCAGATCGGAAGCTGGGAGATCGCGGTCACCAAACCCTGCGAACGATGTTCAGTGCCTGGTGTCGACCAACAGACCGGTCGTCGCGTTCCCGGGGTTATCGACGCTCTCAACTCCCTGCGCGGGACGTCGGGAGGCCCACCGCTCTTTGGCGTCAATGCGGTTGCCCGTCCGCTGGTCCCCGGGTCAGCGCCGAAAGCATTCTCGACCCAGCTTCCCGGTACAGCAAACGCCCGAGTCGCGTGCGGGCAAAAAGGAAATGTGAGGCAAGATCAAATTGCTGTGGGGGATACGATGGCGGTCCTCACTCGCGCGGCTCCTCCGTCGGTATAGACAGCTCCAACAGGTCTCCTTGACCAGCGGTCCCGACGCCGGTTCCCCACACGACTCCTTATCTAGCGACCACTCCCTCAGGCAGACGTTTGTCATCCTCGGGAGATGAACGTGGGACATGCATGGACCGATCTCCGTCAAACTCGAACAACCTGATAGCGCGTCTGGCGGCAAAGGCCGATCTTCGGAAGTTGCTGCGCTATTCCGCGGTGTCGGTCGTATCGATTCCGCTCACACAGCTGCTTTTGTTCCTGTTTTATGAGGTGCTTGGTTGGGGGGCGACCTGGTCAAACTTTTGGGCGGTCACTCTGACGTCCATCCCGGCCTACTTCATGAATCGTGCGTGGGTGTGGGGCAAGTCGGGTTCTCACGACCTTCGAGGTGAGGTTCTCCCGTTCTGGCTTGTGGCGATCGCTGGTCTGGCCTTGTCGATGGTGTTTGTCGCCTGGGCAGAGAAGAACATCGACTCTTCCCTGGCCGTCTATGCCGCCAACATCGCGGCGTTCGGGGTCGTGTGGATCGTCAAGTTCATCATTCTCGAGAAGCACATGTTCGGGGCGCACACCCACACCGACGCGTCGTCGACTGCACCCGATTCGACGGAAACGGCAAAGAGCGCCGCTCGTTAGTTCCAGACACAGCAGCCGTTGAGGGCGGATCCCAACGGCAGGCGGGGTTTCGCTTACGTCAGCCGGTTGCCGTGCGCCGGAGCCGTCCCGATACGCTCTCGGCCTATGTCTCAAGAGTCGAGCACCGCGCCTGCCCCTCCGGTCCACACCATTCACGAACGCCTCGAACGTCTCGAGGAGCTGCGATCTGAAGCTCTTCAGCCGGGCTCGCAACGGTCGGTGGATCGGCAACACGAGCGGGGCAAGCTGACCGCCCGCGAACGGCTTGACCTGCTACTCGATCCGGGCTCGTTCATGGAGTTCGATCAATTCGCCCGTCACCGCGCTCACGGCTTCGGCATCGAGAAGGACCGTCCCCTCACCGACGGCGTCGTCACAGGTGTTGGGACTATCGAAGGTCGCAAGGTGTTCGTCTTCAGCCAAGACTTCACCGTGTTTGGGGGCGCGCTCGGTGAGGTCTTCGCCGAGAAGATCCACAAGGTGATGGACCTCGCCGAATCGGTTGGAGCTCCCGTCATCGGGCTCAACGATGGAGCGGGCGCCCGAATCCAAGAAGGCGTTGTCTCGCTCAACTGCTACGGCGGCATCTTCGCAAGGAACGCGCGCGCGTCGGGCGTGATTCCGCAGATTTCGGTGATCCTCGGGCCCTGTGCCGGTGGAGCGGTGTACTCGCCCGCCCTGACCGACTTCATCTTCATGGTCAAGGGCACCTCGCACATGTTCATCACGGGCCCTGACGTGGTCAAGACCGTGACCGGCGAGGAAGTCACCCAAGAACAACTTGGCGGCGCGATGTCGCACGCATCCAAGTCTGGTGTCGCTACTCACACCGCCGAAAACGAACAGGACTGCCTTGAGCAGGTCCGCTATCTCATGTCGTTTCTGCCGTCGAACAACCTTGAAGACGCGCCGTACTTCGAGCCAGAAGACGATCCTGACCGCTCCTGTGACGCCCTGCTTGAGATCGTTCCCGACTCGCCAAACCAGCCGTATGACATGAAGGCTGTGATTGCCGAGATCGTCGACGACGGCGAGTTCTATGAGTCCCAAGCGTTGTGGGGCACCAATATCGTCTGCGGGTTCGCACGGCTCGACGGACACGTCATCGGAATCGTTGGCAACCAGCCGATGTCCATGGCTGGAACGCTCGACATCGACGCTTCGGAGAAGGCAGCGAAGTTCGTGCGTACCTGCGATGCCTTCAACATCCCGCTCCTCGCCATGGTCGATGTGCCGGGTTTCTTGCCTGGAACCGACCAGGAGTACGGCGGCATCATCAAACACGGCGCCAAGTTGCTGTACGCCTTCTGCGAAGCGACCGTTCCCCGGGTTCAGATGATCACGCGCAAGGGTTATGGCGGCGCGTATGTGGTGATGAACTCCAAGTCCATCGGTGCCGACTTGGCCTTTTCGTGGCCGCAAGCCGAGATCGCAGTCATGGGGGCTCAAGGCGCGGTGAGCATCGTCTACCGCCGAGAGCTGTCGGAGACCCCGCCTGAATCTCAGGACGAGCGTCGCACCGAGCTGATCGAGGAGTACACCGAGCGCTACTGCACTCCGTACATGGCTGCAGAGCGTGGGTACATCGACGACGTCATCGATCCCCGCGATTCTCGGCGTGTGCTGATCAAGTCCTTCGACGTGCTCCGCACCAAGAAGGAACAGCTCCCGGCCCGCAAGCACGGAAACATGCCGCTGTGAGCGCGAGGTCTCAGAACGGCCAGCGGCCGGGCCTTCAGGTGTTGGGTAACCCGACGGCGGAGGAAGTCGCAGCGATCACCGCTGCAGTGTCGGCCTTAGCGGCTCGTCGTGGCGCCGTGACCGTCGCCGAAACGTCTCACGGCAAATTGGACCACTGGGTGGAGGCGTCTCGTCTGCCAGTGCGACGTTCAACGTTGATGCGGGGCAACTGGCGCCTTTCGGGCCGACTCGGTCGTCGTTCGCGCACCTAGTTCGGCGCTGAGCGTCGACCGCGGGCGCTAAGCAGCGTCAACGAATCAGTGACCTGGTTGAGCGGAAACGCGAACGGCTTGGAGCGACGCGTTCGATGCGGTTTCGGCCGGGGGCTTACATCGCCTAACGGAGTGGTCGCAAAGCCGCAGTAGGTGGCGTGGACGCGCCAACCGCCCGAACAGACGTGCCGGAATCGCGTGGTGGAGGGGGTCCGGTCAATCCCCCCCCGGTTTAACCGGACCCGACGAGCTATCTCGCTGCTCCTCCACGCGTGTACCGAGGTGAAAATCAGATCCCCCCCCGGCGAACGTCGACAGTTTCTCGCGAAGTCCCGCAGATCGCCAGCCAGGCCGGCGGGTTGCGTCCCGTCAACCCCCTTACTTCAGCTTTATTGGTCACTTATTCGCGACAAAATTCGACCTTCCATCGTCTAGAGCGATGTACGGCACAGGTTCCAGCAATGGGGCCGGCCGTCAAGAGCGACGAGACCCGACGGTGCCCACCCCCGTCGGGTCTCGTTGCACGTTCCTGGCCCGGTGACCGACAATGATGACGTACTTGCTGGTCGAGGCAATTGGGCGTGGTCATGAGCGACCTCTGGGTAGAAGTAGCCGACCGCGATGAGCGCAGCATCCACGTCGTGGCCGTTTCGTCGGCATCCCCCCGGATCCACAGTTCGTCGCCAGCTGTCACCCCGCTAGCTGGTGCCCCGTCGATTTTTGTTTGGCTCATTGATTTTCTCGACGATGACGCGATCGACCTCACCGTCGACGACGGAATCTCGACATGGACCGGCACCATTGCCCGCATTCAGGCTCCGCCGGGACCGCGCCTGTCTCGGTTGGCCACGGCCAACGACGTCCACGTCGGCGAAGTCGAATGCGGCCGAATCGAATCGATGGGGGACAACCAGCTTGGGCCGGTGTTGCGAAGCGACGACGGGGCTGAGCCGTACCCCGACCTGATGAACCGCACAGGCGTTGATGCGATCCTCCTCGACAAGGTGGACAAGGTGCTTGTCAACGGCGATCTAACCAGCGAAGGAACCGTCGAGCAGTACACCCGCTTTCTGGACCTGTGGGGGCCGCTCGATCGACGCATGCACCACATACGGGGCAATCACGACGCTGCCCCGGATTCTGATGTGGTCGCTCAACGGGCGCCGTTCGGGATCGAACTGCCGGGGTTGACGGTTGCGACGCTCGATACCGTTCGGCCCGGCCATACCGGCGGGACGCTTCACGATGATCAGCTCGAATGGTTAGACGACCTGTGCGCGCGATCGACCCAGCCGGTCCTGGTATGCGGACATCACCCGCTGACCCATCCCGGTGACGACCCCGCCCAGCAAGAGTTCAATGTTCCCGCTGAGGTGTCCCAGCGACTGGTCGATCTGGCCCGTCGCCGCACAGCGGTGTGCGCCTACGCGGCGGGGCACACGCATCGCAACGCAATGCGCTTCGTTCTGGGCCTCGCCAACGTGGCTTGTATCGAGGTCGCGTCACTCAAGGATTATCCCGGCGTCTGGGGCCGCTATGACGTCTTTGGCTCGGGGATGGTTTTTTCCGCTCGCCGGATACTGGACCCGGACGCCCTCTCGTGGACGGAACGTACGCGTCATATGTTTGCGGGGACGTACGGCGGCTATTCGCTCGGTTCGTTGGATGAACGTTCGGCGGTGCTTCGCTGGCGTGAGTGATCAGGTTGTGCGAGGCGCTGTGGCGGCGAAGGCGTTCCCTATCCGGTGAGCGTGAAGTGTGCGCTGGGGGGTGGGAACAACCTACGGTGCTCCATCGTGAAGCCACTGGAAGGCCTACGGGTTATCGACATGGCAACGATCCTGGCTGGTCCAGGAGCTGCCCGTTATCTAGGTGACTTTGGTGCCACGGTCATCAAGGTCGAGGCGCCGGGGGGTGATGACCTCCGTCGGATGGGTTGGCTCGACGATCAGACGGGTGATTCCCTCTTTTGGCGAATCACCGGCCGTAACAAGCACCCGGTCGAACTCGATCTCAAGAGTGCTGAAGGGCGAACGGTTTTTGACCGCTTGCTCTCCGGGGCCGATGTGTTGATCGAGAACCTTCGCCCGGGAAAGCTCGAAGCCCTCGGCTATGGGCCAGCCGATCTTCGCCAAGCCAATCGAGGTTTGGTAGTGCTGCGGGTTAGCGGCTTTGGTCAGGACGGCCCCTACCGTGACCGGCCCGGGTTCGCGACGCTTGCCGAGGCGATTTCCGGTTTGGCATCGATCACGGGCGACGATTCTGGTCCACCACTACTTCCGCCGCTCGCTCTGACCGACGAGACCACTGGCCTTGCCGGAGCGTTTGCGGTGATGGTCGCACTCTATGAACGGCAGCGGTCGGGCGTTGGGCAGGTGATCGACGTGTCGCTTCTCGACACGATGTTGCAGCTACTCGGCGCTTTGCCCGCTGCCTGGGTCACCGACGGCTTTCTCCAGGGCCGGATGGGCTCCTCGCTGCCCTACAGCGTCCCGAGGGGGACATTCGAATGCGCGGATGGCCGTTTCATCGCTTTGTCAGCGTCGTCGAATTCGGTCGCGGTGCGCTTGTTGCGCCTCGTCGGCGTCGGCGATCTGCCCGGGGTTGCTGACTTTGCCGGGCGCGTCGCGCATCGGAGCCAGATCGATGTCGCGATCGCGGCGTGGGCCGCTGAACGCACACAGGCGGATGCCCTTGCAGAATTGGGGGCAGCCGACTGCGCTGCAGCTCCGGTCTACGGCATCGACGAGATGGTTGCCGATCCGCACATCCGCGCACGGGTGTCGATGCCGATCGTCGACGGGGTGGCGATGCCCGCTCCGGTGGCCCGCCTCGACAGGACCCCCGGCGGGATCGATCGAGCGGGCGCCCCGCCCGACTCGAGTGGGCGCCTCATTCGCGAGTCAGACGATCCGTGGGCCGCTGTTGAAGCCTTCGATCGAGCGGCGGTCGGTCATGACGGTGAGTCGTAGCGTGACCGACGTCTCGGTGGTTGGCAACGGTGAACGTGTTTCGGCAGGGTGTGCGGGTTGCGGGTTGGCGCAGCTGTCGAAGTGCGGTGCTCTGCCTTGTACAGGAGTCGACCGTCCCCTGGGCGGTTGAATCGTTCAGGCGGTGAGGCAGTCGCGTCCGAAACGGGGACTCGGTTGACCGCTCGTTCAAGTGTGCGACAATGTGGCGCCATTGATGTTTCTCGCTACACCTTTTCGGAGGCTCCACGGTGCTAACGCAAGCTGACATTTCGGCGGAAGTCGAAGGCCAGACGGTTACTTCTCGTTTTCGCGACACGGTTCGTGAGTATCCCGACCGCGTGGCGTTGCGCGCCAAGGACGGCGACGACTGGGTCGAGTACACCTACGCCGACTACGGCGAGAACGCATGTCGTGTCGCCTCAGGACTTCACCTCGCCGGTATTAACCCGGGCGACCGCGTCGTATTGATGATGCGCAACATCCCCGAATTTCACTGGACCGATATGGGCGTCCT
>JAGNEX010000008.1:78090-86067 GCA_018003035.1 Acidimicrobiia bacterium
GTCTGGGAAAAGCTCTACGGCGGGATCCAGTCGGCGCTTGCTGCGGACCCCGAACGGAAGCAGAAGTTCGCAGAGGCGGTCGCCGTCGGCGATCAGGTCCGCAAACTTCGCGAGGCCGGGGAAGAGATCCCGCAGGAACTCCAAGAGACCTACGACTTTGTCGACGCGGTCGCGTTCTCGAACGTGAAGGCTCTCATCGGGCTTGACCAGTGTGAGATCGCCGTCACCGGTGCAGCGCCGATTCCGCCCGAGATCATCAACTTCTTCTCCAACATCGGCATCCCGTTGTCCTCGGTCTACGGCCTGTCCGAAACGACCGGTCCGCTGACGTGGACCCATGAGGACCGCCGCACGGCCACGGTGGGCCCAGCTATCCCTGGTTGTGAAGTCATCCTTGGTGAGGATGGCGAGGTCTTGGGTAGAGGCGGCAACATCTTCTTGGGGTACCTGAACGACCCTGAGCGGACTGCCGAGGTTATGGACGAGGAAGGTTGGTTCCACACCGGCGACATCGGCGAGTTCGATGACGACGGGCAACTGCGCATCGTCGACCGCAAGAAGGAACTGATCATCACCGCTGGCGGAAAGAACATTTCGCCAGCCAACCTCGAAGCCGCTCTTAAGGCGCACAATCTGGTTGGTCAGGTCTGTGTCATCGGTGACAACAAGCCGTTCCTGAGCGCGCTGATCGTCGTCGACGGTGATGTTGCACCTGCCTGGGCGGCATCCCAGGGTATCGAGTTCACCGGCATGGCCGACTTCATCGAAGAACCGGCCGTCCAGCAGGTGATCAGCGACTGGGTAACCGAGGCCAACAGTCAGTTCTCGCGTGTCGAGCAGATCAAGAAGTACACCCTCCTCGGCGAAGAATGGGAGGCGGACAGCGAGTTCTTGACGCCGACCATGAAGCTCAAGCGCCGCGGGGTGCACGCCACATACGCCGACGAGATCGAGGCGATGTACAACTGATCGGCAGTTGGCCCGAGCTGGTACCGAACCGTTGGCGCTTGCCGTGACGAGGTGCTGGTGGCCAGGCGAAGATGATTTGTACTTGGCCTACCACGACGATGAGTGGGGTAGGCCAAGTACCGATCGCACCGACCTTTTCGAGAAGCTGGTCCTGGAAGGATTTCAGGCTGGGCTGAGCTGGATCACCGTGCTACGCAAGCGCGATCGGTTTCGAGAACGCTTCCACGGTTTCGTGCCGGAGGTCGTCGCAAATATGGGTCCCGACGACGTCGAGGCGCTCATGGGCGACGCAGGGATTATCCGCAATCGCGCAAAGATCGAAGCCGCGATCAGCAATGCGCGAGCGCTGCTCGACCTGGAGCGGGCGGGCGACAGCCTCGTCGACTTGGTGTGGAGTTTTGAGCCCGACCCGGCGAACCGGCCGCCGCTCATCACGCGTGAGGTTGTTGGTCAACTGGCGACAACGCCGGAATCGGTAGCGCTGAGCAAGGCCCTCAAACGACGCGGCTTTCGTTTTGTCGGGCCGACGACGGCCTATGCGTTCATGCAGGCGATGGGAATCGTTAACGATCACGTCGACGGCTGCCCCCAGCGTGACATCTGTCTGGCCGAGCGAAAGGCTCTGACCTTCAGCCGCGCCCGTTCTTGAACGCTGGACCCTCGGAGCGCGCGTTCTGTTCCCGCGCGACAAGGTCGACCACCTTGCCCATTCGTTGCGAACTGGGTCCGGTCGATTGCCAAACGTAACGACGTCCATCGATCCTTGCGAGCAGCGCACCCCGCATCGATCGTTTGGCTTCGTACATCAACTCATCGGCCTCTTGCAGGGCGGAGCCGCTCAAGTCGCGGGCGCGTCCGGTGGCTAGACCAGCGGATCCGGTGACGAACAATTCGAGCCCATCGGTTGTGACCGGGTCGTCGAAAAGTCGTGTAATTCGGGTTGCGATTCTGTCGATGCCTTCCGCGGTCGACAAGCCGGTCAGCAAGATGACGAACTCGTCGCCGCCCATTCGGACGACCATATCGGTCGACCTGGTAACCCGCTCAAGGCGCAGTGCGAGATCTTGGAGCACGACGTCACCGATAGGGTGGCCGTAGGTGTCATTGATCGCTTTGAACTCGTCGAGGTCGAGGACGATCACCGCGTGTTCAGCGTCAGGGTTCTTTGCGGCAAGGGTTTGGATCTGCTCGTCGAGCGCCCGCCTGTTCGACATACCGGTGAGCGGATCGGTGTTTGCTGCGGCGATAACCGCAACCGATGCTTTGAGGTCGTCACTCGAATCGTGGGCGATGGTCTGAATTTCGACCACATTGCCCCGCTCATCGAAGAGCGCTGTCTCGTTCCATTCGACGAGGCGCAGCGCACCGTCGTGGCGCTCGGTGAGGCGTTTCACCGTGAACGTCGGAGCGTCGGGGGTAAGAGAGTGCAGCGCTTCAAGGACCCGGCCGTGATCCTCCTCGGGGAGGTGATCGATCCAACGTTCGCCGATCAGGCCTTGCGGCAGGGCCCCAAAGAAGTCGGCGTAGGCCCGGTTGGTCCATATCACCGTGGTGTCGGGTCGGGACCGACACATCAGCGTGGGGACGTGGTCGACCATCGCGACAATCGCTTCAAGATGATCGTTTCGGTTGTCCATCAACATCACCGGCCCCAACGGTTGTGGCGGCCAGCAGACCGCCACGCCCGCAGCGAATACATCCTAACTTTCTACAATATCGCAAGGCCAGCGCTTTAACCCAAGGAGTGGTAGACCCTTTACTTAGAGTGAAGTTGGGGTATTACGCAGCGTGGGCGTTCCGATAGCCGATGGCCAGGTCTGCCATCTCCATCATGATGGTCGCGATGCTGTAGTCCTTCGGCGTGAAAATCCGGGTCACGCCGGCCTTCAATAATTCGATTTGATCGGAATCGGGAATGATTCCGCCGACGACAACCGGAGCATCCACCTCGTTTTCTTTGAGGAGCCGCAGGATCTCGGGGATCAGCTCCATGTGTGATCCAGACAGGATCGACAGGCCGATCAGATCCACATCCTCGTCGCGCGCCGCATCTGCGATCTGTTCGGGAGTCAGGCGGATCCCCTGGTAGATGACTTCCATGCCGGCGTCTCGCGCCGCGACGGCGATCTGTTCCGCCCCGTTTGAGTGGCCATCGAGCCCGGGCTTGCCGACGAGGATCTTCGGCGGACCGCCAAGGCGTTCTGCCGATGCGGACACCGTTTGGCGGACCTCGGCGAGTGAGGTTGCGATGCCGCCGATTGCCCCAGACACACCGGTTGGCGCCCGGTATTCGCCAAAGACCGACCGCAACGCGTCTGCCCATTCGCCGACCGTGCCGCCGGCTTTCGCTAGCCGAATGGTGGCGGCCATCAAGTTCTCGGACGTCTCGGCCGTTGCGCGTAGTGCAAGCAACGCTTCCTCGACGGCGTCTTGGGCACGCGTGGCTCGCCACGCTGTAATTGATTCGATCGCTTCAGCCTCGACGGCGGGGTCGACGACGAGAATCGCGTCCTGCCCGTCGAGACCCGTCGTCAGCGGCGACTCGGCGGTTTCGGTAAACGAGTTCACGCCGATGACCTTGAGTTCGCCGGTTTCGATCTGACGCCGCCGCTCGGTGTGGGAAGCCACCAGCCGACCCTTGAGGTGCTCGATCGTTTCAAAGACGCCGCCGTTGTCCAAGATCCAGGTGAGTTCATCGTTCGCGCCAGTGACCAGCTCGTCAACCTTGCCTTTGACGACGACAGAGCCTTCGAAAAGGTCGCCGTACTCGAGAAGGTCCGATTCGAACGCAAGGACCTGCTGCATCCGGAGCGACCATTGCTGATCCCACGGGCGGGGTAGTCCTAGGGCTTCGTTCCACGCCGGCAGTTGAATGGCGCGGGCGCGAGCGTCTTTGCTGAGCGTCACACCGAGCATCTCGAGGACGATTCGCTGGACGTTGTTCTCGGGTTGGGGCTCGGTCAAGCCGAGTGAGTTGACCTGCACGCCATAACGAAAACGACGGAGCTTCGAATCGGTGACGCCGTAGCGTTCCTCGGTGATTCGATCCCACATTTCGGTGAACGCGCGCATCTTGCACATCTCTTCGACGAACCGAATGCCGGCGTTGACAAAGAACGAGATTCGGCCGACGACCTGGGGAAACACGTCGTCGCTGACGGTCCCCGACTCTTTGACCGCGTCGAGAACTCCAATGGCAGTCGCTAGCGCGTAGGCGATCTCTTGAGTTGGGGTCGCCCCTGCTTCTTGAAGGTGGTACGAGCAGATGTTGATCGGGTTCCACTTGGGCACGTTGGTCACGGTGTAGGTGACCATGTCGACGATCAAACGGCGTGACGGGCCGGGCGGGAAGATGTAGGTCCCGCGGCTGAGGTACTCCTTGACGATGTCGTTCTGAGTGGTCCCGGCGAGAGCGGTGATATCGGCGCCTTGCTCTTCGGCGGCGGCGATGTACAACGCCAGCAGCCACATAGCCGTCGCGTTGATGGTCATCGACGTGTTCATCTCTTCGATCGGGATCTGGTCAAAGAGGGTCCGCATCTCGCCGAGGTGCGGGATAGGCACTCCGACCTTTCCAACCTCGCCGCGGGCGAGGGGATTGTCGGGGTCATAACCGGTTTGGGTCGGCAGGTCGAAGGCAACCGAAAGGCCGGTCTGGCCCTTCGCCAGATTGGTGCGGTACAAGGCGTTCGATGCCTTCGCGGAGCTGTGCCCCGAATAGGTACGCATGACCCAAGGCCGGTCCTTGGGTGTTGCGGATCTGGCGACGTGCTCTGCCATGGTGGGCCCTCCAGTTGTGCGTTCGGCGACCATTCTACGAAGAGCACTGTGAAAAACGTTCGTCCGACCCTGTCTGGCTGCGGTCGGCTGCGCGCGCCTCGGTGCCGGGTTCGGTCTTTGTCCAACCTGCACGCTCGAAGGTCGAGGTCCCCGGCCGATGACACCAAGGGCTCGGGATACCGGTAGGTTTCCGTCTATGTCCGACAAAAACACGCCGCCAGATGGGATGGTCCGGTACCGCCTTATTACCGGATCAAGTGACGAAGAGCTTTCCGAGCGCGTGTGTGAGGCACTCGCGGAGGGCTACGCCCTGCACGGCAACCCGATCATCGGTCAGTCCGAAGGTCTGTTGGTCTTCGGTCAGGCGGTGGCGTGGAAGCCCAAGTTTGATCGTCCACGCGATGGCGGTTTCGACCGAGGCCGTCCGCCCCGCGGGCGTGACGACTGGCGCGACGGCGACCGCCGCGGCGGGCCCCGCCGTGACGACCGAGGTGGCGGAGATCGCGGACGCAGAGATGACCGTGGCGGACGACCGGACCGTGGTGGCCCTCGACGCGACGACCGGGGCGGACCGCGCAGCTATGACCGGGGCGGCAGCGACCGTGGCGGCTATGACCGTGGCGGCAACGACCGGGGTGGTTATGACCGCGGGCGGCGAGGCCAAGACGATGGAGGCCGCGGCCCCTACGGCAATCGCCCAAAGTGGAGTCAGCGCACGACTGAAGGCGACCGTCGGGGCGGAGACCGCGTCACCAAGAAGACGTGGGATGTGCCGTCACAGCCGCCAGCGACAGACGTCTCTCAAGAGGTGGCCGAACTGTTGGGCGAAGGTTAGGAAGATCGCGATGTCGTCCATCCCTGTGGCTCTGGCTGACACGATCGTCGAACCCGAAGTGACGTCGGTGCCCGTCTTAGATGACGGCGACCACGACCGCTTCTCCCACTACGCCAAGAAGGCAGATATCACGAAGGCCCACGTCGAGGGCACGCCGATCCGGGCGCTGTGCGGCAAGATCTGGGTTCCCAGCCGGGACCCTTCGAAGTACCCGATCTGCCCCGACTGCAAGGCAATCTTCGAGCTGATCAAATCAGCGAAAGACCAGTAAGCCAGGCGGCTCCTTCGTCTTGGCGGGCGCTCGTTGGTCGCTCGAAGGTTTACAGGCGGTGTTTGAGGAGCGCTCCTTCGGCGATTGGGATCCCGACGAGTTCGGCGATGATTGCGCCGTGGTACGGGTTGAGGGCGATGAGATCGGTGATCGGTGCCGATGCCAGGACGGGGTGGGCCGCGAGCCGAGGCCGAATTCCATACCCGAGCC
This sequence comes from Acidimicrobiia bacterium, assembly GCA_018003035.1. Lineage (GTDB taxonomy): Bacteria > Actinomycetota > Acidimicrobiia > IMCC26256 > JAGNEX01 > JAGNEX01. The sequence continues at coordinate 84,156 of JAGNEX010000008.1, forward strand.
AACTTGGCGGTGGCGCGGGAATGCCTGATTTTTCCAGGATGGCGCTGGAGATGAACCGATGAGCATCGGTCGCCGATCCAGCCATCTGAGTGCTGAGCGATACCCACCGAGACGGCGGGGTGTTTGACGCAGCGATGTACGCCGCCGCTCGTGCCCGTGGGCTCTCTAAGTCGGCCAGGAACTGGGCGACGGTCTGGTCGGGGTTGGTGGTCGTCACGGTGGACAACACTTCGCTGGGGTTCAGCACGGTAGTGATTCGGCGAGCAACGAACGCAGCTTCTTGCGGAGCCGTCGCAGGAGTGCAGACCAGAACCCGACCGGCCTCGGAGCGGGACAGACGGCAGCCGTCGCGCAGGGTGTGAGCCAGAACTCGGCGCTGGAGGCGATCCTCCAGGGACCACCGGCGGGCGGCCTTGGTTTGAATGATCATGGCGCTCACCGGTGTGCGGACCGAGGCCGAAGCAATCGCGTCGGGGAGTGAGCGTCGACGCATGGTCCGGTGAGAAACCCACCGTCGCTGTTGAAAACGTGCGGCGATCTTGTCGGGAACATCGGGATTCATCGCAAGCGCTGCAGCGGTAACGCCCAAGGCGACGGCCAGGGCAAATGCCCCGCCGACGGTGCCGACCAAGACGTGAAGAATGCAGCCCAAGATCAGCGCGTACAGCGCTCCGAGGACGGTGTACAGGGTGCCCATACCGCGGGAACGTCCGATCACGTGGATGGCTGCGGCAAGCAGGACACTGCCCCCGGCGATGACCACGGTCTGGGTAGCGGCAAAGTTGGAGGTGAGGGCAGCGAGCAGGCTCAACAGGACCGTCGCTCCGATGATGGAGCCAATGGAGCGAACGGGTCGTCGGCGTCGATCGGACGTGTCGCCTGGTGATCGGCGGCGAACCCGGCCGGCCCCTTGGTGGGCGTTTCGCCAAGTCTCATGAGAGGCGGCCACGCTCGACTCGGGGGTATCGAGCCGCCCGGGTTCGAAGGGTTTGGCTCCGGGGGCACGCAGTAGCGGTGACCCGTGATCGGAGGATTCGGTCAGCGAGGTGGTGTCGGGTGCAGCCAGGATCGGCTCGGTCGGGACCGTGTGGCGAGTTGGGGTCGAGGCTGTGGTCATGTCGTCCGCCGGATGTCCGAGTGCACAGCGTTGGGCGCTGCACACACCTTGTGCTCAGACCACGACCGTACTCAATGGAATATTGCTTTAGCGACCCAATATTCAATCGTCTTGTGGGTGCTTGAGCGACGGGTACCGTGTCGCCCTGAAGGAGCCGCTTGGCCAGATGAGGAGGTGTGCTAACCACATGGGAGTTCTGACACCCGACCTACCCGACTTTGACCTCGGAGAGTGGCGCGCTCAGCCGTGGCAGAAACGGCTGGCGATGGCCTGCCAAGACTGGGGGGTGAAAGGGTTTGGCTCGCCGCTCGTCGTGTATGCGTTCTACCTCGTCAAAATGGCTGTGTACGTGGGTGCGTGGATTGGGTTCGTCGTTACAACAGCGGGCGTCGGTTCTGTCGGCGACATCGGACAGTGGTGGGCGCTGCCGATCGCATTTCAGAAGGCGATCCTGTGGACGCTCACCTTTGAGCTGCTCGGGCTTGGCTGCGGAAGCGGCCCCCTGACCGGGCGCTTCAACCCGCCGGTCGCAGGCTTTTTGCACTTCCTCCGGCCCGGCACCATTCGCCTTGCCCCGTGGCCAAACCTTCCGGGCACGGCCGGGACCACGCGCACCCGGTTCGACGTTGCGCTGTACGGCGCCGAGATCGTGCTGCTCAGTAGGGCGCTACTGGCCGACTCGATGACGGTCGGCGTGATCCTTCCGATCTTGCTGGTAATGGCCGTGATGGGCCTGAGAGACAAGACGCTCTTCTTGGCTGCTCGGGGCGAGCACTACGTGGTGACGACGATCGT
>JAGNEX010000087.1 GCA_018003035.1 Acidimicrobiia bacterium
GGGTTGCCCCGTGGTCGTCGCTGTCCGAAGGGTTCCGCCCTTTCCTTTTGACGTCTCGGCGTTAACGCGATGTCCTGGGCGTCGACCGCGGAACGCTTTGTACTGACGCTGTCAGGTTTACTGGCGGGTTATCACCCGCGTCTGGGTGCGCGTTGAGCCGGGTTCAACGCGGGCTAACGTCGCGTTTGCCGGACGCGTAGAAACCCCGCAAACACTGGAACCCCGCATCCTTCAACGAACGTCCTACCGCTCAAGCGGTCGCCAACGCGACCGGAGTCTTGTTGTCAGTCGCGTGTAGGTGTTACGCATTTGCGGGTACTACGCATTCGGTATTACCGTGCACGCCACGATACGGGTACGAGCCTTGGAGGGCCATTAGTTGAACCGTCACCGGTTAGTGAGTACGGGGTCGCGATCGCCAATGCCTTACCCGAAGAGTGGGCGGTTCGTACCTGGGTTTAGGCATGTAGCCCTGCTACTGCTGGCGCTGACGCCTGTGGCGTTCATCCCTGGAACCGCGGGGGCTGCCACGACGGTGGCAATCGACCCTCCCCGCAGCATGCTCCAAGCCAACGACCGTGTCGACATTCCGGTCACCGTGAATGCGGACGAACTGATCGACGGCCGCATCGAGCTGGTGCTTGGCAACTCCTGGGACACCCAAGGCACTACGTACACGATGGACATTGAGGTGGCTGCTGGCGCACGTAAGTCAGTGACCTTTCCCGTCATTGCGTCGTTCAATGGCTCGGATCAACTCCGGGTGTCGGTCTTTGATGGCGACGAGCGTGTTGCGAGCGCCTCCGAGGACCTGAATTCCATGGAACCGCCTCGCTCCCTCGCTTTCGTGCTCCGACCGGGCTCGGATGATTCACCCCTCCCCAAGACTGTTCCAAGCGATTTCGATCTCCCGGTGACGCCTGTGAGGGCGCTCAACTCAGACCGAGCCCTCACCCCTGGGCTCCTGAGGGACGGTGTGGTTATCGCCGAGGACAAAACGATCGCTGCCATCGACGACTCGTCGGCCAAGGTCTTGGGCTCTTGGGTTCGCGAAGGCGGCACGCTTCGTGTGGCAGGGGAAGGGACGCCCGATCTTGAGGCTCTCGGCCTGAAGTGGCAGCCCGACGCGTCGGGTGTGACCATCGTTGACGCTGGTCGCGTCGAGTCGGTCGCCAGCGTCGCCGCGGCTCTCACGAAGCCGTTCAGACCCGGAGGCTCTCCATTGTTTAGCGGAGCGCCGGTCGGCCCGGAAGCGTTGTCTCGCGACTTGGCCGCATCGGCAGGGTTCGAGCCTGTCCAGGTCAGATTCATCGGCGGATTCCTACTTGCCTATGTGCTCGTGGCAGGCCCGCTTCTGTTCGGGGTCACGGCCTTGATGAAGCGGCGGCGCTTGATCTGGATCGCCGTACCGCTGACCGCGGTGCTCGCTGTGGTGGCTGCCGTCCAGCTGACAAAGCGCCAACGAGCCGAGCAGGGAATGTCGCATTCGACGATCATCAGCCTTGAAGGATCGCAGGCGTACGTTTCGACGGCCTTGGGACTGTCCGCGCCGACCAGCAACACCTCTCTACAACTGCCCAAGGGATTCGCTGCTGGTAGTGGCGGGACGTCATCGAACGAGGTAGAGGTCGCCATCAAAGATGCCGGGCCACTCGTCACCACCCTCGGGGGAGTGGGATCGTTCTCCGTTGCGAACGCGGCAGGACAGATCAAAGCTCCAGGCGCCGTAGAGGTCGACGTCGAACGGCGCGAGTCAAAGGTGGTGGGCACGATCACCAACAAGATGCCGTGGCCACTCAAGGACTCGGTCTTCCAAGTGGGTGATGCCATGCAGTCGCTCGGCACTATTGAGCCGGGCAAGTCAAAGAAGGTCGACGTTGATCTGAGCGTCGTCTCTGACCTAACCGCTGCCGCCACGGCGGCCTGGCCCAGCATCGTGTCCCTTATCAACGGTGAACAGGAGGACAGCGAGAACACGGGCGGTGTGACGGGCGGCCTGGTGTTGCAGCTTCTCTCTCAACCCGACGCGGCTGGCCGAAACGACGCTCGAGGCACATTCCTGGGTTTCACGGATCAGTTACTGGACCCGTTCGCTGACGGGCTGGAGATTCCGGGCAATACCCTCCTGACCAAATCCGTCAGCATCGGGCCAGCGGACTCGATGTCGGCGCCAGACCGGGCGATCACGCCAACCCAAATCCAGGTCATTGCGATGAGCCAGATGGACGGTCGCAATGTCGTTCGGGCCCACTTTGCCGATCCCGAAGCGGCCAGGGTTGAGGCCGAGGCGGGGCGTCTGGCCATCGAAGGTGTGACCAGCGGAACACCACGCGAATACTGGGACGGTAGGAACTGGCTGCAGATGGAAGCGCAGGGCGATGACGCACCAGTCCTCATCATCCCCGAGGACCTCGAGGTGGACGACCTCGACGGGAACGGCATACCCGAAGATATCGACGGAGACGGGTTTTACGACGACCTGACTGGCGACGGCGTCATCGACCTCGACGGCGACGGGATTGGCGACGTGCCCATGGGAACCATGACGGACACGGGTCAGCAGAACAAACGGCACTTCATTCCCGCAGTAGCCATCGACGACAACGGCGACGTTGTCATGAGGATCGAAAGCCAGATGGGCTCGATGATGCAGGGGATGGCGGTTCGCTTCACGCCGGTCGATCAACTTGACAAACCGCCGGCCAGTCCTCCATCGGGCATGTTCGGCGGAGGGATGCCAATGCCGATGCCGGTTGACGTTCCCGCAGTCGAGATGTTGACGACGGCGCCCCTTGTACCGGAGACGACGGCCGAACCTGCATCGGACGACGTCGAGTCACCCTCCACTGTCGCAGCGACGTCGGGAGGTGAGTAATGGGAGATCGTGAGATGTCCAACCAAGGGTCGAGCGACACCAATGTTTCGTCGCCGGTCCTCGAAGAGAGCCTGCCGATTCCCACCTCAGCCGAGGTGTCGTCCGAGTTGACCGCCCAAGGCGCAGGGGTCGTAGATGAGCCCGGCCATGAGACCGGCGCCGGGTTCTCTCAGACTTCGACCGCTCCGACAGCGCCGCCGCCGAGCAACGATGTGGCGGTCGACATATCGCATCTGTCGAAGGTGTACGGCGATTTGAGAGCCGTTGACGACTTCTCCCTGCAGGTCCCGAAGGGATCGATCTTTGGGCTGATCGGGCCTAACGGTGCCGGCAAGTCGACGACGTTTGCGGTACTCGCAACGATGCTGAAACCCACCAGCGGCAAGGCAACCGTTTTCGGTGTTGACCCCAGCAAGAAGCCCAAAGATGTGCGGCGCCTCATGGGCTATATGCCCGACGTCCTGGGGCTGTATGACGGCCTTGACGCAGCTGGCTACCTCGACTTCTTCGCTTCGGCGTATCGAATCCCGCGCAAGAAACGCGCTGATCTGACCGAGTCGTTGCTTCAACTGGTCGATTTGGATGGCAAGGCAAAAACCCAGGTCAGCCAGTTGTCGAGAGGTATGAAACAGCGCCTCAGCTTGGCGAGGGCGCTCATCCACGATCCGCAGTTGCTGATCTTGGACGAGCCCGCCAGCGGCTTAGACCCGCGAGCGCGCATTGAGCTGCGTGACCTGATCCGTCAGCTGGCAGGGATGGGCAAGACCATCCTGGTCAGTTCACACATTCTGAGCGAACTCCAGGATCTGTGTACCGATGTTGCGATTCTCGAAGCGGGCAAGCTCCGAGCGGTCGGACCTGTCGAGGCAATCGCCTCGGGAACCGGGGAGCGAGTTGTTTCCGTCATATTCGCGGACGGATCCCGAGAGACACACACCTTGGGATCAGACGAAGAACAGGCCGAACTTTTGCGCAAGCTAATCGTGGAAGACGGCCGAGCCGTCTTGTCATTCAGAAGCGACGCCGGCCTTGAGAGGGCGTTCATGACCATGACCGAAGGGATTGTCCAGTGAGAGTCCTTCCATCGCTGCGCAACCCTGTTCTGGAACGCGAGCTGTCCGATCAAGTCCGCGGCTGGCGTCCGGCGGCGGTCGTCACCTTGCTGCTTGTCGTGCAGAGCTACATCTTGTACGTCGTCTATGACCGCATTGGGTCCGACTCGAGATTCCTGCCTGATCAGGGCATCGACTTGGTGGCACAGGGCACTGTCGTGTTCGTCGCCCTTGTGGCCATCATGATCGGCTGGATGACCATGGTGGTCCCCGCTCTGTGCTCTGCGTCCATTGCCGGAGAGCGCGAGCGCGACACCCTCCTGCCCCTGGAGATCACGCTGATGGGGCCCTGGAGCATTGCGATCGGCAAGCTTTTTTCGTCACTTGCCTTTGTCGTGCTGCTGATCATCGCATCGTCGCCTCTGCTCGCCGTCGCCTACCTGATGGGGGGTGTTTCCGTTGGCGACATTGCGACCGCGGTCGGGGTCATCGTGTGGACAGCGTTTGTGTGGGCCTGCCTGTGCCTGGCCATATCCGCCCTGATGCAACGAACAACACGCGCGATGGTCACGAGTTACGTGTTGATCTTCTTCATCGTCATCGGCTCGTTGTTCTACTTTGCCGTGAACTGGAGCAACACGGAGGGAGACGAGAGTGGCTTCCAAGTGCTGATGCTGAACCCCGGCATTCTGGCGATCGACATGCTCGGAGACCCCGATCCGGCGTTGCAGCGTAATGGCGTGGATACAGGGTTCGACGCGGCCTCGCGGGTGTTGCACGGAGTCGATGCATTTCGACCAAAGCTTTCCCTTCTCGAGCCAGACGATGTTCCCGGCGTATTCGTCCAAATGGGCGGTATGGACGTTGGGATCCCCCCTGGGGCAGTCGTGAAGGCCGAGGTGATGCCCGATGGCTCGATAGTCCAGTCGATCACCGTCGAAGACGGGGCAGCGCTCCAAGCGGTCGGTGAGGGCGTCGAGGAAGACGGTGCTGAACCTTCTTCGACTGAGACGGCAGATGCAGGCGACGCTCAGGGAGACAGCACGGTCGAGGACCCGACCCAGGGTGTTCCCCAGTGGGGACTCGAACCTGACGGAACCTTTGACATCGACAAGTGGCTCCTCGTCGACGGCTCGCCGATGCGGGTGAGCGATCTGAGGTCGGGCACGAACTTCCTGCCGAGGGACTGGGAACCGGGAGACTCGTTACCCGACGAGTCGGATCCGGCGAAGGACTTCACGCGGACGGCGCTGGCCGTACAAGCGATGCTTGCTGTTCTTTCGCTCGGAGTGGTTGCATGGAAGCTCCGGCTTCCACAAGAAAAAATCCGACTCTGATGGCAGCTCCTTGGAACCCGCGCAGACAACAGCGCTCCCCTGTGACAGGCGACCGCCGACGGGTCGCGGGCGCCCTTGAATCGCGTCCGCCTGAACGGGGCGAGTCCGAGCCGAGAGAGCCACAACGCCATTTCCTCAAGTCGGTGCGCGCCCGCTTGAGGCTGGTGTGGGGCATCGCCTCGGTTCAGAAGTTTGGGCCGTCGGCGCTTGCGGGTTTGGCGATCATCTTGCTCATTGGATGGTTGGGTCCATGGACGTGGCCGACGCGACTCGTTCAGCTCGCTGTCGCCGCGTTGGCGGTTGTGGCGCTTGTCGCGTTTGTTCGCTTGCGGATTGGGTGGAACGCCGCTGCCCGGGCTGCCGACCGCGGACTCCAGACCAAAGACACGCTTGCGACATCGCTGGCGTTCGCCGGCGCTGACGGGCCGATGATCGAGCCGATTCATCAGAGGGCCGACACGCTGGCGCAGAGCGCCTCCGCGAAGGTGGCGATTCCATCGCCCTGGGTACCCCGCCGGTTGGCTTTGGTCGCTGCCCTGTCACTCATCGTTGGGTTCTTGGCGTTTGGGCCGAATCCTCAAGCCGATGCCATCGCCACCCGAAAGGCAGAGGCGGCTCAACGAGATGACCTCGCTGAAGAGCTGGAACGTGCCGCGGACAAACTCGACCCCAGCGATCCCTTATCGAAACAGGCCGCCGAAGAGTTGCGTCGGACCGCCAAAGAAGTGAGGTCTGGCGACCTGGAACGCACTGAAGAAGCGGCCGCGCAAGCCGAAGAGGCGCTAAAGAAGGCCTCTGCCCCGAACGCTGCCAGCCAGAATGCCGCCGTGTCGGGGCTCGAGAAGTCGCTGGCCGAGAATCCGCTGGGCAAGGGTGACACCGCCGCCGAACAGTTGGCGTCACTCGCCGAAGAGATAGCTGCCCTGAGCGACGAGGAGAAGGCGGCGCTTGCCGAGCGCCTCGCCGAGCTCGCGGAGTCTCAAAAGGCCGGTAACCCAGAGCTGGCCGAACAGCTCGAAAAGGCGTCCCAGGCTCTCAAATCCGGTGACGCCCAAGGTGCCGCGGATGCTCTTTCTGCTGCTGCCGCCGCACAACAAGCGGCCGCACAGGCCAGCCAGCAAAACCAAGCAGTCGGCCAGGCGCGCGGGGCGCTCGACTCGGTCATGAACCAGGTTTCCAACGCTGCCAACGGCGCAGGACGGCCAGGTGGCAATTC
>JAGNEX010000035.1:0-11441 GCA_018003035.1 Acidimicrobiia bacterium
TCTGCGGTATCTCGCCGGACGTCACCAAGTCGGTAGCGACCGGTTTGGCCGACAACGAGCGCAGCGCGGTCTATGGCCGGATCGGCACCCACACGACGACCGCTGGGACGGTTGCGTCATGGCTGGTTGATCTCTGCAACCTGCTGGCAGGATCGCTCGATCGCCCCGGCGGCGCGATGTTTTCGAGCGCTGTCCACGGGATCGACCGGGCAGAACCCGGCGGACGTGGCTTTCGCATCGGCCGCCATCAGAGCCGGGTGAAGGGCTACCCGGAAGTCCGTCGAGAGTTTCCGGCGGTGACGCTCCCCGACGAAATCCTCGAGCCCGGCGACGGTCAGATCCGGGCAATGATCGTCATCGGCGGCAACCCCGCCCGGTCACTTCCCGACACGGCCAGGATGGAACAGGCCTTTGACTCACTTGAGTTCATGGTGTCGGTCGACATCTTTTTGAACGAGACATCGCGCTGTGCAGACGTCATTCTTCCGCCGCCAAGTTCACTGGAACGCACCCATTACGACCTCGCTCTCTACAACCTGGCCGTTCGTAACGTCGCCAACTACTCACCCGCGGTCTTTGTGGCTGAGGGCCCTCATGAAGAGGACATCTTCGCGAAGTTGGCGTTGATCGTCGCTGGTCAGGGGGCCCAAGCGGACGTAGATGTCATGCATGCACTCACACTCGACGCCGTTCTCGGCGCTCGCCAAGCGGCGGTGCCCGAGATGGGGGAACGGCCGATCGACGACCTCCGGGCCATGGTGACCGGCGACACGCCAGCCGATCGAGTGCTCGATGTCATGGTCCGGGCCGGAAGATACGGCGACCGGTTCGGAGCGGTGCCGGACGGTCTGACGCTCGACAAGCTCAAGGCTCACCCGCACGGCATCGACCTTGGGCCCCTCCAACCAAGGTTGCCGAATGCTGTACAGACACCCGACGGTGCTGTGGCGGCCGCGCCTCCCGAGTTCGTCGCGCGCCTCAAAGAGATCGTCGAGACCCTTGCCACATCTGCTGACTCTCCGGTTCTGATCGGCCGGCGTGACGTCCGGTCGAACAATTCGTGGCTTCACAACGTCAAGGGTCTGGTGAAGGGCAAGGATCGGTGCACCCTGTGGGTGAACCCGCTCGACGCCGCGGAGTGGGGCATGACCGATGGGGACACGGCCCTTGTGGCGAGTTCGGTGGGAGAGTTGGAAGTGTCGGTAGAGGTCACGGACCGAACCATGGTCGGAGTGGTAAGCCTGCCCCACGGGTGGGGTCACGACGCCCCCGGGACCGAGCTGAAGATCGCCAATGAGCACGCCGGTGTCAACATGAACGCGTTGGTTCCACCGACCGATATCGACCCGTTATCGGGTAACGCCACCCTCACCGGGATTCCGGTCAACGTCACTGCAGCGGTTCACTAGCCGAACGGATGCGGGGCGTTGGCGCTGGCGCTGGCGACCAGCGACATCGGTTGTGGCGGTGGTCAGTTAGCCTCTCGACCACACGAGAACTATCTATGTCGCCGGAACCGCCACCGGACGAACCAGGCACCTCGCCTGGTCGTCGCGCCACTGACGACCTTGAGGTTTTGATTCGGAGAACAGTGATGATGAACGGTCCGACCGCTCGGAGATTCACGCCGCTAGGTGCGCGGCCCGGGACGCGGCCCCGCGCGGTCCTTGCGGCGGTGTCGATCCTTGTGGTGGGTGTGGCACTTCTGGCCGCTTGTTCTTCGGACGACACGTCTGTCGATACGGCGAACGGGCCGACGTCGACGACATCTGCTCCGGCCGATGGCGCCACATCATCGTCTGCTGAATCGTCTACCGAGCCGACCGAGAAAAGCGCGGCGTCATCCACGACGGCGGCCAACCAGACGACGGTAGCTTCCGGCGGCTTTACGAACGGCGAATGGGAACGCCTGCCCGCTTCGCCGCTCAGTTGGCGTCAAGTGTCCGTTGTGGCATGGACCGGCAAAGAGATTCTGATGGTCGGCGGGAACGATTTCCGTTGCCCGCCGACGGCAAGCTGCGTCACACCCGAACCACTTGTGGGTTTCACCGATGGCGCAGCCTTCAACCCGTCGACCCGGTCGTGGCGGTCGATCGCTGAGTCACCCGAACCGATCTGGTCGGGCATTCCAGCTGTTGTGGGCGGCAAGCTGTTCATCATGACGTTCGACACGGACGACGAGTCGCTCCTGCTGGCCTACGACATCGCCGGGGATTCATGGACGGTGGTGGACCTGCCTGAACCGAAGGTCGGCGACATGCTCGCGGCGACCGATGATGCTCTGGTCGTCTACCCCCAGAGCGCCGAATCGGGTCGGCGGGCAGATTGGCTGTACTACCCCGAAGGCTCACGTTGGCAGCGCCTACCTGACGACCCGTCGGGAAACCTGTTCGATCGCCAAGTCGTGTGGGATGGCTCAGACCTGTACCGGTTCGGCAAGCTGATCACTCCCTCGCCGGGGGGAGCCAGCGGCCCGGCGGCGCTCCTGACGGCTCGCCTCGCGGGCGACCGGTGGGAGGAGCTTGCCGAAGGTCCAGTTTTGGGTGGATGGGATTCGATCGTGGCGGGGTCGCAGATCATCTTTCCAATATTGGGCTGTTCGGATGGTGGCGACGTCAACGGTTATGGCGAGTGCATCCCCTATGGCGGAGTCTTCGATACCGACCGGCAGGAGTGGGTCCCGCTGCCCGATGCAAACGACGCTGACGATAGTGAGGAGTTGGCGCCGATCTATGCCGGAGCGACGACAGGCACCGAACTGCTCCTCAGCGCTTCAGATACTTGGTATCTCGACACCGCGAGCGGCGAGTGGCGGCCTGTCCCGCCGATCGACGGCGAACCGTTCGGCGGCCCCGTCCCCGCAGACGAAAGTCCTTGGTGGGCTGCCACGGGCGTTGGTCCCTACGGTTTTGCCTTCGGAGGTATCCGTTGGGGTTCGGGTTACGGGGCAAACGGCAAGGTGGTCGACGAGTATTGGTTGTGGAAGCCCTCGGCGTGACGCCGTGGTTCGAGAGGATTGGCCTGGTCGGAACGGTTACAGCTGTGTGTGGCAGGCCGAACGCGCCGTCGCTTTGGTCGGCGTCGATCCACATCAATGAGCAGGCAACGGCGCTTGAAGACTTCCCGGCCTGACGGCGCCGCAAAGCGGCCAGGCCTAACTTGCGGAAATGACAGAACTCATTAGTGGAGACCCGCTCGGTACCGTTCGCCAAGTCGCCCACGGCGTTGCTCAGCGCGTCAAGAGCGCGATCAGCGGCAACGATCATCAACCCCTGCCGACCGTGCCGAAAGTGGACCTGGCGAAGTACGCGGGCCTCTGGTACGAGCTTGCCCGTCTCCCCCTGATCTTCCAGCCAGACGACACGCTCAGCACGGCGGAGTACACGCTGAAAGAAGACGGATCGGTGGGCGTCCACAACACCAACTACAAAGACGGCTCAAAGCAACACGACATCGACGGGACCGCTACCGTCGCCGAAGGTGCCGAGATGAGCCATGCCAGGCTCAAAGTGCAGTTCGGCGGGATCGTGAAGCTCAACCCGGCACCAGCTGAGGGCAACTACTGGGTTATCGAACTCGCTGATGACTACTCGATGGCGTTGGTCGGCACACCCGATCGGCAGTCCTTGTGGCTGCTGGCCCGTGAGGCACACGATTTCGACGCCCACCGAGGTGAGGCGTACCTCCATCGCGCCGAAGAGCTCGGGTTTGATATGGACAAGCTGCTCGTCGACCAGTGGCAGACCAACAAGGTGCTGCCGTACCGGATCACGGCCTAGCGGGCTGAGGCTGGCGCAACGTCCGCCTGGAATGGGTCGGACCTTCTTGGCGCAGCGGGCTCTTGGCTGAGGCTCGGGCTGGGTCAGAGCTGGCGGGTCAGCCGTCGGTGAGTAGCGAGTCCAGCTTGCGGTAGCCCTCGACGATTCCCGATTCCATACCGCTAGCGAGCATGCCGTCACGGTCTTCGAAGCTGTCGGTCAGCGACATGGTTTCGAGCCTTGAGCGGCCGTCGGCGACTGCGATGAAGTGCAACTTTTCGAGGGCGACGCCGTCGGGAAAGCCGACGAACGTGAATGTCTGCACGATCAACTCATCGGGGCGGACCTCGTGAAAGTTGCCGAAAAACTCATAGGAATTTCCGTCGGAGTCGTCTTGGTGGAATCGCCAGGCGCCCCCGGTGCGGAAGTCCCACACGTCGATCCTGTTGGTCAGACGGTCCGGACCGATCCAGTTGCCAAAGATCGCCGGATCTGCGTGGGCGTTGAACAACGCGTCGACCGGCGCATCGAACTCTCGGACGACCCGGATGGCCGGGACCGATGGGTCTGCCGTAATGAGGGTTTCGTGAGCCATCGTGCGTCCTCGCTGATCGTGGAACGGGGGTAGCAAACTGCGCCATTGGAGTTCGCCAGAGCGGCGCCAAGCAGGTGGGGTGCTCAGCCAGCGCGGCGGCAAACACTACGTGCCAGACGGTCGATAAGCCACGAGATTGGCGAGGCGTAGGGCGGTATGCTCGCGAGCAATATTCCCCCTCGCCGGGGTCAGCGAAGATGAGTCGCCTCAGAACGTTCGAGCGGTGTCTCGCCGCCATCGGCCTTGCTGTCGCTCTGACAGCCGTCGTCGCGTGTAAGTCGGTGCAAGACAGCGTCCTGGCAGAAGCGCGATCGCGCCTTGGGCATCTTCGTGGAACCGGAATCAGTACCCCGAGGCCTTGGTGGCGCAGCTAACGACCTTGTGAACGCCCTGCGGGTCGTTTGCGGCCGCAGCGCAAGATTGGGCTACCGGCTAACTCCTTAGGCTTTTGCGCAGCCGGGCACTTCTCCGGCGATTAGCGCTGCGGTTTGACCATCCGAGCAATGACGGTCTGGCCGAAGACTCGCGCCGGGGTCCGTTCCGCCCAATCGAAGACTCGACGCAAAGTAGGGCTTCCTTTGACGTCCATCGGCGGCATGATCCGGGTGAAGGTGAAACCTCCGAGCCCGGCATTCGCGCCCAGCGTTTCGATTTCACGGGCACGAAACGCGGTGGCGTCAGAGACTCGACGATGGAGCGGCGAGAGCCACACCAGACCAGGGAACATGTACCCCGGGCGCTTCTTGCCGCGCACCTTGAGCCCGTGCTGTTCGAATGGCCGCAGCCGGTTGGGGGTGGTGATGAACAGTTGGCCGCCGGGGCGCAACACCCGGGAGACCTGAGCGAGGGCGTCGGCCGGCCGTTCCAGGTGTTCGAGCACCTCGATCAGGGTGACCGCGTCAAACGTGCCATCCTCAAAATCCATCGAGTAAACCGACATTTCGGCGACGACCACATTGCGCAGCCGCCGCTCCTGGCGGAACACGTCTAGCCGATTCCGCTCCACGTCGATGGCGTCGACGCGTTCGAAGTTACGGGCGATCTCTTCGGTGTAATCGCCGGTCGCGCACCCAACGTCCAGGCAGCGTTCGCCGGCCAAGATGCCGAGCGTGCCGATCGCTTCGAGTCGTTTGGTGATGTTGCGGCGCCCCTTGGCGGAACCCCGCAAGGCGCCGATCGACTTCACATCGGCTTCGTACTGGGCCGCAACCGCAGTCGCGCTCGGTGGGGGCACGCCGGTTCCTCCTGGTCGCTGTGATCTGAAGGGGCGCCGCTCCGCGGCAGCAGCACCTTTCAGAGCGAATATTGCTCTCAGGGTAGATGTGGATCCCTGAAAGCCGTCAGAGATGATCGACATTGGACACGGAGTTGACACCCTGGTGATCCGCACGCCGCGCCGGTTGCTCGGATAGTTCGAAGCGCCAGCCGAGGGGGCTTAGACGTTCGGGCAGCGGCGGGCGGCGTTGCTCGACCTCGCGGGCGCGACACGGACGGGGAGCGCTGGTCGACGAAACAGGCGCCTCTCCGCATTTAAGAACTCGGCCGGGACCGTTGGGCTTGGCCTGGAAAGGTAGACGTGCGCGTTTCTCAAGTGGTGGGCCAGTATGGCGCACATGATGCGGACCGACGTGACCTTCGACTCTGGTGGCGAGTCTTGCGCGGCCTGGCTCTACTTGCCGGAGCGAGCGCGCAGGGCCACGGTTCCGATGATCGTCATGGGTCACGGTTTAGGCGCCGTGCGTCAGATGCGCCTCGATGCGTTCGCCGAGCGTTTCGCCGCGGCTGGCTACGGCTGCCTGGTCTTTGACTACCGGCATTTTGGGGATAGCGAAGGCGAACCTCGCCAACTGCTCGACATCGGCAAGCAGCTCGAAGACTGGGAAGCCGCGATTGCCTCGGCCCGGACGATCGACTGGGTAGATCCGGACCGTGTCGTGGCGTGGGGTACATCGTTTGGTGGGGGACACGTGATCACGACTGCCGCCCGGGACACTGGCCTTGCTGCGGTCATCTCGCAGTGCCCATTCACCGACGGCATCGCGTCGGCGCGGACGTCGTCGTTGATGACCTCGGCCAAGATCACCGCCCTCGCGGTTCGCGACGTCGTCGGGTCGCGCCTTGGCCGTCCGCCAGTGATGGTCGCCACCTTTGGACCTCCGGGGACGACCGCGCTTATGAACCAGCCCGATTCGGTGGAGGGAGTGCTAGCGCTCGTCCCCGAAGGCGCTGACATCAGAGCTGACGTTGCGGCCCGTTTCGCCCTCAACCTGGCCCGCTATTGGCCCGGTAGGCAAACGTCGAAGGTGTCGTGCCCGATCCTCTTTGTCGTGTGCGAACTCGACAACGTCGCACCGTCGGAGGCGACCTTGCGGCACGCCAAACGCGCCCCGAGAGGCGAGATCATCCGGTACGACGCCGGCCACTTCGACATCTACGTCGGCGAAGATTTTGAACGCAACGTCGCTGATCAGCTCGAGTTTCTCGCCCGCCACGTGCCGCTAAGTGACGGACGCCACTAATAACGAGCGTCAGAGCTCAGCGGTCGAGCACATCGGCCGAGATCGACGCCCTCGAGATCGGTGACGACAGCTCCCAGTAGTTGAACATTGCTTGGTAAGAGTGCTTGATCGTCGAGGAGACCAGCACAGGTGTTGCGATCTCGTTGGCCACGTCATTTGGATCGTCAACTGTGAACGTAGACGATCCAAAGCTGCGCAGTCTCGGAACCTGGTCAAGAGCTAGGTTGTCTTTCAGCGCTCGAGAGGTTGCCCGATACCAGGCTACGACGTCATGTGAAAGTGCGATGCTTCTGGGGTATGTCGCCCATTCACGTCCGATGAAAAGGTCTTGCGCGTCTAGTACAGCGCTTAACGCCGAGTCATCGGATAATCCAAGTTCCGACACGGAGAACTCTTTCATCTCGCTGATTAGAACGTCCCAGCTGATGGGCGGAACAGCCCAATAACCCAGGGCCTGTGCTGCCCACATTAAGGTCGGGTAACGCGGTGTGAGCCGTTCTGCGTCATGAATGAGAAGGGCCAGCATTTCTGTTTCAAGTTTACCGGTCTCGTGTCGAATATATCTGAGCCAATACCTTCCAATGGGTCGTTGGATAAGTCCAATAAAGGCCGACGCCATGCCGAGCATCATCTCGAGGTCATGTTCGTCGAAAGTGGTGGAAGAGGTGATGAGGCGAGGGCGCGTCCGTGTCGTCTTTAGCTGGTAAAGCGCTCGGGACGCAGGCGAGTTCATCGGACTGTTAGTGAGCAATTCGATCCGATTGACGTTTGCTCGTAGGTCGAGGTCGGTGACCCACTGGAGGTCTTTCGTCCAAGTTTCGACCGTTGAACCGGGGAGACCCCAAATGAGGTCCGTGTAAACGGTCAACCCTTCTTCTTCATAAAGGCCAATTAAGGTTCGGTACCGATCTACGGGGATGTTCTTGCGCTCTACGGCTGCAAGAACATTGCTGTCGGTGGTTTGAATCGCTGCATCGCCAAAGCTGACCATACCGCTACGTGCGAGGAGTCTCAGGATGTCGGGAACGCGCAGGTCGGCGTTCTTTGCCCACGAAGAATAGAAGCTTCGAGGGAAGTTGTACTTCTGCTTGGCTGCCACAAGGTATTCTGCAATTTCGACATCTCGCGGAAGGATGCCAAAGTTGGCATCGGCAAGGTGGAGGGTGCGGAATTGGTGCTCAACATGCCAGTCGATTTCAGCCTTCACGCGGTCCAGCGAGAACTTTCGAATTCGAGTTCGGGTCGCACTGCCCCAGTCGCAGAACGTGCAGCCATACGGACAACCTCTGGTGGTTTCCATCAATCCATTGTGTTCGCTGGCCGCGATTATTTGGTCCAGCGCGCCGCTAAGAAACGGCGAGGCAAGGGAGTCGAGGTCGGCAATCCTGTCTCGAGCTGGCTGCTGGTGGTGGCTTCCATCTCCGCGGCGAACCGTCGCGCCTCGAGTTCCTTCAAGGAGACCGACAGCAGATTCCCGATCGGTCGGCGCTCCATCTAGCAGGCGACTCACGATGTCGAGAAGGGTTTCTTCTCCTTCTCCATGAACGCACACGTCGACTCCCGGACAGTCCCGCATGTAGTCGCGAAGCTCGTCGGGGTAGCTCGGCACGTCTGGCCCGCCGTGCACGATCAGGGCATTCGGATAGTGAGCTCTGACGGATGCCGTCAGTGAACGATTGATCTGATGAGACCAAACGTATGTGCTGAAGAGCCACACGCTCATCAAGTTTCGGTCGCTTTGCTCGGGTATCGCTCGCGAATCGAACGCTGCCCACTCGGCAAATGATTCGTCGTGGTCGAAGCGGGTATTCACCTGGGCTTTCATGAACGCGAGCGCTAGGGGAGCGTGGGCGAAACCTTCCATTGAGTTGGCTGTTAGCGGTATCAGAACGGGGAGGCCGCCGGTTTTCCGAGCCCGCTGAAAGACGTCCGTCGGTGAGGAGATGGCCTGGTTGATGTGTTTGCGGTGGTCTCGACTTCGGTTGCTGCTGCTTGTTTGTGCGTAATCGGCGTCGTTCAGCAGCAACCCCGTGGCGAAGAGTTGGTCGATGAGGTGTTGACCGTCATGAGGGATTGCCGCCCGGAGTTTGTCGACTCGCACCGAACGACGCGATCTGAGAAGCAAGAGAAATGCTTCTGCCGAGAGCTGCCGTGCCGTTCCGCTTCGGTCCCGGATGGTGAAGCCGGTCGGCCCAGGCGCAATAAGGCGTGGAGCGTTTGTGAATACAACTTGCTTGTCAGGAAGTTCGGCTGTGACGTCCGGAAGCGGAGATATTTGCACGCCGTCGAGCCCGAAGGCACCTGGGTGAGACGCATACTTCGTTCGCCCGGCGGCGGCGAGTTCCGGAATCGCCTTGGCTGGGAACGAAGCCCGCCGTCGGTAGTCGCCTGCAAGCCACGCCAACCTGAGGTCGTCGCGTAGGCGACCAGATGGAGTTGCGGGCGGCATGCTCACGCCGGAGCTGGTCATGAGCAGGAAGCGCCCCGGCGGCCATACGTCCTCGATTGGCAAGCCAGTCGACGATTGCATGATTGCGTTCCCCCCATGAAGCATCCGACGACGGAGGCTCCTTGGGCGTGATGGTACAGGCTCTGCCATCTTGTGAATTTCCTGATGCCTTCACTCCCGGTGCGAGCGGCCAATGATTTGAGGGACCTAAGGACGTCAGGACCTTTGGCCGCCGCGGGAATCTGGCACCTTGTCGCCTCAAATCGGTACTCTGCCGGCCTGTCCCTGACGGTGGGAGTGGCACGGTGCCTGAGTTCGAGACCAAGGTTGCATCGGTCGACGACGCAGAAGTCATCGCCGGTTTGCTTGACGACTTCAACATCGAGTTCGAGACCGAGTCGCCGGGTGTCGCGGTTCTCGCCGCACGCCTTCGCTGCTTGTTGGGCGGCCCCGCAGTGTTCGCCGTGGTGGCTGGAGCGCCCGCTGTCTCGGTGGCCCTGGTCACATTGCGGCCGTCGGTGTGGTACGACGGGGCCGTCGCAACGCTCGACGAAATGTACGTGGTACCAACACTTCGTGGGCGGGGGATCGGCAGTGCGGTGCTTCGCCGCGGTATGGATGAGTGTGCGCTCCGGGGCGTCGATTCGGTCGAGATCAACGTCGACGAAAGCGATTTCGACGCGGCACGCTTTTACCGTCGCCACGGATTCATAGACACCGATCCGAGCACCAACGACAAGGCGTTCTACTTCTTCAAAGAACTGTGAGTTGAGCCGGTCTGTCGTGTCTCTCCGGCCCGCCCGATGCGCTGTTCTGGGTGTGCCCGAAGATTGGGATGCCTCAGCAGCTTTTAGCGCTGCTAGCCGCTTTGCTGGCGGTCAACGTTCAGTCACCCGCCCCGGCGGGACGAGATCGCCCGGTACCTTCGATCGCTTCACTCGAACGACAAGATCCGCCAACCGATCGACGCGGCGGGCAACTTGGAGGTTGCGATGCGCATTCGACTCACATCTACTGCCGGCACAGCTCGGCTCGCGGGATCGGCATTCCTCGTGGGAGCGCTCATGCTGGGTGCCTGCAGCGACTCAGACGACTCCGATGCTGATGATTCGAACAGCAGCACGTCGACCATGTCCGTTGACGAAATGGAGGCGGCGGACGACGCGATCGAAACCGCCGAACTCGACGAAGCCGAAAATGAGGCTGCCCTCGAAGAAGAAGCGGCTGCCGAGGACCTGATGGCAGAAGATCAGATGGCTGGGAGCTCGACGACGATGGGCACGGTCGGAGTGCCCAGTCAAGAAGGATCGATCACGATCGCCGACTATGCCGCCGGGACGGCAGTTCCTCCAGGAGGGGACGAGGAGACGTTGACTCAGATCATCGACTTGGTCGGACCCGATGCGGAGGGCTACATCACCTCAGATGAGGTCGTCGTGCAGACGACCGCCGCCGAGGCAATGACGGTCTGTGAATATGCGGCCGAAGTCGAGACGTCGTACGTGATCGTTCCGATCATCGAAGACGGCACGGCCATCGACTGCGCCCCGTAACGCCGAGGCGGTGCGAGCTAGGAGCCAGAGGTTGGCGGCGGATCCGGGGTCCTCCCGACGGCGGGCCCGACGCGATCGCCACGCTGCCGTTCGAGTTGTTGACTCAGGCTGAGCTGGCCGGGCTTACGAGGAGGACGACTTCACGGGCAAACGCCGATGAGGAACTTGCCGGTTACTTGGTTCCATTCGTCGGCTGTAGCTGCTCGCAAGTTTTCGGCGACCGCCTGGATGTCGGAGGCAGATGCCGGTTTATCGCCGATGCTGCTGACCGCCAGCAGGACACCGTCGATCTCGATGGCGACCTCGCCGTTCTCTTCTTGAAGCGCCGGGTGGCCTGCGATCGTTGTTTGTTTGACCTTGCCCTGGCCGCGTCCCGAGACGACGGTTCCGTCGAGTTCTGCCATCAACTTGGCCTGATCGAAGGTGATTCGCGGGGTAAAGACACCGATAGTCGACGCTCCATCGGTGACTGACAGCATCGGCAAGAAACCAAACATTGCCAGACCGCTCATATCGACGAGCAGCTCCAAATCGGCTGTCGACAGGTCCCACCCGTCGCCCGTCCAG
>JAGNEX010000035.1:11541-12714 GCA_018003035.1 Acidimicrobiia bacterium
CCGAATCGTTGGCCTCCCGAGGTGCGGTCGACGCGGTTACTGATGTGGACCCGCCAAGGATCGTCGACGAACTGGAGGGGGCCGAGTCTGAGGCGACGTCTGGCTCGGCGTTGCTACACCCCGCCAAAAGAGTCGCCGCCACCAGCAGCGAGACGGCCAACGGACGCCGTAGCCCGGCCCGCATCGCCTGAGGTCTTGTCGCCACAGGCATTGGGACCGTGGGCCCGCTGCCTGTGGTCTCGGAAAGAGCGGTTTGGTGGCGGGCGGCCTCTCCACCTGTCGTTGTGTTCGACCCGCGTTTGTGGGCCGGGGGCTGCGGAACGCTCTTCATGGCATCTCGTTCTACCACCACCGGCGCCCAAAGTGATTTCCCGCTCGATGCCCGCAGGTTCCCGGCTTCCCTTGAAATGGCCGGACAAATGTCCGTACAATCGACTCCTAGCGGTTCCCCGACCGGCTACATCGGCCTGGCGGCGCTCCGGGGCTCCGGCGCACCGGCGCTCCGTCGCTTCCGCGACGTCCGACGTTGCGATCATCGTGGAGCGGTGGAAGTTCACGAACGAGTAGGAGAACATTGTGAAGCTTTTCGGCCGCGGCTCAGCCGCGGGGAAGCCCCGTTCGCATCCCGTCAACGACTACAAGACGGCAAAAGGCGAGCACGGCCAGATCATCGACGTGCGTACGTCGGAAGAGGTTCGTTCCGGAATGCTGCCAGGAGCCAAGAACATTCCCGTCGCAGAGCTCGCGTCGCGGATGGGCGAGATCGACCGAGACCGCACCGTCCTGGTCGTCTGCCGCAGCGGTGCACGCAGCTCGCGAGCAGCAAAGATGCTCTGCAAAGCTGGCTACGCAGACGTCGTCAACCTGTCAGGCGGCATGATGGCGTACAGGAACTAGCTCGGAACACTCGGTGGCCGGCCGAAGGCTTTGCCGAAGGGGCGAGCCTCGCCGTGCCTGCGACGACATGACAGACGGCCTTGACCAACGCGCGATAGGCGGCATTTTTCAAGAAGAACGGATCGTCATGAAATTTGTGCAGTACTACCTCGATTGCTTGTCCCAGGCGTCCTACCTCATCGGGGACGAGACGACCGGACGAGCGGTCGTGGTCGACCCGCGCCGAGACATTGACGAGTACGTTGCAGACGCCGACCGGTTTGGACTGAACATCGA
>JAGNEX010000035.1:12814-24056 GCA_018003035.1 Acidimicrobiia bacterium
CACGACGCGATCCTCAATCGCCGGTCCCGGGATCTGCTGGACGAAACCTCCACGCCCCGCGCTCTCACACTGGAACAGGTCGATGCTGCTGTCGCTCAGGGTGCGCTGATCCTCGACGGGCGAGATCCCGATGAGTTCGGTCGAGGTCACCTGGTCGGTTCGGTCAATGTTGGACTGGGTGGGCGATACGCGGAGTTCGCCGGATCGGTAGTGCCGAGCGACCGCGACATCATCTTGGTCGTCTGTCCAGGGTTCGAGACGGAAGCGAAGAATCGCCTTGCGCGGATCGGTTTTGACCGAGTCGTCGGCTATCTCGACGACCCCGCGGCGGTACTGGCCGCCAACCCCGATCGGACGAGGCAAGCGTCTCGCCTCACAGCTACCGCATTCAACGCGCTACGCGACGATATGGACTTGCAATTGGTCGACGTACGAAATCCGGGCGAGTACAGCCTGGGAACGATCGAGGGGGCCTCGTCCATCCCAGTAGGTCAGCTCAACAAGCGACTCGACGAGCTCGACCCCAGGGTCCCCACCGTGGTCTTTTGTGCGGGTGGGTATCGGTCGTCGGTTGCGGCGTCGGTCCTGCGCGAAGCGGGCTTCGAGGACGTCTCTGACATCCTTGGGGGATACGGCGCATGGCGAAACGCACCGCCTCGATAGCGGCCGGCGCGTGTTGACTCAGCCTCGGTGGCTGATTCACGAGCCGTGCGACGCTCGGCGGCAGATCTGACCCGGCCGGTCTGACGGGGGCGTGGATCGCCGGCGGTGCAGCCCTCTGGCAGAGACGTGGCGTTTGGCGGGTGGTAACGCTTCGTCGTGGTTATGTTTGAGTGAATAGGCCCAGCTCAGCGGCATTGCCAACCACACAGAGCCGTGCCGTCAACAATGCTGAAGACCGAGACGACGGGAGGGGGCCAGCACCTACGGTTCCGCACATGGCACACAAGCAACACGCATTCCTCCCTCGGTCTCCTCGAATTCATCCCGACGTTTCACTCGCCCGGCATCGCGCTGTGGCGACGCCAAAGGTCGTCGAGCAGCCTCTTCCAACCGTCGACTATGTCGACCTCTATCAGTACGCCGGCAGATGGTTCGAGCTCGCTCGTCTTCCCTCGCCGCTACAGCCAGACGACAGTCTGGCCATCATCGAATACCGCCTGTCCGGCGACGGTGGCATGTTGGTCCGCAACAGCGTCTACCGAGAGCGGGACGGCGAGCGCTACTTGCGTGGCAAAGCGACGCTCGCCAAGGGCGCTGAGGACTCCCACGCCCGCTTCAAGATGCATTTCGCTGGCCGCTCCGGCTTCGATGCGGTGCCCGACGAAGGCAACTACTGGGTCATTGACCTCGCTGAGGACTACTCGATGGCATTAGTAGGTAGCCCTGATCGGACGGGGTTGTGGCTCCTTGGGCGAGAACCGTACGCATTCGAGGTCGACACCGGTGACGCGTTCCTCATGCACGCACGCCGGTTGGGCTTTGATATCGCGCACCTGCTGATCGACCATTGGGAGTCGGGTACAACCCTGCCGCGACCGATCGCGATCTGACGGTCACGTGGTGGTCGTTCGTTTCTGAGCCGTTCTAGCGGTTTGCTGCGGCGTACCACCACCAACGCTGGGCGCGGTGCGAGATTCACAGGGTGGTGATCTCACGCGCACCGCTCCGGCCCTGGACCATTCGGATTGCTGGCAGCGGGCGTTCACCGACAATTCACCCGCCGACTTACGGGCCGCTGGCCTGAGAGTGGTGGGATATGGCCGTGATTTCAGGACAACTCAGATCTCGATACAGCGACCCCGAGGCGGTGCTCGAACACATTCGGCCCGGTACGTCCCTCATCGTGCCGCTCGCCGCCGGTGAGCCGGTAGCGCTACTCGACGTGATCGAAACGGCCGCCGCAGATGGCCAGCTCAGCGGTGTGCGCGTGCACCAAATGCACGCAGCGAAGGACCGCGGCTACATGGATGGCCGTTACGGTGACGACCTCCGACACGTCTCGTACTTTCTATCGGCGGCAACCCGGAAACACTTCGCAGAAGGCACTATCGACCTGGTTCCCAACCACTTCAGCCACGTCGCCAGCCTCCTGCAGATCACCTGCCCCGACACGCTGATCATCGCTCAGGCCTCGACACCGGACCGTCACGGCTACTTCTCGCTCGGGACGAATGCCGACTACGTCGCGTCATTCATCGGACGGGGACGCTTCTTTCTCGAAGTAAACGCCAACATGCCCCAGACGTTCGGGCGCAACCAGCTCCACATCACCCAGGTCGAGGGGTGGTGCCGAAACGATTCTCCGCTCACAACCATCGAGAACGTCGAACCGTCACCGGTTGATCACCTCATTGCCGGCCATATCGCACCGATGATTCCCAATGGATCAACGCTGCAGGTCGGCATCGGCGGCACGCCCAACGCACTCCTTGCGGCGTTGCGAGACCACGAAGACCTGGGGATCCATTCCGAGCTCATCTCCGATGGCATCGTCGGCCTTATCGACTCTGGGGTTGCAAACGGGGTGCGCAAAAAGCTCGGTCGCACCAAGGCGGTCGGCACCTTCGCGCTCGGCACCGAAGACGTCTATGAGTTCATC
Source organism: Acidimicrobiia bacterium (assembly GCA_018003035.1). Classification (GTDB taxonomy): domain Bacteria; phylum Actinomycetota; class Acidimicrobiia; order IMCC26256; family JAGNEX01; genus JAGNEX01. Next base: position 15,417 of record JAGNEX010000035.1, read on the forward strand.
GACGAGAACCCAGCCGTCGAATTCTGGCCAGCGAACTACGTGAACAACCCGTTCACTATCGCTGGCGAGCCCGGCTTCATCTCGATCAACGCGACGATCGCAGTCGATCTGTTGGGGCAATGCGCTTCAGAGACAATGAACGGCGCCTACTGGTCGTCGTCAGGAGGCCAGGCCGATTTCGCCCAAGGAGCGATGCTGTCCGACGGAGGAAAAGCGTTCATCGTCGTCCCGTCGACGGCAAAGTCCGGCACCATTTCGCGCATCGTTCCCACCCTTCCGCAAGGTTCGGTCGTCACCACCACAAAGAACACGGTCGACCACATCGTGACCGAGTTTGGCGTCGCCAGACTGCGCGGCCGGACGGTCAACGAACGGGCACGCATGCTCATTGAACTAGCGCATCCCGATCACCGGGACTTCCTGGCCGACGAAGCCGTCCGCCTTGGATACACAAGGTAGGAAGCGCCCGACACGCCGACGTTGAACGGTCCGGCGACCCGTGTGAGCCGCCAGACCGTTCCACTTGACTGGGGCTTAGACCTGAGGCTTGTTGGGAAGCTGCAGGAAGGCGTGCCGACCGGTGCGAATCGAGTGGATGCGATCCCGATCCTGGCCCAACAGCAGTCCTGTGCGGGTAACTTCAATATCGAAGACAGCCTCGTACGCGTCCGAGATCGGGTCCCACGGCAGCGCCTTACCATCGACGGGGTTCAATGCTGCCAGCTGGTGCCGGCGGACAACCTGGTCGCCGAGAACGCCGGGGTTTGGGTAGCCCGACGTTGTGCTGCCAGGGAACGGGTCGATCGACCCGGGAGCTTCGGTGTATCGGAAATGCCCACCGACATAGACCGCCTTGTCGGTGATCCCCACCGAGTAGGTGGAGTCAAACATGCGGGTCATCCACAGGGGTTCGACCAGCGAGGTGCCGGCGAGTGGGACGGCGATGGCGGTGTCGCCGCACGGCGGATAGTCGTCGCCGCTGCTGACGATGACTGCGTAGGTGCCGTCCGGGGAAACTTCGACGTCGCGGGTCATGATCTGGTTGAACTTGCAGCGCCCCTCAAACTCGTCGATCCGCCAGCCGGTCATGCGGGCTCGGCCGCCTGAGATGTCCACCTTGGCAAGCCCAGTGCTTTGCTGACCTTCGAGGTACGTGTTGAGGTGAGCGACCATCAGCGTGCGACCGTCCGGCGAGAGGTCCATCGCCTTGACGCCGCTTGCGCCACCGCGGCCCCGGGGGCCGACAAGGCCGACCGGGAAGGTCGCAGCGACGGCGCCGCTCGCCGTGTTGACCTCGGCGATGCCGGAGCGGAGCGTTCCGTTGATCGAAGTGAAACGCCCGCCGAGGAAGAGGCGGTTTCCGAGGATGGCCAGGCTCGAAATTGTGCCGTTGGCCTGCGCTTTGAAGGTGGGGTCAACTTGCCCGGTGCGGTAGTTGATTTTGGCGACTTTGCGGCGAGTTTGGCCGCCGACGGTGGTGAAGTCGCCGGAGATGAAGATGTGTTGGCCGTCGCCAGCAGAGACAATGTCGGTGACCACTCCGTTGATGACGGGCAGGAACGCGGTCTCGTATTGGCCGGTGTTGTGCTTGTAGGCCATGAGGTACGGCTGAGCTGCGACAGCGCCGCCGCGGACGGTTTCGACGGAGGTGAAGCTGCCGCCGACAAAGACCCATTGGTCAAGTAACAGGTTGGCAAACACCGCGCCGTCGAGGACGATTGGTACGTCTCGCCGAGGTGTCTCGTTGACCAGCGAGCCTTGGACGACGCCAGCAGCTTGCGCGGAGCGGCCGCCAACAACCCCCGCCAACAGCGTGCAGAGGAGGGCGACGACCACCACCCCTGTGAGCGACAGGTTCCGCCTGACTCGATTTTCGTACGCGTTTGATCTGACTGAAAACACCGCTGGCCCCTTATGCCTGTAAGCGTCCGGCCGCTGAGGAGCGACCCGTTCTACATCTGGCGATATCGCGGGAATATCGCTAAAGCACCATATGGGGGTTGTCACTCTCGGTGCGAGGCAATTTCGGATTATGGGGAGTTTGTTGGCGAAAGACACCACGCACAGTGTTACGTCGATCCAGATCCCTCTGTTCCGACCGCTTCAATAGCAACCCGTGACACGTCGCCTCGTCAGATGTGCGGCGTTCTTCGGCCCGCACGGGGCATCGGTCCCGGAAGGAAACAGGCCTCTTAGACCTGCGGTGAACCAGGCAGGGGGAGGAAGGCGTGCCGTCCCGTGCGGATTGAATTAACCCGGTCACGGTCCTGGCCGAGAAGCAACCCCGTCGGCGTGGCCTCGATGTCGAACACTGCCTCATACGCATCGGAACCCGGGTTCCACGGCAGTGCCTTGCCGTCAACTAGGTTGAGAGCGGCGAGTTGGCGCCGGGCAACGACCTGATCGCCCAGTTCCCACGGGTTACGAATGGGGGTGAGGGGGTTGCCGGGAAACGGGTCGATCGATCCTGGAGCTTCGGTGTATCGGAAGTGTCCGCCGACGTAGACGGCGACGTCGGTGATCGCGACCGAGTAGGTGGAGTCGAACATGCGGGTCATCCACAGGGGTTCGACGAGTGAGGTGCCGGCGAGTGGGACGGCGATGGCGGTGTCGCCGCACGGCGGATAGTCGTCGCCGCTGCTGACGATGACTGCGTAGGTGCCGTCCGGGGAAACTTCGACGTCGCGGGTCATGATCTGATTGTCGCGGCAGCGGCCTTCGAACTCGTCGATCCGCCAGCCGGTCATGCGAGCGCCACCGGCCGACACGTCAACCTTCGCAAGACCGGTCGTCTGCTGTCCTTCGAGGTAGGTGTTGAGGTGAGCGATCATCAGCGTCGTGCCATCTGGTGAGAGGTCCATCGCCTTGACGCCACTGGCTCCACCCGCGCCACGGGCGCCGACCAGCCCGATCTGAAACGTTGCAGCGACAGCGCCGCTTGCCGTGTTGACCTCGGCGATGCCGGAGCGGGGTGTGCCGTTGATCGAAGTGAAACGCCCGCCGAGAAAGAGGCGATCACCGAGGATTTCTAGGCTCGTCACCCTGCCGTTGGCTTGCGCTTTGAAGGTGGGGTCGACCTGCCCGGTCTGGTAGTTGATCTTGGCGACCTTGCGGCGGGTTTGGCCGTCGACGGTGGTGAAGTCGCCGGAGATGAAGATGTGTTGGCCGTCGCCGGCGGAGACGATGTCGGTGACCATGCCGTTGATCACCGGGAGGAACGCGGTCTCGTATTGGCCGGTGTTGTGCTTGTAGGCCATCAGATACGGCTGCGCGGTAGCAGTGCCGCCGCGGACGGTTTCGACGGAGGTGAAGCTGCCGCCGACAAAGACCCATTGGTCAAGCAACAGGTTGGCAAACACTGCGCCGTCCCGAACCACAGGCAGATCTCGCCGAGGCCGTTCGACCGTCAACGCGCCCTGCACGACGCCGGCCTGAGCTGAACGCTCCGGCAGCACGCCCGCAAGGACGGTACCAATCACCGCCAGTAACGCGATCGCCACCAGGGTGATTCTGCGCTTCGCGTGCATGCCATCGAACTGAAAGCTGATTCTTGACACCGTTGGCCCCTATGCCTGGAACACGTCCGGTCGCTTCGAATGCGACCCGCTCGTAGCCGATATCGCGGGAATATCGACAGGCGAGACAGTAGGCAGAATGTCACTCTGCGTACAACGCAATTACGCGAAAAGCGGGAGTTGGGCCGAAAAGTCGCCGGAAGGCGCCGCCTCGTCACCACGCATAGTGGTGGCAATGGGTGGATGAGACGGCGAGGCCACAGGCTTCCTGCCTGGGACCGTCGCAGGGCCCAACCGTTGTGTCCGGTGGTCGGGTGTAGGCGCCGGAGTCGGCACTTTGAGCGGATGGGGCGGCCGGCCCGATGGTCGTACTAGGTCGTCGAGGCCGGGCCCTGGCGAATGACGATGAGTTGTTCTTCGGTCATCGATCGGGCGGCCCACGCCGGACCCTCACGGGTGTTACCAGAATCGCGATCGCCGCCGTACGGCATCTGGTCGGCTCTCCACGTCGGCATCTCGTTGATGAGAACGCCGCCAAAATGAAGGCGATCCGCGGCGTGAAGAGCGGTGTCGATGTTGCGAGTAAAGATCGCTGCCTGGAGCCCGTACGCCGAGTCATCCGCCAGTCGGAGCGCGTCGTTCAGATCGTCGTAAGTGGCCAGGCCGACCACCGGACCAAACACCTCCAAACGCGACACCCTCATATCTGGGGTGACATCGGACAGCACGGTGGGTTGGAGCAGACGGCCTTCCCGCTCGCCTCCGGTAAGGACGGCGGCTCCCTCAGCCTCGGCTTCTTTGATCCAGGACTCGACACGATCGGCTTCGCCCGGGTCGATCAGAGCAGAGACATCGGTGGTTTCAAGGCTGGGGTCGCCGAGCTTCAGATTGGAGACCTCGCTGACGAGGCGCGCAGAAAATGCGTCGGCGATCGATTCGTGAACATAAATCCGCTGTGTCGAAATGCAGCTTTGGCCGGCATGAGAAAAGCCAGCGGTCTTCGCCTTGTCGGCCGCCGTCTTCCAGTCGCCATCCTTATGGACGATGAGCGGTGCGTTATTTCCGAGTTCGAGCGACACCTTCTTTTTGGGTGCGCGCTCCCGGATCCGCCACCCGACCGCCGCCGAACCGGTGAAGGTGATCATGGCGACATCTGGGTGCGTCACGAGGTGGTCCGCCACCTTTCCAGGCGCCGTGACGACGTTTAGCCAACCGGGCGGGAGACCGGCCTGAACCAAAAGGTCGGCGAGGAGCAGCGACGAGAAAGGTGTTGCCGATGCCGGCTTGAGCACCACCGGACAGCCAGCAGCAATCGCCGGAGCCACCTTGTGGCACACCAGGTTGAGCGGGAAGTTGAACGGAGTAATCGCCCCGACGACGCCGACGGGCCGACGGCGCACTAGTCCCCATGTCCCGTTGCCCGAGGCCGAGGCGTCCATGGGAACCATCTCGCCGTGCATCGTTCGGGCGATCGCTGCGGAAAATCTGATTGTGTCGATGGCCCGGGACGCCTCGAGACGAGCGGTACGAATTGGTTTGGCCGCCTCAGCGGAGATCGTATCGGCGAACGTCTCTCGCTGAGCTTGAAGGTATGCAGCCGCTCGGTCCAACACCGCGGCCCGCTCGAACGTGGGAAACCCGTCGCCAGTCAGCGCCTTTCGGGCTGCAGCAACGGCCAGATCGATGTCGCGGACGTTGGCGCTGGGTACCTCGCCGATAACGGCCCCGTCAAAAGGTGAGTGGACGGGGTGCCACACGTCTTCACCGACGTGATCCGAGCCGATAAGCATCGGTCGTTGGCCGAACGACGAATGTGACATTGGAAGCCTCCCTGGTGCCGATCGACGGAAGCTACACCGGCCGACTTCTTCGCCGCGTCCGGCTGACCGGGAGTTGACTCGGCCGCTCGCCAGCGCGGATCGCGAGCGAGCCCGACCGGCCGAGATGCTGTCTTCGGTCGATCGGGCTCACTCAATACGTCAGTTCGAAGGTGGAGCTAGCTGTTTTGAGCCCGTCGCTTCGCTCCCGCAACGAGGCCCGTCCCAAGGACAAGCAGGCTCGCTCCGAGGATGAGGGTGACCGCGGTACTCGAGCCGGTGAAGGCCAGGCTGCCCGACGGCGCGGTTATCGGAACCTGCCCGGCCGCGGACGGCGTACGGCTGATCGTTGCTCCAAGAACCGTGGCCCGTGTGGGCGCGGACGGCGTGGCGACCGGCGCAGCCCCGAGCATGGTGGGACGGGTCGACGGCGGAGTCATGACCGCTGCCACCGTCGTTGAGGTTGACGGACTGCTGGTTGTCGACGCTCCCGGACGAGTGGTGGTCGTCGTCGGCGCGGTCGTGGTCGTTGTCGGGTGCTGCGGGGGTTGGACTGTCGTCATCGTGGTCGTCGGGTGGTGGGGTCGGGTGGTTGTCGTGGTGCCGTGGTGGGGTCGAGTGGTTGTGGTGGTGCCGTGGTGGGGTCGGGTGGTTGTGGTGGTGCCGTGGTGGGGTCGGGTGGTTGTGGTGGTGCCGTGGTGGGGTCGGGTGGTTGTGGTGGTTGATGTGGGACCCGACGGGGGACGAGTGGTGCTGGTCGTCGTCGAACTTGTAGTCGTCGACGTGGTGGATGTTGTCGTGGTCGACGTGGTTGTCGTCGTGGTCGGCGGAATGACCAAATCGCCAACCTTGAACGGCACCGTCTGTGCCCCCGCACTTACGACCGTCGGGGTAGCGCCGCTGGCATACGACTGAGCGCTCGTGAGCTGCGCCTGAAGGTTCCCAGTCGGGGTGCTGCCTGGCTCACAGGACAGGCGGACGTCGACTCGGAGCACAATCTTCTCGCCAGCTTCGACGTCGGTCACTGTCACTTGGGAGTTGACGCTGGTGCCGGCCTCGAACAGCGGTCCGTTCGGCTGGCCCCCAGTGAACGTGGCAACGGAACCTCCGTCGTGGGCCTGAGCGGAGTCGGTGCCCGACGGCCCGTCGCCGCCGCTGACCGATCCGTTATTGATCGACACTCCAAGCACCTCTGAGATGGCCACGCCGGATTGCCCGGTGGTGTCTCCGGTGAATGAGAAGTCCATCAGCAGGGTCTCGGCGCTTGCGAGGTCGTCTGGAGCCTCAATGAGGACGAGGAACGTCACGACGTCGCCACAGGCGAAGTCGCCACCTTCCAGACTTTCGACGATGTCGACATTCTTCGTGGCATCGTCAAACGCTCCGCCGCCCGTTGCGTGGTTATAAGTTCCGGGCGCAGACCCGGCAAAATTGAACTTATAGCTTGGGCCTGCTGAAGCGGTCAAAGGGAGGAATGTCAGAGCAAGAATAACAGCAAGACAACTTGCTAGAAGGAAGAAAAGAAACGAAGCGGGCGCTATTCGATGAGTATTCATGTTCTCGTACCAATCTCTGGTGACGGTTCGGCCCGCTTGCGCCGAAAACGACAGTTGACGCATCGGGCTGACCGTGGGTGAAGGGGAGCTAGATTGCCGGCATCCGGCAGGTTCAATGGGGTTGAAGGGGTGTGGCGCCGTAATTGGGGGCCAATGGGCTTGTGGGTGTTTGCTGGGGAACGGGGTGGGAGATGAGGTCCGCTGGCGATTCGATGAGATCAGCAAATACGAGCGAATACCTCACTCGGAGTATCAAAACACAACCCTGTTCCTAGGAAAGGAGAGTGTGTTTCCTTTGAGCGCGCATTGACGGGCGGTTAATGGCAGCTTCGCGTTGAGCGGTGTGACCTGCAAAAACGGCAGATCTATCTAGACACTTAACCGTTTGCAGGAAACGGGTATTTAGTTGAAAATCCGCAGGTCGTTCAACACCGCCCAATCGTGACCGGACGCTGGGGGAAGCTCCTCATGCCACATGGCGCGCGCCAACCCAGGCCGCCGTCGCCCGGGCTCTTCCGGTTTTGCTCCTTGCCAAGGGGCGGTTGACCCAGTTTCAGAAACGGTGGAGCAGGCACAACGGCGCCCTTCTCCTCGCGCTCCGGGCTCATGGAGATCTGCTCTCATAGGCCGGCGTTGCGTGGGTCGGAGCGTTCGTACTCACCGAGTTCATCGGGTGGTCGGACAGCCGACCCAGCGGCGTTTGGGCAGGTTCGTCCCGCAATGGAGGCGGAGCCGGGTCCAGAGTGGGATGCAAGGCGCGGCGGTGTCGGAGTGGGAGTTATCCGCCGGTGCGGCGCGTCCGGGGATTGTTTGAGGGGTGGGGCTAAGACAGCCGAGGGTGGCGGGCCCAGCCCGGACGGTCGCGTGGCGCGACGCTGACGCGGTACGAGCTAGGACGGGTTCCCCTGCCGCATCGCCGAACGGCACCGGATGGAAGGCGGGAGGGCCTCTCCCCGGCCGCGCCCTCAGACGTCAAGCGGCCTGGGTGACTTTGGGAGTCAACCCAGGCCGAGACGCACAAGCCGTGATGCTTGGTGGCTAGTTCGTGCGGCGCTTCCGTCGAGCACCCGCAAGGAGGCCAGAACCGAAGACCAAAAGGCCAAATCCAAGGAGGACTTGGAGGCCAGTACTCGAGCCGGTGAAGGCCAGCGGGCTGCCGCTGTTGGTGACGGGCGCATTGACCGTGGTGCCGAGCACCGACGCCTGCGTCGGAGCGGTCGGGCTGGTCGGCCCTGCCGTCGAAGGGGTGATCGGCGTCGTCGAGGAGGTGGTCGAAGCCGCCAGGACAGCAGACGTGGTCGTCGGTTGCGGCTCAGGACGAGTGGTCGTGGTCGTGACACGAGCCGCCGTTGTGGTGGTCACCCCGGGTCGGGAAGTGGTCGTTGCGCCTCGTGTGGTTGTGGTTGTCGTCGGCTGAGGTTCGCCGGGTCGGGTGGTGGTTGTTCCGCAGGGTTGGGTGGTTGTGGTGCCGTGTCCGGGTCGGGTTGTGGTGGTTGCGCAGGGCCGGGTGGTTGTGGTTGTGCCTGGTCGGGTGGTGGTGGTTGTTCCGCAGGGTTGGGTGGTTGTGGTGCCGTGTCCGGGTCGGGTTGTGGTGGTTGCGCAGGGTTTGGTGGTGGTGGTTGTGCCTGGTCGGGTGGTGGTGGTTGTTCCTGGTCGGGTGGTGGTGGTTGTTCCGCAGGGTTGGGTGGTTGTGGTGCCGTGTCCGGGTCGGGTGGTGGTGGTTGCGCAGGGTCGGGTGGTTGTGGTTGTTCC
>JAGNEX010000088.1:0-3614 GCA_018003035.1 Acidimicrobiia bacterium
GTCCGAGCGCACCCCGGTGATCAGCATCGTTACCTGGCCGCTGCGGGTGCTGCTCTGCGGAACGGCGTTCCTGTGGCGTCCGCTCGGCAAGTACTGGGTGGGTGACGACTACGACCACCCACGCCTGTTGCGCCGAGTGTTTCGGACCGTGCTGATCTACCACTTCATTGCGTTCACCATCACCCTGTTCCGGGCACAGTCGGTGGGTCGCACCGTGCAGATCTGGTCACGGGTCGGAGACCTACTCGTCGACCTGGCCAACTTCGACATGCCGAGCCCCGGCGTCTCGAAGGCCGTGATCCTGGTCCTCGTGTTTGGTTTGTTCATGGACGGCATCCCGTCCCGTTGGTTCCATAGAGTTGGTGTCTGGTTCCGCACGTTGTCACCCGTACCGCAGGGCCTTTTGTTGGCGGCTGCGGCAACCGCCATCGACGCGATGGCGGTTCAGGGTGTGGCCCCGTTCCTGTACTTCGCTTTCTAGATCGACCGAGTCGGCGCACATGGACGAAGAATCCACATCACGAGGGCCCGACAAGGGCGAGAAGGCTGGCACCGACGGCAAGCTCAGCCGCGCGGAACGTCGGCGTCGCAACGAACAGTCCAACGAGACCTCGCGGGGCGACGCGTCAGCCGGCGCGTCTCACGAGCCGACACCGCCGGACACGTCCGAACCCGGCGGTACCTCGACCGGATTTCGTCAGTACAAAGACGCGAAGGAACTCGCCGAAGCCGGCTACGCGCCCCAAGAGGGCTTCCCTGGGGTCGACGAAGTGCTCTCCGGAGTCGATACCGGTACCGGGGGAGACACCGCGACGCCCGCACAAGCGCGCCGCGAAGTCGACTCAGTCATCGTAACGGTCATGATTTTCATGATCGTCGGCGCCCTGCTCAACGCTTCGTCGCTCAAGCGGACTGCCGACAACTACGCGCTCGGTTGGAAACACGACGTGGGCGTAGCGGTGGCTGACCCGCTTTATGACATCTCGTCTGCGGTCTGGCTGAACAAACCGCGCGACGAACTCGCCGAGGCCATCCACGGTCCGCCACCGTCTGAGGACCTCTGCTCGGTGTCGGTGGTGCACGGACCAGATGACACCACCCCCGAGCCGCGGATCGCGGAGATCTCCAAAGAAGACCCGCTTCGGGTCATGTACGCGGGTGACTCCATCATGCAAGGGCTGGCGCCTGTTCTCGACGATGAACTCGAAAAGTCTGGGTTCGTGAAGTCGGCGCAATCGACCAAACAAGGCTCCCAGTTGTCGTCTCCCGGGCAGCTCAACTGGTGTGAAGAGGTCGAAAACACCTTCGTCGCATTCCAGCCCGACGTCGTTATTGTCGAGCTGGGTGCTGGCGACTTTTTCCCATCTGAGGTCGACGGTGAGATCCTCGCACCGGGGATCGACGGGTGGGAAGAGTGGATGGCAGGGCTCGTGGACGGGTTTGTTCGCAAGCTTTCCGAGACCGGCGCGCAGATCTACTGGCTGAGCGTTCCGCTCCTGCAAAAAGACAGCGGCGGGGTGGGTCGCGATGCCTATGACCGCGTCCTGAACTCGGTCGCCAATGACTGGCCCAACCTTCATTTCGTCGACATTGCGGGTGTCATCGGCGGTGATGGAACGACCTATTCGCCGACCATCCGCAAGGCCGACGGACAACTCGTCGAGGTTCGCGCCGGCGACGGCATCCACCTCTCACCAGCCGGAAACGCCCGGGTCGCCAACCTGGTTACTGACGTCTTGGCAGAAACGTGGCCGCAAGTCGCTCCTTCTGGGTCGTGAACGGGTAATGCAATCGTCGGACGCGCTCGGTGTTCCCGCGTCAACCTCGGATCCGTCCTCGGACCTTGAGACAGCGGCCCCGATCATGCCTTCTGAGCCTTCCGGTGGTGGTGGTCGGTCACACCCGCTGCGCCGTACCGGGGCGCTCGCGGTCGTGGTTCTGTTTTGCGCGTTTGTCTCGGTGCCGTTGGCCAGCCTGATCGTCGGCCGCCGAGCCCAACCGATCGAGAATCGCACGGCGGCACCTCGGCCAGATCTCGGCCTGTCAGGCTGGCTGGACACGAGTCACGGGGCGGCGTTGAACGCCTACCTCACCGACCGCACGCCGTACCGCGACACCGGAATCCGTCTGGACGCGGTGGTCGACTACCGAGGCTTTCGCGACAGCCCCAACCCAGACGTCGTCGTCGGGCAAGGGGACTGGCTCTTCATTCGAGAGTCGATCGTCGGGGGCTGCGACCAGGACGCTACCGGGGTTGTGTCCGGTATGGATCTGCTCGACCGGATGGCGGCCGCTGCCGATGTGCCCCTTGTGATTGTGATCCCACCAGACAAGGCAGCGCTGTATCCAGATCGGCTTACCGAACGGAGTCGGCAGCGCTTCAAGTGCGCGGAGGCCTTCCGTACCGAACTCCGAGACGCGCTTGCCAGCATTCCGTCGGGTGCATCCGCGGTGGCGATGTGGGATGACTTAGAAGGTTGGGTTGCCGGTACCGTGCCCAAGTACTTGCCACAGACCGGCGCGTGGAAGACAGCGCCGTTGGTCTATGACGCTGACACGCACTGGACAACGCCCGCCGCTCTGACCGGAACCTATGCCTCGGCGAAGGCGCTCGCTGGCGGTCAGAACGCCATGGCCTCCTTCGACGCCGCCCTCGATGCGGTCGAGCGCAAGGTGGAAGACCTCCGGACCCTCATCGGGTTGCCTCGAACGGTAACCGTGCCGCGAGCCGACCTGGTTGACGAGGATGTGGTCGCCGTGCGTTCGGTCGATCTCGCCGAAACCGAGACGCAACCTTCTGCCGTTGAACCCGGCGGGGAACAGGCAGGTTCGCAACTTGACCTGTTGAAACAGGCGGGTTTTGAAGTGGGCGCTGACCCGTCACGGGTGTTTCCGATCATCGACGGCCGGCTCGAGCGAGTCGGGCAGTACTCAGAAGCGGCCCCCTACCTCGCTCGCTGGTATCAGCACGACGGCGACGATCTGATCGGCGGCAGAACGGTGATGCTCGGGGACTCCTTCATGGAAGTCGCGTCGGTCAATCAGGCCAGGGTCTTTTCCGACATCGTCATGTCACAGTGGGCGAAACTCGAGAACCCTTGGCGTCTTGAGCCGGTCGTGTCGCAGGCCGACCAACTGGTGATCGAAGCCGCCGAACGCCGGGTGTACGAAACGCTCGCCCCTCAATCGCCGCTCATCCGCCTGGTCATTGGCGGTCTGCTCCAACGCGTCGACGCCTTCGACGTCGTCGCAGATCCCGCGACCCAGATCATCAGGATGGATCGAACCACTGACGGGCTCAGAGCTGCGGGTGCCGACCCACAAATCTTGACGGGGCCATTGCCGGGCCTTGAGCCCAATGCCCGCCGCCTCGTCGTTATCCAAGTGACGGCGCTGGACGAAGAGGGCAAGCAAGTCGAGGATGAGGCGCAGGTCTTTTACGCCGCCAAGCAGGGAGAGTTCACCGACTCGGACTTCTTGCTTCAGCCGGTGCCGGCAAGCCGCTCGACGGTGATTTTCGAGTTGACCGGCCTGGACGCGACCTTTTTGCGCATCGACCCGACGACGGGTTCGGGAGGACGGGTGACTAGCGTCAAGGTTGTCGATTTACCGCC
>JAGNEX010000088.1:3714-6278 GCA_018003035.1 Acidimicrobiia bacterium
CTACGTCGCGACGTCACCCGCCCAGCCGCTGTACTTTCCCCAAGACACGCACTGGACGACCCGGGGCGGCGCGCTCCTGACAGAACACCTGGTCGAAGCGATTCAGCCGGGGCTGTGGGCCGCCGATGAGCTGACCACCGAGGGCGAAGACCAGATCATTGCCAACCTCGCCTTCCTGCTGGAGCGTCGAACGATCATCAACTCTGCAGACCACTGGGCGATCGACCGTCCTGGAGTTTCGATCCAACGCGAAGACACAATGAGTCGGGTTGCCGAGAGCACCGAGTTGGTCGACGAGGATGAGCCCGGGGCGTTGGTTGTCAATCCGGACACCGGTCGGCTCGATCGCAAGGGCGAATGGGTCATGATCGACAATCGTCCGGTGAGGAGCTTCCAGACGGCCTCGACCGACGCCACGTTGATCGCAGATCAGACGTTCATGATCCACGACTCTTTCTCGTGGTTCGCAATGGCCCAACTGCCGCTGTTCTTCGAAGATCTCACCATGGCCAATCTCTACAACACTGCCGATACGCCATGGCTCGAGACGGGGATTCAGCAGGCCGATCGCGTCATCATCGAGATGGGTGAGGAGTACGTCTGGGATTACGTCCATGCAGGTATGCCATTTGTGTCCAAGGTGATCGATGGGGTCAGCGACACGCTGCCGTCCCGGCCAATCCCTGCCGACGACTTGATTGAAGACGGCTCGATCGAAGCAGTCGGCGCCGCAGGCGATGCGTGGACGATCGCTGACAAATCGGGGGCCCTTGAGTTCAGTGCTCCCGCAGGTAATGCAGACCGCCGCTTGCTGATCTTTGACGTCACGACACCCGAAGCCACCGTGACGCAGATCTTTGACGGTGAGGGCGAAGGTGCCTTCCCGGCCGAGTCGGTGCAACAACAAGCGGTCCCGGCCGGCACGCATCCAGTCGTCTTCGACATGACGAGCCGCGGCCCCCGATTCCGTCTCGAACCTGGAAAGGCCTCCGGGGTCGAGGTTTCGAACGTGCGCATCGTCGACATAGTCGTTCCCGATACCGCAGATTCTGGTCCTGACGCGCCGTGAAACGTCCGGGCCAAGTGATCTTGGTGGTGCTCTTCTCGATCTTTTTGTTCGCTCCGATCGTCGCGCAGAGCGCGGGTGTCGAGGGCCAACAGCTCGAACTTCGCAACCTTGCCGAACCCCCCGACCTGTCGGCCGGTGCCCTCCTCGACACCACGACCTACCGCCAAGCATCGGCGTACCTGACCGATCACATGCCGTTCCGCATCCCAGCGACCCGTGCAGAGGCATGGGTCGACATCGAGGTCTTCAAGGATCCCAGCCACCCCGACTTGGTGTTCGGGAAGGACGGATGGTGGTTCTTTGACGACTACCTAACCCTCGGCTGCGATGTGCCAGCGGAGGCGTCGCTGATTCGTCACCGGGTCGAGGCGCTCCGCGCCGTGACCGAAGCATCGGGGCGGGCCTTCCGATTCATCGTCGCCCCCGGCAAGCCTGCCATCTACCCCGAATATCTCACCAAGGACCTCGTTGAACGCAGTCAATGCTCAATCGACCGGCGCGAACAGTTGCAAGCTGCCTTGGCCTCCGACCCAAACACCGTGACCCTGTGGGAACCGCTCCTTGCAGAGAAGGCGCTCATCACCGATCAGGCGCCCGAAGCTGCGCTGTACTTCCGGCGGGACACCCATTGGACGCCACGGGCGGCGTCGGTCATGGTTCGCGAGACGGTGGATTCATTCGATCCCGACCTCTGGACCGAGGATTCTCGGGTCCAAAAGGGCACCGACAAGATGTATTCGAACCTTCGGTATGCGGCAGGTTTGCCGGGTTACGACTACGCCGACCAGTGGCGCATCGAGCGGCCCGGAGTCACCTTTGACAGCGTGAGCGAATACTGGGTCGATGCCACGAGCGACGAACTGCAGGCGCCCGAAGACCCAGACCCGCAATGGAAGATCGAAGACGGCGGAACCAAACTCGTCCGACTGGTCGACTATCCCGAACTCGATTTCCACCCGGTGATCCGCGTTGAATCGAGCGCCACGGGTGGTGCCGAGCTGATTCCTGGCAAGACATTCATCCTTCACGACTCCTTCGTTCGATCATCGATCTGGATGTTCCCTGAATATTTTGAGGACACGACCTTTGCCGTCCGGTCGCTCGCCTATAACTCGCCGTGGCTGACCAGGGAGCTGGCGAACGCCGACACGTTCATGTTTGAGATCGCCGACTTTGGTATGTGGGACGAGTTCCTTAACTCTTGGCCGATGCTGTCCCGGTCGGTCGAGGCCTACTGGCCCGACTTGGAGCGTTACGTCGTACCTTCCGAACCGGACACATCAACCGGACTTGAAGTTCGCGATGGTCGATGGCGGTCGACGAACGATGACCCCCAACTTCAGCTCGCCCCGTTGGCCGCGTCGACAGAAGGCGCCTACCGTTTCGTCGTGCTCGACGTCACCGCTGACACCGCTTCCACTGCAGAACTGTTCTATTCCCCGGTCGGAGGGGCCTTCGACGCCGAACACCGTCTCGAACAGCCGGTGGAGGTGGG
>JAGNEX010000089.1 GCA_018003035.1 Acidimicrobiia bacterium
AGACGTCGGATGGTTGCAGGCGAGATGGTCGTGCCGGTTGTGCTGGTCCCGGGCGAGTGGAATCCGAAGGCCCGCGGAGAGGCGTGAGTTTCGCCGAAGGCGTTCGGTGGAACGGGGCTAGCGCCCGGCGGGCCTGGTGCTGGGGACCTCCCGCCCGGCGGTGTCTGGAAGGCGGATGGTCTGGTGTTCGCTACCGAGACGGTTGGCGGGTTCGCGTCCGCTACCAGATCGTCCCGAGCGGTGTGCGATGCGGACAGGTTGCTTAGCCGGTTATGAGAGTCCCCGGGCGGTGTCCGAGCGAAGCGAAAGGATCCCGGCGCGCGGAGCGAGTGGCCCAGCGCGCCGGGGGAGCGGTCCGACGTGCCGTGCGGGGAGCCAGGAAGCTGCTTGACGGACGCAACAGGTGACTGGGTCCATCTGGAGTCGACCCGTTCGTCCGTCGGATTCGGCGGCTTGTTGGGCATGGCACCCAGTCGGGCCTCCGGCCCCGATGCTTCGCCGGAATCCTCTGCAGGTCTGAACTCGCAGGGGCCGGTGAGCCGGCTGACGAGTTCGTCGTAGTCCAGGGCTATGTGGAGGACCGGTCGGCCAGGCTGTCCCCGCCCTTGGAGCAGGTGTGGGCCTTGGTGAGTGAGGGTTTGGGTGAGGGCGTCGGCGAGGCGCTGCGCGCTGCTGCTCGCGGGTCGGGCGTTGCGGTTTTCGGCCTGCCACAGGTCGTTTGCGACTTGCTCGAGGACTGTCTGGATCTTGGCACCGGCTTCGGGGTCGAGATCGCCGCGTACGCCGATCATTCCTGTGCTGAGCTGACGAAGGGTGAGGTAGCGGTTCTGGTATTGCCGTTCGAATCGATCGGTGCCGTCGTCGGCGTCCTGTCGTGCGATCCAGTCAGAGATGACGTGCCGGAATCGGTCTGGACTGATCCGTTGGGCGTGTTGGATGAGGTTGCTTTGCCCGGTCCGGAATGCCTGGGGGTGGGCTTGTTGTGCCCGTCCGAGTTGTTCGAAGTGGTTGGGTGAGAGGTGTCCGGAGGCGAGTAGCCGTGCGGGTTTGGCGAGTTCTTGGGCGCGTCCGGCGAGCGCGTTTTGTCTGTTGGCCTGCCGAGCGGTAAGCCCGCCGTCCGTCCGGAGGATTTCGGTGACGTCGACGGATCGGTCGTTGGTTCGTCGGTTGAGTTCGCCGAGCAACCGGAACCTGTGGCCTTCGAGTTCGGACTGCGCTCGGCTGAGCGAGGCGACGCACGCGCGCAGCCGGTCGACAGAGAGGCCGGTCAAATCTTCGGGAAATCCGATCGTAACCGCCACGTCGAGACCCGCCGCGTGAGCCGCAGCAGTAGGTGGGCGCTCGACGGGCGGGGCGCCTGTTACGGCATCGACGACTTTTGGCACGACCGACCTCCCGCAGGTGGGGCACTCAACAAGTGGCAGCGGAGACGACCGAGGTCAGCTGCGAAGGCGGCGCGAAACACGCGAAGCTCCTCAACAAAGAACCGTCGAACAGGTCCGAACCATAGCGAACGCCTGTTCTGTCCGTCAAGCCCCGTTTGCAAAGTCGCATGCGGGTTGGGCTCGACGCTCCAGCTAGGACGACGAAGAACTCAGCCGGACGGTCGCAACGAGCCAGACCAACGCGGTGCCGAGAATGACCTTCTGCAGGACGCCGTACATCACGGTGCCCCAGGCGAACGGGAATGCCGTGCCCAGCCCCACGATCACCGTGACCGCAGCAGTCGACCACTGGCGTTCGGCGAGGTTCGGGCTGCGTGCGGCAACCACCAACATCGCCACGATGAGGGCGCCCACGCCGGTGATGGCGGCGACGATATGGAGCTGACTCACGGCGGTCGCCGGTACACCCGCAGGGTCCTTCGGGGCGATTCCCGCCACGATCGTCGCCTCACCGGCCGCGGTCATCAACGCACCAACCCACCGCAGGTATCGGGCGCAAGCTCTGCGAGTCTCCCGCGCAGCCAACACCGTGGCGATCCCGAAGACGACCAGCGCTGTCCGAACAAGGGGTGCGAGCGGCTGTCCAGGGGAACCCAAACGGCTGACCGTCTCGTAGCGCTGGTCGTAACCAGGCGTGAAAATGCCAGCGACCACGATGACGGCCGCCAACACGATCGCCACCACCGTGAGCACCGCACCACCGCTCTGACGATGGAACCGCTGAGTCACGTCTAGCTCACGCGCCTGCCGGGGTGGCGCGGTCCGCCACTTCCGCACCATCAGACATCTCAACCGGTTCTTCCGCGCCGGTGGTCGGCAACGCCGCGCCGGTTGGGGCGGCGCGCAACGCCGGGCCGGTCGGGTCGGCCTGCGAAATCGGAACGGGTCCCGGCAGCATGTAGCGGTGGATCAGCATGCCGGCGACCACCCCGGCGATCGTGTTAGTGACCATGCCCCACCCGGTGTTCTCGTAACCGCCGGCATTGCCGCCGCCGTTCTGTGCGAGCGTGGCGATGAATTCGATCACCTCGTTGATCGCGCCCAATACGAGGGCGGCCAGCGCTGTGACCACGATCAACGAGCTGCGCCTCGTCAGGGCGTAGACGTCTTTCATGAAGACTTCCCACAGGACGAGCGCGCCGACGGCGGTTCCAAGGGAGTGGCCGAAGTGGTCGTGCCGGAGGAGCTCCGGCCCGGGAGTCGAGTTGTAGAGGACGTGTTCGCCGACTCGTATCAGCCCGCCTGAAAGGTGGACGACGGCCGACGTCGCGCCGGCGTATGCGATCACCGCAGGGAGGGGCCGTCTCCGCAATGCGAACACCAAGGTGACGATGATCGAGATCGTCGCCACGTACTGAACGGTCCCCGACACCTGCAGGCTCAGCCCCTAGATGGCGAACCCGAGGGTTGCGACGCAGATCACAGCCAGCGCTTTGCGTTCACTCGGGGTCAACGGCGAACGAGCTGGCCGGGGCTGTGGTGGCGGGGGACACTCTTCGACAGGTTGATCGGCGGGGTGTCGCCCGGCGACAACTGCTGGTCGACGGCGCATCTCTGCCATGTTACGAGGCGACACCCCACCGACCAACGCGATTCCCCCTGCGCCGGCCAGGCGGCAGCGCTGAGCAGCCCCTGTCCCTGGCGCAGAAACCAGCAAAGTCGGGCCTGCGGTGACGGTCAGCAACGACGGAGCGAATGTGACTGCCGAGCGTCTCGGTCGGGGCGTCTTCACCGTGGTTCCCGTGACGACGAACGTCTCGAAGGTGTTTCCGTTCCAGGTTTTCCTCGAGGCCTCGACCAGCGGCCTGAGCGCGGACTCAAAGGCGCAAGCCGAGCAGGTTCGTTCGGTCGATATCGGCCGAATTCTTGAGACGGCTGGCGTGCTCAAAGCAGACGATCTTGCGGCGTTGGACGAGGCCCTGCGACTTCACCTCGCGCTGTAATTCCACCGGTGTGTGAGTCCCCACTCCGGATGGCTGAGGTGCGATGCGCAGTGGTGTCAGCGCAAGGCGGCCGCGCTGACACCACTCAAGCTCTATTTCTGCGCGCGGTCGACACCGTTCACTGGTTGGCGCCGCAACGCTCCGACGCCAGAACCGACCGATCAAAATCGACCCCGGCAGCCGGCGGTGGCATGTGTCGGGGCGGTTCCTGTTCCCACGGCGGTACAGCTGACGTCGGAGTGCTCGGGACGCCAGGCAACGTTGTGGTCACGGGCGTTTCTTCTCCGCACTCTGTCGAACCTGGAGCCGACGGGGGGACAGTGCCCTCAGGGAGTGGGACGATACTTACGGGCAACTGTGTGCTGCTCGGCGGCAGAGCGCTGGTGATGAGTGGCGAAGAGCGCGGAGTGTTGGACTCCACGGTCGCCACCGGCGTTCCAGTCGGTGCTGGTGTTCTCGCTTCGTCACCACCTGACGTGCTCGCGGTCGAGTCCGCTTCTCCCGCAAGCACGGTCGTGGAATCGTCGGCCACTGACGAGGTGGTTTCCTCGGTCGGAAGTGCGTCGTTGCTGCCAACGGCCCCGAGGGGTTGAGGTCTCGCGTCCTGTGCGGCGGCATCCGATGTGACTGTCGCTGACGGCTCGCTCGTGCTGTCCCCCGTTTGAACGGACTGGCCTGCCGAGCATGAAGAAACAAGTAACGCGAGCAGGAAGAATCTTGAGGTCACCATATTTGGGTTCCATTCGCAACGGTCAAGGGTGAGGGCGGCCCGCAGGAACCGGTTTCGGGGGGAAGTGCTCATTTGGGCACCTTTCATGGGGAGGTCTACAAAGTCGTCAAGAGACTCGAGTCGAGATTACCGACGCTGCGCCGCTTGAGAAGCCGATTTGGTGAGGGCTTTGCAGCTCAATCGCACGAAAACGTGTGATCAATTTGTCGAGTGCTGCGTCGCACGTGAAGTCTGCTTTCTCATCGTTGGGGGCTTGCGGTCGCAGCTCACGGACACCCTCGCTACACCAAAGACCTCGACGTGTGGGTCTGGCTGGACCGCACCAACGCCGAGCGGGTAGCCCTGGCCTTGAGTCATCCGTAATGCGCCCGCTTGGCATCCCGCTCTGCAACCTGAAGTTGTTGTCAGGGTCTACCTGACGAACGCGGCTGGAGTCCTCTGGTTGGGCTGCGGTGTCGGCCCCTTCGTGATAGGGACCCAAGCGGCACTGCCTCGGCAGCCTTGCTAACAACCCAGCCTGCACGACCTGATGAACGACGGCCAGCGGTTCGAACTTGGCCTCAACTGCTGGTCCGCTTGCTGCCCGGCGCGGAGACTTGAGTCGCAGGCAGGTGGAAGGTCTGAGAGGTCAGGGTGGGTAGGATCAGGTCTTCCTCCACATGCCTACGCCGCTCCGGTCTGGCTTCACCGGCAATCCCTCGACCCCGCCAGCCGCACGGTCATTTCCACCCACGAAGCAGATGGGCCATCGGCTGTCTGCTGGTCGTTGTCGCGGAGGTTTCGCTTGCCTGACAAGGTCGACATCCGGCTGTTCGGAGAACCCAGACTTCTCGTCAACGGCGATGCCCTTGCGCTCACGGCGGAGCAACAGGTGATGCTTGCCGTGCTGGGCGCGGCGGGTCCCGGCGGAATCTCGAAAGGACTCCTGTACGAGGAGGTCTTTGGTGGCCGGGTGAAAAAGTCTGGTGAGCAGGCGGCCTTGATGCGGGTTCGGCGGCTGGCCGTCAAGGTCAAGGATGCCTGTGGAGTGCAGGTTATCCGCACGGCGGGCCGGTGCGGTTTTGATCCCGACCTTTGCTCGGTGGACGCGTGGGATTTCCTTTCCCTCGCCCGCGACGGTACGCCCAGAGCGCTGCTCGCAGCGGCGCGGAGTTGGGCTGACCCCTATGTGGGGCTGGCAGATGTCAGTCCTGCGGTGCGGATGTCGGCGACGGAACTCCAGAATGCCTACCGTGCCTGTTTGGGGGCACTTGGACCAAGTCTCTCGAGCGTCACTGACCACGATCTGATCGTGAGGCTGGTGCAGGAGGCCGAACTTGCTGAGGTCGATGAAGCGCTCGCTGCCAGTGCGGCCGCAGCCCTCTATAATGCTGGCCAGCAGACCGAGGCGTTGCGGATCATTTCGACGGTCCGAGCCAACCTCCGCGAGGTGCATGGTCTGAATTCGGGGGGAGCTCTCGCCGAGGTCGAGAGGTCGATCCTGCTCAACGACCAAGACTCGCTCGGTGGGTCGCCAGCCGACCCGTTGGTTCGAAAGGCTTCGCGCCCTCAGCCGTCCGATGCAATCTTCGTCGGGCGGTCCGATGTCATGAGGTCGCTTCGGGAGCGGGTCGCGTGTTTGCCGAGACCGGATGTGGATGTGGCGGAGGATGCCGCTGCTTTGGACTCTGTCGTCTTGATCGAGGGCGATGGGGGAGTTGGCAAGACCGCGCTTTTGACCCAACTCTTTGACGAGTTCTCTGACGATGACGTTTCATTTCGATTTGGAACGGCGAGCGTGGCGGGCTCCGGCCAGCCCACGTGTTATTCGATCTTCACTCAGGCGTTCCCGCAGCTGAGTGGCATCGACGGCTCCGATGATGTCGGCGACGAGGTGGCCACCGCGGCGTTCTTTCGGCACGTACAGCAGCTGATCTTCGAGACGTGTAAGGGTCGTCCTCAGGTTGTGGTGCTCGACAACATGCACCTTGCCGACTACCAGTCCGTCCTGCTCTTTCGGTTCTTGGTGCGCAGCGCACGACCGTCGGGCCTGTTGTTGATCGCTACCACTCGTCCCCCCGCTGGCGGCACGACCTGGGC
>JAGNEX010000036.1 GCA_018003035.1 Acidimicrobiia bacterium
GGCGACATCCGTGTCGCGAAGCACTGGTGGACTAACGTGCCCGCAGGGCGTTTCTAGACCAATCCGGTCAGCCCAGAAAGAAAGCGTAATTTGATGCAAGGAACTGTGAAATTCTTCAACTCCGAGAAAGGCTACGGCTTCATCTCCCGCGACGGCGCAGATGATGTGTTCGTGCACTACTCGAACATCGTTGGAGACGGCTACCGCTCGCTGGACCAGGGTCAGGCTGTCGAATTCGACGTCGCTCCCGGCCGCAAGGGTGACGAGGCGCACAACGTCCGCGTTATCTGAGCCGCTCCCGTAGCGATTCTCGGAGCCGCTAGAGCCTTTTGGCCTGGCGGCTCCGTCGCGTCTGGAACCTGTTGCTACGACCGGTTCCGAAACGGCGAGAGCCGCCCACCCCCACAGGGATGAGCGGCCCCACCGACCACTTTTACCCGGCCATCGAGTGCCGGGGTGCCCAGGGCAGCGACCCGATCGAGCCGCTACCCCTCACTGCTTCGCCTAGCCGCAAACACCGCCACGGCCGAAGTTCTGAGTCCAGTACAACTGCCCGTTCGAGGCGGTTGCCATACCAAAACCGACATTGCTGAAGTTGGTTGACAAGATGTTGGCTCGATGCCCCGGTGAGTTCATCCAAGCGGTCATCACCTGGCTCACCGACGTCTGGCCGTATGCAACGTTTTCGCCAACGGCGTTCCAGCCGGTGTAGCCCGCGGCCGTGATTCGCTGCGATGCGGTGCTGCCCCCAGAACCGGTGTGGCTCATGGTCAGGTTCGCTGCTTGCCAATTTGAGTGTCCCTGTGCAGCGGTGTTGAGATTCCTGCACAGCGTCAAGGGTGGGCTCACGCCATTGGCTGCCCGCTCGGCGTTAATCGAGTTGAGCATTTCTGTCTGCCACGCTGGGGGCGCTGCGGTGGTCGTCGTCGTAACGGCTCCACCTCCACCGCCTCCACCGCCGCCGGTACAAGCTGCGATCAGAACGAGAGATAGCACTGCTAGAAGTACGCGGAAGGATTTCATCCTTGTCCCTTCAAGTTGGGTGTTGGGAGCGCTCAATGTACCCGTTGATCAGCAAAAATCCAACGGTGTCTCAACATCAGCTAACAAGATCGATTGACGGGGTGACAGCGACCCCTAATGTGCGTGCGAACCCACACCCCCGGCCCACCTGTACCTCCGAGGGAGCTCGATGACTTCTCTGCCCGATTCCGCGCCCGCCAACAATCCAGACAACAACGTTCCGACCGACAGCGGACTCGACGCCCCCGCAATCTGGAACGAGTTCAGTCAGCTCCTCGATTCGGCGTCCTCAGTGTTTGCTTGGGAAGGCGTCGAACTCGACGACCTCGACCGTGCCGAAGGCCTTCGGTACTTGGCCCGGCTGACCGAGAACGCAATCGCCAACATGATGTCAACTGCGTCTCCAAAGCATCCCCAGTTTCGGCTGCTGTCTAACGGGTTTGGAATGGACAACCCGGACAACCACTACATCGGGGCCCCGGTAGATGCGCGCTACACCTACCGCATCACGGGCAAAGTCGGTCGCCTGGCCTACCTGAGCTTTGCCGCCCAGAACCAGAATTACGCGCAGAAGGACGCGATCACGGGTGGTGCAGGGCACATCTCTGCAACAGAGCTCCTCACCGACGCCGATGGGACCTTTTCGATCACAGCCTCCGTTGACGAACAACCGGGCAACTGGCTGCAGCTGGCGTCCGACACCAGCCTTCTTCTGGTTCGCCAGACCAGAGCGGACCGCCACACTGAATCTTGGGTTGAGGTACAGGTCGAAAACCTTGATGTCACCGATCCGCCACCTCCGCTTCGCCCGGATCGGATCCAAGGAAAGCTGCAGGGAGTAGCCCTCTACGCAGCAGGTGCGGCGACGTGGTTCGTCGATTGGGTCAAACCGTGGCTCCAGACACCAAATCAGACGACGCTGTCGGACCCAACCGAACAGAAGCGGGTCGGGGGCGATCCCCACATCCTCAGTCAATCTGGATACTGGCGTCTTGCAGCGGATGAAGCGCTGGTGGTGACCTTCGTTCCGCCGCCATGTGACTACTGGAACTTCCAGCTCGCAAACATCTGGGCCGAATGCCTCGACACTCGCCGACCCGTTTGGCGCAACAACGCCACCGCCCAGGTAGGAGCTGACGGTTCGGTGACACTGGTGATCGCTCATCAAGATCCTGGCCATCCGAACTGGCTCGACACCGCCGGCCACGGCCACGGCCTAATGCACGCGCGTTTCGTCAACGCGCCTGAGAATCGCCTCGTCAACTGCCGGGTCGTTTCCCTTGCCGATCTCGACGGCCAACTCGCCGAACCTGATCCTGCGTGATTCCGGCCTGAACTCGTGGACAGCATCGACCGGTCGACGACGGCCGAACGCGCCGCTGAGGCAATCCGGCAGATGATCTGGGACGGCACAGTACGTCCCGATGACCGCCTCAACCAGACCGAACTCGCCCAACGGCTCGGTATCAGCAGAATTCCACTCCGCGAAGCGTTGCTGATGCTGGCTCACGATGGCCTCGTTCGGATCGAACCGCACCGAGGGGCGTTCGTCGAGGCGTACGACGAACAGGCAGTCCAGGACCACTACGAGCTCTACGGACTAATCGACGGTTTTGCTTTGAGGCGTGCACTCAATCGAGCGAGCCTCCAGGAGCGCAACGCTCTGTTCGAGGCGATGGACAACGTCGTCACCGCACTCGATAACGCGTCGGTGAGTTCGTCGATGCGGGAACTCCGCGATCTGCTGCACCGCCTTGGGGGCTCGCCGCGTTTTCGTGCCGTGGCGAAGGGACTGCGGCCGATCCTTGCCGGCGACTTCTTTCAAACGGTCGAAGGTTCTTCCGAAGTGACCCAAACCTGGTTGAGAAACGTCCTCGACGAGGCCCGCGCAGGGCGAATCTCTGAGGCTGTGGCTCAGTACGAAGAGATGATGAGACAGCAAGGCTCACTAGTAGCCAACAGTCGTATCTGGCCCAAATAGCGACAATCAGGGCCAACCTGACAGACAATGCGGTCAGTTCCTACTGAAAACATATGTCGTCTTTATCTGTTCTTGAGGTTCGTGGTATTCGATGGGGTGCAACAAAGGCGGGCTAAAGAGCACGGACGCGCCAATGGGGTAGCCCGCCGACCAAACACGCAAGACCCAAACTGCCTCCCTGGGTCTAGCGGGAAGGTCGTGAGTCCGGTGGTCGCTCTCGCGGGGAGGGCGAATCACCGGACTCACCCTTTTCCCGCCTCTTTTTCATACCGCGCCCGGCTCTCTCGCCGGTATGACGCCACTGTCGGCAGCTCGTCCTTCCGGTCAGCTCGCTCGCTGCCGGTCGAACTTCCGCATGAGTACCTCTTGCGCGACGGTGGCCACATGAACGCCTGCCTCGTCAAAGACCCGGCCGATGGCTAAGCCGCGGTTGTTCTCGACGCCGCTTCCCCTGAAGTCGTATAGCTGCCATCGATTGGCCGACATGGGCCGGTGGAACCAAATCGCGTGATCCAAACTGGCGCCGATCAGTCCGTCATAGCGTTCGAGGCCGCCCTTGGACTGCGGATGTGTAGCCAAGACCCCGTCGGTCGGAAGGTCATCGGACAGGTACGCCAAACCGCATTGGTTCATGACCGGATCATCGGGGCAGTCGATCAACCGCAACCATGCTGCGCTTTCTCCGCGCTCCCGGTCATGGGTGATCCAGCGTCGTTCAAAGAGGGGGCCCCACGTCGTCGGGTCGGGTTCGATCGTTTCGGGCAAGGGTCGGCTCGGGGACAGTGACTCGGCCTGGTAGGTCGCTCCGTCTTCAGTCACCTGGTAGGAAGCCGCCAAGTTCAGGATCGCTCCGCCCGACTGGCGAGCCACGACACGCCGGGTTGCGAAAGATCGGCCGTTGCGGATCCGGTCCACCTCGAATCGGATCGGCTCGTCCGAATCGCCACCGCGGATGAAGTAGGCGTGGACCGAGTGGAGGCTGAGTTGGGGTTCCACGGTGAGCGACGCCGCCCGCAGCCCCTGCGCAACGACCTGACCGCCGTACACGCGGCCCCACGGATATTCGGGTCCGCGCCCAACGTAGGTATCCACACCGTGCTGTTCCAGGTGCATCAGGTCCGCAAAGGACTCGACTTCGAAAGCCACGTGGTACCCCATTTCAGATGGATGAGCGTTGTTGCTGTAGGCACACCGCGAGAATGCCTTTCACCTGCATATTCGCTAGGTGGTGTGCCGGAACCGGCGCGGCCAGCTGCCAAAACTAGGTCGGATTGGGCACCCATGGCGACATGTGCAGACGCTTCGATGGGGCCACTGGTGGTCGGCCCGTTATACCGCTCTCGGTGGGTCTCCACCGTTATGAGGTCAGCGCAACCTAGATTGCACGCAATGGATGAGTTCGACCAGCGGACCGACGCGGGATACCCGCGCGCTAGGCGAACGCCAGCTCGTCGTCAGAGAAGTGGCACCGGGAGCGCGAACGTGCGCTGGCGTTGGGCCTTACCGCCAATAGACCATTCACCCTTTTATTGGGTGAGTTGGGCGGTCGTGCTCGGCATCGGGGTGCTGTGCCTTCTGCGGGTCATGCGTGTAGATGACGGGCTCACTCAGCTCATGCCGATGATTCCCCTGTTCTTGCTCCCCCTTTCTGCGGCAGTGCTGTACGGCGTTTTCGGTGACGGTCTGGCCCCTGGCTGGTTGGCATTGTTCCTAATGGCCGTGGTCAGCGGATGGGTCTCCCAGGACCTCGGGGGCGGTCAGCAGCGTGTCGACCCTGAAGGTGCGCAGGTTCTGCAGGTAGCGACCTCGAACATCAAGGCCGACAACCCGACGCTCAACGCTCTGCTCACCGAAATAGCCGCGACCGATCCCGACGTCGTATTGCTTCAAGAGGTCACTCCTGAAGCGTTCGAAACGGTCCTCGATCACCCATTAGCGGACATGGTTCCCAACGTGTTTGCCCGACCGCGTGACGACTACTACGGCATCGTCACGCTCAGTAAGTACCCAATCGCCGAGGAGTGGGAACGAGACGGCCGGGGTTTTCCCATTCTCATTACCGATATCGAAACCCCCAACGGCGAAGTCCGGGTGATCAATGCCCATGCCCCCGCGCCCGTGTCTCCTGACATGGTGACCGCTTGGAAGGACTACATGTCGGTCCTACGCGGGCTCCAGGCGGACGGCTACATGGTGATGGCCGGTGACTTCAATGGAACGATTCAGAACCGCGAAATCCGCGAGCTCGCAGACGCTGGTTGGCTCGACGTACATCGCGTCAGTGGACATGGAATTGCGCCGACCTATAGCGCTGCCTGGCCGGTTCGCTATGTGCTCCGCTTAGACCGGGTCTTTATTTCGCCCGGTATGACCTCGCTGACGACGTGGCGGGGCGCCGGGCCGGGAAGTGACCACGTACCGGTTTTTGCACGTGTCGCGCTGGGCGTCTTCGACTGATTTAGGTCCGGGTCGAAGCTACGCAATACTCAACGCAATCGCGTGTTGTTGTCACGTGGGGCGCGGGGACGTCCACGGATAGTTGCTTTCACATTGGACAAATCGCGCGGAAGCACGCGACCATTCGCATGTGCGGGTGTTATTGGTGGGGGCCTCAGGACCTATTGGGTCGCCATTAGCGAGACGTTTGGGTCGCGATGGTCATGACCTGTTGGCCGTGGTTGCCCCGCGCTCGGACAAGACCTCGGGGTTCGACGACCCAGCCGTTGCTGTGGATTTGCTCGACCTAGCTGCGTTGCAGCACCAACTTCGACGCTCCGCTCCAGACGCCGTTTTTGTCTTCACCGACGAAACCGCTGCACCGCCAGCCGACTGTGGATCGATCCTTCGGGACCGCGGCCGCGTCAAACGCGCCACCCGTTTCTACAACGACGTTGCACCACTGCTCGTCAATTCTGCGTTGCAGGGCGGTTGTCGCCGCATCATCGCTGGTAGCCACACCGCTACGTTTAATCCGGGATCGACCGTTCGACGCGAGATCGACGTCATGTGGAGAGACGGCCCAGGGTTGCTCGGACAGCTGGCACGGGCCACCGAGCGCTTCGAAGAGGCCGCTAACGCCGTCGGCGGTGTGATCCTCAGATTCGCGACTCCGACAGGCCCGGGAACCGACTACGCGCCAGATGGCACAGACGTCACCGCTATCACCCGCGGACGGTTCGTCCTGCCACAGGACGCCCGCGGATACTCATCGTTTGTACATGTGCGCGACGCGGTCAACGCATCAATTGCGGCGCTGGATGCACCCAAAGGCGTGTACCACATCGTGGGCGATTCGGTTCAGGCCCGGGTGTGGGTGCCAACCGTCGCCAAGTATCTGCGCGTCGGGCCGCCCAAGACGGCAAATCAGCTGTACTTCTCGGGTCCACTTCGCATGCGCAAGCACATCTTGACGGCCTCGCCGCCGGTCGCTGGCGACCAGACCTACAAAAAGCTCGGCTGGTCACCGACGTTGCCAAGTTGGGAACAGCAAGTTCTGACTCCGCTGTAGAGCCCCCCGGGAACTCCCCTCGGGGAGCGTCCACCCGCTGTTCACGTCGGCCGTGCCGCCTCGCCTCGCCCGTGCCGAAGCGGCGTTGAAACGGCGTGCTGGCGGCAATCGCTGAAGCCGCTTGCTCCTCGATCGAAACCCTCGTCGACAATGCACCGTCGCGCCATGTTCGATGGCGCAATTCAAGAATGTCCGTTCATTCGTCGATATTCATCGTGCACCTGGGCCCCATGCCGACACAGGAACCGCAACCCCTCATTGGGCGTGGAAACCAGATGCAAGCACGCACGCTGAATAATCGTATGAAAGGTCGGGCGATGGCACCCACCAAGCTACTAAGGACGAACGGCAGCATCGTCCGTTTAATAGTAATAGCACTGTTCTGTTCGCTGCTTTCTGTTGGTTTGCTCCTGACCGGAGTCGCAAACATCGCGCAGGCCGCTCCGGCGCGTACCGCCACAGGCCCGCTCATGCCTTCGGGCGACAAAGTACTGCTCGGAGTATCTATCGACCCCTGGGGTCGCATGCTCAGCGGCGAGACGTTCGGATCCAACGACACACGTCTGCGAATCGAGGCCGAGCACCAGCGACAGATCGGCCGAGACACCCACATGGTCAATGAGTTCTTTCGCTTTGACCTTCCTTGGTCATCTAAACGAGCCGTATTTGAGCAGCAACTCGCTGAGAACAAGCTCATTATGATCACTTGGAACGGCACCTACGCCGATATTCTGCTCGACGAAAACAACCCGCAGCACGACACATACATGGGCTACGTCGACGCAAATATCGCGTTTGCGAAGGAAATGTTCCCGGAGACGCCGTTCTTCCTGCGTTTCTTCCACGAGATGGACGCGAAGAAAGGTGCGACCTGGGGCTACCACTCCGACCCAACCAAGTTCCACCAGGTATGGCGCATGATTCGGCAACGCTTCGAGGACGCTGGTGTCACAAACGCCGTTTGGGTGTTCGCTCCGACAGCGTGGCACTTCAACCCCGGTACCGGCGTGGCTGCGCAAGACTTCTACCCCGGTGACGACGTTGTCGACTGGGTCGGTGCCGACGGCTACATGATGTACCCATCGCCCTGCGGTCCGTCTCAGTACCGCGCCACGGAAGACGAGTTCAACGACATCTACCGTGCGTTCTTCCAGTGGGCCGATCCGCTCAACAAGCCGATCATGATCCCCGAGTGGGGGGCCAACGCGTCGACGCCCGAGCTGATGGCGATCAACGGCGACTCCCAACTGAAGTTCATCGAGTCCGCTCCCCAAGCGCTAGTTGACCACCCAAACGTTGGTGCGCTCGTCTACTACGACAACCTGCGAGAAGACGAAGGATGTGACTGGCGTCTGGACCGCGCAGCGCCTGACAACAACGGCGACGGACTCCCCGACAGCGTGCTACTCGACGCGTACCGAGAGATGGTCTCAGACCCCAAGTTCGACGTCGATCTGGCAACCCTGCCCGGAATTGCTCCTGACGTCGATCCACCGGCGGACCCGCAGCCAGAGCCGGCCGAGATTCTCTTCGTGACTCGTGAAGCCTCCCTCACTCCAGGCGACTACGGCATTCTCGACCTGCTGGCCGAAGAAGGACACAACGTCACCATCGCCAATGACCAGGGGATTTCGGCTCGCCGGGCCGAAGGCAAGGACCTCGTTCTTATCTCGTCTGGGGTGTCGTCTCGTTACGTGAGCGACACGTTCAATGACGTGACCATTCCAGTGCTCACCTGGAAGCCATGGTTGCTCGACGACCTCGGCCTGACAGGGCGTTCGACCGGTTCTTATGGCTCGACGCCAGCGCAGGACGTCAACATCGTCGACTCAGACCATCCCGCCGCCGCTGGCCTGACCGGCACCGTGACGATGTCCACCTCGAAGCGCATCAGCTACGGGGTACCCGTCGCCGGCGCAGAGGTGGTCGCAAATCTGGCCGGCGCCGAGAAGCCATCCCTCTTCTTCGTGCCGACGGGCACAACGTTGACGGACGGTTCACAAGCGCCTGCGTGCCGAGGGCTTTTGCCCCTCTTCCACAACACCGGCAATGGCATGACCCCCGAAGGGCGTGAGCTCATTGCCGCCTCGGTTACCTACGCACTCGACGGGTGCTAGGCGGGCGCCAACCTGACATCCTGCCCACCAAAACCTAGGTGGCGCCCCTATCGAGCGGGGGCACTGGCCCGGCTCTGCCGGTCGGGCTGGTGCCCCCGCTTGATACGTTTCACAGATGCACATTCTGGTCACCGGCTGTACAGGATTTGTCGGTTCTCACACCGTCGCTGCACTCATCAACGCTGGCCACACGGTGCGCGTGCTGGTCAGGTCGCCCCACAAACTCAGCGGCGCTCTGGAGCCGATCGGCGTTTCCGTCGACAAGCTTGAAGTAGTGGAAGGAAGCCTGACGGACCGGTCGGTGATCGACTCGGCCGTGAAGGGTTGCTCAGCGACGGTTCACGCCGCCGCTCACGTCTCACTCGAAAAGCGCGACGAAGCGGCCATGTGGATGGTCAACGTCGAGGCGACCCGAGCGCTATGTGCGGCTGCGATTCGGCACCAGCCCGGGCCGTTCCTGACCATGTCGTCACTGAGCGCATACGTGCCCTTCGCCGGTACGGTCCTGAAAGATGACGCACCCCCAGGTGCGGGGGTTGGACCGTATTCCCGGTCCAAAGCGGCGGCGCTACGCGATGTGGTCCGGTTCCAGGCCTCGGGTGCGCCCGTCGTTTCGGTAGCGCCCGGGGGGATCTGGGGGCCGCACGATCCAGGAATGGGCGATCTGGCGACCGCTCTCCAAATGCTTTTCCGATTTGGTGGCGAACTGGTGCCGAAGGGCAACACATCGTTCATCGATGTCCGCGACCTAGCGTCTTGCCTGGTGAAACTAGTCGAGGCAGGACCCGGGAGTCATCGGTATGTGCTCGCCGGTCACGAGGAGACGATCGCGGAATTCGTCGCTCGGGCAGCTCGGATTTCGGGCCGGAAGCTGTGGAGCCGGACCATTCCAGGTCCGCTCACGACCGGTCTGGGGCGGGCGTACGACTGGGCGCGGGCGCGTTTTGACGGGGTCCCGCAGATGCCGATGAGCGCCGAATCCTTTGAGCTGCTCGCCGCCACACCTGTCGTCGACGACGCTGGCATTCGCGCCGCGACCGGCGTAATCCCACGCCCGATGGATGACACCATGAAGGACACCATCGCTTGGCTGCTCGACGCCGGCATCATCGAGTCCAAGCACGTCAACACGGACGTCTTGGGGCTGACCAGGTAGAACGAAGTCTCGATCAGGGCACCGTTTGTCGCATGAACTTCACGATCAAGCCGTTTGGGCCAGCGAGCGATCCCTCACCGAACCTTCCCGTCCGATAGGCAGCCGGGCCGGACCGGTCGAAGAGGCATGGCTGCATCCGTGTTGCGTCCACTGACGGCCGGATGGGCAGGCTGAACGGCAGGTCGCACAGAGTGTTGGTCACGTCTCGACATTGAGGTTGTCGTAGGTGTACCAGGCAGAGACATCCAACACGCCCGCCGGCGTCATGGCCGCTCCGATCAGCGAAACCATAGGGTCGTTCAGGTTATGTCCGGACGGTCCGCCACTCGACGGCCTGTAGGTTCGCCCGGAGCGAACCATCTTCGCTTCCCAGATCCGATCAACGTTGCAGTGGTTGAGGTAGAAGACGGGATCGTTTGGCGACGTTCCCGGCGACATGTCTCCCCCGACCCAAACGTGGACCAGGTTATGGAGTCCAGGTGCTTGAGGACGCCAGCCTTCGAGTCGATTCCTAAAACCGGCCGCGTTCATGTCCCACGGTGCTCGGTCGTAGTCGGCCTCAGCGAGGCAAGCTCGTACCTGGGTTTTTGTCGGGAGAGCTCTGGTGTCTTGTCCTGCGTTTCGAGTGATCGGCCGTGGTGCGTGGGATTCGAGGAAGCTCCCTGTCGTTTCCGACCAACTCTGGGTGAGACGGACCCGAAGCGCACCAATCGGACCCGTAGTGACGGCACCCCTGTTCGAGCCGAGGTTGCCAGACCGCCACAATGCAGACGACAACGTACGATCACGCGCCCAATCCCAATACGGCAAGCCAAAGTTGGGATTGTTGGTCCGTGTTTGGATCGTCTCTTCCAGGCGAATCATGAACATGCGGTGCCACGGGAGAAACACCGGTCCGCCGTGTGCCCGGTTTGCACCCCCCGGGGTCGGCAGCTGCATGGCGACGTAGTGCCAGAGGACAAAAAGGTCCCACCAGCTCAAATCGACTTCCACACCTCGCATCGACCATCCAGGCACTTGCGGCGCCAAGATCGTGTTCGCCTGCGTGGATGTGATGCCGGTCATCTCAGAAGATAACTGGACGCAGCCTTCGACAAACTGACGTCGGGCGGTCGCGTCTTGCAGCACGTTACGACGTACACCCATCAGTGTTCACCGCTTCCCGCGTCGCCGGACCAGCCTGCGGCCCCGCTGTCGTGGGGTGGGCTGTCCGATCCAGCACCGGCAGTTTGTTGACGCAGGTGGTAGTCGGCCCCTGAGGTTCCAGCAAGCAACGGCGGCGGGCCCGCTGTCATCTGATCGACGACCCGCTTCATCAACTCGACCGCAGAAGGTGCGGCGTACTGGGGCAGCCCGTGGTAGTGGACCGTGCCGTCGTCGGTGACGAGGAGGGCGTCGGGAAAGAGTTCGCCGTTAATGCGCACTACATATCGGGTTTCGATATCGACGCGCCCAAGTGGCGAATCAAAGCTCCGAACCGAAACAGCCGTCCCCGGTTCGTGCGCATGTATTGCGGGATCAATGCCGCCAGCGACGTTGTCGAGAGTGATCTCGAGGTCGCTCGGTCTTTCCGACGGGCGCGAGTCAGTCCCCATTTCGGCCACCTCCCAGGTGGAACGAGCGCCACGCCCGCAGGGAAGTTTGGCCGATCAACCATGTTCAATCAATGGTCAACGAAGGGATTTGCCCTGATAGCGGGACGCTCCGTGGGAAAGCGTCGCAGGACGTCCAGCTAGCTCAACAACGTTGCGAGGCCCCAGACCATCACGAACAAGCCGATCGTCATGTAGAGCACGGTTCGCGCGATCGGCGCACGTTCGTAGTCGGGATCAACTTGTCGCGGTGGCTTCTTTTGCGAAGGGGTAGCTCGACCTTTATGCGCACCGGTCGAGCGCCCGTTCTGTGCCACAACTCGCGCCGGAGCGTCCTTGCGCGGCCGAAACAGGGCCATCAGGTTGCCGAGGAAGAGCGCAGCCCCCACGGCAACCACCAACTGCACCATGACCTCTTCATAAAACGACTCTGCGAGCATCACGCCTGCACCCTATCCCAGCGTTGGGGGTCCAGAGCTAGCGCACCTAGACCTGTCCGGTGTAGTTCTCAAACATCGTGCATTCGCCGCGGAAGAGCAGGTTGGCCTTGCCGGTCGGACCGTGACGGTTCTTGGCGATGATGATTTCAGCCAGGTTCTTTGCCTCGCTGTCGTCGTTGTACGCGTCGTCGCGATAGATGAACAGCACCGCGTCTGCGTCTTGTTCAATCGCCCCAGATTCTCGGAGGTCGGCCAACATCGGCCGTTTGTCCTGGCGGTATTCCAGGGACCGGTTCAGCTGGCTCAGCGCCAAGACCGGGCAGTCCAGCTCTCGGGCCAGCACCTTGAGGCCTCGAGAAAGTTCAGCGACCTCTACCTGACGATTCTCTTTAGCTCGAGGTGAACTCATCAGCTGGAGGTAGTCGACGACGATTAGCCCCAACCCACCATCCCGGCTGGCCAGCCGCCGCGCCTTGGTGGTCATGTCAAGCACCGTGCTCCGCGGATTGTCGTCGAGGTAGATCGGTGCTTCGGAGAGACGCCCGGCCGCTTGTTGGATGGCGGTCCACTCGGGCCCCTGGAACTGAGCCTTGCGAAATTTCGAGCTGTTGACTCTGGACTCTGCGGAGAGGATTCGTCCGGCGAGTTCATTGCGCCCCATCTCCATCGAAAAGAACAGAACTGGCAGCTTCTGTTCGATCGCCACGTTGGACGCAATACCGAGCGCGAGTGACGTCTTGCCTTGGCCAGGTCTGGCTGCAAGAACGATCAGGGCCTGTCGGCGGAGCCCTTGTAGGGCGTCGTCAAGATCGTAGAAACCGGTCCGCGGATGCGCCTCGTCGGTCTCGCCTTCTGAAAAGAGACGCTCAAGGTGGTCGATCGTCTCTTCCAGCAAAGGGTTCAACGGCATCAGTGTGTCGACGAGGCGGCGCTGGGCGACCTGGAACATCAACCCTTCGGCCCGGTCGAGTGTGCCCTCGACATCGGTTGCACCCTCGTAACCGAGGGTGTTGATCTCGTTAGAGACAGCGATGAGACGCCGCAAGGCAGCCAAGTCGTCGACGATTTCGGCGTAATGGGCCGCGTTCGTCGATGCGGGGGTCATCGCCTGGAGGCGCAGCAGGTTCTGCTTACCGCCAGAGGTTTCGAGTGCACCGTTCCGGCGGAGCTCTTCGGCGACGGTCGTGACATCGGGCATGTCACCGCCGTGGACCATGTACAGCGTACTGATGGCGTCAAAGATCTGACCGTGCGCCGGACGATAGAAATCGCTTGCCTTTAGTCGCTGGGTTGCGGTGGCGATCGCATCTCTGCTGAGGAGCATCGCACCTAAGAGAGCTTCTTCGGCGTCGAGGTTGTGTGGGGGAATGCGCCCGCTTACGGCCGCGCGTTGACCAACGTCGAGAACCGTCATGGGATCGGGTCGTACCTCCGCTTGAGGTGCCTCTGAGAGCGGGTTGGGGAAACCCGCCGGGATGGCACCGCCTCGTTGCTCGTGTCTGTTGGGACTGGCGCCTGGAGCTATTTGCAATGCACAGCTCCCGGCTCAGTCTGCAAACAATGCAGCGTTTTGCTTGTGGACATCTAGTGCCTCTTGTTGTGGAAAACGAATGAAAAGTTGTGGACAACTCATTCGTTCCTGTGAACTCGCAATAGCCGCCAGGCGGCGATTGTTGGGCGACAAACGGGTTTTTGAAGACTCGTTCTGTGGATAACCTCGGTCAGATCTGGGGATAACCCCAGCGGATATCCACAGTTTGCCCCTCGGGTGTGACAGTCGCTCTACGTAGTCGGTCTCGCGCGATACGCAGCCTCGGACTCGCTAATAGTGCACGAACCACGCCGTTAAGTGATCTCGTAGGAAGTCAAACCCAGGTCCTTGCCGATATCCGCCGCTATTTGGCCAACCTTCAATAGGGCCACAGGTCCCCGTCATGGGCCTCTCAAGCGTGAAAGCGTCACACCGGGCTCATTATCCACAGAGGTTTCACCTGCTGGAACCCCAACAGCAACAGGCCCCGAAGATTGCTCTTCGGGGCCTGTGGATAACCTTGTGGACAGAGCGCCCACTATGTGGTGGTGATGGAGCGTTGAGCCCCTGTCTGAGCGCTGTTAGGCGTCGTCATCCGCCGTGACGGTAACCACCAAGAAACCGCGCACATCGGCGAACAGCTTGACCGCGATCTCGTACGAACCAACCTCTTTGATGGGTTCGTCGAGTTGCAGCAACTTCCGGTCCAGAGCGACGCCGGTGCGCTTCTGGTACTCGTCAGCCAAATCTGCCGCTGTGACGGAACCGAACAGTCGGCCGGTGTCGCCCGCCCGAACCTTGAGTTCCAGCGGCGTCCGTGCAAGCTGCGCTGCCATCGTTTCGGCTTCGGAGCGAGCCTGTGCCTCACGGATATCCCGCTGGCGGCGCATGACCGACGCTTGCTTGACAGCGCCTTCAGAGGCGACGATCGCCTTGCCCTTCGGGACGAGGTAGTTGCGTGCGTAGCCGTCGGCTACGTCGACGACATCGCCTCGGCGCCCGAGCTTGTCCAGATCTTCCCGCAAGATGACTTTCATTCGTCGCCTCCCTCGGTCTCGACCTCAACGTCTACTTCAACGTCATCGACGTCGGCGCTCTCGTCCACGTCGTCGATGCCTTCGTCGCCCTCATCCTGATCGCGCTGATCGTCACGACGACCACCCCGACGATCGGTGCGGCGTCCCTTGGAGCTGCGCACGGTCACAGGCCGGTTGAGGTATGGCACCAGGCCCAGCTCACGCGCGAGCTTGATCGCCTGGGCGATCGCTCGCTGCTGCTGAGCGGTGAGCCCGGTCACCCGACGGGCACGAATCTTGCCGCGGTCGGAAACGAACTTACGGAGCAGATTGACGTCTTTGTAGTCAACCCACTCCAACTTGGCGTCACCAAAAGGAGAGGCCTTCTTCTTCTTTGGTGCCCGCTTTGCGGCAGCGGACTTACGCGTACTGCTGCGACCCATGGTGGGTGCTCCTTGCTTCCTGAATAAAGAGCTGGACTAAAAAGAGCTGGTTAAAACGGTTCTTCGGGGTCGTCATACCCATAATCGGGCATTGGCGCACCCATTTGGGAGTCACTCGGCTGGCCGCCGCCATAATCGCCGCCGCCGACACGTTCGGCCTTGGTGATCTGAACGGTCGCCCAACGAAGTGACGGCCCGATCTCATCGCATTGAATCTCGACGACCGAGCGGCGTTCGCCCTGAGGCGTTTCCCACGAACGCTGCACCAAGCGACCTGTGACGATCACTCGTGCACCGCGCCGAAGAGACTCTGCGATGTGCTCGGCCATATCGCGCCAAGCAACGACATTGAAGAAACTCGTTTCCTCTTTGAACTCGTTGGAGCCCCGGTCTCGCCAGCGGCGATTTACTGCGACCGAAAAAGATGCTCTTGCAAGACCAGAGGTGGTGAACCTGAGTTCGGGATCGCGGGTGACGTTCCCGACGATGGTGACGGTGTTGTCGGCCATGGTGTGGCCTCCTTACTACTCCTCGTGTGACTCAACGGGTCGGGTGATTCCCCACATCTCGTCGGGGATCCGAACCACACGGTGACGGATGACGTCGTCACGCAAGGAGAGCGTTCGGCTGACTTCTTTCACGGGCGCTGGCTCTGACCGTGTTTGCAACACGACGTAGTAGCCCTCGTTGCGGTCGTTCATCTCGTAAGCGAAACGACGCAAACCCCAGTGATCGATCTTGCCTACTTCAGCGCCACCTTCAGAAAGACCGGCTGTCTGCTGGTCCAACAGCTTGCGGATGTCGGAATCTTCCGTACCCGCGTCGAAGATGATGACCAGTTCGTATGTGCGCATGAATGCTCCTTCGGACCGTGTCGAAACACGGGCTCCCCCGCCGGGGAACAGGACGTCGGCGTTTGCCGTGCGAACCGTCAAGTGACAGCCCGAGCGGGTCACGCTAGACGAGTGCGAGAACGCGAAGCCAGCTAGATGCCCGATCGCGAGGCATCTCGGGCCGAGCGATCGCTACTGGCTGGTGACAATCGTGTCGAGCGGGTCCCCATTGCAGGCCGCAAGGTTGCCTTCGGGGAGCTTGCCCGCCGCCGCTTCGACTGCGTACTGGAAGCGGCTGGTCGAGCGGTAGATCGGGCACTCTTCGGTCGTGTCGTCGCAAGGGACCATTGCGAGGCGATCGACCAATGTCCCGTCGCTGGCATAGAAGCCGATGTCGAGGGCCTTGGTAACCCCCGCCATCGTGAATCCAACCTCGCGCTCTTCGTCGAAAGCAAAGACCATTCCGTCAAAGTGGTCGAGTGAATCCTCGTTGCCACGCAGGCCTTCGCGGCGTTGCTCGGACGACAAGGCCGCAAGGAGCTTTTCGCACGTCTCGCCAAAGCTGATCTCGACCACCTCGAAGCGCTCGAGGGTGGATTGAACCGAATCCGGCAACTCTTCGGTGAGGTCGATGATGGTCGCCGGCGAGCTACCGACGACGGTTGAGGCACTGCCGGCGGTTGACGTCGTGTCGTTGGCCTGGGCGGTTGTCGTACTGTTGGCATCCGAAGCCAAGTAGGGGCGTTCTGCACCACTGCTTGAGTACAACCACCAGACCGCGCCGATGAGCAACGCCACCAACAAAAGCGGAATGGCGTAACGCCCAACTTGTCCCGCCACGGACCTCCCGCTGACGTCACCGACCTGATCCCAACCGCCTCCGCGCATGACAGCAATGGTAGGCGGCGCGACTCCCAAAAGTCCCCGTGCTTTGCCCTCGCGCAAACCCGACCGCCAAATGCGGCCGGGTTGACGGTGGTTTGGTCGCTGTACGAACGACCGGCAGATGCCGCGCTGTGCGCTCAGGCCGAACCGTAAAGGCCCAGTACCTCGGCTGTTTCTTGGTTCATCGGGTATGACTCATCTGCCGATGGATACGCACGGTGCCGGACGTCAGAAACAAAGTTGCCGACGGCCTCGGTGGCCGAACGGCCAATGTGTGCGTACCGTCGAACGAACCGCGGTTTGAACTGGTCTTGGATACCGACCAAATCGTGGAACACCAGAACCTGGCCATCGGTCTCAGCACCCGCGCCGATACCGATCGTCGGGATGTGTATCGCTTCGCTCACCAATCGAGCGACACCGTCGGGCACGCACTCAAGCACGATGGCAAAGCACCCGGCGTCGGCGAGCGCAATGGCGTCCTCGACGAGGATCTTGACCATCAAAGCCTCTTTGGCCTGCACTTTGTGCCCGCCCAGGGCCTTGATCGACTGCGGCGTCAATCCGAGATGACCCATTACCGGGATCTCGGCAGCGAGGATCGCTTCGATCACCGGGAGTCGTTTTGCGCCACCTTCGAGTTTGATTGCATCCGCCCCAGCCCGGATGAGCTCCGCCGCGTTGCGGACCGCGTCGTCGGTGGTCGTGTGGTAGCTCATCCACGGCATATCACCGACGATGAGACTCTTCGGACGGGCGCGCGCCACCGCCGCGGTGTGGTGGGCCATGTCTTGAATCGTCACCTGCAAGGTGTCGTCGTATCCGAGGACGACCATCGCCAAACTGTCCCCAACCAAGATCATGTCGACATCGGCGTCGGACACGATGCGGGCAGTCGGAGCGTCGTAGGCGGTGACCATCGTCAAGGGTTCATCGGAACCTTTTTGATCGACAATCCACGGGACGGTGCGCTTGTCAGGGCGCTCGTTTGAGCGCGCGGTCGACTGGGAACGAGAGACGATGCTCATCAGGATCAACCTCCGCCGTCCAGGGCTCACATGGCTCCCGGCAGCAAAAGAAACTCTATCCGCGGGTCAGTGACGACCTTTGGTCGATCGCGACAAATGTCGCTGAGCTGTACAACGACGATTCGCGACAGCGAAAGGCGCTGGTCAGCGGGCTCCGCCGGATGTCTTCGACGCCTGGGCAGTACCCATCACGTAGCTGCGCACCAGGTGATTCCAGTGACATTCCAAACAGACTTCGACCTCGTAGCAAGTGAACTCTGAATACCGCTGGGCAAGTCGCTCCAGCTCGCCGTCGTCGCCGACGACCCGCCCGTTGATACGACGAAGTTCATCGCCGTAGACATACCCGACGGTCCGCATCGCTGAGTCCTCACAAA
This sequence comes from Acidimicrobiia bacterium, assembly GCA_018003035.1. Lineage (GTDB taxonomy): Bacteria > Actinomycetota > Acidimicrobiia > IMCC26256 > JAGNEX01 > JAGNEX01. The sequence goes on from JAGNEX010000036.1 coordinate 17,931, forward strand.
TCGGACAGGAGCCGTCACGGGGGATTCCCAGATACGTCGCAGCTCGAACCAACTCTGGATGCGCGTCACAAATAGCTTCCCGTCCTACCCGATTCTCTCGGTAGTCAGCGAGGAGCGCGCGGCGAGCAAGCGCGTAGTCGACGATGCGAGACATCGGGCCAGTTTAGGCAGGCTGCCCGAAACAAGTCGGCCGGGTTTGAGTGTCCACAACGGGCACTCAACCGGGTCCTGGCGGGACTGACCGGGCCCAGAAGTGCACGCAGATCCCCGATGAGCATGCGAAACTTCGGACCATGCTTCGACAACCGAGCGACAACAACGCCGAAAGCTGGGACCGGGTAGCCCGTCGCTACCAGGACTTGGTCAATCTCCCGCTCGACGATGTCCATTTTGGACACGACGTGCCTCGGGAATCAGAACTCCGCATCTTGGGAGCGCTCGAGGGCAAGCGGGTGGTCGACCTGGGCTGTGGGGGCGGTCAGAACGTGATCGCGTTCAACCGGATGGGCGCCCACGCCATCGGTATCGACTTTTCCGGGGTCCAACTGGAACTCGCTGCCAAGCGGGCAGTGGAACAGGAAATGCGGTGCGAGTTCCGTCAGGGCGACGTCGCCGACCTCGCCTTTCTGCCCAAGGACTCGGTCGATCTGGTGTTCTCGGCAGGGACGTTTACCTATGTCGAGGACCTTCCTCGAGTGTTTCGACAGGTTCACCGAGTTCTGCGACCGAAGGCGTCGTTCGTGTTCGCGTACGACCACCCCGTGGTGTTCGTCCACGAAACTGAACATGGTCCCTTTCCGGCCGATCCCTTGTCACCGGTTGAACCCTCCGATGAGACCGCAGCGCGGCGGTCATATTTCGACGACACACCGATCGTCGTTCAGTGGATCGACACGCCGTTCACCATCTATCGCCGGACGAACGCTGACGTCTTCAATTCGTTGATTCGTACCGGGTTTCAAGTGGACGTGTTGTTGGAGCCACTTCCCGCTGGCAAGAACCCCATTGAGCCATCGACCATCATTTGGCGAGCACGCAAAGCTGGGGTGTAACACCCCACGCCCGGATAACGCCGCTGCTTGTCAGACCGACTCCGTCAGTTACTCGGGCAGTTCTGCGTCCGCCGAGGCCTGGCTTTCTAACGCAATGTCTGGCCGAATCTCGTCTGCCTCACCCCTGCCTAGCTGGGTCTGTTCCGGCTGGTCTGGTTCTGACGGGGTAACTGCACTGGCCTTCTGGCGCTCGCGGACTGCAGCTTTCGCGTTGCGGAGGCCTTCGTCATCAGGAACGGTGCCCCCCGCCGCAGCAACATCTTGTTGAAGCGCCCATTCACGGAGTCGGTCAAACGCTTCGGCCGTGGTCATCGGGCCAACGTCGAGACGAAGATCAAGCAGAAACCCGAGGGCCTTGCCGACGAGTGGACCAGGCGGCAGATCAAGGAAGGTCATCACCTCGAGCCCGTCGAGCGGCGGTTTGATGGCAGCGAGTGCTTCTGCCTTTTCAAGTTCGGTGATTCGCTCTTCAAGCTCATCCATCCGGCGGGCGAGCTTTTGCGCCTTTGCCTTGTTGCGGGTCGTGCAGTCCGAACGGACCAAGTCGTTGAGGTCCTCGAGCAGTGGGCCGGCGTCCCGGACGTACCGTCGGACCGCTCGATCACTCCACCCCATCTTGTAGGTATGGAAGCGAAGGTGCAGCCGGACTAGGCGGACCACTTCTTTGGTGAGTTCGGTCGGGAAGCGGAGCTCCTTCATCCGTTCGCGGGTCATACGACCGCCCACGACGTCATGAAAATGGAAGCTCACACCTTCGTCGGTGATGGATCGGGTCTGGGGCTTGGCAATGTCGTGGAACAGGGCTGCAAGGCGGACGCGCAACCGGGGAGGGGTCTTGCCGACGACCGCAATCGTGTGGGCAAGGACATCCTTGTGGCGGTGGATCGGATCTTGCTCAAGACGCATGGCATTGAGTTCGGGCAGGAACTCATCCGACAAGCCCGTGTCGCAAAGGAACCACAAAGCCTGTTCAACGCCCGGGGCAACCAGGAGCTTTGCGAGCTCAATCTGAATTCGTTCCGCAGAGACGATGCTCATCCGATGACGTTGTTCCTCAACGCTCCGGATGAGTTCGTCGTCGGGAGTGAGGCCTAGTTGTGCGATGAACCGGGCAGCTCGAAGCATTCGCAGCGGGTCGTCGGTGAACGACACGTCCGCCGAGAGCGGAGTCGTCAATTTGCCAGCCACCAGGTCATCGATCCCGCCGTGGGGGTCGATCAACTCGAGTTGGCCGAGGCGCAACGCCATGGCGTTAACCGTGAAGTCGCGCCGAGACAGGTCGGTGTAGATGTCGTCTGAGAAGGTGACCTCAGGCTTTCGCGAATCGGCGTGGTACACCTCGTCCCGGAAGGTCGTGATCTCGACGTGCAGGTCACCCCGGCGCGCTCCGATGGTGCCGAAGCGCTGACCCTGGGTCCAGATGGTGTCGGCCCAGGGGCGCACCAGTTCGAGGATCTCGTCGGGTCGGGCGTCGGTCGTCAGATCAACGTCGGTCGATGGACGATTCAGAACCGCATCACGGACAGAACCGCCGACCAGGTAGAGCTCGCGCTCGACTGCGTCGAACCGTTCCGCCAGGGCCTGAAGGTCACTCTCGGGCGCCAACATGGGGCGCAGCCGTTCTGGGATCGGAAACTGAGCGGTCGTCATGGTGGCCACAGCCTAGATTTTCCGCACCCCGAACCCCCTCTTTGAGGGCACCCCGCTGACGCGGACCAACAACCTGCTCCCAACGCCCGCCACACGGGAACAGAGGCTTTCAACAGCACATCCGTGGAGCATTCCTGCCAGAGCACGGTTAGGCTGTGGGCGCATCACGGTAGGGGAAAGTTTTGACGTTTCATCTCCTGGTTGTGGGTTCATGACGATCCCGGCATCGTTCCTTCCGGCAAATAGGTCGGGTCGCGCGGCCTTAAACGGCTGGTTACGCTGGGGATTCGTCCTTCTGTCGATCTGTTTAGCGTCGGTTTTGGCGCCGTTTGATTTCGCAGGCGCAGACCAGATTGACGGGATCGGGCGTTGTGAGGACGCCATGCGCCCCGGCGAGCTAGAAGACACCGAATCGGCACAGATCGCGCTGCGGACTCAGAGCTCATACACCTTGCTCGGCGGGGGGGTTGCCCTCGACGTGCAGGTCAAAGGCGCGTCCCCGGCATCCCAAGTCAGAGTCGAGGCCTTCCCGGCGGTGCGTACCGTCGAGACTCTCACCAGCTTTTCTGACGGCGAACCCCTCACCAGCAAACCGTTTTGGTCTCACGACTACCCCGCAGCCACCTTGCCGTCATCTGAAGATGGTCAAGCCCAGATCATCAGCATTCCACTGGGGTATGACGGTCCGACTACGGCACCTGTCGTTGACCCCGGCAACTATCCCCTCCAGGTGACGTTGATCGACGGCACGGGCTCCACAAAGGATTCCTTTACAACCTTGATGGTCGTCGCCGAAGACCGCCCGGCTGCCGCGACCGTCGCGCCGATCATCTCGATCGAATCACAGCCCGGGTTGCTCCCCAACGGCGACCTCAACCAGGTGCTTCTCGACGATTTCGAAGGCGATGGTCGTTTGAACGACCTGCTGTCGTCCCTGATGGCGTACCCCAACGTTGCGGTGACTTTGCAGCCAAATCCCGAAACGGTCGACGCGGTGAACCGGTCGAGCACCAAAGCGTTCGCCGAGGGACAAGCCGCCCTCCCCCTGAGTCTGGGCGCGATGAGGGGCCTCGCCGCCCGGCCACAAGCCCAGGTCATCCCCTCAACGTTTGCTCCCGTTGACTTGGCTGGGGTCGTTCATGAAGCCCGAGCACATGCCGAGATGCAGTTGGACATGGGGTACGCCACCATCACCAACGCCTGGTCGGTGAGCCCCGATGGCACGACCTATATGGTCGACTACGTGACCCCCGAGCTTGTGAACTTCCTCGCTGCTCGGGGAGTCAACCGGATCATCTCAACATCCGACGCGTGGGTGGTTGCCGGCGACTCAGGCAGCGCACCAGAGCCCGGGATTGCTGGCGTCGCAGAGGACGTCTTCAACACCGAGACCGCCGTGCCTGGCGCCGAAGCCCCTGCGGAGACGCCCCAGATGAAAGCGGTTGTTCTCGACCCCGTCCCCAACCAACTGTTGTCATCGTGTACCTCTGATTCAGCGAGGGTCCAGGCCCTGCTGGCCTATTTCAATCTGCGGCGCGATTCTGCGAAGCCGATCGTTTTTGCAACACCTCCGCGATGGGACGGCAGCAGAGAGCTGATCTCAGAGATGCTCGCTGGCATGGACGTTGCCCCGTTTGTCGACGCCGTCACCGTCGCAACTGCTTCGCAGGTCGAGCCGGCGCAGTCGGTTACTCCCGCCGCCGAAGAGGCGCAGGCCGTTCCGCTGGGGCGTGCTGCGGCGTCTGAGGTGTCCCTCACGATCGAGTCGTTGTACGACGCCTTGCCAGACGACCAGGCCAGGGCGTTGATGACCCGCAACCTGCTCATCTCGCAGTCCCGCCGATGGGCCGACGTGGACGGCCCGAGCACCCGAACCGCCTACTACTGGGGAGCGACCGCCCCACGGCAAGAGTTCACCACCGCGATTCGCGCTCCCGAGAACCAAGACATTCGTCTGACGTCACAAGAGGCAAGCATTCCAATCTCGATCCGGAACGACTTCAGCGTTCCGGTTTTGGCTCGCATCACCCTCGAGTCTCCGCGGCTCGAACTCCTTGACCAGGGTGAGAACTTGCTCGAGCTCAAGCCGGGGCTCAACGTCCACGAGTTCCGAGTTGCCGCTCGAGGCTCTGGAAACGCCCCCCTCAGGGTTCTGATCACATCACCAGACGGCAGGATCGTCTTCGCCGACTCGAACATCACGGTTCGTTCCACCGTCATGAGTGGCGTCGCCTGGCTTATCACGGTCGTTGCGTTGGCATTTCTGCTTCTTTGGTGGGCACGTTCGGTGATCAAGCGGCGCCG
>JAGNEX010000090.1:0-2510 GCA_018003035.1 Acidimicrobiia bacterium
ATGCATCTCGCTTATACCGACGCGACCAGCGCCCCATTTGTCCTGTTTGTTTCGCTCATTGCGATGGCTCCCGCCATAGGGTGGGCCATCCTGACCGTCCTCACCATTGGACAGGTGTCGCGTTCTGAGCTGACGACTCTGCGCAAGTTTGTGTGGGTTGTGGTCGCTCTGGTTCTTCCTGTACTGGGAAGCGTCATCTATTGGGTGGCGGTCGACGGCGCCCTCAAGCCGCGGCAACAACCGGTGGTGCCTCTCCCCAGGCACGACTTCTGATCTGAAGCGAGTCTTTCGAGCGCGTCTCGGCGAGCCGCGCTCGAAAAGACCTCTAGCTATTGCTGGGGGTTGGCGCCGAGAAGCGACTTGGTTTCGAGGAACTCGGCCATACCTTCGGCGCCCCACTCTCGGCCGTTGCCGGACTGTTTGTAGCCGCCAAACGGGGCGGCAAAGTCGGGGCCTGCACCATTGAGGTGTACTTCGCCGGCGCGGATGCGTGCGCCGACCTCGGCCGCGTGTCCAACATCGCCAGCCTGGACGTACCCGGATAGGCCGTACTCGGTGTCATTGGCGATCGCGACAGCCTCGTCCTCGTCGGCATAGGGGATCATGACCAGGACCGGGCCAAAGATCTCTTCCCGAGCTATGCGCATGTCGTTGGTGACATTCGCAAATACGGTCGGCTGCACGTAGTAGCCGCTCGGGAGCCCGTCAGGGCGACCCATGCCGCCGGCGATCACGGTTGCGCCCTCGTCGATACCGGCCTGGATCATCATCTGGACCTTGTCGAACTGCAGTTGCGACGCGACCGGCCCGAGAGAGGTCGAGTCGTCGTTCGGGTCGCCGACGGTGACCTTCCGTGCCGTGGCCGCAGCGAACTCGACCGCTTCGTCGTACTGATCGACGTTAATCAACATCCGGGTTGGAGCGTTGCAGGACTGACCGCTGTTCTGGAAGCACCCCAGGACGCCACGCTTGACCGCACGCTCAAGGTCGGCGTCTCGCAAGATGATGTTCGCTGACTTGCCGCCCAGTTCTTGGGTGACCCGCTTAACCGACGGAGCAGCGGCCTGGGCGACGGCAACCCCTGCACGCGTCGAGCCGGTAAAAGACACCATATCGATGTCGGGATGCGCCGAAATGGCCGCGCCGACCGTCGGCCCATCGCCAATGACCAGGTTGAACACACCCGCCGGCACGCCAGCCTCGTCGAAGATCTCGGTCAGAAGAAGCGCGTTCAGGGGGGTTACTTCGCTGGGCTTGAGCACCATCGTGCAACCCGCAGCGATGGCCGGCGCGACCTTGCACATGATCTGGTTGGCAGGCCAGTTCCACGGTGTGATCAGCCCACACACGCCGATCGGCTCGTGAACGATGATCGACGTGCCCCGCGGTTCGGTGAACTCAAAGCTGTCCAGCAGTTCGATAGCGGTCGACAGGTGTGCCAGCCCAGACCCGGCCTGAGCTAACAAGGCCAGCTGTTTGGGGGCACCCATCTCGGCCGAAATCGTGTCCGCCAGTTCTTGCAGCCGCGACGAGTACACCTGGTGGATCTGCTCAAGGAGCGCCTTGCGGTCAGCCGGACTGGTCGCCGACCAGGCTGGCAGCGCCGAGCGCGCCGCGGCGACGGCACGGTCCACATCGGCGCCCGACCCCAACGCGACTTGGGTCAGGACCGCTTCGGTCGCCGGGTTCACCACGTCGAGCATGGTGCCGGCATCGGGTTCGCTCCACGCGCCACCGATGTAGAGCGTGTGCGTCCTCGGCGAGGGGTCGGTCAACGACGGTTGCGAAAATCCCATGGCGGATCCTTTGCCGATCAAAGGCGGGAGCGGGTTGTCGAGCGGGCCGATATCACGGCACGCTCCGTGAGGGGCAGCTGAACCTGCCTTCAGGCGAGGTCTCTGCAATTGCAGCACACGGCACCCCCTTGGCGCCTCCCGCTTGGGCAGAACGGCGATCGACCGGCGCGATGGCCCGATTCACCCTTTGCCCAGCTCAACGGGCATACGGCCCCTTCGGGAATTCATGGTCGGCGTTCTTGTTCAAAGACGCTAACCCCGAATCGCTAACCGGACCATTTCTCAAATGTGCGGCAGATCGAGTCTCAGAGTAAGAATCTAAGAGAATTGTTTCGGTTTCAGCCGGAACAATTCGACCAGTTGGATAACCCGTGACGTGACTTGTACGTTTGGAAACGAGTACCTCATTGCGGCATTCGGAAGATTCCCATTAATACGGTTTTGGCCGTAACAACTGGGTAAATGGAGGTGCTGGCTCAGGATCGTCTGTAATCGCCTGAGTTCAGCGCGGCCATTTTTCGGAGTGCGCAGGTCAATGAGCGGAACGAATTTGCGAAAGGAGCCCGAGGTGTCGAACGCAACCACGAACCCATCGGACCAGATCCGGTCCATGCAGCCGATCATGTACACCGCGCTAATACTGGCCTTGGTGGGTGTGTTCGTTGCCTTCCTTGCTCTTGACAAGGCAAACGAATCCGGCGGCGCGGTGGCGCC
>JAGNEX010000090.1:2610-5975 GCA_018003035.1 Acidimicrobiia bacterium
AAGGCGGCACTACCCAAACCGGTCGAACGCGTCGACCCGGAACTGGTGCGGAGCACCGCCCCCTTCGACGAACCCGGTCTGCGAAAGCTCGACAACGGTGAGTACGAAGCGGTGCTGGTCGCTTCGGCCTGGCTGTGGGACGGAATCGATGAGGACTTCGTCGTCCCGGCCGGCTCCACCATCCATTTCAAGGTCACGTCTGTCGACTACATCCACGGCATGTTGATCCCTGAAACCAACATCAACGCCATGGTGATCCCGGGCCAAGTCACCGAGGTCGAAGCGACCTTCGACGAACCGGGAACCTACAGCCTGATCTGTCACGAATACTGCGGCGCGATGCACCACACCATGGGTGCTCAGTTCACCGTCGAATAAGCGCAACCGAGTCCCTGGAGGAACCACGATGACCCAGACGCTCGAACCGCCCGCCGACAACGACGCGGTGACGATCAGCGCTGATGAAGTGAGCGACGATGCGGCCGCATCTGGTCCACGCCGCCTGCCCTGGGCCGACGACATCCCGTCGGTCACCGCCGAGGACATGCGGCCTATTAAGTGGCAGTTGACGCTGTCGCTGGTAGGCCTCGCGCTCGGCGCCCTCATGGGCATCATGCAGGCGATGGAACGCCTCAACATCAACCTGTACGACAGCACGCCGCTATCGACGTACTACCAAGGCCTGACCATCCACGGGGTTGCCCTCGCCCTCGTGTTCACCTTCTGCTTTGCGAACGCATTCCTGTCCCTCACGGTGATGAAGGGCTTTCAGCGGCCGCTCGCCAACCGAGGCATCTCGGATCTATCGGCGATGCTCGCGTGGGCAGGTGTGGTCTTTGCCGCCTACGCCATGCTGACCAACCAGGCAAGCGTTCTGTTCACGTTCTACGCGCCGTTGAAGGCGGTTCCGTCGTTTTATTTCGGAGCCGCTCTGCTGCTCATCTCGACGTGGCTCGTCCTGCTGAACATGTTCTTGACCTACTTCGGCTGGCGCCGAGACAACCCGGGTCAGCACGTACCGTTGCTCGCCTTCATCTCGATCATCTCCTACGTGATGTGGTTTATCTCGTCGCTGGGAATCGCCGTCGAAGTGCTCGGCTTCTTGCTGCCATGGTCGATGGGTCTCATCGACAAGGTGGACCCGCAGTTCACCCGCACACTCTTCTGGTTCACCGGCCACCCCATCGTCTACTTCTGGCTGATGCCGATCTATGTGTCGTGGTACATGATGCTGCCCAAGATGGTCGGCGGTCGCGTGTTGTCCGATGGCATCACCCGCATGGTGTTCATCGCGTTCTTGTTGCTGATCCCCGTTGGTGTGCACCACCAGTTCACCGATCCGGGCATCCCGTTCTCATCTAAGACCATCCAGTGGCTGCTCACGTTCTGCATCTTTTACCCGTCGATCATCACGCTCTTTTCGGTCGTCTCGGGCCTGGAAGAAGGTGCCCGAAGCCGGGGCGGAAAGGGCAAACTCGCCTGGATGCTCAAGCTGCCGTGGGGTGACCCGGCCATCGCCGGTCAGTTGCTCGCAGGTCTCGGGTTCATGCTCGGAGGAATGTCGGGTCTGATCAACGCGAGTTTCACGATCAACCTTGTCGTCCACAACACCGCGTTCATCCCCGGACACTTCCACCTGACCGTCGGAACGGCAGTGGCCCTGTCGATCATGGCGATCTCCTACTGGCTCGTGCCGTACCTGACTGGCAAGGAACTCTGGAGCCGTCGGCTGGGCGTCGTTCAGGTGTTCATGTGGTTCGGTGGCGTGCTGATCTTTTCGAGAGGCCAAATGCACGGCGGTCTCCACGGCATGCCGCGCCGCACGATGATCAACGACGCCACGTACCTGGACCAGTTTGGAAGTTGGGACCTGGCCAACATCATGACGGGCATCGGCGGAACGATCATGTTCCTCTCAGCGGTGCTGTTCTTCGTCAACGTCATCGTCACCCTGACCAAAGACCCCGATCGAGTCCAGCGCTTCATCCCCATAGCCGAGGTGCGAAGCAAGCTCGAGAACGGTTCTTGGATGTGGCTGGATGACATCGTCCGATGGACGGCGGTCGCCTTCGTGTTCTCCGCCATCATCTACGGCGAAGTGTTCTTCCACCTGCTTCCTCTGAACGCGGTGTCCCGAGGGTTGCGCCTGTGGTGAGGTGGCCGCTTGCCGTCACACTTGGCCTCTGTCTGGCAGGCGTCGTCCTGCTCGGGATGGGTACCCGTTTTGAACGTCAGAACGAACTCGATCACGGCCTAGCGTTGACCTGGGTCAACTATGAAGCCGTGACCGGCGCCAACCAACGCATCGTGTTCACGGCGCGCACAAACGGTGGTGACCATTTCGACGCCGATGTGATGAAAGCTGATATCTACTGGCTCGGCGCGCTCGACTCGCCGAACCCCGAACCGGTGCCCGAGGGTAGCCACCCCGTCCGATTCCTCCCCGCAGAGGCAGGTATGCATCTGCCCGGGGAGGGTTTCGACGACGAAGAAACTCCGAAGGGAACGCCGGGCGCGTACATCGTCGAAGGAGTCGGCTTGGGAAAAGCGGGAGGCTGGCGGATTGATATCACGGCCCGGAGCGGCGACGACGAGTTCTCGGGCAGTTTGGAGTTGGTCGCGCACGACGACACACCGGTTGCCGCCCGAGGGGACACAGCCCCCGACACCCACCAGGCGCTTCCCGACGATCCGGATGCGAATCTGGCGGCGATCGACAGCCGGGCGGGGCGGACGTTGGACGTGCCCGAGCCGACCGTGCACGATCAACGCATCGACGAACTGAAGGATGCCCATCTGCCCTTCGTGGTGATCGTGTCGTCGCCGGCATTTTGCAGCGCGGACGAATGCGACGACCTGATGACCCAGATGGAGGGGCTTGCCGAGGAGTTCGAGCCGAAGGTCGCGGTCGTGCACCTGGAACTCTGGCAGGACTACAACTCAGAAACGATGAACGACGCGGCCCTCGAATGGATCACGCCCGGCGGGGACCGCACCCCCTCTGAACCGTGGGTTTTCCTGGTCAATCAGGACGGTCGGATCGTCGACCGCTGGGACCATGTCGTCGACATCGATCTCCTCAGGCGTCAGATGGAGGCGCTGGCGACCACGCAACCAGTGCCGCTGGAAGCTCAGGCGATGCCCACCGGCGACTCGTAGTCCGCCCCTATTAAACCCTGCTCACCTGCTCAAGAGCTGGCCAGCTGCGGTCGAAAACTCAGAGGATGCATCTGTCTCTTACGCGAGCTCCGGATGCGCTGGGCCGATTGCCAACAACGACTGCAGCCAGCAAAGGTCGCCATGAATAACCCCGCGAACACCCGCTCGATGCACCGAGCCAGCGCGTTCCTGCGCCTTCTCGTCGC
>JAGNEX010000009.1:0-39941 GCA_018003035.1 Acidimicrobiia bacterium
ACTTGCTGTTTCCGGGCTGCTCGGCGCAGCAGCAGCGCCCAGACGATGATTGCGATAATCGCGAAGGCAAACCACTGGCCGGCGTATCCAAGGTGCGGTCCCGAACCGGTTGATTTCCGCGTTTCGTGAGCGATCGGCGCGTCCCTGGCTTGGGGAGGGTCGATGGCGCTTTCCGAAATCCAAACGGGTTCAAGGTCGTAGTCGGACTGCTTTTGTATCCGCTCAATGTCGACGCGGTTCATCGCCTTGAGGGTTCCTGTCGCCGGGTCAGAGACCTCGTACCACAGTTTCGATTGCGTGGCTTCGAGGGTGCCCTCAACCACGACGGGTCCTGTGACAGGCGCAACGATGCTTGGGTCGTCTTCGATCTCAACAGGCACCCAGCCGCGGTTCACCAGGATGGCCCTGCCGTCATCGAGTACGAGCGGCACGACCAAGGAAAAGCCGGGGAAGCCGTCCAAAGAATCGCCGCGTATCAACACGCGGGCGTCTTCGTCGAAGGTGCCAGCCGCCTTCACGTGCCAGTACTTGAGCTCGCTCGGGTCGGACGTCTCGGCGAGGACCTCACCCAAGGGGCGGGCTGCGGCTTCGGCGCGATCGGACAACATGTCGTTCAGTTCGGCCCGCTCGAAGTGCCGATCGATCTGCCAAATGCCCAGCCGGACACAGGTCAGCGCCATGATGGCGACGAGGATCGAACCAATGAGCCAGCGGCCCCTGAACGCAAGCGGGCGATGCACGACGCCATGGTAGGGACCTCGACTTCAAAATCACTGACGGGCCCTGTCGACGACCCGTCGCGATGGGGCGCTCAGGAGCGCCTACAGGCTTGCTCCCGACCCGCGGGTCAAGTGTGTCCGAAGTCGCGGCGGCTCACGCCATAACATGCTGCGGCAGTCAACTCACCACGGGTCGAAGGCGGACCGACCAACGGCCAGCCGCTGCCCGTTTCAGCTGCCTCGTCCAGCTGCAGATATCCAAAAAGGGGATAGGAATGGGACAGAAGGTCTACGTAGTCGGCGTTGGAATGACCAAGTTCGAAAAGCCAGGCTCCAAGGAATGGGACTACCCAGACATGGGTAAAGAAGCTGGTGAGAAGGCACTCAACGACGCAGGTATCAACTACGACCTGGTCGAACAGGTCGCGGTGGGGTACTGCTACGGCGACTCGACCGCCGGTCAGCGTGCCGTCTACGGACTGGGTTTGTCCGGTGTGCCGGTCATCAACGTGAACAACAACTGTTCCACCGGCTCGACCGCCCTGTTTTTGGCCCGCCAGATGATCCAAGGCGGTTTGGCGGACTGCACGCTGGCAGTCGGGTTCGAGAAGATGGAAAAAGGTTCTCTCGGGATGAAATACGAGGACCGAGCCAACCCGATGGACAAGCACTTCACCAACATGGTTGAACGCCGCGGCTTTCAACCTGCGCCGCCTGCGCCACAGATGTTCGGCAACGCCGGGCGGGAGCACATGGAGCGTTTCGGAACACCTCGCGAGGCGTTTGCCAAGATCGGCGAGAAGAACCACCGCCACTCGGTGAATAACCCGTACTCGCAGTTCCGTGACGAGTACTCCTTTGAAGACATCATGAACGCGCCCATGGTGTACGACCCTCTCACCAAGCTGCAGTGCTGTCCGACGAGCGATGGCGGCGCCGCTGCCGTCCTGGCGTCCGAACGCTTCGTGCGTGAGCACGGCTTGGAAGGCCAAGCGGTCGAGATCGCTGGCCAGGCGATGGTGACCGACACCACGTCGACTTTCAGTGGCTCCGACATCAAGCTCGTTGGTTGGGACATGTCCCAGGCTGCGGCTCGTGCCGTCTATGAGATGTCCGGCAAGGGCCCTGAAGACGTCGATGTCATCGAACTCCACGACTGCTTCAGTGCCAACGAACTCATCACCTACGAAGCCCTTGGCCTGTGCGCCGAAGGCGAAGCGGGTGAGCTGGCGATGGAAGGTGCGACCACGTACGGCGGAAAGGTCGTCGTCAACCCGTCTGGCGGATTGATCTCCAAGGGGCACCCGCTGGGCGCGACCGGGCTGGCGCAGTGCTCCGAGCTGACGTGGCAGATCCGCGGTACTGCCGACGCCCGCCAAGTGGAAGGCGCCGACGTTGCACTACAGCACAACATCGGTCTCGGTGGAGCCGTTGTCGTGACCATGTACACCAAGCCAAGCTTCGCCTAGCCAACTCTGGTTTGGACCCGTCCCGGCCAGGCCTAGATCCGGGTAGTCACAACAAACTTGGGGCGGTCGTCGAGCTATCGGCGGCCGCCCCAGCTCGTGCGTTCGGTCACTGCGGTCTGTCGCTTCACCTGGTGCAACGCTTCGAACGGGCGATTCGGCTGCAGTCCTCAGCGGCCGAATCAGAGCGGTCGAAGCGACAAAATCCGAGCCCTACCGATCAGCCCTCCTAAAATGCGACCAAATTTGTCGGCTTTTCGGGCATAGGCCCGTCATGGTCCGGGTTACGTCCCGGCATGATGACCCACAGCACTTACGCAGGTGTTGGGACCGCAGCCGGCTGGAGGAGCGCACAATGACCGCAAGCGTGTCTGACGCCAAAGTTTGGAACGACGTCGAACTCGCCGATCTCGATCGACGATTCGAGCACGCCACTCCTCACGAGATCGTCAGTTGGGCCGTCGGTGCGTTCGGTCGGGGCGTGTGTGTCGCAGCATCGATGGCCGACGCCGTGCTGATCGACATTGCTGTCACCGTGAAGCCCGACATCGAGATCTTGTTTATCGACACCGGCTACCACTTCCCCGAGACGATCGAAACGGTCGAACGGGTTCGCGAGCGCTACGGCGCCAACATCAGGACGATGCGCAACCCCAAACCGACCGACGACCTCTGGAAGACCGATACCGAGGGCTGCTGCGCAGTTCGCAAAGTAGCCATGCTCGACCAGGCTTTGGCCGACTACGAGGCCTGGATGAGCGGCCTGCGCAGGGTTGAATCGCCGACGAGGGGCAATGCTCGCATCTCGGCACGGGACATTCGCGGCAAGGTCAAGATCAATCCGCTCGCCAACTGGTCAGATGAGCAGGTTGACGCCTACATCGCCGAGCGCGATGTGCCGGTCAATCCCTTGATTACGCAGGGTTACGCAAGTATCGGCTGTTGGCCATGCACTTCGCTGCCGACCGATCCCAATGATCCTCGTTCGGGTCGTTGGGCGGGCAGCGAAAAGACCGAATGCGGCCTCCACTACTAACCAACACCGGGCCGCCGCGTTGGCGCTGTCCGGCCCATTGGTCACGCCCCCTCGTATTCACCGCGGAAGTGCGCTGCTGACGTTGCTCCGCCGGCTATGGCAGCGGGCGGCTGACGGGTATTTCGCCTCGCCAGGTGCGCAATGACGCTTCAGCCAGTTCAAATGCGCCGATCGTCGGACCGTCAGCGTGTGCGCCTACCGCGTGAGCGACCGCCAGGGTTTGGTTGAAGGCGTCGAGCGGGCTGCCGCCAAGGAGCACAACGACGCGTCCCAAGGTGGCGACGATGTCGCTCCATACCACGGCGCCTCTACGTTGCAGTTGGGCCAGCGCCCGAGGTGTTACCGCACCATCTGCGACACCGACGACCGTTCGGGCCAAGATCCGGTCTTGGAAATCGTGGCTGACCCCGGCCGTATTGCCGACCAGGAGCACGTCACACGGGGTGCTGAGCGCTCCCCAGGCCGGCCCAGAGGTTTCGTCGATACCGGCCAGCCAGTCGCGGGGATGCGCGTCGAGCGCCGCGGAAAGGGCGTTGAGGTCGAGGCCGTCCGGGCTTGCCAACGTGCCAGACGGGGAGGAAGCAGCGACAAGCTTGACGCGGCCTTCCCGTGCGAGTTCGGTCAGGCCAACAACGATGCGTTTGCTCAGGCCGATCGCGCTCACCCTGGCGGTTTCCCCGTCGGGAAGCGCCTCGGTCAACACGGCACGGAGGGAAGCGGCCTCGGCTTCGAAGACGGTCTCGGCGTCGGCGAGTGAGACGGCGCCCAACTCCGACGAGGGGAAGTTGGCGGAGTAGCCAGCCCACTGCCCCGCATCGAGCAGCGATCCAGCGCCTTGTGCCCACGCCTCACCGTCTTCGCCGAGCGCACCCGGGGCAGCCTTGATGCCGCCGACGGCGCCGCTTCGGTGCTCGTCGAGCAGGGCGAGCTGGTAGGTGAAGGTTCGGGCGACGAGCTTGCCCTCAGTCTGGAGCAGGCCGGGGGTCGCCGCGACGAGCCCAGCGCCGGTTTCGACGTCGGGTAGGTCCCAGATCATCCAGCTGTTTGCCGAATACTTGGTGAGCGGTTTGTGCGCCGCTTTGCGTTCCGCAGACCGCTCGGCCGTCTTGGGATCACCGGCCGGTTTGGGGTGCTGGCCGACCTGGGGATTGTCAGCGGTGGGCTGCGCGTCCGGAGTGGCCGGCGCCTCTGGGGATGGGGTGGCTGCGAGTTGCGAGGATTGATCCGTCGGCGCTTCGGTGGGTATGGCGGGGGACTGGAGCGGCGGCGAACTTGGTTGGAAGGCGTCCTGAGAAGGGGTGCCCAATACTGGAGCGGGAGGCACGACCACCTGTTCGGCGACGGATGGTTCAGGGATGGTGACCGCGGCTTGCGCTGCGCTGTCGCGGCGCGCCTGTGCCCGCTTAGCAGCGAGCTCGGCTTGGTGCTCGCGTTCGCGTCGGTTGTTCTCGCGTGTCGGTCCGCTCGCCCAAAGGATTGCCAAGAGCATGAGCACGACGAACACGACAGCAAATACGAAGGTTGCTTCAAACACGGGAGAAACCCTACCCGCAGCGAGGGCGTTCGACGCGCAGTCATGCCGGAAACAACCGGCGAGTCTTCGCCGAGAACACCCCGCGTATTACAGGCTCGCGATAAGTGTCAAGATTCAACTTGACCCGGGAGTCAAGTCGCGGCTGGAATGTGGTGGTTCGGCCCGCAGGAGTAGCCGCGGGACCGATCCTCGCCGACGCTTATCCCGAATTTCCGTGCAGCGCGCCTCAAACAAGCCGCGCTGACAATTGCCTGGAGATCACATGTCGCAACCCGTTTTCAACCTCAAGCCCAATGAGGATCAAGAACAGATCCAAGACTGGGTGCACGGCTTTGCCCGTGACGTCATGCGTCCCGCTGCCGAAGAGTGGGACGAAAAGGAAGAGACCCCCTGGCCGATTCTGGAAGAAGCCGCCAAGATCGGCCTGTATTCGGCTGAAGGTTTCGCCCAGATGTTCGCTTCTGACCCAACCGGGCTCACCGGCATGCTCGTCAACGAGGAGCTGTTCTGGGGAGACGCCGGTATTGCGCTGTCGATCATGGGGACCGGGCTTGCCGTCGCCGCGCTCGCCGGCAACGGAACGCCTGAGCAGCTCTTCACCTGGATCGGGGAATGTTTCGGAACGCCGGGCGACCTCAAGATGGCGGCGTTCTGCGCGACCGAACCCGATGCTGGTTCGGATGTCTCATCGTTCCGGACCCGCGCCCGCAAAGACGGCGATGACTGGGTCCTGAACGGCCAGAAGATCTTTGCGACCAACGGTGGCATCGCTGATGTCCACGTCGTAGTCGCGGCTGTCGAGCCCGACCTTGGTTCGCGGGGTCACGCTGCGTTTGTCATTCCTCCGAAGACCCCAGGGCTCTCACAAGGTAAGAAAGAAAAGAAGCTCGGCATTCGTGCCTCCCACACCGCCGAGGTCATCTTGGAGGATGTGCGTCTGCCCGCAGAATGCCTGCTTGGCGGCGAAGAAAAGCTGATGGCCAAGATCGAGCGCGCACGTGAAGGGCAAAAGGCGGGTAAGCAGCCGGCGATGTCGACCTTCGAGGCCACCCGTCCGATCGTCGCCGCCCAGGCCGTAGGTATCGCCCGCGCCGCCTACGAATACGCTCTCGACTACGCCAAGCAGCGTGTTCAGTTCGGTCGGCCGATCATCGAGAATCAGGCGATTGCGTTCATGCTCGCCGATATGAAGACCGAGATCGACGCTGCCCGTCTGTTGTGCTGGCGAGCAGCCTGGATGGCGGCAACCCACCAAGAGTTCAAGAACGCAGAGGGGTCGATGTCCAAGCTGAAGGCTGGCCGGACCGCCGTCTGGGTAGCTGAGCGTGCAGTCCAGATCTTTGGCGGTTATGGCTACGTCCGGGACTTCCCCGTCCAGCGCCTCTACCGCGACGCCAAGATCTACGACATCTTCGAGGGCACCGAACAGATCCAACAACTGGTGATCAGCCGAGCCATCTCTGGCATGCGCATCCAGTAGGGGAGTGCTTCAGTCCACCCGACCTGCGGTGGGCTAGTTGGGCTGCTGGACCCTTGTATTGACCGGACAGTGACGGGGCGGCTAGGTGCCGCCCCGCTCCCTGTCCGAGTGCGTATGAGCTCCCCTGTTATCCCGTCGTACCCTGCGCTGCCTTGGACCTCTGGCTGCTAGCGCTCGAGCCACGGGGCGAACAGTTTGGTCAGACGTGGCATGACTACCCAGGTCAGTGTCGTGACGCTGATGAAATTCTGTGTAACGCCGGCGACAGGCCACGGTAGGTCGGGCGCAAAGCGAATGCGCAGCGCGTTGAGGGCCAGCGACAGAGGGAGGATTCCGGTCAGGACCACGGTTGCCTGTTTCCATTTGGGAATGCGTCCGTCGGGCTTTTGGAACCACCCGCCGAACCCTCCAACGACGTTCAGAGTTCTCCCACTCTCAACGTGTTTGTCGACGGCGGTCAGCAGTCGACGGCGGACGTCCGCGTTGAGCCACGCATCGAGATGGGCTCGGGTGTCGAAGGACACCGTCACCACCGTCTCGTCTTGGACGTCGGGGATCGGGTCGTACCGCTGAACCTTGACGAAGCCCGGGAAGTCAGCGACCGCCTGCTCGACCTCTCCCTGCGCCTCCTCGAAGGCCAACTCTTGACCCGGTCGGATTCGAAACGACGCGACCGCGGTCACCACGTCTTCGTCGGATGCGTGGGCGACAACCTGTTCGCGAGCGTCCCCTACGAACAGATCCCGCCCTTCGGCGAGTAACGCTGCCCTTTCGGGTGAATCGAGCCAGGCTTGCAACTCGGCGGTGGTCTCGAACCGGTACACGATGACCCACTCGCCCGGGTGGGCAGCATTCGGCGGGTGGAGCGACGACTCACCGTAACCGGGTGCCATGCGCGCCCTGGCGTTGAGTCGAAGCAGCCATCGACTGAACTCCTCTTCGCGGCCACTCTTAGGTCGGCGTGCCACCAGGACCATGGGACTGTGCGAACGCGGGTTTGCGGACGAGGTCGGTTGGGGTTCTGCCATGCCGAGGAGTCTTCAGCGAACCGCGGGGCGGCGCCAACGGATCGCGCATCATTGAACAGAGCAAGCGGCAGGGTAGGGGGAGGGCGAACAAAGTTGAGCAGACGCTCAGTTTTTGCTGGCGATGTTCTCAACCGTTGACTATGTTGCCAAGTGGTTTGGGTCTTCGGGTCAGGGGAAACGATGCGCGTACGTCTGGGTGTGGTTCTTTTCGTGTTGGTGTTGGGCGGCGCTTCGCTCGCTGGCTGCTCCACGGCGCCGGCGGGGGCAGGTGGGGATGGGTCTTTAGGAGGCCCGTCATTCGCGCCCGTGCAGTATCACCACGTGGGGCCGTTCGGTAGCCCAAGTTTGGACGACAACGCGTCGACCGCGGCAGATATCGACGGCGATGGCGCTGTCGACGTGTTGACGGTTGCTCCCTGGCTCGGCCCAACCATCCAAGTGGTGTGGGGCAAAGGCGACGGAACCTTCAAAGACCCTGGTCAAGGCATTATCGCTGGCGCTCTTAACAGCAACGTGATCGTCGGTGACTGGAACGCGGACGGCCGTCCCGACCTAGCGTCGACGGGTGCCTCTTCGTTCACCGTCGTCATGAATAAGGGCAACCGCAAGTTCGGTGTCGGTTCGACCTACCCCCTCCAACAATCGCCCTTCCAGAACACAGGCACCGCAGCGGACTTTGACCGCGACGGCCTGGTCGACATCGCACTCAAGACCCCGCTCGGCGTCCAAGTCATGTTGAGCGATGGCGACGGCCGGTTTACCTACGGACCGTTCACCCGGGTGCCTGGCTTTCCCGGCGGGATCACCGCCCTCGACGATGCCAACTTCAACGGCGACAACGCCCGGGACCTCGTCGTTACCGACGCAGCAACCCAAGAAGTCGTCTCCCTGATCGGCGACGGTTGGGGCGGGTTTACCGTGCAATCACGAGTCAAAGTCCCGTATGTGCCGAGCACGGTCAAAGCGGGAGACCTCAACGGCTCCGGGTTTGACTCGGTCGTAGTCCTGCCCGAAGTCAACCCTGCGGATCGATCGGTCGCCTCCCTTCTCAACGATGGTGCTGGGAACCTGTCGGCGCCGATGTACTTCGCTGGCGGGTTCGCTAACCCGAACGGGGACATCGGCGATTTCAACGGCGACGGCATCCTCGACGTGCTCTCGGTCAACGTCGCAAGCGGCGAACTCGTCATTCTGACCGGCGTCGGCGACGGTACGTTTGTCAACAACGGTGTGTTCAAGACCTTCTTCGGCGTGCAGACCCCTGCGCTGGGCGACTTCAACGGTGACGGCCGGACCGACATTTCCGTGCCCCTGATCTGCCCGAACGCGAGCGCATTCATCGGCCAAACCTGCCTTGGGGTTCTGCTGAACACCACTTCGTAGAAGCTGGCGCCGCTCGACGAGTCATTGGAACGGAAGGTTGCGGTGACGACGATTGCTGCTGGTGTGTGGCTCACACCAAAGGGTAGAAAGCGCCGGGAGCAGCTGCTTCGAGCAGCGCTTGTCGTGGTGGGGCGCGACGGCTACGCGGGTGCAACTCAGCGGGCCATCGCGGCAGAGGCCGGCGTGCCGCCAGCGTCAACGCACTACTTTTTTGACTCGGTTGACCACCTCATTAGCGAGGCGGCAAAGTTCTACCTGTGGGAACGAGTGGCCGTCTACAACCGGGCAATTGATCACTTTACGGTTGAAGGGTTGTCACAGGAGCAGGCGATCAGGAACGCCGCACGCCTGGTGGGGTCGGTGTCGATCCAGTCCCGGTCTGCCCAGTTTGAGATCTACCTGAACGCTCGGCGCCACCCAGAGATCGCGCCCGCCGTCGACGCCGCGATCTCGGAGATCGAATCGATCATCGTCCGGTTGCTGGGATCCTTGGGCGTTCCCAATCCCGACCGGTGGGCCGGGCCGGCACTGGCGATGATTGACGGCTATGCGATACGCGCGGTCGCCGGCGGACCCGCTGCGGTCACCGACCTAGAAGACGCGCTGGTGGCGCTGGTCGAGACGGCCGACACAAGGCACCGAGCGTCGTGGGCGCCGCCGATAGGCGCCGCATCCGATGTCACGCCGCTGTAGAAATCCGAAAAGCTACGCGCCCATGAACCTGATGTGCGCTGGCAGGATGTTCATGAACAGAACCACCTCATCAGAGGCGAGTTCTTCATCTTGAATGTCCAGTTCGGTTGGAGGTCCACCAACCATGTCGGAGAACACTCGGGCGCTTGTATATGGCCCAAGCGGCACTTCGAACCCGAAGTTCGCGTCTTTGTCGACGGTCACGATCTTGTGGGTGACCTCGCCATCGGGGTGTTGACCGATAAAAGCCACCTGAGCGCCCTCGACGTCGCAGGGACTCACCAGCACGACGATGCGCCCTTGAAGCAAAACCGTCTCAGCCATTTCGATCCCTCGTTCTCTGGGGCCGCCCACCATCAGCGTCCGATGCAGCACCGGAGCGATCTGGCAGACCACCATTGCAGGCGAACGGCCGAACGATTCTCAGCCGTTGTGACGCCGACGACGCCTACGGTAGTCGGAGTTCCAGAGGGTCGCGTAGCCCTTGATCGGCAAGCGCCTGAGCTTGACGTTGCCGGTCTCCGCTCCTGATCCCTCGGAGGCCGAACCAGATGAACTCGGTGAGCGAGTCGGCTAGGTCCTCGATGGTGCTCTCTTCAGGGAAGCCGCTCAGGATGAGCCGGCGGCAGCTGGCCTCGGCGACCCCGATGATTGCGACCGCCATGACCTCACGTTCGGCCTCGGATCGGTCCACTTCGATCATCGACGCGATGACCCGGATAATCGAGTTGTGCACGTCGTTGACCAAGCTCGAAAACTCGGGGTCATTGCGAACCGACGTGCCAAAGAGCACCCTGAACGCGGACGGGTCGTCACGAACTAGCCGCAGATAGGTCAACAAACCGGCGTGAACTCGTTGGCGGGGACCGCTGGCGGCGGCGGTAGCCGCACTCAACTCGGTGATGATGGTGGACGCGATCTCTTCGAGCAGTTCTCCGAACAACGCTCGTTTCGAGGCGAAATGCCGATAGACGATTGGTTTGGTAACGCCTGCTGCCTCGGCGATGTCGTCCATCGAGGTCTGGTGGAAACCCTGTTCGGCGAAGTGACGCCGTGCCACAACCAACAGTTGTGCGCGCCGCTCGGTGCCCGTCAACCGCACCGGCGGTTCCTTCCGTCCGGAGAGAAAGCCCATGAACCCTTCGACTCCTTGGATCAGGTGGGGTAACAGATGTCGCCCCAAGGGGATGAAGATACTCGGTCCCCGGCCAGCTCTTTAGGCATGTCCGACGGGTGCCGCCAGCGGCCGCTACGGTCGCCTGACGGGCCTCACCCGCTTGGGACCCGAGTCGAACAAGGGTCCCGAAGGCTCCTTGCTGCCGCTCTCTCAAGAGCAGCAGCAACACAGAGAGGAGCCCGGAAAACAGGTTCCCGGGCTCCTCTCTGAATAGCTTGTGGTTGCTGAGGTCGCGCTACGAATCTTGGCCTAGTAGATGATCACCGAGCGAGCGACCTCGCCAGTGCCCATAGCCTCGAAAGCTTCGTCGACCTCGTCGAGAGTGATGCGACGGCTTACCAACTCGTCGAGTTTCAGGGTCCCGTTCATGTAGGCATCGACCAACTTGGGTACGTCCTCTTGGACGTTCGAAGAACCGTACCAACAGCCCTTGAGGGTCTTTGCTGCGACGATGGAGTCCATCGCCGGTGAGAACTCCATGAGCGCATCGATGCTCGGCAGGCCGACCAGGACAATCTCCCCGCCGCGCCGGGCCATATCGATCGCTTGACGGATCGTCGGAACAATGCCCACGACTTCGAGCACCACATCCGCGCCGCGGCCCTCCGAAATGCCTTGCAGCGCCTCGACCGCATTGACTTCGCTGGCGTTGATGGTGTCGGTAGCGCCGAATACCTTCGCCATTTCAAGTTTGTTGGCCATCGTGTCGATCGCGACCACCTTGCTGGCGCCTTGGTGGACCGCCCCCTGGATGGCGTTGAGGCCCACACCACCGCAGCCGATGACGGCCACGATGTCGCCCTCGCGGATCGATGCAGTGTTGACCGCGGCCCCATAGCCGGTCAGGACGCCGCAGCCGATGAGGGCTGCTTTGTCGAGGGGCATCTCCGGGTCGATCTTGACCACGGCAGATTCGTGGACCACGGTCTGCTCGGCAAAGGTACCGGCGCCGGCCATGCAGACGATCGGCGTACCGTCAGGGTCCGAGAATCGCGTCGTCAGGTCAAGCTGCGTACCCATCATGTTGGCCAATTGCGAGGTCTCACAGAGATAGCCCTGGCCTCGGGTACAGGCGAAGCAGTGTCCGCACTGGGGAACCCAAGAGATCACGACGTGGTCACCGGGCTTGACGCTGGTGACGCCTTCGCCGACAGCATCGATAATTCCGGCGCCTTCGTGACCGGCGATGATTGGCGGGGGAAGCGGGATGGTGTCGTTCAGCAGCGACAGGTCGGAGTGGCACACCCCGGACGCCGAGAGCGTTACCCGGACCTCACCCGGCTTGGGGTCTTCTAGGTTGACTTCAGAAATCTCGACCGGGGCGTTCTTCGCCCGGATCACAGCGGCTCGCGTCATAGTTCCTCTTCGAATCAGATGCGGTTGGTAGGCAGGTGTTGCTGCCGCGGCACCAACACTTTGCTGACATCGGTGTCAGGTTACTCGACTCACAACACAGACAAAGTCAGGTGTCGGCCAGGCGGTGGGCAGGTCAGGGGGCATTCACCGTGCCCGGCAGCGGCGGCGGTCCATTAACCGCCACATCGAGAACCATCGCGACCAGGAACGGCACCGATGCGAGGAGGCCGACGATGGTCGTCATCGCTGGAGGGGGCGCCGGTACCCGAACCCCCGGGTTCTGTACCTCTAACCACCGATCCCGCATTTCCATCGTGACCGGATGCCAAAACCCGATGTGCAACAGGAACGCCATCGCCCGTTTGTTGAACGATTCGGGCAGCAGATCTGGGAACGACTTGATCAGCTCGGGCCCCTGCGAGTTCGGACTTTGGAACACGAACCAAGGAGTTGGGTCCGCGCTGTAGGGCACGTCCGCGATCGGGTGAAACGCTCGGCCGGTCTGGGTGAGGCCAGCAATGCGGGCGAAGCGCATCGATGAGTCGTTCGCCACGACGTGATCGTCGATCGAGTAATGAAGCGCGATCGGGGTTGGCGACCGCCCCGGCGGGGGTGATTTGTACCAGGTGGCAAAGTTCGCGGGTTCTGCGGCATCGAACACGTGCTGGAAGCCTGCGTACAAAGCGGCCGCTTCGTAGCCGCTGGAACCGGAGTCGACGCTGTTTTCGATGTCGAGCTCTTGCCAGAACTGGGCTTGCGGAATGATGTCGATGATCCCCGCTCCGGCGACCTCAAACCATGCCGCGTCCAGTTTTGGGGCAATAGCTGCAAACGTGGCGCCGAGAATCGCTCCCAGCGACGTGCCGGAGTAGGACACGCGCTCGGTGTTGAGGTCGGGGAGTCCATCAGGACCATTGCCGTTGGGGCCAACCAGGTCCACGCTGCCGAGATGTTGCCGGATGGCGGTGAGCAGGGCGACGTGGTCGAGCGGTGACTGCACCAGCAAACCCGCGACCCGTGAGATGTCTTCGGGGGTGAACAGGTTCTCAAGAAAGCCCTCTTCGGGGATGCGCGTCCCGTGGTACGGGTGGTCGATGGCGATCGTGGCAAAACCGTGGCGCGCCGCGTCATGGGCCCAAGCCAGGATCGTTGATCGGTCGACCATCAGCCCATGTCCGTAGATCAGCATCGGAGCTTTCGCTGGAGCGGTCTGCCAGGGGACGGTCATCGTGAAGTCGACCCAATGAGCTCGGGGGGCGTGATCGAATTTGACCATCCCGTCGCCGTTGCGAAAGTCGTCGACCATGACCCGGCCACGGACGTAGGCCGCGATCGGGCCGTCCGGAAACCGCTCGACCCGCGTGATCTCAATGGGGTGGTCCCGACTGGCGATCTCGTTGGCCTTGACGAGCATTGGCTGGGTGATTTCGGCAGTGTCTCGGGCGATGTACTCGGTGATGTGGATCACCCGCTGGCGGTTAATGCCTAAGCGCTCGGCTTCGGTCAGGAGATGGTTCGCTATAGCGAAACCCGGCGCGCTCTGGTCGCCTGCGATGACTCGAGCCAAGTTTGGCGACGGTCCCATGGGGGATCCGTCAACACGTTGTACCTGGTCGGTGACCACGATGAGGTAGCGATGCTTCGGCTGCCAAATGTCTCGTGGCACCACCTGCAGAACCGGCGCCGGTCGGGAGACCTCGCCGGCGATTCGGTTCTTTGAGGCGATGATCGGCGTTGCCGCGCCGGTGGCCGTGTCGAATGCCAACACGGCTCCGCCGCCGTTCCGGGGAATCGATTCGGGCGCCCACTCGACGGGCATGTCGAACAGCGCCGGTCCGGTGGTCGCAAATCCTGTCCACCCGGTCAGGCTGAGCTCTTGTTTCAGGGTGGCGGGCAGGCGGTCTACGGCAACGGGCTCAAAGAGTTCTGATGAGATCCGGGTGCGCACGCCGGTCGGCGACGTCGGATCTGAGACGCGCATCCACGGCGACGGCCACGGCATCACACACGTCCCATGGGACAGTGGGTTACAGCCCGTATCACCCTCGCTGGTGATCAAAGGCTCGAGGGGGGCGTACGCGCCAGCCGACGATGGACGCAGTGGAAACGCGGCCGCGCCGGCAACGAGCAGGACCGCGAGCAGTACGGCCCCAAATGATCTACGCGGGAGTCGGCGGGGGTCGGCTCCAAAAAGCATCGGGCACTCGTTTCCTGGGTCGAGAATCGACGTTGCGGACCGACGAGCGGAACCGCCGAGTCGATACAAAAATGTGGGACATTGCCGGTGTTTTGTGTCGCCGGAGCCCCGGACCCTAGCCCGCCTTGACCTGGCGGCCAAGTGAAGTTGTTGGCGCTTAACCGTGTGTCGAAACGATGCCCGGTCCCGACAAAAACCGGTTGCGATATTCAGCGAATCGCTCGTCGATCTCTTTCCTGGTCAAGGCGTATCGATCCAACGAATAATCGTGACCGCCGTGCCGATCCTTCGCATGCGACGCAGCGAAATCGGCCATAGCGTCGATCGTGGCCGCATCGAGAGGTAGGCCCATGGTTGCGTAGGCCTGCCGTACCGCCTCGACAGGGGACGCGACGATGGCGTCGTAAGAGATGTCGGTAAATCGTTCTTCGCCCACCCTGTCGCGCACCGTCATCGCCCGGTCGAGCATCGTCCCCAGGCTCTCAAGGGTGCGTTCACCCAACTCCGGTGTATCGACCTCTCTCCGGATCGACATGAGCGCTTCCATCATCGAGCAGTAGGACGCCACGATCGACTCGGGATCGCGGTGGGTCATGACGAGCTGCGCGTCCGGATACACCTTCAACAGAGCATCCAGCCCCCACAGATGCGCGGGCGATTTGAGCAACCAGCGCTCGCCCGGCCGCTGCCAGGACAGCATCTGGAGCATGGCCTTGTGGAAGCGGTACGCGCTTGTTTGGTCGCGTGCGGCAAACCACGAGGCGTATGGCTCCATCAAGACCTCGATGCCGTTCTGCGCACCCTCCAAGGCAAGGTTGGTGAGACCAACGCATTCCTCGGGGCCGTCAGCACGCGTGTCGTGAATCGCCGTGAACTCGGGATTCTTCGCCTTTGCCCGCTCAAGCCAGCTAGCCAACATCGTCATGCGAGGATCCGGCTCGCCCTCAGGCGGGGGAGTCGGTAAGGGATCGGGAAACACCCCTTCCCAGAACAACAGTGGACGGTTCGATCGGTCCACGCCCATCAGGTTGAAAAGTGTGCTCGTTCCTGTTCGGGGGAGCGACACCACAAAGATCGGACGCTCGATGGCGACGTCACCGATCTCTGGGTGCTCCGCCCACGCACGCGCAACGCGCAGGCGCGTCTCCAGAAGACCTTTCAGCCGTCCCACGGTCGAGCGGAGTCCCGCTTCGGTCAGAGCAGCGCGCTCGTAGGTCTCGACCAGTACTTCTAGTCCATCGCGCCAAGGCCACGGCCCAAAGTCGGACAGTCCCGTGGCGTCCTTGGCTGCTTCAACAAGGCCCGAGACCGCCAGTTCGGTTGGAACAGAACTCGTCATCGTCGATTTCCTCACTCATGGTGTGGGCCTTGTCCATCTGACCGAGCGTCCGCATCCCGTGCACCCGCTCGCTCCGAGTTCAGGCCCCGGGGGTCAGGCCGATCACGTGAAGAGCTGCCCTGCGTTGACGTCGATCGCTTGTCCCGTGATCGATGTCGAAAGCCGCGAAGCCAAGAACACAGCCGCGTCGGCCACTTGTTGCGGTGAGGTTATGTGACCCAGCACCCCTAGGTCTTCGATGACTTTGCGCTCGGTTGCGATGTCGGTGCCGTTGGCCTCGGCGTTCATCTGGATCAGGACGTCGGTGTTCGGCCCGTCGATGTGGGATGGCACGACCGAGTTGACCCGAATTCCGTACTTGCCCACTTCGCCTGCCAGGGCTCGAGCGGCGTGCAGCAGGGCTGCCTTTGAGATCCCATACGCAGCCATGTGCTCGGGGACGACACGGGAGGTCATCGAGTTGATGATGACAATGGATGCCTGCCGGCTTCGCTTCAGTGCAGGGAGGGCAGCCTGGCACAGCTGCATCGTGCCGATGACGTTGACCTTCCAGGCGGGATTCCAGTCCCGTGCCAACTCGGCGGTTTCGATCGGCCCTGGACGTCCCATGGCAAAAGCGTTGGCAGCGAGAGTATCGAGTTTGCCGAACCGCTCAACGGTCTTGTCGACGAGCGCCCTGCACTGGACGGGGTCGGTGATATCGCAAGCTTGAAAATCAGCCATCCCGCCGAGCGCCGAAATGAGGTCAAGGATCGGCTCTAGATGCCTGTCTGTGCGCGCTGACAGCATCACCTTCGCGCCGTGTTGGGCGAAGGAAGCTGCGAGAGCCGTTCCCGTACCCGGACCGATTCCCGAGACGATCGCGACCGTCCCAGACAAAAGGGGGAGGCTCTGTTCTTCACCCACCTGAGGTTCCCTCGCGAAAAAAGTTGTGGCGGCGGAGCGGGCTCGGATCGGCCCACATCGCCTTGCCGCTCGTGAGGACACAGGGTACCAACCGGTACACATGCCTTGGCGTGACCTTTCCCCAAACTGAGCCCAAAGTGACAGGTGGCATCTTCTCTAGGTCGAAGACGTCAATGGTGCTCTTGGGCTCGGTGTTGGCGACCGGCTCGTCGCGCGAGACGGCTACTCGGCCTGCAGATCGCGTACCTCTTCCGCTATCGCGCGCACGCCAGCTTCGATCTGCTCGGGCGGAGCGCAGTACGACACGCGGATGCACTGCGTCGAATGCGACCACTGCTCACCCGACTCCTCCAACGGTAGGCCAGCCATGAAATGGTGGCCGGGGACGACGACGACGCCGCGTGCTGCCAGCCGTCGGTACAGTTCGCGGTCACCTCCGCGAATACCGGGGAATCGGAACCACAAAAAGAACGCGCCGAGCGGGTCATGCATCTGCCAGTCGATGCCGTAGCCATCAAAAGTGCTGTACACCAGGTCGATCGCCGTCGATCGCCGGGCGGCGTAGAACTCCGTGATCAGTTCTGCGAGGTCGAACAGTTCGCCCGAACGAACCGCTTCGGTCACAAGCGCTGGACCGATGGAGTTCGGCGACAGGTTGATGATTCCGGTCATGGCGCCCATCGCCTGGGTGACACCCGCGTCCGCGATGACGATTCCCGTTCTGATTCCGGGCAGACCGACCTTCGACAGCGACAGGCAGGTGATGGTGCCCGGCGCCCACCGGGGTTGTGCATCGGTGAAGACAACGCCGGGGAACGGCAACCCGTATGCGCAGTCGAGGACCAGGGGTATCGAATGCTGGGCACACAAATCTGCCAAGAAATCGCATTCGGCTTCGCTCAACACGTTGCCTGACGGGTTGGTCGGCCGGGATGTGCATAACAGCCCCGCGTTACTCAGATCGATCGCCGCAGGATCGACTCGGTACGCAAAGCGGTGAGCATCGAGTTGGTCCACGATGGGGCGGCTCGACTGGATGATGTCGCCAGAAATCCCAAGGTCGGCGTAGCCGATGTATTCAGGGGCCATCGGCACGACTACTCGCCGTTCAGAACCGTCAACCATGGTGCCGGCGAACAGGTTGAACAGCATCGAGAAGGCAGACTGGGTGCCGGTGGTCAGCGCGATGTTCTCGGGTCCGATGTTCCACTCGTACCGCTCGTTGAGCGCGGTGGCGAGGCTCTCTCTAAAGGCGAGGTCGCCTCGACCGGGCGAGTACCGACACAGCGCGTCGGTGAGCCGTTCAGCGTCGTCGCTGAGGCGTTTCCAGGCGTCTCTTGCCCACTGAACCACTTCTGGAACCTGGGCGGGGCTTCCGCCTCCGAGCATGATCACCTCGGGGTTGGCGAGCCCTTCGGTCAGGTCATCCATCAACTGGACAATCCCTGATCCGCTCACCAGGCGTCGCCCGTACGCGCTCAACTGCAAACCCCTCGACGCTGGATTCACAGGAGCTACCAGCCCTGGTTGCGGTCCGCGCGGTCAGCGCTGCGCACCGCATACCCAACGATCGTTGCTGGCAGCAAAGCAATGCTGGTGATGGCCAACAACGAGACGACGAGGGTCATGTGGGTGCTCGTGATTCGTGTGACGGCGCCCACGGCAAACACCACGATTGCAGCGAGTAAGGCCGAGTATGCGATTCGTTTGCCGAGCGAAACCCAACGGTAGATCTTTCGGCGCCGAACGCGAATGGGGTCGTCTTCGGGAAAAGGATGCGCCTCGGCATTTTGAGTCTTGGACATGTTTCTCACGATTCGTGGCAAGGGCCCCGGCGAGTGCCTCGGAGCAACGTGCTCTTCGCCCCACCGGAAGTTCGAAAGTGTTTGTTCAGGACGCTGAGACCGCCAGGTCTATCAGCGGGTTCAGGCGGTCGGGCAAGTCGCTCAAGTTCAGGTGACGTCGCGCGATCTGCAGGTTGCGGGCGGCGACCTCGCGCCAGGCCTGAGGACCCCCTAGCCACCGCCCGACCTGGTCGATTTCAAACATGCTTGGTAGGACCAGGCCGAGTGATCGCAGTTCGTCGGCGGCGGGGTAGATGCCCGCGACCAGCGGCTTTTCGGCCTGGATGGACTCGATGTTTGGATTGCCGAAGCCTTCCCATGTCGAGGGGAACACCACGACATCGGCGGCTGCATAGGCATCCGCGATCGAACAGGCCATTCCTTGGATCCAGGGGACTCCAGCCACGGCGAGGTGTCGGTCCAGCTGAGATCCGTACCCATCCTCAGCACCACCCGCGAGCCAGTACAGGACGGGCCGCCCGGTCGCCGAGCGGAGGGCCCGGGCCGCATCTAAGGCCGCAGGGACGTTCTTGCGTTCGATCGCCCGGACCGGATGCAAAGCGATGATCGTGTCCTCGTCCACATCGACGCCGGCCAAGACGGCCGCGGCTGCCCGCCCTGTTGTGCGGTTGCCAAGTGGCGCGTCAAACGCGAAGTGATTGCGAAGGACGCTGGCGCTCATTCCTCGGTGGGCAAACTGTCGGGCGGTGAGTTCGTTGATCACCACGTGAGTGAGGCGTCCGAGATCGGGCGGGAGGTCTTTGATGTGTGCCAAGTGCGGTCGCTGCCACGCCGGATCGTGGTGATGGCAGAGGACTGGCCCGCCCCATGTGCGCACAGCTTGGGCGACCAGGGCACTTGCTTCCAGCCGCATCGGAATCGAAAACAGATTCTCGACGATCAGCAGATCAAGGGCGTTGAGTGCGCTTGTGAGGGTCGCCAGGTCGGCTGCTGGATCCGCGTCCTGTCGCGGCGCCAGCGCAATCGCAGGGATGTGGACGTCTGATCCCATGGTGGCGTCGCCAAACTCGCCGGCGATGCGGGTGACCGAATGGCCGGATGTCTCCAGCGCGGTCGACCATTTCCTTGCCTCGATTGCCACACCGTCCGAGCCGCCCAGGCGGAACGAAACGATCCCAATCCGCTGAGACATCACACGTGCGGCCAGCGGGGGGAGCGACCGCGTGGAGTGAGTGAGGTGCGAACGATCGGGGGAGTGCTACCCATCCGTTTCTGAGTCGCCATCTGTCCTCAACTGGGCATCGGCCGCTGGTGCGTGCTGGGCAGGCCGCTCGCCTAACGGGATGGCGAAGGGGTCTCGCATGGCGGGCGGCGCTGGCAGGGCCACGGTTGGCGCGTTGTCGCCAGGTGGGACCGCTGAGGACGCGGTGGGAACTTCGCCCGTCGGTTCGGCTGCCTGGTCAAACACGGCGTTGACGGCTGGTGACGGAGGAGCCGCTAGTCGGTGCTGACTGAGGTCTTCGTCGCGCATGTACCACGCCGGGTCATCGTGATGGCGTGCCGGGGCGGCGGGGATCGCGACGCCCCCGGGGGGTGTGGCATTTGCCGTCAGCCGCAACGCTTTTGCCTCACGCTGTTGGCGTGAGCCGAAGTACATCAGTTCGACCATCCCGACCATCAGCAAAATGTCGCCAAAGCTGATCGACTGGTTGAACGGGCTCGGCAGCACGATGCGGTCATCGAGGAACGTAAAGGAGTCCGAGTTCTTTTCCAGGTGGTGCGTCGCTGAGTTCTCGATGCGTTGAATCTGTGATTCCGACGCGTTCTCCGAGACTCGAACCGGCATGCCTTGGTTGGCCACGATCACCGTGGCGTTCAGGAACGCCCCGATCGCCATGATGCCCATACCCTTCAGCGGGAGATTGCCCAAGCAGAAGCCCACGACCAACGCGAACGACGCCACAAACAGGTTGGCAGCCAGCTTCGCGCCGTCATCGTCGGTGGGTGACCACAGCTCTAAGAAGATCTGAATACCGACGGCACCAAAGATCGCCCACAGGTAGCGGAACTGAATGTTGAGCAGAGCGCTCACGCGGCCCTTGGTCAACAAGATGATGATCAGGCCGATGGCCACGGCGAGCAGAATCGTTAGCACGGCACCAAAGTTAGCCGCTCGAACGACCGTTTTTGAGGCTCCCATGACCCGACAACCCGTTTGGCGTTAACTCCCTTGTCGTAGACCCCGCCGCCTGGCGCTGCGCGGCGGCAGAGTGACGGGGCTTAGGGCACAGGCTTCGCCCCGTTCCGCTGCCAAAGCAGTCCTCCTCGGCGCCCAACCGCGCGTGTGACAAGCTGGACCTATGCAGCAGGTTCTGACCAAAACAGACGGCCGACGGATCACGATCACGATCAACCGCCCGGATCGGCGCAACGCCCTCGGTTTCACCACCATTCGAGAACTGCGGGCCGCGGTTGCCTCAGCGGCCGCAGACGACTCGATTTCGGTCATCGTCTTGACCGGCGCGGGGGAGAAGGCGTTTTGCGCTGGTGCCGACCTGTCAGAAATCGCTGAAGGAACGGCCGCGGCTCACAGCGCACGGGGCGAGCTTGCAGGCCTGTTCCGAGACCTCCGCGACTGCGGCAAACCCAGCATCGCTCGGGTGCGGGGTTACGCCCTGGCGGGCGGATTCGGTCTGGCCATGGCGTGTGATCTCGTGGTCGCCTCTGACGATGCGCAGTTCGGAACTCCCGAGATCAACGTCGGGCTGTGGCCTTTCATGATCACCGTGCCTATCCTCCGGGCCTTGTCGCCGCGGCGTGCTCTCGAACTCATGGTGACCGGCCGACGCCTGAATGCGGAAGAAGCCCTGGAGTGGGGTCTCATTAACCGGGTTGTCTCCGTCGACGATCTCGACGCCGCGGTCGAAGCGCTAGCCGACGCCGTCGGCGGGAAATCGCCGCTGATCATGGCCTGGGGCCTCAAGTCGTTCCGGCGGGCATGTGAATCGGGGGAAGATGAAGCCCTCGACTACTTGCAGGCCATGCTGTCTTTGACGTCGTCGACAAATGACGCCGCCGAAGGTGTCACGGCGTTCCTCGAAAAGCGTGATCCCACGTGGACGGGCACCTGAACACTCGCCCGTCGAGACCCTGATCAGGGCCTCAGAGTCCCACATTCACCGCAGGGCGCCGTCCCGAACCGTTGAGAGGCCGCGGCCTGGTCACGATACCGTTCGACACCCAAGTGAACAGCCCCGAAAGCGAGCACCAATGATCGTCTGGCAGGACCAGGGCAGTATTTCGATTGCGACGATTAGCCGTCCCGAGCGCCGAAACGCGTTGAATGAGGCGCTGTGCGCAGAGTTTGCCGCAGGTCTCTCAGACCGCAGCGATACACGTTGCGTCGTGCTGACCGGTGAAGGCACTGCCTTTTGTGCCGGAGCTGACCTTGTGACCCGTTTTGACGGTGAAGGCGTACGCGATTCGTTTCGTCCTGCGTTCACGGCATTGCTCGAGGCCATGGGCATGTTCCCCGGTGTCATCATCGCCGCGATTAATGGGCCCGCGTTGGGAGCGGGCACCCAACTGGCCGTCGGATGCGACCTCAGGGTTGCCGGCCCGATGACTCAGATGGGGATCCCCGCGGTGAACATCGGCCTCATGCTCGATCCGAGCAACGTGGAACGCCTCGTCGCTACGGTCGGCATGGCCTCGGCCAAAGAGCTTCTTTTGACAGGCGAACGCATTGGGCCCGAGGCCGCGAAAGGGATCGGCCTCGTCCACCGGATTGCCGAGGATCCAGTCGCCGAAGCGGTTACCTGGGCAGAACTGATCGCGACCAAGGCGCCGCTGTCGGTCTCTGGACACAAACAACTCATCCACCTCGCTTCCGGCCTTCGGCCGTTGGCCGCGGGCGAGGACGCTGAAACGGTGGCCGAGCGATATGTCGACGCCGCGTTTGAGTCAGCCGATGTGCGAGAGGGTCTCGCTGCGTTCGCAGATAAGCGACGTCCGCAGTTCAACGGCGACTGACGAGTTCTGGGCAACCCGGTCGCCGAGGCGGGGATCACGCCGCGGCGGGTCCTAACTGGGCCGCTTGCTAGAAGCCTGGGGGCAACATTTCTTCGACCCCGCCGTAGAAGAAGAACAGGACGACGAAGAACGGAACAAAACCTGCCATCCATGTGGACAAGGAGTGCTTCCGGCGGAACTCGTACCACCAGCCAATTCCGACGAGGAGCAGGACAAATCCCCAGGCGTAGGTTTCGCTGGTCGGTGGGTGGAACCCCATGACCTCCCCATCGCCCTCAGAGGACAGTTGGCCGTTCTGCGATTCGTCGTAGCCCTTGGGCAGTTCCCGCGCTTGATACTCGCTGATCTGGTCTGATGAGGTTTCTTGGAGTTGTGCGGTGATGATCAGACGTTTGGCAGCCGAATACTTGGGGTGACAGGTCGTCAAAGTGAGGCGGTTGTCGCCCTTGGGCTCGAGTACGTCCGTCGCGTCCGGGTTGACGATGGTCTTTTCGGTCACGATGTAGGTGAACGAACCCTTGAGCGTCTGGGTCTTGATCTCGTCACCCGGCTGCAGTTCGTCGAGACGGTAGAACGGTGCGCCATACGTGGTTCGGTGGCCAGCGATCGCAGCGTTGCCCGTCTCACCAGGAAGCGGAGTCTCGGGGTAGTGGCCCGGACCGTTCTTCAAGGACTCACGGTCGGTGCCTTCCACGACGGTGTAGTCCGCGTTGATTTTTGGAATCTCGATCCTGGCGACACCTTGCCCCAGGAGCAGGGGTTCGGAAGTCGGCTCTGCAGCTGCACCCAGCGGGGTCAGGCTCGGCTCGTCAGCGGGCAGTGCAGCGCCAGGAGATGTCGTCGGCTCGGCCGTGTCGACGCTTGCTAGTCGCGCTTCGAACTCGTCGCCGAGTTGGCTCTGCTGTTGATTGGTGTACAGGGTCGTGCCCCAAAGCTGATAGGCGACGAACAACAAGATCAACAGACCTGCGGTGATAAGCGACCTGCCAAGGGCTCCGATGAACCATCGAACCGGACCGAGAGGCGGGTTCGGGTCGTGCTCTTTGACTTGTGCGCGGGGCTGGTACGCCGGGACGAACTGTGGGTCCTCCAAATTGTGGATGCCCACCGAGTCTGGCTCCCCGTACGGGGACGTTAAATCCTCGTCGAAGCCGCCGTATCCATCGCCGGGAGCGCGCACCCCACCGTCGATTTTGCTCATCGTCGTCCTCGTTGGTCAGTCCGGAAACATGCGCACCAGTAGACAGAATGCAGATCAAGAGTGCGTTGCCGAGCCATGTTATCGGCGAGCCCTGGCGACCGGCGGCCGCGTTTCGAAGCAGTTCTGTCGTCTTCTCTTCCACTTATCTGTGGCTGGCATCGCGCGAAACCGCTCGGCTGGCCTCTAACGGTACGGGGCAATCCGTTCGATGAGTCTGACCCGGACTCGGCGATCGAGGGACTGCCACCTAACATCGCTGCTGTGTCGGACGCTTCACCACCAGGATTCACCGCTATTGACCTGGTCGCGCTTGTGGGCGGATTTCCAGCTCTAGCTGGGCTAACGGTTCGGGTTCCGCCACACGGGGTGACGTTGATTACCGGGCCGAACGGTGCTGGCAAGACATCGCTTCTGCGATGTTTGGCGGGTTTGGCGCCGATCAATTCGGGCAGCCTTGAGGTGCTCGGCATTTCGGTATCGGACTCTGCTCGCAAGCTCCGTCGCCGGGTCGCCTACCTCAGCCATGAAACCCTTTGTTACGACGAATTGACGGTACGTGAAAACGTCGAGTTCGCTTCGCCGGCCCGTTCATTTGATGAGGTAAGCGAAGCGATCGAACGAGTCGGGCTCACCCGTCGAACCGATACGCGGGTGGGCGTGTTATCGGCCGGTCAGAAACGCCGCGTCTCGCTTGCTGTTGTCGTGGCTCGTGAGGCCGACATCTGGCTCCTCGACGAACCGCACGCCGGGATGGATTCGGTGAACAGGGACCTGGTCGACGCATTGATCGCAGAAGCGGCAGACAGGGGGACCATGGTCGTTATGTCGTCGCACGAACTGTCGCGAGCGCGGCGCAGTGCGCATCGCGAACTCGCCCTCCGAGCCGGACACCTCGAGTCGCTGTCCGAACGGGTGATCCAGTGACCGACGTTTGGCGAGTTGCGCGCAAGGATCTGCTCATCGAGTGGCGCTCCAAGCGCGTGCTGGCTGCGACGATTCCGTTTTCGTTTCTCGTGCTGTTGTTATTTGCGTTCGCCTTAGATCCAGACCGCGGACAGCTCGGAACGGTCGGACCCGGACTCTTTTGGATTGCGGTGCTGCTCGCGTCAACCATGGCGGTCGGACGCTCGGCCGAGATCGAACGTCAAAACGGGGTACGCGACGGCATTCGCCTACTGGCAGTCGAACCCATGGCGATCTACCTCGGAAAGGTCATCGCGGTCACGGCACAATTGATATTGCTCATGGCCGTGTTGTTCGTCGGCCTGGTCGTCTTGTACGGCGTCCACATCGTCGGTATGCCGGTGCTGGTCGTGTCGGGGATCGCTGCCGCAGTCGCGATCGCTGCGGTCGGCGTGGTCTACGCGTTCCTGTCGGGTAGCGGGCGCAGGGCGGACATGCTTTTGCCGGTTCTCGTCCTCCCGGTCCTTGCGCCGATCATGATCGCCGCCACGCAGAGCTGGGAAGCGGGCCTCGACGCCGGAGTCGGCAGCGGGTGGGATTGGACAGGCCTGATCGGACTCTTCGACCTTTTATATGTGAGCATGGGAATGCTTGTTTTTGCTCCGCTAATGGAGGACGCATGAGCCGGAGTTCACGCCTGCTTTCCGTTTTGGGGGCGTCCGCGTTGGCCGCGTCTGCACTTCTGGTGATGCTGGGATTGTGGGTCGC
This sequence comes from Acidimicrobiia bacterium, assembly GCA_018003035.1. Lineage (GTDB taxonomy): Bacteria > Actinomycetota > Acidimicrobiia > IMCC26256 > JAGNEX01 > JAGNEX01. The sequence continues at coordinate 25,024 of JAGNEX010000009.1, forward strand.
GCCCCCCGACGCTGTTCAAGGTGACGCCCAACGTTTGATGTATGTGCACGTGCCCGCCGCTTGGTTGGCGTACGTGGCCTTTTTCGTGACCGCCGTAGCGTCGACGTTGTACCTGTGGCCCCGGACACGAGCCCGTCGCTGGGATCGGGTGGCCGGGGTGACTGCCGAACTTGGGGTGATTTTCACCGGCCTCGCCCTCGTTCTTGGGATGCTTTGGGGAAGACCGATCTGGGGCGTGTACTGGACGTGGGACGCTCGGCTCATCACCACAGCGGTGCTGTTTTTCCTCTACATCGGCTACCTGGCCCTTCGCCGGATGCCCGGTGAACGCGACCAGATTGCGAAACGGTCGGCGGTAGCGGCGCTGATCGCGTTTGTGGACGTCCCCATCGTCCACTTCTCGGTCAATTGGTGGCGTACGCAGCACCAAGAGGCAACGGTCTTGCGTCCCGACTTGGATCCTCAGATCCACGGCACGATGGCGTGGACGCTGCTCTGGGCAGTCATCACGTTCCACCTCGTCTTCATCTACCTCGCGGCTCGGCGCTACCGGCTCGCCGCCATCGAGGATGAGATCGCCGACGAACAACTTGACCTGGCGGTCGTCCGGCGACGTTTTGAGGACGATCATGTCCAAGCCGATCGTCGCCAGATTCCCGTGCTGGGAGGTGGGGCTTAGTGGAGAACGGTGCCTATGTCTACGGCGGCTATTTCATTACCTTCATTGCACTTGGCGGTTATGCCCTGTGGGTGACGGCGCGCGCTAAGTCGCTCGAAGTCAACCTGCGCCAGGCCCGGCACGAGGTTGCGGTTGCCCAGGAACAGAAGCTGGGAGCCGACACTGCGGCCCTCGTCGAAGGGGCCGTCCAGCCCGTTGACGGAGCTGCTGTGGCACCTGGGGTCGACCAATCGGGCCAGGTGCCGTCATGAAGTCGCGCAAGGCGGTCTACGGAGCCCTCGTCGCCGTCTGTTTCGGAGCCGTCGCTGCCTTGATGGTGTTCGCACTGCGCTCGAATGCGGTGTTTTATCGGACCATTGCCGAGGCTCGGGAGATCCAGCAAGAGAGCCCCGGAGAACGGTTCCGGCTTTCGGGCTACGTCGAAGCTGGCACCGTTGAGGAGAGCGGCGACCCGATCGTCTTCGGCCTCGCAGACGGTGGGAAGCCGATCATGGTCGAGTACTCCGGGAAGCTGCCCCAACTGTTCCGCCCCGGAATTCCAGTCGTTTGTGAGGGCACGTTTCCCGCGGCGACCGGGCCTTTTGAGTGCGATGTCATCATGATTCGGCACGACAACCAGTACAGTCCCCCAACCTCAGCGGTAACCGAGGCTCAATGACGGCACTCGGCACCGCCCTGTTGGTGTTGGCTACGTCGTCCTACCTGTTGGCGGTCGTAGCCGGGGTGATCGCTGTCCGCACGGGGTCAACGCGCGCCTCCCGCTGGCTGTGGCAGTACCTGTTCTTTGGCGCGGCAGCGGTCATCGCGTCGGTGCTTGCGATGGAGTGGGCCCTTTTGACCCACGACTTTTCGGTCGCATACGTGGTGCGCAACCATCAGCGGGCCACGCCCGTGCTGTACACGATCGCATCGTTGTGGGGAGCGCTTGAAGGCTCCATCTTGTTGTGGGCTCTGGTAGTTGCCCTGGGTTTCGCGTTCGTCGCGGTGAGATTCCGCCGGCAACGCAACGACGACCTCGTGTTGTGGACCTTGATCGTCGGCGGTGGAATCGCCTTGTTCTTCACCGGTTTGATGGTGGCGGCGGCAAACCCTTTTGCAGCGACCGAGGGCGCTATCCCGGCCGATGGGCTGGGCATGAACCCGCTGTTGCGCAACCACATTCTGATGGTGGTTCATCCGCCGATGCTGTACCTCGGTTACGCCGGGTTTTCGGTGCCGTTCGCGTTTGCCGCTGCCGCCCTGATCACTGGACGGCTCGGGGAGGGATGGCTGCTGGTCACACGTCGAGCGACCCTCGTCGCATGGGGTTTCCTCACGATCGGCATCGTGATGGGCGGCTGGTGGAGCTACGAAGTGCTCGGATGGGGTGGATACTGGGCCTGGGATCCGGTCGAAAACGCCTCCTTGTTGCCTTGGCTGACCGGCACGGCGTATCTGCACTCGGTTGTCATTCAAGAACGCCGAGCAATGCTGCGTGTCTGGAACCTTTCGCTGTTGCTCGCTACCTATTGCCTGACGATTCTGGGAACGTTCCTCACGCGCTCTGGCGTAGTGAACTCGGTCCACGCCTTCAGTGAATCGTCGATCGGCCCAGCACTGTTGGGCTTCCTTGCAGCGATTTCGATCGGTGGTATCGCCCTGATCGGTGCGCGCGGTGAACGCCTTCGTTCGCCCGGTCAGATCGAGTCGCCGGTGAGCCGCGAGGCGGCGTTCTTGGCTAACAACTTCGTGTTGGCTGCGCTCGCGTTCGTCGTCCTGCTGGGAACGGTGTTTCCGCTGCTCGCAGAGGCACTGAATGGTGAGCAGCTCTCGGTCGGTGAGCCGTATTTCGACCGTCTGGGAATGCCACTCGGTCTCACCATCTTGTTTCTGATGGCGGTGACTCCGCTCCTGCCTTGGCGTGCGGGACTCACGTCGACCACCCGCGACCGCATGCTTATCCCGGCATGGGTCGGCGGGGGCATGATGATCGTCGCCGTGGCCTCGGGGATCCGCGGGCTGGGACCGGTGCTCACCCTCGGCCTGGCTGCTTTTGCGCTGGCGGGAATTGCGTCACAGTTCAAACAGGGCTGGAACGGTACGCGTTCGCTAAATAGGCGGGCGCCTGGCCGGGTTGTCGCGCTGTTGCGCAGCCACCCGCGCCGTTATGGCGGCTTTGTCGTCCATGCAGGGGTCGTTGTCGTCGCCGTCTCCATTGCCGGGTCGCAGTCGTTCTCGCGGCACATCGAAGCGCAACTCTCCAAGGGTGAAGAGGTCCAGATCTCGAGCTCTTCGCCCTTCGCGGACGACTACACCGTCCGCTTCGACGGTATTCGCAGCGACGCGACGGCCGAAAAGACCATCAGCTATGCCACGCTCTCGGCCTGGCGTGATGGTGAAAGCCTCGGCACGTTCGAGCCGAGCATTGCGCTGTTCCCCCTCGCGCAACAGGCGATCGGTACGCCGGCGGTGCGCACAGGGCTGGTGGAAGACCTTTATCTCACCGTGGTTCGGATTCCCGAAGGCGATGGCGATGTCGTCACCATCGGTATCGGCGTAAACCCGATGATGCTCTGGCTGTGGCTGGGTGCAGGACTGATGATGCTCGGCACGGCGATCGCTCTGCTGCCACGCACCCGGGCGGCTGCGGCTGGCTCAGCTTCCCGAGCTCCAACCAAGGGAACCCTCGCCGGTCCTGAGCCGATGGACGTCCCGCTGGCCGAGGGCAACGCCAACCCAGACCGAACGATCCTGGTCGGCGATCAGCCTGCAGCCGATCCACTCGTTCCGCCCTCCTCGCGGCCTGCCCCTGAAGCCGTTCCGGATCGAATTTCTGTATCGAGCGTGGCGAAAGCAGTGACAAGTGCTGGGGACGCGCATGGCCCGGGAGCTCACCAGTGACTGCTTCGCCCAAGGGTGCATCACGTCGGCCTTGGATATTTGCCGGTGTTGCGTTGATGTTCGTCTTGGCGATCCTCGGCTTGATGATTGCGTCCTTAGGTAAGGACCCGCGCGCCGACAATCGACGCCTCGAGGGGAAGCCGGTTCCGCGCTTCGTTCTCAATACAGTCGACGGGCAGGTCATCGACTCTGACGACCTGCGCGGGGGAGTCGTGGTCGTCAACTTCTGGAACTCTTGGTGCGTACCCTGCAGACAAGAACAGCCTGACCTGCTCGCGTTCTACGAGGCGCACAAAAACGATCCGGACTTCACCATGGTGGGAATCGTCCGTGACGACAGTGAGTCGGCGGTCCGTCAGTTCCTGGTCTCCAACCCCACGCCGTGGATCATCGCCTTTGACCCCGACGCCCGGGCTGCGCTCGACTTCGGCACCTTTGGTCAACCCGAGACGTACACGATCGATGCGAACGGCATCGTGCGGGGCAGCTTCTTTGGGCCAGCCTCTGTAGCCGACCTTGAGGGTCTGCTCACGAAGGCTCGGGACGGCGGGGCAGCGTGAGCACTTTGCGCGGTGTTCGATGAAGTCCGGTGCGCGGCGAGCGGGTTGGCTGCTACTTGCGGTGGCCGTCCTCGCGTCGTTGTGGGTCGCAACTCGTCCTGACGCCAAGGAAGAGTCGGTCGAACAGCGCGTCCAGCGGGTCGCGTCCGAACTGCGATGTCCGACCTGTCAAGGCCTGTCCGTGGCCGACTCCCCGTCGGAAACGGCCCGCCTCATCCGTACTGATATCCGGACGATGATCGAACGCGGAGCCACCGACGCCGACATCGAACAGCAATACGTCGAGCGGTACGGTGAATGGGTCTTGTTGCAACCCGAACGCAAAGGGCTTAGCGCCATCATCTGGTGGCTCCCTGCCCTCATGATCATGTCCGGTATGGCTCTGTTGGTCTGGCGGATTCGCTCGCGCAGCGTCGTCGCTGGCGGCGATGATGCCGACACCGATCGGCGGGTCGCACGCGCTCGGGAGGCCCTCGGACAGGTTCCTGCTCACGACACACAAGCGCCTTCGGACACTGTTGGCAGCGCCGTAACCGAGAGACACGACGGACCCGGCCTCTCTGCTGAGCGGATCTCCGATGGCTAGCGAACCGGTTGACGGACCCGGCCTCTCTGACAGCAACGCCCGCGACGACGCGGGACCGCGGCAAGTTCAGGCCGACGAGCAGCTGTTGGAGGAGCGCAGGTTCCTCATTGATTCACTCGACGAGATCACCGATCAGGCCCAGTCCGGCCTGATCGATCAGTCGGATTTTGAGCGAATTCGGCGCAACTACAACGCCCGCATTGCCGCCGTTCAGGCTCAGATCGACGGCGAACAGATCGCCCAGACGCAGGCAAGATCTCGAAAAACTCTCGTCACCTGGGTGGTGCTGGGGCTCGCTGTTGTGATCGCCTCGTGGATGCTCTCCCAGTCATTGGGTAAACGGCTTCCGGGCCAGACGATGAGCGGCAACAGCGTCGCCGATCGGGAGCCGGCCCCGGTTCAGACCAGGGACGATCTCGTTGCGGCGACGGAGGCCGCCCCAGACGATCCAAACGCCTGGATGGATCTGGCTCGTTTCGATATGACGAGCCAAAACCTTCCGAATGCGGTGCAGGAATTCGACAAAGCGGCCGACCTCGATCCCGACAATCCAGAGCCGTCAGCGTACGGCGGCTGGGTTCTGTGGCTCGCTGCAAATGGCCAGCAAGGCGAGCAGTTCGACACGCTGACAACCGGGGCTTTGAGGCGCCTGGAAGACGCGCTCCGACGAGACCCGGGCTACCCCGATGCCCTCGCATTTAGGGGAATCTTGTTGTATCGCGGACTCGGCGATTCCGAGCGCGCCATCCCGTCGCTGCAGCAGTATCTGGCGAGTACACCGCAGGGTCCAATGAGCGCACAAGTGCGGGCGCTCCTCGAAGAGGCGGTGACCGCTCGTTCTGCCGGAGTCGGGCAGCAAAATCCGGGCCCCAGCGGAGCGGCCGGGGGTTCTACCACGACGTCAAGTTCGCCCTAGCGTGCCTGCTGAACTGGTCAAACGTCCGCACGTCAGCGCGCCGCAGAGCAGCTCGCGCCCGGCGTCGAACCGGTGCGACGCGAACCGTGACGACTCTCTGCGCAGCGCCACGCACGTCTCCGAAGGCGACTCCGCCTTTTGCGGACTTCGCTATATCGGCCGAAGGGATCGAGTTTCAACGATCCGGCCGGCAAGTGATCCTGAGCGAACGCAAACTCATTAAGACGCGTACAAATGCAACAATCCCGTTTGCCTTCACAACCACGGTGGATAACACTTCGGCCTCGGCGTATACTGCGCCGCTAACCAACAACGAGCACTCGTTTCCACAGTGAGCTCGGCGGCGTAACTGTGGGGACACCGGGAGGAAAACTGATGACACACGTATTGCGTCAGCGCACAGCGGTGAAGATCACCATTCTGGCGCTGGTAATTAGCCTGGTTGCGGTGCTAGCGCCCCGCACGAACGCTGGTGCCGATGAAGGCGACTGGGAAAACTGGTGTGACACCGTTGTCACGAACTGGTTCCGTCCATTCCTTTGCGACACCCTCAACATCGACAATTTTTCGGTTGACGGCCTCATCGATGGCTTCCTGACCAACAACGCCAACGTCCAAGACGCAGCCTGTGGGATTCTGGGCGGCGTTGGATCGTTTGCTGGTGTGGACGTCGGTAACGCTATCGAGGATCTGTGTAATTCACAGCCGATCGGCCAGTTCTTCGACGACATCGTCAACAACGTCAATATCGACGAAGTCATAATCGGGATAATCAGTCTCGACTTAGGGAAGATCGCCGACGGTCTCAACTTCTGTGCTGCGTTCGCGAACTACGAGTCGAACCTTGACGAAGTCATTGATGGCATCCTTGCTGACACCAACATCGGTGACCTGATCAACGACGCTTTCATCGGCGTTGTGAACTTCTTGATCCCGAACATTGGACCGCTGGTCAACGTTCAGAACTTCATTGACCAGTTCATCAACTGGCTGAACGTCGGTGGAATTGCTGAGAACCTCCTTAACTGGCTGTTCGTCCACCTCAACATCGACAACATCATCAACGGCATCGCCGGTGGTATCGCAATGGTTCTCGACTTGGTCGGTCTCTGCTCACCGCAGACGGTTGACCTGACCATCGAAAAGGACCTGCTCGATGTCAAGGGCGCCGCTGACGGCCCTGGTTCCAAGTGGACCTTCACGGTCAAAGGCATCACCGACAAGTGCAAGGGTGGCGCCGGTCCCTTCGAAGTGACCACCGATGAACTTGGCAAGGTCACCATTCCTGATGTGTGGGCAGCCGCCAACCAAGGCGAGACCTGCGAATACATGATCAAGGAAGGCGCCGTCAAGGACTACAAGCTGGAAGATGTGACCATCGACGGTGGTGAGATCATCGAAGAAACCAAAGACTACGTGATCGTTACTTTGGACCGTCGTGCCGATGAAGCTGTGGTGACCTTCACCAACCAGCTTCAGCCGACGACCACCACGACCACGTCGACGACGACCACCACGACCAAGCCGGGAACGGTTACGACCACCACCACTGCTGCTGGTGGCGTGACGACCGTGACCACGGGTAAGGGTGGTGGACACCACAACCAAGGTGGCGGTTCGATGGTTCCGCCTCCGGCCCAACGCCCTGGTGGCCTCGCCTTCACCGGTTCAGGCACTGACACCTTGGCAGCTGGTGGTTTCCTTCTGCTGGCTCTCGGACTGCTCGCTATGAGCGGTGCTCGACTGGCTGACGTACGCCGCCGCAAGTAACACGTCAGTCGGCCTCACGAGGTCGAACTTCGTGAGATAGATGGACAGGGGTCCCGGCTTTGCCGGGGCCCCTGTTTTTTTGCACTCCACCGAGGTGCGCCGTGGTGGAGGTTGCTGCCGTTAGGGAGCGGCAGCCGCCATCGCTAGACTGTCAGCGCTGGGAAGGCCAGCTCCAGGTATTCGCGCCGCCTTCTCGACGTCACCCAAACTGCACCACTGCGAGGTCGGAAATGGCATCTGTTCAGCCGTCAACCCCCGTCGAGTTGGTCGCTGAGACCTACGGTCGACTGCGCCAATCAACTCCGATCGCACGTGAGCGCTTGGGACGGCCGGTAACCCTGGCCGAGAAGATCTTGTTTGGTCACGCAGATGATCCAAAGACGATTGGACTCGGCCGTGGTGACGACTACGGCGACTACCGTCCGGACCGCATCGCTATGCAAGACGCCACGGCTCAGATGGCCGTTCTGCAGTTCATGCTCGCTGGGCTCCCGTCGGTTGCTGTGCCCACTTCGGTGCACTGTGATCACTTGATCCTTGCGCACAATGGTGCTGCCGAAGACCTGTCGACGGCGGAGCGGACCAACGCCGAGGTCTACGACTTCTTGCGTACTGCTTCGTCGAAGTACGGGATCGGCTTTTGGCGTCCGGGCTCGGGAATCATCCACCAAGTGGTTCTTGAACAGTACGCATTTCCCGGCGGAATGATGATCGGAACCGACTCCCACACTCCCAACGCCGGCGGTTTAGGGATGATCGCCATCGGGGTCGGCGGCGCCGACGCCGTCGACGTCATGGCAGGTTGGCCTTTTAACACCCGAGTTCCCAAGCTGATTGGTGTGAAGCTCACCGGCACGCTGTCGGGCTGGTCATCACCGAAGGACGTCATCTTGAAGGTGGCCGAGATCCTCACGGTGAAGGGCGGCACGGGCGCCATCGTCGAGTACTTCGGCTCGGGCGTCGCAAGCTTGTCTGCGACCGGTCGCGCGACGATTACGAACATGGGCGCCGAGATTGGCGCAACGACCTCGGTGTTTCCTTATGACTCCAGAACCAAGGAGTATTTGGAAGCGACCGAGCGCGCCGCGATCGCAGCGTTGGCTGATGAGCACGCCGAGTTTCTTTGTGCGGACCCGGAAGTAGAAGCCGATCCAGGCCGGTATTTTGACCGCGTCATTGAGATCGACCTGGATACCTTGGGTCCTCATCTGAACGGCCCGCACAGCCCGGACCGAGCGCGGCCCGTCGGCTCGATGGCGGATGTTTGCGCCGAGGAGGGCTACCCAGTTGAGATCTCGGCTGCGTTGATCGGGTCATGTACTAACTCCTCTTATGAGGACATCGGCCGCGTGGCGTCGATCGCTCGCCAGGCTGCGGCCGCCGGACTAAAGACCAAGACCGACCTGCTGGTCACGCCCGGTTCCGAGCTTGTCAGAGCGACCATCGAGCGGGATGGTCTGCTCGGTGACCTCGAACAGATCGGCGCAACCGTCCTGGCTAATGCATGCGGCCCTTGTATCGGTCAGTGGCAACGCGACGATATGGTCCAAGGCGAGTCGAACTCGATCGTGACGTCCTTCAACCGCAACTTCCCCAAGCGCAACGACGGCAATCCCAACACCTACGCGTTTGTCGCCTCGCCGGAGACCGTTATCGCGCTCGCCCTCGCAGGGCGCCTCGATTTCAACCCGGCGACGGACAGCCTCACGGCTCCGGACGGATCGTCGGTGAAGTTAGCGGCCCCGGTGGGCGACCCCCTCCCCGCGTCGGGTTTTGACTACGGGGACAGCGGTTTTGAAGCGCCGGCTGAGGATCCGAGCGGCGTGTCCGTCGTGGTCAGTCCGGATTCCGACCGGCTCCAGTTGCTGACCCCGTTTGCGCCATGGGACGGACAGGACTATTCCGGGCTCGCCGTGCTTTGCAAGGCCGTCGGTAAGTGCACGACTGACCACATCTCGCCAGCGGGTCCCTGGCTTCGCTACCGAGGCCATCTAGAGAACATTTCGGGCAACCTGTACAGCGGCGTGAATAACGCGTTTGTCCCCGAAGAAGCTGGGGTCGGCATCGATTTCCGGGACGGTACGACCTACTCACTCCCCGATCTGGCTGCCCGCTTCCATACTTCGGGGATCTCCTGGGTCATGATCGGCGATGAGAACGTTGGCGAAGGCTCCTCCCGTGAGCATGCTGCGATGGAGCCCCGTTTCCGGGGAGCAAAGGCGGTTATCGCCCGCTCGTTTGCCCGTATCCACGAAGCCAACCTCAAAAAGCAGGGTGTTCTGGCGCTGACGTTTGCCGACCCCGCCGACTACGACAAGGTGAGGTTTGACGACCAGGTCGCGATCACTGACCTGGCGCTTTTGGCGCCCGGCCAGCCCGTGCGGGTGGTTCTGTCGCACTCTGATGGGACGAGTGAGGAGTTCATGACGACCCAGACCTTGTCTGACGAGCAGATCGATTGGTTCCGCGCCGGCTCGGCGCTGAATTTGCTCGCCGCCCAACAGGGATAGTCGTCGAGCAGTTGAGCTCGCTGTTTGTCGCGTTCGGTTTCGGCTGTCAATGAACGAAGACTTCGATTTCGCAGAGCTTCAGGCGGCCGATTCCGTTGCTGAGCGCGTGCGCCGTCGCTCGCTGGCTCAGCAACAGGCGGAACAAGCGACTTTCCTCGGAGCGTTAGGCGAGGCAGCCGAGTCGCGCTTGGCGGTGCAGCTCGATCTCTTCGGGGGATCGACCCTCTCCGGAACCGTAGTGGCTGTCTCAGACCGAGTTGTTCAGCTCGTTGACGACGCCGGATATGGAATCGCTGTCGCTGCCGACGCAATCGAGGCAGTGCGCAGCGCGGGGAGCACGCTTCTCAGCGGGCGACCGCCCGGCGGCGGCAGCGGTGACATGGCTGCGTGGTTGCGCGACCGGTGGGAATGGCGCAGCCGGGTTCTCCTACAGACCCGTGGCGGCCACCGGTATCAAGGCGAGCTCACTGCCGTCGGGCGCGACGTGGCGTTCCTGCAGGCTTCCTCGGGGGTCTCGACATCATGTTGGATCGATGTCGCCGGGCTCGCGTTTGCAAGGGAAACGCCAGCGTAACCTGGTAATTCGCCGGGCAGCCGGCGGTAGTGGGCTTTGCGGTCGGAGGGTGGTTGGAACCGGGCAATCGTCCGCAAAACAAAAACATCCCGGGCATGGCCCGGGATGTTTGCGTAACTGAACGGACGGACGGTGGGGAGACATCCGTCATCCGTGGGAGGTAGTTACTCCTTGACGCCTGTCCGCGTCTCTGGGTATAGGTGCTCGAGCGTTCCTGGTTCGATCCGACAATTCTGAACGAAGGATTCCAACTCGGAACGGCGAAGCCGGATGACGCGCCCAAACTTATAGGCCGGCAGCTGACCCTCATCGATGAACCGATAGAGCGTACGGGGTGTGATTCCCAGCATGCTTGCGGCGTCTGCAGTGCCTAACCATTCGGATGTGTCTCTTGTCATTGCTTTCTCCCCATAGGTCGTGCTTGTCGACCGCTTCGTGAATAGTTTAGTTCACACTGTGAGTAAATCATGGTGTCTTCACCATGACTCGCGTGGTCCTTCCCTGCAATTGGTAGTCCCGATGCCAATATCCGCTTTACCCTTCTATAGTGTCTCTGCGCATGTCGACGGATATGGAAATGCAGCGAAAGGCTGTGAAACCTCCACAGCGTACCGCACTCGAAAGTCCTCCCGGAGCCCCTGCACGGAAATATGTGCTACCGACATCACGGGCGTTGATAGGAGCCCTCCTCATCGCGCTCTCAGTGGTCGGGGTGGTGGGTGCGGTTGCCCTTTCACGTCAAGACACGCGGAGCCCGTATCTAGTCGCGGTAAGAGATATTGGAGTGGGTGAAGTTCTTGAACCCACCGACTTCAAAGTCGTATTGGCCGATGTCCCCTCCTCGGTGCGCTCCGGTCTCTTTGATAACGCCCAGACGGTCTCGGGCGCAGTCACGATCGCTCCGATCGGAAAGGGAAACCTGCTCGTCGGGACATCGCTCATGGATGGAGACAATGCCCGAAACGCCGAAGTGTCGATCAGAATTTCCAAGGCCCGGGCCCTGAATGGGCGTCTTCAACGAGGTGAGCGAGTGGATGTGCTCGCAACGTTCGGTCAGGGCCAAGATGCTGACACGCAGGTGGTTGCGCGCAACGCTTTAGTGGCAAACGTTGATGATGCAGAGTCCGGCATCGCAACGGAAGGCGACCTGGTCTTAACCCTCGCTTTTCCGCCAGCCGCTGACTTGCGGTCGGTTGTCAACGCAGCGGACTCTGGGGACATCTCGGTGGTCCGAACTGGCGTGAGCCTTTCCGCTGGGCAGCCCGCTTTATCGAGCGGGGCGGGCAGCGATATCGATCAGATGCGCGCACAACCCGAGACCGGTCTCCAAAGCGGTGTAGACCCGGCCGCTGACCCCGGATCACCGGGGGCCGCCGCCCCAGAGGGGCTTCCGACCGCCGAAGGAGCTTTGGATCCCCCTGCCGCTGGCGGCCCCCCCGAAGTTCCGACCGAGCAAGCGCCCGAGTTGCCGGCGGATCCACAGCCCGAGCCCGGACCGGTGGCCCCGTGAACGGCGATGGCGACCGGTTCGTCGTCCTGGGCTTGGGGGCGCCACGTTCGTCCTGGTTCTCTGATGTGGCGCGTTGGGCCACGTCAGGGGCGGTGCCGCTCGAGTTTGTGAAGTGTGTTTCGGCCTCGGAACTCGAGGTTCGAATCCAAAGTGGACGCCGATTCTCGGCCGCCCTGGTCGATGCAAAGGCTGCTGGCGCGGACCGAGACCTCCTCGCTTTGGCCGAGGACGCAGGCGTAGCAGTGCTCGTTATCTGCGGCAACGACGCGGCGGCGAACTGGCTCGCCTTAGGCGCTCGAGCGGTGTTGCCGCCGGAATTGACCGCGGCTGACCTCATGGGTGCCCTCGGCGCCATCTCAGCAATGGTGCCAAGGGCGACACACCCTGAGGACCTTGCCGAAGACGATCTGGCCAGCGGGCTGCTTTCCCTCGGGTCAACGATCGCGGTGACAGGGGCGGGCGGAGCAGGTGTCTCGACGATCGCGATGGCAATCGCGGAAGCTTACGGAGGGGCGAGCGAACCCACTCGAAGCGTCATTTTGATTGACGGCTGCCGTCGTTCGGACCAAGCGATGCTCCACGACGTCGGCGATCTGATTCCGGGATTGCAAGAAGCGACAGCCGCGTTTCAGCAGCGGGGTAGTGCGGCGCCCCGAGACTTTGCGTTCGATTTCAGCGCCGAGCGCGGGTACCACCTGCTGCTCGGCCTTCGTCGGCCTCGCTATTGGGCCGCTTTGAGGCGCAGGGCGTTCAACGCCCTGGTCGGGGCGGTTGCCGCGGAGTTCGACGTCGCGGTCTGGGATCTGGATCCTGATACCGAAGGAGAGGACGAAACCGGCTCGATCGACGTCGAAGAGCGCAACATGGTTTCGCGGACGGTCTTGCAAAAGGCCCATGTCGTGGTTGTTGTCGGCCGGTCCGATGCAAAAGGGGTGTACAGCTTGAGTCGTCTCATTCGGGAGTTGATCGACTTTGGCGTGGAGGACACGCGCATTCTTCCAGTCTTCAACTGCGCCCCACGCCGACCGCCGGCCAAGGCGGGGCTCAACGCCGCTCTGACAAGCCTTCTGGGAAGCGCTGGGGAGAACATGCGAAGTCCGGTGTTCGTCCCGCGTCGCGGTGTCGATCGTTCGGTTCGCGAAGGAAAGCCGATGCCGCACACCCTCCGGTCGACCATCTATGGCGCCGTTGAGTCTGTTTTCAAGACGTCGGACACTTTGGGATTCTCTGGCGACATTCCAGAGCCTGTTCGGATAAAGCCCGGTTCGTTGGGTGTGTTTGGATGCGACGAAGGGGATGAAGGGTGAGCTCCGCCGACTCCCTCAGTCCGCTTCAAGCCATCGAACGCGACGTTATGGAGCATGCCCGCCATGTCCAAGTCGCTGGTGACGAAGAAGCGCAGTACCTCAAGGATCTAATCAATCGGGCGATCGTTGCATGGCGAGAAGACTTTCGGCGGGGCCGCCGCGGCCAGGACCTCCCCGACGCAGCCGCAATTGCTGATCGCGCCTTCCGAAACATTGCTGGATACGGGCCATTGGAACCGCTGCTCGCCGACGACGACGTCTGGGAGATCATGCTCAATGCGCCGGACGCGATCTTCGTCAAGCGCCATACCGGTCCCAATGGATACCACGACGAGGTGTTCCACGACGACGCGCACGTTGTCCGGACCATTACCAAGATCCTCGACGATGCAGCGCACACTCACCGCAAGTTAGATCCCGCCGAAGGCCTTCAAGACGCGCAGCTCAATACTGGCGCTCGGCTGCACATCGTCCACCGAGACATCGGCCGTGACGGCCACATGTTGGTGAATATCCGAAAGTTCACGGGCGTCGCGTTTCGCTCCCTCGACGAACTCGTCGAGCGAGACATGCTGTCGCTGGAAGCGGCCAGATTTCTCAAGGCATGCGTACAAGCGCGGCGTTCCATCATCTTTTGCGGCGCCCCGGGTTCTGGAAAAACGACTCTCTTGTCGTGCTGCGCGGCCGAACTCGACCCGACGCTTCGAGTCGTCGTAGCCGAAGAAGTGTTCGAGGCCGACGTGCCGCTCCCGAATGTCGCATCAATGCAAACGAGGGCACCTCGTACCGATCGATCGGGAGTGGACCTGCGGCGCCTTGTTTCTGGATTCCTTCGCATGGCGCCCGATATCGCGATTGTCGGTGAGGTTCGAGATCAAGAGGCCCTTCCGCTGCTGCTTACGTTGAGTTCAGGAGTCAAGGGCTACACGACCATTCACGCCGGCTCAGCGCGCCAGGCTCTCAGCCGCCTCCGCTTTATCGCTCAGTTGGCGGACACGCGATCAGAGATCCCTATGGCGGCGCTCAACAGTTTGGTCAGCGAAGCGGTCGACGTTGTGGTGCATTGCCAGCGGATGAACGGCAAAGTCCAAGTGACCGAGATCGCTACCGTCGAAGATTCTCAAACCGGAGCCGACGCCGCGGCGTTCACGATGACCGAAGTCTTTTCCCGCAAACGGTGGGATGGTCCGTTGGAGTGGAGCCGCCAGTACCCGGTGCGAGCCGCCAGAGCCTTTGATGAGTACGGGATCGACCACCGAGAAATCCTTGGGGGTGTCTAGAGATGCTGATCGCAGCGCTTGCCCTCGCGGCCGCATACGGAACCTTCTTGCTGTATACGTCGCTGGTCTTTGGCTGGACCGGTTTGGGGGGCGCGCCTCGCGACAAGAGTGGTCGAAACCTTCGGGAACCCCTGATGACCCGTATTGGGTTGAGTTCTTGGAGTGCCCGGGACGCTCTCCTCGTCACCACTGCAATGGCTTTGATCGGGGTGTTGGTCGGCTTTGTGATCTTCGGCGGGGTGATGGCACCAATGATTTGTGGAATCTCAGCGGCAACCCTTCCGGTCGGACTTGAGAGGATTCGCGTCGAAAAGACGCGAGACGAGGCTCAACAAATGTGGCCTCG
>JAGNEX010000009.1:40041-77869 GCA_018003035.1 Acidimicrobiia bacterium
GACCGGACGGTCGGAGTGCTCGGGGTATCTGACAACCTAGAGATGCGTCTGCATCGAGTGCACTCCACCATGACTCCCTCGGAGTTCCGGTTCAGCCAGGCGATATGGACGCTGGCGGCGGGGGTCGGCGCCGTTGTCCTTTTCGTCGTGGTCCGCCCTCCAGTACCGCTCGTTGTTCTGGGCATTGTCGCGGCTATGGCACTGGCCTTCCTGTGGAGGGAGCAGCAGCTCCTGAGTCGGTGCGATCGCTGGCAGCGCCGGGTTTTCTTGGAGCTTCCTGTCGTGGCCGAACAGTTGGCGATGTTGACCAGCGCCGGCTATTCCCTCGGCGGCGCTCTGAGTCGAGTGGGTGAACGCGGCGACGGCGCTGTGTCACAGGATTTGGCGCGGGTCATGCGGTGGGTTGGTCGTGGGTCGACGTACGGAGAAGCCCTTCGGGAGTGGCAGACGATCGCAGCGCTACCGGAAGTGGACCGGCTTGTCGCCGTCTTGGTGCTCAACGAGGACGGAGCAGAACTGAGCGCGTTGATCTCGGAGGAAGCTCGTTCAACGAGGCGAGCGGTGCATCGCGAACTGTTAGCGAGCATGGAAAAGCGGTCCCAGCAGGTTTGGATCCCCGTGACGGTTGCGACCCTTGTGCCGGGTGCGATCTTTGTCGCCGTGCCGTTCTTGCAGGCTCTTCAGTTCTTCAGCGGCAGCTGAGCCACGATTTGAGCGGGCGCAAAGCCAATCTATAGGTTATAAAGGCAATAAAAAGATAGGGCAATGCTCAAAAGTAATTGAAAACGGCCGACGGGTGATCGCTTTGTTCGGGAGGCGGACCGCGTCCAGTAGGGGTCTGATCTCGCGCTGAACGCTGGACCTTCGGGGGCTCTCAAACTCTCGGAACCTTCCACGCAACGCGATGACCGAAGGCAAATCACAGCAAAGGGTGGAACTAATGGAACTTTTGATCGGGTTGTACGTGAACGCCGACGTTGCACGCCGTTCCCTGGTGGAGCGGATCGCGAAGGACGAGCAGGGGGAGGGTGTCGTTTCGGCAGCGATCGCGGTTCTGATCTTCGCCTTTCTCGGCGCCGCCATGTGGGTTGCTTTTAGCGGCATCTTTGACGGCGCTGCCGACCGCACCCAGGAACAGATCAACCAGATCGGTTCGTAGGTGAATCGACCCCCGCGGGTTTTCACATCGTTTCGAGATGAAGCGGGCACCGGGATGGTGCCCGCTCTCGGCAGCGTGGCAATCCTGTTGACCTGCCTGTTCTTCGTGCTTCAGTTGATCGGCAACCTCTACGTCCATTCGCTGCTCAGTTCGGCAGGCGCGGACGCTGTCGAGGAAGTTGCTCGTAGGCCAGAGAACATCGATGGGGCAATTACCGATGCCGACCAGGATCTGAGGGCGGTTCTTGGCGCTGGCGCAGAGACGTCGACCCAGTGGCGGATCGTCGATCGTCAAGGGGTGGAGGTCGTCGAACTGGAGATTTCCCGGCCGTCCCCCTTGCGGCTCTTCGGTAACGCCTCTGAGTCGATGCCGTTTTCTACGGTTCACCGGACGTTGAGTGCCCCGCTTGAGGTGGCTTCGTGAGCCGCGGGTGGTCACCGCGTTGGTCGAAGGCGAGAACTGCGCTGCCTCACCGTTCATTGTCGGGTGAATGCGGCGCTGCTGGGGTCGAGGTGATGGTGAGTGCGCTCATGCTTACCTTTGTGTGCGCGCTGCTGGCTGCAACGTCGTGGGGTGTGATCGACGCCAAGCTCGTAGCTGGGCGCGCTGCCACCGCCGGCGCTCGCGCCGCCGTGTTCAACGACGCTGGCCGCCAACATGCGGCGGCGGTGGACGCTGTCGCGACGGTGCTTGAGGACGCTGGCCGAACAGGCGACCCGACGGTCGACGTGTCCCAGGTCGGGGATCAAAGGTGTGGAACCATCGAAGTCGCCGTGGCCTACGACACGGGGCTTGTCCGCCTACCGTTTCTCGGCAAAGCCATCGGCAACATCACGGTGCGAGCCGCGCACGAGGAACTCGCCGATCCCTACCGAGACGGGCCGAGGGGCGTGAGTCAATGCGGGGGTTAGTTGGTCCCACTGGCGGACTCGAACAGGCCGGTCAGGAAAGCCGGTATGGCGGCGCGGCTGGCAGGCTCCGGGCCCTCAACTTACGGGAAGAGTCTGGCAGCGCGTTGGCGCTACTGCCTGCGTTTGCCCTGGTGGTGATCCTCGCCCTCGGGTTCGTTGTCGACGGAGCTTCAGCGTTTCTGGCGCAACGAGAGTTGGTGTCAAAGGTCTCGGGGATTGCGAGCGACGCTGCTGAGCTTGCGTTCGAGGTCGACCATTTCCACCAGACCGGCGAAGTGCGAATCGATGGAATCCGAGCAGAAGCGGAAGTTCGGCGGATGACGTCTCAGCTCAGTCTTCGAAACGTGGACAATCTCGAAATCCGAGACGTTCGGATCGAGGGGGAGTCGGTCCTCGTCACGGTGGAGGGGGATGTCGATCTCATCTTTGCCCCAGCGATGCCCTTCCTCGCTGAGTCGGCGCACTTGACGGTCGACGTGCGTTCCAGCGTCGAAACCGCAGAGCTCCAATAGGTATCGGTTTAAAAGATCGTTAACATTCCAACAAACGCATATTCTTGTTTACCTTTTGCTTGTAGTGGTTAGCGGGTGCTTGCTATGGTTAGCACTAAGCGATCGGGGGGATACATCCCCACTTGCTAGATCCCTCCAAAGGAGCACCAAAAATGACCGCAGTTTCAGACGCCGTAAAGTCCGCACAAGCGCAACTCGACACCTTGCTTGAACAAGTTCCGGCACCGGTTGCCGAGCAAGTCACCAAAGTTGTGGAATCCGTTCAGCACGCCATCGCCTACGCGGGTGAGCACCTCCCGGTTGATGACCTCGACCTCTCCAGCATTGTCACGAGCGTTCAGAACGCTGTGGCTTCCTTCGAGGTTCCCTCCCAGCTCAGCTTCGTCGTCGACTACTACGACGAGCAGCGCCCCAACATCAACAAGGTTCTCGCCGTCATTCCAGGCGTCACCTTGACCGCTCCCGAGATCAAGAAGGCCGGAGCGAGCACGAAGAAGGCAACCGCCAAGAAGGCACCGGCTCCTCGTGCAAAGACCGCTGCTGCCAAGGCCCCGGCCAAGAAGGCTCCCGCCAAGAAGGCTGCCGCTAAAACCGCATAATCTTTCCCCCAACGAGGATTGATGCGCGAAAAGCGAGGCCCTGCAAGGCCTCGCTTTTTCGCGTTTCAACGTGGGAATAGGGCAACGCCCTTCGTCCGGGCTCCCTGGTCCTAACTGCCCGCCCTGGTGGGAATCACAGCTCTACCCGCCACGAAGCCAGCCCGCACACGACCCAAGCCTCGCCCACCGGGGAAATGGGCCAGCGGGCGCGAGGCGGGAGATGGGACGGGCAGCCCGGGGGCGAGCGTTCGTTGCAGCTTTGGAACGATGCGACCCCCGTCGACGGGAGGCAGGGGCGCCACAGGACGCTTCCGGCTGAGCTCCAAGCGAACGGTCGTCCGCAGGGAGCAGCTCTTGCTAACCCGCTGGCGGAACGTCGGCGGGCGGCGGGGCCGGTCCGACTGTCGTTGGCGGTAGCGGAGCTGGCGGAGCGGTTTCGGGCGGCGCCGTCTCAGGCGCGGCGGGGGCCGGCGGTGCTGGGGGTTGCCCGATCGCCGGTGTGGCCGGAGGAGCGGGCGGTGGCGGAGGACTCGCAACAGAGGCCGGGTTCACGCGGATGACGGTGAATTCAGACCGATACGTCGTGGCGATGCGCATGGTCTCGTCTGGCCGACCACCACCCCACACGATCGTCCTAAACACCTCGACCTTTTCGCCCGGTTTCCCAGTCGTTTCGACCACCTGATCGCCTGGCGCGACATTCGGATCGGGCTCGTACTTGTACCGCGGCGCAAGGTACTCAAGCGTCTTCGGCTCGGAAGCGTGGACCGCTTCGAAAGCCTTGCGACCCAACAGCGTTACCGTGATGCTGTCACCTGTGTAGGACGTCTTGACGATGACTGGCCCGCCCGACGTGTTGGTCCAACGCAGGTCCGGTTTGGTCCATGACACCGTCGCCTCTCGGCCCTTGGGATAGCGCGGGATCCAGTACGAGTGTGCCTGCCACTCGTCGAGCTGCATTGCCCCAAAGAACGCGGCGTTGAACATCGTTGTTGCGAATTGGCTGACGCCCCCGCCGATGTCGTCGGTGAACTCGCCTTGATAGATCACGCCAGCTTCAACAAACCCTCGTTCGACGGTTCGTTGGCCGGCGATGGCGTTGAGAGAAAACTGCTCGCCGGGCATGACGATCGCTCCGTCGACCAGATCCGCAATCCGATGGATGTTGGTGACCCGCGCCTGACCGGCCGGGTGGTTGGTGGTAAACGTCGAGATCACCTGTGCGTCACCGATGATGCGTTTTTGCTCTTCGGCCCATTCGATGCCACGCTCGGGTTTCAGCACCTCGGTCGGAATCTCGATCAGTCGCTCGCCCGATCCGATCTTGTCGACGACGCCCGAAAGGTCGAGGGAAAGCCCGTCTTCTGGGGGAACGACAACCGGCGTCGCTCCATCGAATCGAAGCCTCGCGTCGACCGGATCTTTGGCAAGGCCGCCGACCGACTCGTCCAACGCTTTTGTGAGCGCTTCCTTGTTGACCGAGTAGCCGGGGTCTGGCAGTTCGGTGGTCACGTTGATCGCCGCAGCGAGTTGTTCTCTGGTGATCTCCCGGGACTCTTCGCCGATCTTGAGCGTGACGGGTTCGGCTAGAAACGCATCGATCTCGCTTGCAGCTGTGCGCAGCGGCGTGAGGTCGGCGGCGCCTCGGGTCACCTCGACGTTGACGGGACCGTCCAGCCACGTGGCGTTGTCGAGCGTGCGGCGGACATCGGCTCGCAGCGCGGTCACGTCGACCAGTAGCGCAGCTTCCCCTTCGTCGACGCGAACGGTCGTCCCCTCCACGATGAGTTGAGGCTCCCGCGCTCCTGAGTTCAGTTCATCGACCCACGCGTCGAGTTCGGCGTCGAGCGCCGCCTCGTCGTAGGCGATAACCGGCTTGAACGACTCGGAGTTTTCAAGGGTGTCGATACTCGAATAGGTCGCCTCACGATCGAGCCGAAGACCGATCTTTGAGGGATCAAGCCGCAGGTCAGATTCGCTGGACGTGATGATTACCGGCTCTGCCGCTACGAGGTCGGCCAGCGTTTGAATCGCTGCCGCGGATTCTTCGGGCGGGCCACCGGGAATCTCTATCCCAGCAAAGACGACGTCGGGCCTCGTCGGGCCACTGTCAGCGGATCTCCACCACACGAATGCAACGACGGCGAGAACGGCGACGAGGCCGATTGCTCCACCGAAGAGCATGACTCGCCGGCGGTCTTCTGCCGGGTCGCGTGGCGTGCCGGAGTCAAATGTCGCTGGTGGCCCATCGGGACGGTTGGGGCGCGGGCGGGAGTTGCCTGCCGCAGACCGCCGTGCTTGGCGTGATTGCGGTTCTGGCGGCTGAGGTCGCCGCTCGCGACGCGAAGAACGTTCGGAAGGTTCGTATCGAGATTCCGGAGAGACACCGGTTCCCGATCGACGACGAGCCTGAGGGCGGCGACCCTCCGATTCTGGGCGTGACACGGGGGGTGATCCTATCGGCAAATGTTCATTGCCAAGGACCCTGCGCTAGCCCAAAGCTTCGTTGTGATCTCAATTGCATACGTTGGCCGCCGTCGTCACCCAGTACATTCGTTCCGTGCGAGCAACGATAATGACGGTTCACGCTCACCCCGACGACGAAGCTTCGAAGGGCTCAGGGACTATTGCTAAATACGCCCATCGGGGTGCTCGCGCGGTCCTGGTCACCTGTACAGGAGGCGAAGCGGGCGACGTCATCAACCCCGCCGTGGCGGATCAGGTCGCCGAACGCGGCATGGCGGCTGTCCGAGAAGAAGAACTCGAGAAGTCCTGTCGCGCTCTTGGCTATGAGAGCCTTCACATGTTGGGGTATCACGACTCGGGAATGCCGGGCACTGACGTCAACGAGCGTCCGGACAACTTTGCCAACGCAGATCTCAACGAGGCGACCGAGCGCCTGGTGCGGATCATCCGCGCTGAGCGGCCTCAAGTTCTCGTGACTTACTCAGACCGCCACGACTTCTATCCGCACCCTGATCACATCAAGACTCACGAGGTCTCCGTCGCGGCCGTCGCAGCGGCCGCCGACCCCGATCGGTACCCGGATTCGGGTGAGCCTCACACCGTTGCCAAGGTGTTCTATGTCGAGTTCTCGATTCAGATGATCTTGCTGCTTCACCAGGCGTTCATTGATCGTGGCGAGGAAAGCCCGTTCGCTCCTTTCCTTGAGCGAGTACCAGGACTTTTGGAACTTGCTGTCGAAGGCATTGAAGGGCCCCCTACCAACGGATTGACCACTCGCGTCGATGTCGGCAGGTTCCTGGCCGAGCGCCGCGGATCGCTGCAGGCGCACCGATCCCAGATCCCCGATGATTCATTCTTTTTGACCGTCCCCGACGAGTTGGTCGCCGAGGTCTACCCGTTTGAGGATTACAGCCGGGCCAGCAGCGACGTCGACGTGACCATCGATGAACTCGGCTGGGAAACCGACCTCTTTTCGGGGCTTGACGGTTTGGTGTGGGAACCGCCGGGAGGTATCGCCGCCCTCTCGGAGTTCTTGGCGCCAGCCGATGGTGGCGCGCTCGGCCAAGGTGATCCGGACGAGGCATCCGACGAGCTCGCAGGACGGCATTCGTGACCAACCAGGACATCGCCCCGCTCGAACCTGGTTGGGTAGCTGTGCTCGATCTCGAGCCGCAGGTCGTCGTAGACGAGCCAGCTGTCATTATTTGCTGGCGGGTAACCGGGGCGCCAGACGGCACCACGCTCGTTCTTGCCCGTTATGCCGGGGGACGTCGGATTGACGCTCAGGTCGTGCGCGATCCGGGCGACTCGACGGTAACGGTCGAATGCCCGTACGCCATCTTTGTGCAGCTTGAAAACGGGGCCGATCCGACGCTCGCATTCATGCGCAACGACATGAAACACGACGGGGATCACGCTGTGTTTTTGGTGTGGCTCCGCGAGCGTTCGGCATTTCTCGCCTGCCGGTAGCGGCAGCCCGACTGTGATGGGCTAGCTGGCCGAGACGGCGGCGCCCCGTTGTAGACGCCGAAGCGCTTCCCATCCGATCGTGATCGCACCGACGTCGAGGAGAGCCTTGCGGATTTCCGCGTCGCCGTTGAGCCGCAGGTGATCAGCGACGCGAAATTCCCAGTCGTCGCACGCCGCCCTCAGTTCGGCAGTATCGAGGCCTGGGTGAAATCTGAGCTCGGTCACACCACCGGGCGCATGCCGAATCAGATCGGCCACTTCAGCGGCGGTTCGTCCGCGGGACGTGCGGACAAAGTCGGGAAAGACGAGGTCGGCGGCCTCGGCGATCTGCCGGTACGGGACCCCCTGGCGGGAGATCACATCACGGGATTGCAGCCGGACCGGCAAACGGAATTCGACTGCGAGCGATAACAACACGTCGAAGAAGTCCGGACGCAGATTGAGCGTGGCCATGTGTGACGTGAGGTGCGTCACATCAAAACCCCAGTAGATCGCCCGTTCGATCTGAGCACGGCATTCTTTGGCTACCTCGTCCAGATCGGCGTGTTCCCAAATGTCGTCTCGTGTCTTGGGGAAGCCGCCGATACCGTCCAGGAGCGAGGGCGAATGTGTGATCGGGCCCCAGCGGAACGTGTCCCATTCGGCGTTGAGGGCAAGGTGCACACCGACGTCCTCGCCTCGATACCTCGCTGCGGCGTCGCGGGCCCATGGACCCGGGACCATCAAGCTTGCCGAGGTAGCAGCACCAAAACTCAAAGCCTGCAGAGTCGCGTCGTTAGCTGAACGAGTGGTTCCAAAGTCGTCGCAGCAAAGGATGACGAGGCGAGAATCTGCGTCGTATCCCAGTCGTTCAGCGAGTGTTTCAACCACACGGCAATGCTAGTGGGGGAGTTCTAGAACCGCCTTGCCGAAGATCGCGTTGGAATCGAGCGCCGCGTAGGCGGCTTCGGCACCTGAAAGATCGAAAACAGCGTCCACAGGGAGGCGCAACGTGCCGTCCTCAAGGGCTGCTCCCCAGCGTTCCGCAAACGAAGTAGCAACCGCGGCCTTCTCGGTCGCAGTTCGACTACGTAAAACCGTGCCCTTCAGGGTGAGGCGCTTGGTCATCAGCGAGAGGAGGTTCATCTCGGTTTTGATACCGGCCATCGTTCCGATCACAACAATGCGCCCGAACTGAGCAGCGACAGCCACATCGGCAGCGACGTAGTCGCCCCCAACAAGTTCGAGGGTGACGTCGGGGGAGACCCCGGCGGACAGCAACGCCTGGGCGATGTCTTTGGCGGAGGAAATGCCTGCCGTCGAGACTCCGATATCCATGCCGAGCTGACCGGCCGCGGTCAGCTTGTCCACCGAACGAGCGGTGCCCGCAACCCGCGCTCCCATCAGATGGGCAAGACGGCACCCGGCAGCACCGACACCCGAGCCAATGGCATTGATGAGCACCAGTTCCCCGGGGGAGGCCTCAGCCTGGCACAAGGCATCCCAGGCGGTAAACGCTGCCTCAGGAACCGCCGCCGCCTCTGCCCAGGACATGCTGTCGGGGATGGTTACACACTGGGCGGCGTCGGTGATGACAAAACCCGCTTGGGCGCCCCCTGCGACGATCCCCATGACCCGTCGACCTATCAGTTCGGCCCCGGCATCATCAGCGGACTCCACCACCTCGCCGGAAAACTCAAGGCCAGGGATGTCGGGAACGATCCCTTCGGGCGCTGGGTAGGCGCCAGCGCGCTGCAGCAGGTCGGCACGGTTGAGTCCGGCAGCATGAACCTTGACGAGGACTTGTCCAGGACCCGGAGTCGGAACTGGCCGATCGGCGATGACTAGCGAGCCATCCCCAGGGAAAACGACAGCTTGCATCTGGGAAGTCACGTCGCGCCGTTCCTTTGGGGTGCTACGAGTTTGTCGTGCCCTCGTCGAGTTCCGGCACGAACTGCGTGCCGATCGCATCGGGATCTTGTGCTTTGACCACGGTGAGGGGCTGTTCTAGCAGCATCGTGTGCCGGATGTGCGTGACCGTTCCGTCAACGTTGCGGACCTCGATGGTCACCGGGTGAACGGCCAGTACTTCGCCGCTCAAATCCCCGTTGCTGAGTCGATCGCCCGTTCCAACGATGCGGCGGACGTACCGGCCGGTCGACATTTCGTTTGCGAGGTCGTGTCCGCCCAAACCAACCAGCAAAGCGAACGAAAGGGCCAGCGCGAACACCACGCCGCCGGTCAGGATGAGCAGAATGCTCGTGTCGACGCCCAGCTGGGAGAGGGCAAAGATCGTGGCGAGCACCAGGATTGCGATCCGGACGGCGCTCGCGACCTCGGGCCGCTGTTGACCGGTAGCCCGCAACATCGACTCGTTGACCGCCGTGGACAACAACGTCGCGACCACGTTGCCGAGCAGCAGGATCGTGCCAGCGATCATCAGCTTGGGAATGAAGTTGACCAGGGAATCGGGCAGCTTTTCGAGCGTTTCGGGATCGACAATCGCCAAAGCTGCCAGCGTGCCAACGACCACACAGATCGACAGCACAAGGCTGGCTGCGGCGTTCGCGAACTGGTGAAATGCCCGCGTCCGCTTGGGTGACATCAGGAAGCTGCGGACGACCCGGGCAAGGGTTGCGCCGACGAAAGCGCCAGCGATCACGGCGACCGTCGCCCACAACCACGGACTGCTCAAGACACCAACCCCGAGGCAGAAACTTTGAGCTGCTTGGATGTTCACTGCTGTGTCCACTCCTGTCGCGAACCGGTTCGATCCCACTCAGCGCACCTGAACCGGTGCGCGAACCAAGACGGTCGAACGGCAGAGCTGTCACGCTCAACGGATCGAGCGTAGAAGGGCAGCCCAAAACGCAGCCCGCATTTGTGGCGTTAACGCCGGTCAGTATCGCTCGCAAGAACGACCGCTGCAAAAAACTTCTGTCGACTGGCGCGCACGACCAACGGACGGTGGAGCGTCTCGTGACGGAGCATTACCTGCTCAGAGATAGAAATGACCTCAAGAGTCGGGTAGGAACATCATTACTTTTGCGGTGTCCTTCGCGGCACCGAAGAAGTCGAATGCGACCGCCACCGACTCACGATCAGGCTTCCGCCGTTCGAGCGCACGCTCGGTTCGTTCGGCAAGACCGGCAGGTGCTGCGAGCGCCGCTCGCAACATGTCACCGACACTGGCGCCGAGAGCAGCGATGTCGTCGAGACGACTCGCGCAACGGTCGCATTGATCGATATGCCGTCCGATCCTGTCGCCGAGGGGTGCCCCAGCGTCTGACCAGGAACGTATCTGTCGTTGTGAGGGGTGCGTGATAATCATCTTGACCATCCCGCTAGAGATTCGGTCAGGGCTTTGCGAGCCCTGAAGAGACGTGTCTTGACCGTCGGGAGACTTACGTTCAAAGTTTCGGCAATCTCGTCGTACGACATGCCTTCCACCTCGCGTAACACAACGATCGTCTTACTTGTTTCGTCCAGTTCTTCCAGGGCCGCCCATAGTTCAGAAACGGCGGCACGCCCTTCGACCACACGTTCGATCGTGGTGTTCTCGGGCTGTTCTGGGAGCCAATCGGGTTCGTACGGGTCTTCTCGAATGCGTCTGAGAGCGCTGACGGCGGTGTTGTGCGCAATCCGCAGAAGCCAGCCGCGCAGTGAGCCCTCTCCTCGGAAGGTCGGTAGGGCCTTCCAAGCCTTTACAAAGGTGTCCTGGGTAACGTCCTCGGCAAGCGCTCGATCTCGCACGATCGAAACAGCAACCCGAAAGACCGCTGCCGAATGTTCTCTGACGATTTCGCTGATGTCGTCAGGAACGGGCGGCATTGCTTGAGAAGTCGTTTGACCGTCTCCTGTTGCACCTGCGGTTCCGAAAGGTCGCGAAGACATCGAAACCTGTGACGCTGTTTGACGTTGCACTGATGCCATCACATCGAAGACTCGGTGTTGTAGCGGCAGCTCAACGAGACAACTTGGAATCGGGGAAGTCGCCAGCACGGTCCGTAGACGTGGTGTCGGCGCGAAAGTCGCGAGGATTATCTATTGAGGCTGCAGCGGCGCGAACGGGAGAGAAGCTACCACGCTTCGTCGAACAGACCCGGGGCCGTATGTCCAGGGCGCCCGCCAAGGGCCCGTCTTGGCGTCACCCCCCGCCCCCACGGCGCGCCGGAAGTCGCGCTCGAACGCGAGCGATCAGGCGGGCAGCGTCAACGTGCCTTGGGGTTCGCGGCGCTGCTGGAGCTGTTGCACCTTGTGGATTGCCGCCCGCGATGCGAAGCCGAGGCCCAGGCCGATGACACTGCCGACTAGGACATCGGACGCGTGATGCATCCGGGTGTGGACGCGGGAGTACGCGACCAACGCCGCAAGCGCGTAATAGAACGGCGCCAGCGGGTCGTCGTCGGCGAGCACCACTGCAGCGGAGAAAGCGCTGGCTGCATGGCCCGAGGGGAACGAACTTGTGATGGGGCGGTGCATGCCCATCTGCAGATCGTCTTGGAATCCTTCGGGGCGAGGGCGGTTGAACAGCGGTTTGAGCGCTCCATTGACCAGCCCCGACTGGACGATTTGAGAGGCGTAGAGCCCCATCGGAAATCCCGCGTGGCGCCGAGAGACTGCGCCCCGGACCGTGCCGACCGTGAACCAGAGCAACGAGTGGTCGGCGGCCGATGACAGCGCCGAGAAAAAACGGTCGCTGCCTGCCGAGCGACGGCGGTCGACCTGGCGGGCTACCGCCTCATCGAACTTGTCGACTTGCTTCCAGATTGCGAGCGCTCGGCGCGACGGGGCGCGGTCGCTTTGCTTGAGTCCCGGAGCAAACGTCTCGACCAACTGATTTAGAACGTCCATCGCGGGGCAACTCTAGGCGCGGAGGCCCTGCGGATCTTCGGCGGACGGTGACAGGCGTGCCGGGTTCTTGAGCGATGGATGGATTGCGCGCTCTGCGACTCCGGCGGGGAGGAGGGCTATGAGATCTGACGCGGTTGCCGGATCGCCGCCGAACTGCGGACAGTGGGGCTTGTAAAAGCACCAAGAACACAAGACGCCAGACTTTGGACGGAAGTCGTTGCGTGCACATGCAGTTTCGATGGCGTTCCACACAGCCCGGGTGCGTACGGAGACGCCCCGTGTGCTCTGTTCGGTGGGCGTTGCGATGATCGCTTCGGGGGTGGACAGGTAGAGCAGCTGAACTTTTGCCGGTCTGCGGCCAAACATCGCTTCGCATAGCCAGGAGTAAATGTGTACCCCGTGGAGCGAGGACCGTTCAAAGCCTTCCCGGGGAGGTTTACCCGTTTTGTAGTCGGTGACGATGAGCTGCCCGTCGGTGACCTCGAGCCGGTCGATGACGCCCCGTAGGAACGGTCCCGTCCCCGGTTGACCATCGCCCAGGCCCGCGCCGACGAGTACTTCGATGCCGATTGGGTTGATTGTGGTGGGGTCCTCGAGCTTGAAGTAGTTCTCGACGAGCTGGCGTGCCTCTGCGAACAACTTGTCGCGGCCGGCCTGGTCGAGGTCGAGGCCGGTGAAGTCGGAGTGATCGCTCAACTCTTGGTAGGCGGTGTCTAGGTCGGCTTGAGCGGCGTCGATTGTGCGCTCCTGTGGTTCACGCAGCATCAACCGCTCAAGCGCTCGGTGGACGAGGGTGCCTTTTGAGGCAGCGGCGCCCGGAGGTTGAGGGATTCCGTCGATCGTCTCGAAGCGGAACGCGAGCGGACAATTGGTAAACGAGGCGACCTTGGACGGCGACAAGGTCCGTGGCAGCCGCAAGGTCGCCTCAGAGCCGCTGACGTCGGCGGTCGTATCTGCTCCGCCCGCGGACACAGAACTAGATGCCGGGCGCTGCGTTTCGTGAGGCTGGTCGGACAACGGTTGCGCCGAAACCAGCTGATCGGCTTCCGGTTGGGTGGGTGTGTCCGCTGTGGTGCTCATGCGAACCAGGATACAAACCGCATACGACAACGCTGCTCCGGTGGCGCGGTCGAGGCGACGGCTCAGAGCCTTGTTGACGTTGTGGGCACGAACCGGCAGCAGGCCGCGCGGCGGGCGGTAGGATCGCCGACGCGAACGGTTCCCTCGTAGGGACTTCGGCACGATCGGACCCGGAATTGAAACCGCCGAGTCGCCCGCGCCGGCCCACGGGTCGGAGTTGTTCACATCTGTGCGGAAGCCCAAAACAAATGAGGTGCATGGTGAAGGTCGACGGAAGCTTGATGGGCGTCAGCCCCAAAGACGCCGCGAAACAGGCGAAGACCCTCGAGTCGCAGGGCTATGACGGCGTCTTTACCGCCGAAACCGACCACGATCCCTTCTTCCCTCTGCTGCTGGCGGCGGAACACAGCGAGACCCTCCATCTGGGTACCGCGATCACGGTGGCTTTTCCCAGAAGTCCGATGCAGCTCGCTCAAACCGCTTACGACCTCACCCGCTACAGCGACGGTCGCTTTACGTTGGGGCTTGGATCACAGATCAAGGCTCATATTGAGAAGCGGTTCTCGGCGACCTGGAGTAAACCCGCGGACCGCATGCTCGACTACATCTCCGCGCTTCGGGCGATCTGGGATTGCTGGGCTCATGGATCCAAGCTCGACTATCGGGGCGAGTTTTACAACCACACGCTGATGACGCCGTTTTTCAATCCCGGCCCGCAAGCTGCGGGGATTCCGACCGTCGCCCTCGCTGCGGTGGGGCCAAGGATGACGCGTGTCGCCGGACAAGTCGCCGACGGCATGATCTTGCATGGCTTTACGACCGAGCGTTACGTCCGCGAAGTGACGTTACCGATGGTGAATGAGGGTCTTGCCGCGTCCGGTCGACTCCCAGCCGACTTCACCTATTCGTGCCCCGTGTTCATCGTCACCGGCGAGAACGACGATGACACGGCAAAGGCCGCTCAAGCGGTGCGCCAACAGATCGCGTTCTACGGTTCGACCCCGGCGTACTGGCAGGTGCTCGATATGCACGGCTGGGTCGGTGTGGGCGAGAAGCTGAACGCTCTGTCGAAGGCCGGTGAATGGGCCAAGATGGGCGATCTGATCACCGACGAAATGCTCGATGCGTTCGCCATCGTGGCAACACCCGACCAGGTGGCTCGCCGACTCCATGATCGCTTCGGAGATGTGATCGAGCGCGTCAGCTTTTACGCCCCGTACGCGGTCCCTGAAGACCTGTGGCCCAGTGTCATTGCCGATATCAAGGCGATTGGCTAAGCGCCGGGTGTGAACGCTTCGTTGCGAAGAGCCAGTCTGAGATGAAACCGAGACGAGCCGGCGGCGGGCCGGTGGTGTATCTCGGCGATGGGGGGGCGGGTAAGAGCTTCGCCCTTCGAAGGCTGGCCGAGCAGGTACGGACCCGCTCAACGATTCTTTGGGTGCGAACAAGCCTCGGGGGAGATGCAACGTTCCAGCTCTCCCAGGGTTCGGAGCACTGGCTCGCGCCAGATCTGGGCGAGGGCCTCGCCGGCCTCAGCGCCGACGATTCGGTGTTCATCGATGGTGCCCACAGGCTGAACGGGAACGAGTGGTCCATTTTGGAGACCATGTGGGGTCGGGGAGACGGCCCCACAGAGTTGGTCGCGACCGCGGCGGCGGGCCCGCTGCGGGTGGGGCTCGGTTTGCCGGAATGGTTCGCGATGTCGGCGGAACGGCGAGAACTTGCGCCGTGGTCACCCGAAGAATTCAGCAAGTTTTGTCAAGTAGAGGTTGACCAGCACCTTTCTGACGACCGAGCGGCAGCAATCGTGGACCGGAGCGGGGGGCTGCCTCGGTGGCTGGTCATGGCATCAGCGTCGATTGCTGCGAACCAACTCTCTGAGGACTGCTCGGTGCCGCCGCTTGTGGTCTCGTACTTACACGACCAGCTGGCCGAACTTGACCAGGCGCTGCAAAGAAATTCACGGGCCCGGGGTTTGCCTCTCGGCGTGACCGCTGATGGAGTGCTCGCCGCATGGAGCGTGCTCTGCACAACTCATGCGGCGGTGACCGATCCCTTGGTGGCGGTTTCTTTGGGACTGGACCAGGCCGATGCGGTGGGGTTAGCCGGGCTGTTTCACGCTTTGGGGTGGGTGGACGCGACATCGCGGCCCATCCCATGGATCGCGGCCGCCGCCTCGACATTGATCGGTGGATCGCAACACAGCGGCCCACACCACGCGGATCAACAGCTCGCCCTGGCTGTGCTGCAGGCCGAGGCGGAGGAGTGGTTGGGGTGTCGTGCGACGACCCTGGCCCTCTTGAGCGCTGAGTCGATCCCCAACACCGCAGCGGCCAGCGGTGGGGCGATGCGCTCGGGCATGGCTTCGCAAGGAGTGCCGGCACGTCTGCTCTATGCGCTCGCCGAGTTGGAGTTGGGCGCCTTGCCGTCTGTCCCGATCAGGTTTGGGTCCGATCCGTTGCTCGGTGCGTTCGTCCTGCTTTGGAACTCGCACCGGCTACCCGGCGCGCCGCAAGATGCCGACCAGACGTCCAGATCGCATCCCGCAAACCAGGGTGACGAGCCTGGAGTCTCGGGCGAGCTTTCGGCCCTCCTCGCGTGGCTGTGGGAAGTTCGCGACCTTGTAGCTGCAGCGCAGGGAGGCGACGCGCAGAGGTGTGCGTACGTGTTGCGCAGGGTGTCGCGGTTGGCGCCGCGGGCTCCGGCCGGGGCGTTCGGTGTACCGACGGTGGCCAGGCTCGTCTCGCTTGCCGTCTCTGCTGTGGACCGGCTCGTCTGGAGCGTTCGCAGCACCCTGCCTGGTCTGGCCGGATTGTCGAATTCCGCCCTTGCGCAACCGTTTGGCTCGGACAGTGAGGACTCCGTCGCCTCCCCTCTCGATCGCGTCGATGGGGGTGTGGTCAAGGCGTTTTGGGACACCGTTACGGTTCCCGGCCAGCGAACGTTCTCGACATTGCAGCAACGCAACGACCAGTTCGGGTGCCGCGCTGCGTTGTGGGTTGAGGGCGCGGATCTGGTTCGAGCCACCCGGGTCTCGGATGTTTCGTCGATGAGCGGACGGGGCGTCGCCTGGCTCTACGGGCTGCTTGGCGTCGAGTCGACGCTGGATGAGTTGGCGATGCTGATGGAAGCGGTGGTTCTCGCTGCGAGACTGGAACGCCAGGACCTCGCCGAAGCGGTGCTGGAACGTGCGCGGGCGCTGAGCCCGCTCGGAAGTCTCTGGACGTCGCGGCTGGCCTGGGTGGTGCTGCGATCGGACATGATCATCGGTGCAGGCGGGCTCGCGCCCGACGACGGGCCCGGCTCGCTTCGTTCGGTCACGGGCGGAGTGGATCGAGACCTCTGGTCGGACGCATGCATTGCATTGGCGGCCGCTGTGCAGGACCCGGAGGCCCCGCAGTCGCCGGCGACGTCGGCTCAAGGAGGACCCTCGCGAGATGGCGCGGGGCAACAACCCGTTCAGCTGGCCCGCGAAATCCCCGGCGAGTCGTCGATCACGGCGTTGGCGGAACGTATGTTGAGCGCAGGCTGGGCAGATGATGCTCGTTGGCTGCTCGGGACGGCGGCTCTGGCTCACAGCGACCCTGATGAGGCGGGCAAACTGCTGATGCAAGCCCGCGATGTGATCGACCGATCGGTGACAGGTATCGGCGCTTTGTCCGCCCGCGAGGCTGAGGTGGGATCGCTGGTCGCCTTGGGGCACACCCACCGCGAGATCGGCGCGCTGTTGTTTATCTCACCCAAGACTGTCGAACACCACGTGGCGGCGATTCGCCGCAAACTCGGCGTGACCCGGCGCGTGGAGCTATTGGCCGCTCTAGCTGCATTGCGCTCTGGTTAAGGGGACTTCTCCGACAGGTCACCGTAAGTGATATTCGGTAAGCGCTGCGTGAAAATCTTGCGTGGATGGTTAACATGTGGCGGTTGATACCGCATCAATTTCGCTCAACGCGAGGCTGCGGAGTGTGACGGCGCTGTCAGCGCGATCCTTGAGTCGGAGAATGCTAGATGCGACCGTGAGGAAGCAGCGTCCCGCAAACCTGGTTCTGGATCAGTGCTCAGCGCAACAGGCGGACGCGGCCAGATCGCTCTTCGTCGCCAGGTATGCGGGTTGATCGGGTCGGGTCGTTAACACCAGGATCGCACGTTATGAAGTTGAGAGATGCCATCTTCGGCACGACGATCAGTCGACGCGTGGTCTCACTTCTGCTGGTCGTCGTGGCCCTCGGAGTCGGATTCGCTACCGGTGCGTTCGCCGCCGACGATTCGGACGATGTCACGCCTGGCGGCGCTGGCAGCATCAGCCTGTATTCATGCCCCGGTGGGGTCGTCCGCTCGGTGGCCCGCGCGGGGGATCGGCTCGCGATTGAAGGACGGAACGCGGATTCTGACTACGTCGCCGTGCGGGATCCACGCCAACCAAGGGTGCGTCTCTGGGCGGAAGCCGCACAGTTTGTTCCACAAGTCAACGCCGACAGCCTCGATGTCCTCGACTGTGAACAAGACGGCGAACCTGCAGAGATCGCGTTGACCGTGGTCGTCGTCGACCGCCAGGAAGGGCGCCTGGCAACGCAGATCGCCATGGCGTTCCCCGACGAGGAATGGTGGAGGGCGCTTACGACAACGACGACACGAGCTCCCGATCCGCCCTCGACATCAGAGCCAGCGGCTCAACCAGCCCAGCCTGCAACCACAGCCTCCTCAACGACCTCGCCGCCGAGCACCGCCAGGACCACCCTCCCTCCGACGACCCCGCCTCCGACCACGCGACCAAAGACGCCGCCCGCCACCCGGAGCACCACGACGCGGCCGACGTCGACGACGCGCCCCGCCACGCCGACCACCATCGTCGTCGCTCAGTCAGGTGCTCGAACCGTCTGGCTGACCGCTGGTTTCGCTCCCACCGGCCGGACTTGCGGAACGACGCTGCGGGTCTGGGGGGAACTGCGGGAAGCGCGTGCGGGGGACGAAGTCCGCGTGTCGATCGGAAACTGGACACGGACCGACTCTGCCGCCGATGGGTCGTGGTCGATCAGCGCGCCTTCGTCGATCGCCGACACCGCAACGTCGGCGATGATTGCCGCCTACGATCGCAACGGTCGCCTGTTGGCGTCCGCCCGCCGGTCGCTGACTCCTTGTGGACAGACGGGGACCTCGGTGACATCTTCGACGACCCCCGAAACCACCACCACGATCGTCGAGACGACAACGACGGTGACGACGTGACGCGGGTCGAACGATGAGCCCGGTGCGCGACCGATCGGCCTTATGGGTCACTCGGGCGGCAATCGCGCTGCTGGCTCTGCTTATCGGCGCAGCCGTCGGCGCCGCTGTTGCGAGCGGCAAACAGGACGACGACACGTCGTTACAAGACGACGTCGTCGTGATCGTCGATGCTGACAGCGATCGAAAACCAGCGCAGATCCCCGTCGATGCCCTGCCTGCCCCCGGTGAATGGCCGTCCCTTGACGGAGTCCAATGGGTCTTTCCTCAGGGTCAGGACAGTGTGATGACGCCGGTCGCGGCAGGTGTCAAAGGGCTCTCGAGCAGCCCGAGTTCCGGTTCTGACTCGCCGACAATCTGGTCCGAGATCAGCGCCGCGCGTTGGCGAGCAGACCAGTGGCTGACCGCAGCGCAGACATGTGCAAACGACGACGAAGAATGCCTGTTCCAGGTCGTCGCCGGTCCGCGCGAGCTTTCCTTCGGCGGAGTCGAGGTCACGCCGGTCCTAACCGTCGATCCTCAAGCCGCCAAGTGCGAGGGGTGGCTCAACCTCGCTGCAGATGCGGCCCCGACATCCGACGGGGACGCGATGCTGCGTTGGCTGGTCAGAGGCTCTCAATCCGGCTCGCTCCTGGTTGAACTCATCGAGGAGTCGGGCCCCACGATTTCGGCAACAGCGAACCTTTCCGGTCCGACGGGCGAGGCCTCGCTGGGCGATGCGATGTGTATCGGGATCGAGTCGATTCCCGGCGAAGCGCGAACGGTCAGATTCCGGTTCGTCGGCGATGAAGGCGCGGTCGACGTGACCGAGATGACCTCGGTTGCGCTCGACTCCCACACACCAGCGGTGCTGTCGGCGGTCCGAACCGACGAAGGCATGGTCGTGGGGGTTCTCCAGTCGGTCAGTCCGCTGGAGATTCAGTTGAGCGGTTCGTCGATACCCGCCGCCGAAGCCGTAGTTGGCAGTGCCGAGCCAGTTTCATCGCAATCGACCTGCCCGCAGAATCCGGTGGCGGAGCTCCCCGAGGCGGGGGTTGGCCCAGACCGCTGGTGGGTGCAACGGCTTGGCGTGCAGAGCGCCTCGTTGCCGGAAGTGGCCACAGATGAGGAGCAACCCGCAACGCCCATTCGCGGCCTGTCGATTGCCGTACCGACGTCCAAAGCGGCGGCATTCTGCGCTCGGATCGACGGGTCGACCTACCGGGCGACGATCCTGGACGAACACGCGGTAGCCGACGTTCAGTCAAAGGGTGAACTCAGCATCGTCCCAGGTGAAGGACTGTCTGATCGTCCGCTGGTCGTGGAACTACTGTCTCCCGCCGGTCTTCCCCTCTGCGTGGTCAGCTGGAATCAGACCCAAGCTCGTGGCGATGGCCAAGCGTCCGGCCCGGCCGAACCGGCCACCGTGGCACCGCCAACCACCGAGACGTCGACCGGGGTTGGCAGCCGTGAAACTCAGGCGGGCGACGTTCAGGATGCGGCAGAGGAAGCGATTATTCGCGGGATTTGTCCGATCGGCGACGACCTGGGGTTGTGGGCGACAGGGGGAGAACAGGTTGGTTGGATCGCAGTGTCCGTCGATGGTGGCCAAGCCACGTTGACCGGGCTGAGGTGGGGTGGCGATCCCTCGGTGCCTCTCGAGATCCAAGTGACAGGTGGTGACTGTGAACCAGCAAACGCGTGCGCGCTGTCGGTCTCGTGGGTGTCGCGTACGGACTAGTCCGATGCGGGTAGGTCTCGAACCAGTTCTTCACAGCTTCGGATGACGACGTGAGACACGGCTCGAACGTCGACGGGTGACAGCGGATGTTCTGCTTTACGGCGCCACCGGTTGATGGTCGCCACGAGCAGAGGTGCGATGTCGGCACTGTCGAGATCGGCGTCCAGGCCCATTCGTGCCAGAGCCGTAAACCCGTACGCCCCACAGATGCGCTCGGCCTCGGTTCGCTCTTCGAGATCTAAGGCGAGCTTCGGGTCCCGAAGCGCCGTGAGCGCGCGCAGCTCGGCAAGGGGGTGGGCTTTGGCATAGAGCTGGTCGAGCCCTAAGGCGATCGGTCGCGTGGTCGAACCAGGTTGCGACGCGATCAGTGCCTCCAACAAGACCACGGCCGAACGGGCTCGTAACAGCGGAGCACGCCCGACGAAGTGGTTTTCGACGAGTGCGACGAGATCGTCGACGCCCGACTGTCGCCGGAGCTCGCGGGCGAGCTGTCCGGCGTCGCGCACCTGACCCCGACGGATCAGCTGGGTGCCGATTCGAACACCGAACATGCCGAATCGTTCGAGGATCTGTTCGCGTTCCTGAGCGGTTAAACCGAGTTGGTGGGCTGCACGCAACCGATCCGCGGACAATAAGGCATCTTGGACAGCTTCGCCGCTGTGAGCCGCCAGCCGAGCGATCGTGTCGTAGTCGCGCTGCCGCAAGTTGGTGGAGGATTGGGCGAGCAGCCCGGCAACCGGAACGACGGTGTGACAGAGGGAGCGAACCCGAGGATCGGCCCGGTAGCGCGCCGCGACCCGATCGGCCGCGGCCAGCGCGTCTTGGCGGCCACCACCGATTTCGTCGGCGCGCGACAGAATGCCGACCGTCGTACTCGGCGTCGCTTGCGACACTTGCTGGTCGTGGAACGCTTCGAGGAAACGAACGTCGTCGCCATGTACGTGGTTCATCAGATAGATGACGGCGTCAGCCTGGGTCGGAAGTTCGTGTGTGGGGTTCAAAAAGTCGTTGGTTCGTAACCCCCCTTCCGATCCGGCGGAGGAGATCCCGGGCGTGTCGATCAGCGTGACCTTGCGGAGCGCCTGGGACGGCCAGGTGACCCGCAAGGAACGCGGCAGCCTCTGGCCAGCAGGCAATTCGATGTGTAACGCCTGATGATCCTTGCGGGTAAACGGCAGCGGACTCATCAGACCGTCGTCGTCTTCCATCTCGACGCGGTAGCTCAGGCCGTCGCGGTACCAGGTCACGACCTGGGTGCATTCACCAGCATCGGTTGGCGCTAGTTCTTCCCCGACGAGTGCGTTCAAAAGGGTCGATTTTCCGGCCTTGACCTTACCTGCGATCGCAATTCGCAGCGGTCCGTCGAGGCGCTCATTGACCGCGCTCAGAGCGGCCTGGATGTGAGGATCGTCAAAGCGGGCGGCAGCGAGCTCTAAGAGGGGTGCGACGTGAGCCGAGAGCTCTCGGTGTGCGGCTGGCGACTCGTCAACATCCTCTGAGTACGAGCGGGCACTTGGATATCGGCGCCCGCCGGCGGGGGGTTCTTGGCCGCCCATCAGCGAGCAGCGATTCGAGTCCGAAGGCGTGCAAGCTGTTCACCGGCGGACGAAAGTTCGGCGATGTGTCCCAACTCCACGTCGATTGCTTGGCGACGGGCTTGCGCACGAGCCGCGTCGCCGTCGGCATGTTGCTGCGCCAATTCGGCCTGAACTTCAGCGGAGAGGCGTACCCGATCCGCCTGTCCGACCAGTTCGTCGCGCAGCTGTCGTGCGAGTTGACGGATCGCGTCCCGGGTCGACTTTCCGACGTGCAGGATCGTGTCGTCCAAGTACTGGGTGGTCGCGTTCTGGGCCCGTGTTCGCCTGGTTGCGACTCGTTGTGAACGAACGTCGCGGATGGCATTTCCGCCGACCAGGGCGCCGAAGAGTAGCGGCAAGGGATGCAACACCGACCAGGTCGACCACGCAGTTCCCAACATGCCAAACATCAGGACTCCGCTGTAGGAACCCTTGAGCACGTCCAAGGTGTGGTGTCCGAACCCGCGGTCTCTCAGCGAGCGCTCCATCGGCGCGGCGATGGCAGCCGGATCGGGAAGCGCAATCTGAATCTCTGCATCGCTCAGCTGCGCTGCCGAGGAAAACGCGTCGCTCACCTTGTCGACCAGATCCTGTGCCTTCGACAACAGGATCTGGTGGTTGTTCATGACGGCACGAGCGACACGGCGGGCAAGCCAGGGCTGAAACTCTGGCCAGATGTCTGCTGGATCGCCGGCGTTGATCGCGTCGTCGGCCTCGTGTTGAAGCTTGCGGAGTTGGGCGCGGAGTTCGAAGTCGAGATGCGACGCGAGGTCTGTCGCCCCATCTTCGAGAAGTTGACGCCAGGGAGCTCCTGGCAGACGTTGCTCTGCGGCACCCGATGCGACCTGTCGATATCCCTTGGCGAGGCTCGCGGCGTCACTCGCCGAGGACAGGGCGAGCCGCTCTGCCTGGAACATGCGCGTCAGTTCGCGGCCTACCGCCGCCACCTGACGCCCAGCATGGGCGATGTCGTTGTGGCGAGCGCTCCTGGCAACATCTCGCAGCATCTCTTCGAGCGCGACGAGCCCGGATTCCGAATCGAGTTCAGCGTCGTTCCGGCTGAGGGCATGCCAGCGAAGGGCTGCAGAGGTCGCGACCTGGTGAAAGTCGATGTTCCGGCGTTCGAGGTGTCGGGCGTTCAGGTCCTGAATGTGTCGCCAATGCGGTGAGATATCCACCTTGGTGAGCGCAGCGATGATCGTTGGACACAGTTGCGAAGCCTGCTCGAGGAACTCCATCTCGGCGGCGGAGTACTCAGCACTTGAGTCCGAGACGAAGATCATCGCGTTGGCCAGCCGCAGTGCGGCGAGCGTGACTTCGCCGTGGGCCGATGACAACCCTCCGACGCCGGGCGTGTCGACAAGGGTCATCCCCAGGTGGAGGAGCGGCGCTGGAACGCCAATCTCGACCGCTCGGACGACCGCACCGTCCGGACCTTGAGGCGCTTCGGTCTGGGCGTGGGCGACCGATTCGAGCGGAATTGGCATCCGTTCGACGACCTCGGACTCTGGGTGGGCAAGGACTGCGACGGCCGCGGGCGCAGCAGCGAAGCTCACGTAGGTGGGAACCACAGTGGCGATATCGTCGTCGACTGCGCAGACCGTCCGTCTGAGAAGTGCGTTGACGAGCGAACTCTTGCCCTGTTTGAACTCGCCAGCGACCACGATCCGAAGGCCGGGATCATCCAGTCGTGCACGAGCCTGGTACAGCGCGTCAGCCAGATCGAGGCGGCGATACTTGCGTACGGCGCGGATCGACGAGTCGAGTGCTGAGCGTGCCGAGTCGCTCCAACGATCCTGGGTTTCTTGTGTGTTCACCCGTCCTGCTGGACGCCGATCTCGGGCGTTTCGGGCGCTTCGATTTCCTCGGCGCCGACGGATTGGCCTTCCTGCAGTTCAACTTCTGTCCTGGCGAACTCACTTGCAGTCGCCGCTGTACCGTCTCCCAAATCGGCAAGGTCCGAATCGTCCGCCTGATCCGACGACGAGGCCACCTCATCGTCTGTTGCCGCGTCGTCAGGTGCGGTCGTGTCGTCAGGCTCTTGCCACGTCGTCGTATCCGCGACGACTTCGACCAGGCCTTGAGGCGTCGCGGGCGCAACTTCGGCCCACTCGACCGTTTGATCGCCGGTGAGCTCGACCTCGACGTCGGACTCGTCGGCTACCAGGGCGGCCCCGGCCCCTGTGATGACCCCGTCGACCTGGGTCGCGTCGTCGCTGTTCGTCTGATCGAACTCGGTGATGAGGTCAGGGGTACTCCGCCGGCGGCGGGTATCGATCAACCCGTAGAGAATCAAGATCAAACCGATCGGGATTCCGATGATCAATACGAGCGTCGACGGTTCCATCCTGCGTCCTTCGTTGTCCACGATCAGACGGTTCAGCACCCAAACCGGTGCGATCACCCTCCGTTCGGGGTTGGAAGCTACCCCGGTGCGATCTTCTTTACCACGTAGATAACCGCACGGGATGTCCCGTCACGCAAAGGTGAGTCACTTGAGAGTTGCCCATTGCCCGTTTCTCCCGCAGGCAGCTGCCTAGACGCTGGATCGGCGGGCCGGACGCTCCTGGGTCCGCGACGGGTCGACAGCGGTTGGCGCCTCGATCACGGGTTCGGACCGGTCCGCGGCCGAGGCGGCCTGAGCGAGTGGATCGACGTACGCGCTGCCGAGGTCGTGCTCAGCCGACATGGTGCCGCCGTCCCAAGGACTTACGGCGTCGACGGGGTGCTGTTTCCAAGAGCCGGTGCTGACCAGGTGAGCGACCAGAGCTTCGGCTTCCGAAGCAGTCAGTAGATCGATGTAGCTGTCACGAGCAACGGCGGCCGTTCGCGCATCCCAAGACCAGCCGAGCTGGGCAAAGAACGCGGAAGGCTGGTCGCAGAACGTGGCTCGTGCCCCGGGCGTCTGCAATGCCCTATGAATGCGCCGCTGAATGGTCGCCTCTGGAGTCATCGGAACCTCATCTGGGGAAGACGCATTCCTACGCCCGTTGAGCTGGACACCTACAGGTTTGGGGTCGGACGAGCCGACCCCAAACCTTATTCCCGCCGCAAGTTCGTCGGCTCGGGGTTGTGCCTTATGGTCAGCCGCCCGGGCGTAGCCGGGCGGCGCAACCATCCTCCTCGATGGCGGGCCGGTGCCACCGGGTTGGTCGGGACCACGATCTCGCTTCGTGATTCCGGGCACGGCACCCCAGAGCCATGAGAAAAAGATATGTGACCCCGCCGACCAGATACATCGGGGAATTCCCCTATTCTTTGGGCGGGTGGTGATCGGGGACCACGCGTTGTCCCCGATAGCAGCGGTGGTCATCGCTGGTGGCGCGGGACGGTGGGACGGACAGGTTTCGGTCCTTCTGCCGGGGTAGATGAGGTCTGGATGCAGTACGCACTCGGGGTCGACTTAGGCACGACGTACTCGAGCGCAGCCGTTGTACGAAACGGGCGCGACGAGATCGTCTCCCTGGGCGCGCGCGGCGAGGTGCTGCCAACCGTTGTTGCGGTTCGCCACGATGGTTCGGTCCTGGTCGGTGAAAGTGCCGAACGGCGTGCCTACGAAGAACCCGAACGCGTCGCCCGTGAGTTCAAACGACGCATAGGCGATGACGTGCCCGTCGTCCTGGACGGTGCGCAGTACATGCCCGAAACGCTGCTCGGCATGGTGCTGGCTCACATCGTCGAGACGGTCGCCATCCGAGAGGGCGGTCCACCGCACGCCTTGGCCGTCTGCCACCCGGCGAAATGGGGTCCGCTCCGCACCGAACGGCTGAGGAGCGCGATTCGTAAGGTGCATCGGGGGCCGTTCCAGCTGGTCAGTGAACCCCACGCCGCGGCGGTGCACTACGCCAGCCGCGAACGCGTACCAGCGGGAGCCAATGTTGCGGTCTACGACCTGGGTGGCGGCACCTTCGATGCTGCGGTGCTCCAGCGCACGACCGACGGCTTTATCACCCTTGGCAATCCCCGTGGCATCGACGCCCTCGGCGGGATCGACTTCGATGATGCTGTTCTGGGCTACGCGCTCGATTGTCTCGGCGAGAGCATCGATGAACTGAACATCGATCAACCCGCGGTCGCAGCGTCACTCCTTCGGTTGCGGCGTGAGTGCACCGAAGCGAAAGAGGCCCTGTCGGCAGACACCGACACTGCGATCCCAGTCATGCTGCCCAACCTTTCGACGCGACTTCGACTCACCCGCGCCGAACTGGAAGACATGATTCGGGACCGCCTGGCCGAAACCATCGCTACCACCCGCGAAGCGATCCATTCGGCCGCGCTCGATGTCGAAGACATCGACCGGGTA
The DNA here is from genome assembly GCA_018003035.1 of Acidimicrobiia bacterium. Classification (GTDB taxonomy): domain Bacteria; phylum Actinomycetota; class Acidimicrobiia; order IMCC26256; family JAGNEX01; genus JAGNEX01. Next base: position 65,895 of record JAGNEX010000009.1, read on the forward strand.
TTGCTGGTGGGCGGCAGTTCGCGCATTCCTATGGCGGCCGAGATGCTGGGACGAGCCCTGGGCCGCCCTATCGCCTTGGACGCGCACCCGAAGGAAGCGACGGCGCGTGGCGCTGCATTGTTGGCGGCCGTCGGCGCGGGGATGGACCTCGATGTCGAACTCAACACGGAGGTGCGTGTTGCCGCCAGCCACACGAGCGCGAGTGATTCCTGGCAGGGGACCCTCCGGTCGACAGGCCGTCGCCTCGACACGCTAGAGCCGGTCGGAGCGACCACGAACGTCGAGATCGACCGTTCCGAGGCGGAACAGGTCGAGGCTCAGCCCCCAGGTGGCCCCGACATCCGCGCACTCCAACCGAACGGGGAATCGTTACCCGAGCAGCAGTCGGCCGGTCAGGACACCGCGGATGTTGCTGTTGCAGCGTTGGCCGGGACGCATGCCATGAGGTTCGCGCCGAGTCCTGGTACGCCAAGTGCCGCGGGCGATCAGGCGCCGACCGCGCCGTTGACCCGCAACGATTGGGATGGGCCGACGCTGTGGCGCTCTAGCCCTGCTGGGCCCGACGTCGGCGAAGGAGCGGCCATCGACGGTTCGACGACACTTGAGACGGTCGAGTTTGTCCCAGACGAACAGGGCAGGGGCCCCGAAGACCACGGATCTCCACGCGTCGATGACTTCGCACAAGCCACAGGGGCGCTGCACACAGGTGCGGCCGGGAAGACAGAGCGTTCTGTTGACCTGCGCACTGTTGAAGCTTCCGAGAACGAGGGCAACCCGCCGAATCGCCCGACAGTCGAGGCCCATCAGGTTACCAATGGCGCCGTCGGAGCCAACGCTCACTCAGCCGCGGCGGTCTCGGCCCGTAGCGCCGAGACTCACAGCTCGCCGACAGGCCGAACCTTGTCGGCTCAACAGGCCGCTTCTCTCAAAGGGGAGGCAGCTGAGAGCTCTCTGCAGACCTCCCCGTATCTGGCGCTCGGGTTGAGCGTCGTTGGCTGTTCGCTCGCAGGGTGGGTCTTCCTGTCGCAACTGGGGTATTAGCCAGCGTTTCTAGCTCCGGGCGAGCGACTCGGCCCACGCCGAAATTTCGGCGCCGAAACGTTCGGGATCCTCAAACGGCCCGAAATGCCCGACCAGGTCAAAGCCTTGAGACGTCGTATTGGGCGAGTGGGATGCGAGCACGGCCGCTTGATCGGGGTTGATCGTCCTACTTAACGCTCCGGCCAGGATCACCGTTGGCACCGTCAGCTCTGACAGTGCGTACCAGGCGTCCGATTCTGGGTAGGGGCGGTAGACAGCGGCTTCGTGTTCGGGTTGGCATTTGAGAGTGACCGAACCGTCGTCGTTGTCGGCAAAGCCGTAGTCGACATAGGCGGCCAACGAGCGCTTGTCCAGCGCTTGTAAGGGCGGTTTGTTGGCGTAGTTCTCGAATGCCTCAGCGCGGTCGGCAAACGTCGCCCGGCGTCGTCGCGCCGACTCGCTCATGGGATTTTCTTGCGTGCGTCGTTCCGCAAGGTCGGCATCGGCCGGAGGGGGCGGCATGATGATGGGCTCCCAGAGCCACAATCCGCGGAAGGTGCCTGGCCGACGTGCTTCCACACGGACGAGGGACGCGCCTCCCTTTGAGAGTCCGACACCCAGCAGCTGGCCACGCGGAAAGCCGAGAAAGTCGACGACCGCTTCGGCATCGTCAGCGAAACCTTGCCAGCCAATCGCGTCGGCTTCGCCCTGCCATGTGCTGTTGCCGTGGGCTCGAAAATCGAAACTCCACACGGCGAAACCCCGTTCGACCAGGTATTCCGCGACGGGCTGCCACGCCACACCATGGAAGCCCGTCGGGTGGGCCAAGAGAATCGCCCTGCCTTGAAGGGCCAGCGCCGCGGTGTCGAGAGCGGGGTCGTGCCAGACCTGCATAGCGATCGACACGTCTCGGGTCGGGATGTTTTCGATCCGATACATCTCCCTAGTTTGGAACACTCGCCGTTGCGTCCGGGACACGGGACCACGCTGGCCTGAGAAGGCTCTCCGCAAGCGGCCTGTCCGATCGTCCCCGCGTTGATCGCATACGCGCCGCTCGGGCTGGCCCGATCCCGGGGCTTCGGAGGGGTCGAAAACGTCATACTCGCCGGGGCCTGTACCGTCGGTCCCGCCGAAAACCCATTACCCTTGTCGCCGCCATGGCAACGCGAACTCACATTGAAAAAACCCGGCGGCGGATCGCAGCAAAGTATGACGACCCACGCCGCGCCCTCCTTGACCCCGAGTACCCGTTGCGCATTGCGCTGCTGGTGTACCGAGGAAATCCGCATTCGGGTGGCCAGGGCGTCTACATCCGACACCTGTCACGCGAACTGACCGAACTCGGCCACCAGGTGACGGTCTTTTCGGGTCCGCCTTATCCGCACCTTGACGCTGGTGTCAGCCTGGTGCCGGTGCCGAGCCTCGAGCTGTACAGGTCGCCCGACCCTTTCCGAGTCCCCTCACTGTCCGAGTTCGGCGACCTCGTCGACCTCGCCGAGTTCGGTGTGATGTGCACGGCGGGATTTCCTGAACCCGCCTCCTACTCATGGCGCCTTCGTAGCGAGTTGTTGCCTCAGCGGGACGAGTTCGACATCGTCCATGACAACCAATGCCTTGGGCCGGGGATCCTCAAACTCAACAAAGAGGGTTTCCCTCTTATCACGACGATCCACCATCCCATCACCGTTGACCGCGACCTCGACCTAGCGCATGCCGGCTCGCTGCGACGATCGCTCACCCTGCGCAGGTGGTACGGCTTCTTGCGGAGTCAGATCCGGGTTGCTCGCAGCGTGCCCTACATCATCACCGTGTCCCAGTCGTCGCGGCGGGACATCAGCCGCGACATGGCCATCCCGGCCGACCGGATGCGCATCGTCCCCGTCGGGGTTGACGAGCGCGTGTTCGGCCCCCGACCGGACGTCAAGCGCGTTCCTGGACGCATTATGACGACGGCCAGTGCCGACGTCCCGATGAAGGGCGTGCGCCCGCTGTTGGAGGCGATCGCCAAGGTCAGAACAGAACGCGACGTTGAGTTGGTCGTCATCGGGCGCGCACGCGAGATCGCCAAACGCAGTATCGCTGAACTCGACTTGGGTGATTGCGTTCGCTTTGAGACGGGGATCACCGACGAAGAGCTGATCCGTCTGTACGCAGAGGCCGAGGTCGCCGTCGTTCCGTCGTTGTACGAAGGGTTTTCCCTGCCAGCGGCCGAAGCCATGGCGTGTGGGGTTCCGCTTGTTGCGACCACAGGGGGAGCGATCCCCGAAGTGGTCGGCGAAAGCGGCGAAACCGGTGTGCTCGTCAAGCCAGGAGATCCCGACGCGTTAGCCCAGGGAATCCTCAGCGTGCTGAACGACAGCGAGTTCGCCGCCAAGATCGGCAAGGCCGGCCGCGAACGCGTCTTGGAACGCTTCACCTGGCGGGCCTGCGCCGAGGGTACCGCTGACGAATACCGCCGTTACTTGGCGGCGCATTACAAGCTTGACGTCGACCTCCAGGCCGACGAAGAACGTTCCACGGTCGGGTAACTCGCCCGTATCCACCGGTTTGAGGTCGTCACCCAAGCGATCCGGTCGGAAGCACTGAGAAGGAATCGCTGACATGTTGACAGTCGACTTTGAGCGCCTCGGGGTTGAACCCGGAGACAAGCTCTTAGACATAGGCGCTGGTCGGGGGCGCCACGCGTTCCAAGCGGCCCGCCTTGGGGCACAAGTCATCGCTGCCGACCTGAACCATGCCGACCTATTGGCGACCCAAGACACGTTCGCCGCGATGGTCGTCGACGACGAGGCTCTGCCCGAGACATGGGGATTCATGGCAGCCCAAACCAACGCATTGGCGTTGCCGTTCCCCGACAGCAGCCTGGATCGGATCATCGCCAGCGAAATCATGGAGCACATTCCCGATGACGCTGGCGCCATGGCCGAACTTTTTCGAGTGGTTCGCCCGGGCGGAACCGTTGCTATCACCGTCCCGCGGTGGCTCCCCGAAAAGCTGTGTTGGTGGCTGAGCGAGGAGTACCACGCCGAGATCGGCGGGCACATCCGCATCTACTCCGAATCTGAGCTTCACGCCAAGATGCTGGCGGCCGGCTTTGAGACGTTCGATTCGCACCATGCGCACGGACTGCACAGTCCGTACTGGTGGCTCAAATGCGCGGTCGGCGTCAAGAACGACAACGCCTGGCCAGTCCGCCAGTATCACCGGATGCTCGTTTGGGACATCATGAAACATCCGTGGCCAACCCGAGCTGCCGAAGCGGTGCTGACACCGATCATCGGCAAGAGCTATGTGGCGTATTTCTACAAGCCAGAAGATGCAGATGACCTGACCAGCGAATCTGAAAGCGTGCAAACCCGGCACGTCAAGTCCGCCAAACAGGATTCAGCTGCGGTGGCGTCGTTGATCGCCGACGACAACGAACCGGCCAGAAGCCATTGAAAAGCTCGTGTGCACTAGCATGACAACTGGCTCACATTTGCAAAGCAGCGACCGCGCCGCCGCGGCGTTGACTGAATTGGTGCAAGGGGGACTTCGGTGACCGACCAACATCCCGCCGTGCCGCGCGTTCATGCTCCAGCCGAACAGCCAATCGATTTGGTGTCTCGCGTTGGACGGATCATCACCCCCGCAGAGATCCGGCGCACCGGCGAAACGATCGCAATGATGCAAGACCCCGCGGGGTGGATTCCTTGGGCGGTCGGCTACCACCTCGACGCTTGGAACCACGTAGAAGCGGCGATCGGCCTGGCGTTATCGGGCTTTGTCGGCGAAGCCGAACGTGCTTACGAATGGCTTGCGTCGACCCAGCGTGCAGACGGGTCGTGGGCGACGAAGTACTACCAGGGCGAAGTGTTTGACGAGATGACCGACGCCAACCAGACCGCCTATGTGGCCGTTGGCGTTCTCCACCACTTTCTCCACACCGACGACCGCGGGTTTCTCGAAGCCATGTGGCCGGTGGTGGAACGGGCGATCAACTGCGTGTGGCAGATGCAAAAGCCCGGCGGCGAAGTGGCGTGGGGGCGTAACCCGGACGGCACGCTCAAGGATAAAGGGCTGATCACCGGTAACGCGTCTGTGTTCCAAAGCCTCCGCTGCGCTGTGACTATCGCAGAAGCACTTGGGCTTGAGCGTCCCGAATGGGAACTCGCAGCGGGCCACTTGGCCTGGGCAATCCGCAATCGGCCGCACGCTTTCCTCGACAAGTCCCGCTGGTCGATGGACTGGTACTACCCCGTACTCACCGGCGTGCTGAGAGGCGAGCAGGCGGCCCAGCGAATCGATGCCGGCTGGGACACGTTTGTGATCCAAGGACTCGGCTGCAAATGCGTTTCGGACCATCCGTGGGTGACCGCGGCTGAAACCTGCGAGCTGATCATGTCGCTCGACGCGATAGGTCAGACCGATAAGGCTCTTGAGCTGTTCGAAGACATCCAGTTTTTGCGGGACGAAGAGGGTGCCTACTTTGAAGGCATCGTTGTACCGGAATGGGTCCATTGGCCCGGGAGGCAGCCCGCGTGGACGGGTGCGGCGGTCATCCTGGCTGCCGATGTCTTGTCGCATCAGAGTTTGACGAGCGGGCTGTTCCGAGGCGAAGGGCTCCCCGGACTCGACTCGGGCGACTTCGACCCCGACGGTTCAAAGCGCGTTCGCCCGTAACGGTCGTTGTGGCCCGGCCCGCCGACGACCTAGGCCCCGATGGGGCGAGAGTTGTAGGTTGGGGCTACTCGGGGTCGAGGGGTCCAGCGCCGCGAAAGACGAGGGTTTTGTCTACCTGTCGGACCAACACGGCGTCGCCGCCGAACACCAATCCGTTGGTCGTCCGTACCGAGACGCGGTAGCTGCCTGGATCAAGGCGGTCTGTATCCAACGTCGTGGCGACCAGTTCCCAATCCGGTCCAGCGGCTTCAGGCCGCACCACAATGACAAGAGACCCGCTGACCAGCCAAGATGTCTGGTCGATGGTCAACTGGTCGATGTCGTGGCGTTGATGCAGCATGCTCACCGATCGAGGTTGACGCGACCGAGCGTCCCCGTCGAATCACTCGACGGCCCGGCGCTGCGTTCCGCTTCGTTTACGACCCGCGCCACCTCGCCGGGCCCGTCGAAGTACCACGGTGCCGACCAGATTCGCAGCGATTGATATCCGGACCGCTCCACGACAGCGGCGGGGACCGACACCTGGTCGCGGGTGCAAAACACCGTTGGCGAAGCGAGACCATCATCGAGGAAGGCAACGCGTCGCTGACCCGAAGGCGTCGATTTGGTGGCCACCAGGGGAGCGACGACGTAGTCGATACTGACGTGTCGCTGCACGGACCAACCCGCATCGCTCAACGCAGCAGCGAGCCGGTCAAAGGGTTTGTGCGTTCCTGCGTGATCGAGTTCGGGATATCCGGGTGTGAGTGGGACTCCCGGGAGGTGCGCAGTCCGCGTCGTATAGCTCGCCAAAACATCGTCGGGGGCCGTCAGGTTCGAGGAGACCGATTCTTCTGGCGCCGCCACGACGACCAGCTGATTGGCTCGCCCGATCAGCGGAATCGCCCAGGCGGTGTCCATTGCTTGGCCTTCGACCACGACCACCGCATCGAACCGCATCGATGGTGGCACCAGGGCGCAGGCAGCACTTGGCGTAGCGACGAGGATCGGTTTGAGCGCTTGAAGGACGGGTTCGGCTCGGCGCATGAGTAACGCGGTCGTCGCTCGGGGGTCGTTTTGCAACTCGTCCGCGATGGCGGCTCCGACGCGCGCGGCTTCGTCGGCTCGCACCATCGATGTGCGCTCCGCCATGACCTGCCGTTCCCAGCGCGCTACCTCAACATCCAACGAGCGAAAGCCGTCCGCATGCTGGCTGAGCGACTCGCCGGTGTGACCGCGTAGGCGAACATCGGTGGAAACAATTGCTTGAACCCAGCTGCCGAGGACTGTCTGGACCAACGCTCGGCCCAAATCGGCTGTCTCGACGCCCCGGGTTTCGAGATCGACGAGGACGTCAGATAGCCCAAAGGAACTCAAGGCGTGGCGAGCAGTGTCCACCCCGTGGAGTTGGTGAACCTGGCCGGCCTCCGCGATCAGCTCTTCCAGGAGCTCTCGTGCTGAAGCAAACGACTGGTCGAGGCGTACAGCGATACGGGTGCGGTCGTCGCCTTGGAAGCGTGACAAAAGGCCCCGGCGAATGGGTTCCCAGGTGCCGAGCGCGGTGCGTAGCTCGGCGAGATCGACCGACGGGGAGGCCCAGTAGCCCGCTTCTCCGACCGGAAGAGGGGCGCCGAGTTCGACGCGGAGCTGTTCGACATTGTCGATGTGCTGGCGGAACTGTTCCCAGTCTGTAGTCGCTCCGTGAAACTCGCTTCCGAGTGTCTTTGTCGCGGCTTTGGTCAGTTCGTCATAAGCGGCGCTGAGCTGGTTCTGGCGTTGGATCAGTCCAGCAACTTTCATCTGTTCGCCGACGGTGAACTCGCGACCGAGGAGGTCGTCGAACTGGTGAACGGCGGCCATGAAGTGGTCGAGCCGTTGCTCTAGGTCCCCGATCTCACGGATGAGCATCTGGAGCGGTGTTGCCATCAAAGGTTCGACGGCCTCGCCAAAGAGGTCAGAGACATCTTGCTGCCACACTTCGAACTGCTCATAGAGCGAGTTCTGATCCTCTGAACCTTCACCTGGTTCACTCGCCAGGAGGCGTGCCAAGTCGACCGGCTGGAAAAGCCCGCCGCTGAGTGCGAGTGCTTCTGCGGCTACGTCCAACTTGCGGCGCACGGCGTGAAAATCGGTGTCGGGTCCGTTGAAAAGGGTCTCGCCGAGCGCCTCGTGAATGCGGTCCTGAGCGTCGATGAGGCGGTTCCATGTCGACTGCCATGCCTTGGCCTGATCGAGGCGGGCGATCGCTTCTCGAGACACCTGGCCGTCGACCAAGAACTCGGCCAGATTGTCTTTAACCTCTTTGCGTCCCTTCCGGTGGCGAATACCTCGTTCGATGTGGAGGCGTCCCGCGAGATAGTCGATGTCAGCTTCGACGATTTCAGGAAGGTAGATGTCTTGGGCTGCCTGCTCAGCGGAGCGATATTCCTCGACCAGCCGTTCCATACGTTCGACCGTCTGGGCAACGTCACGCAGGGTTCGGCTATCCAGCAGCGCAGGCCCGGGGACGTCAGCGCTGTACCGAAGGTCGTCCAACTCGGCGAATACGGGCACGTCAGAGAGGATGACCCGGTCGGGGTCGATGTCGACGAGCAGGGCGAGGTCGGTGACGTCTTCGGCGATCACTTCGAGCCGAGCGAGTACCGCGGATACCGCTCCAGCTACCGCCACGAGATCACGGTAGGTATCGGTTCGTTTCACCGGTATGCGGTGCTTGGCAGCGGCAAGATTCTGGGCGCTGGTGCGCAGCTTGGTCGACGTTGCGTAGTCGAGGCTCGTCCACGAGGGACCGGCGAGTTCAGCAAGCTCATCACCGACTGCCTTGTAGGGGATCGCAGCGGCTTCGAGTTCGTGCACCTGTTCGCGCACCGAAGCAAGGTCGGGAGCAGAGAGCCACGACGCGGGGAATCCTCGGCTCAACTCGATTCGTTGCAGCAACTGCAACAGGCGTGTTGTCTCGGGGAGCGATTCGAGCTTGCCTGCCAGCTGGGTGACTTCGTCTGCTTCGGTTTGGGCGACCAACGCGTCGAGGATCTCGATAGCGCGACCGAGGTCTTCGGCGATCTCCTCTGCCGGCCAGTGCGCAGCGGAAGACCGAATGCCTTTCCAAACAAATCCCTCGCGCTCGTCGGGGTCGATCCACTGGCTGACCAGCAGTTCGGCCGCCTGCTCGAGTCGAGCCATGCGCTCCGAGCTGAGTCCGGCGACTGGCGCCGTCAACGTGTTCGGGTCGCGAGCTTCCCAGTCCCAAGCGTCGAGCACCTGGTAGAGGGAGCGCCCAAGCGGCTGTCGGACCTCGTGAAGGGCCTCGTGATAGCGGGTGAGGGTCGCTCGCAGTCCACCGATCTCGCCGACTGTGCTTACCGGCAGCGGTTCGGGTTCTTTGCCTGCAGCTTCCCGAGGCGGACGGGCCAAGGACCCGGCGATGCTGTCCAGGTCGACGAAGGGGTCGTCGAGCAGTAACGCCCGATCGTCGACACCTGCCAGATGGAGGTGCCTCATCACGTCGCGCGCTGCGCCCGCATCGGGTGCCAGCACCAACGTCGTCCGTGCCGATCCGGTGAGGTGAGCTGCCACAGCCGCCGAAAACGAGCTCCGCGCGGCCCGGTCTGCGGCCGACGCGACCAGGGAGCGTCCGGCTTTGACGGCGGCGAGTACACGGCGGCGAGTGGCGTCCGCGGGTACCAGGACCGGTTCATTCTCTGGAGCGAGCACCCCGTCGGGGTCCGCGCGAAGGAAACGATCGATGGCCGTGTCGTATTTGGCGGCGACGTTGCGGGCAGACCCCATGATCGGATGCGACCTGAGGCGAGATTCGCGGAGTTGTAGTTCTTCGTAGACCGACGACATATCGATCGAAAGCACCTGGACCGAAATGGTTTGGTCGATCTGCCAGTCGCCGCGTTCGTCAGCCATGGATTCGATGGCGGCGATCGCCTCATCCACCATGTGCGGTTCGGTGCCGAGCGATGGCAAGTTCAGACCCAAGTGATGCCGGACGGCCAGTGCCAGTACGGGGTTGACCCGCGGAGGTCCGATGCCTGCCAACAACCACGCTCCGCCCGGTGTCGCTGCAGGTTCGAGTAACACCGGCACGAGGATCAGGGGCGACTCGACGGCGGTATCGCTGATCTGGTCGCGGGCCATTTCCCAACGGAGAGCCCCAAGGGTCAGCCAGGTCCGCACCGCATTCGCGCCACTGCCGTCACCTGCTCGGCGCACCTCCTCGATAAGGGACGCGGCTCGAGTGCCTTCGCGGAGCCAGAGGGCGGTCGTGCGGATCGTCGAGGGGGGAGGGTCATAGCCGACGTTCCATCGGGCGTGCCGACGCGTAGCTTCGATCGCGATCTGGGGCGGGTCGCCCCCCTGGAGCACCAGACTTGGGGTTTGGCGTGTCGCCGAATTGAGCGCCGGGTTGCGATAAGAGAGGTCGACCAGCTGAGACGCCCATCGTTGAATGAGGCGTTCGATGTGGTCGTCGGACCGGTTCATTGCGCTCATCCGCGTCGAGCGAAGAACGCTGTGATCGCGGCCAGATTCTCTTCGGTGCCGACCAAGCTTTGGAATGCCGCCAATTCGTCGGCTCGAGCCCGAGCGATCTGTGCGCTGTGCGCAGCCATCATGAGGCGCTTTGAAGTGCGCAGCGAGTTGACGCCAAAGCTCGCGATCTTGTCGGCCAACTCGAACGTCTCCGCCAAGAGCGCTTCATCGTCGACGACTTTCCACACAAGGCCGCTGCGCTGGGCTTCGTCGGCCCCGATCCAGTCGCCGGTAAAGATTGCGTGGGCGGCGTTTTGCCAGCCCATTCGGAGGGGGAGCAGATAGCTGGCGGCGGCTTCTGTCGTTACCCCCAGCGGAGAGAACGGGACCCGCATCTTTGCCGAGCGGGCCATGAGAACCAGATCGCAGAAGCCCAGCACCGTCATGCCGATACCGACGGCCAACCCGTTGACCGCTCCGATCAGGGGCTTATCGAAGGCTTCAAGCGCTGGCATGAAAGCCGGGTATCCAGACGCCATCGGGTCGCCATCTGTCGGCGGTTCCAACATTTGGTTCAGATCTTGTCCAGCGGTAAAGGCACGACCGGATCCCGTCAAAACGGCGCATTTGATCGAGTCGTCAGCGGCCGCGGCGTTCAGAGCGTCTCTCAGCCCGTCCCAGAGTTCGCCGTTAAAGGCGTTCAGGGCTTCGGGCCTGTTGAGGGTCAGCACTCTGACGCCGTCTCGGTCTGTTACATCCAGGACCCGCTCGGTCATGTGTCAAGTACCTCTTTGGTCATTTCCGTCGGAGCCGTCGCGCCGGTCCACTGGTGCGCGGACGTCGTGCACGCGGCGGCGGAGGCCTGATCCCGTAAGCCGCAACGGAGGCAAAGCTACCCGCGATTTCCGATGCGGATATGATCCCGCGGCCTAGAGCCGTATACCCGGGAGCCATCGTGGGACAAAGCTACGCAAAGCTCTTGGCTGGGCTCGCCGACCAGCTGGACGCGCTGTGCGGCCAAATCGGGCGTGCGACCGCCTGGGCGGCCCGAGGCGGCGCACTCGGCGGGTTGTTTGCGTGCATCGCTTTATGGATGTGGCCGACGAGTTCGGTGCTGCGAGCGGTGCTGATCGGCGCGGTGGCAGCGGCGTTCATCGTCGGACGCCTGATGTTGGGGCGCATCGGCGCGACCCTCGATGCTTGGCGAGAGCTGCCCGGCGCGCTGCAGCGGACGGGTGCTGAGATCCCCGAGACCGTCGGCACCATGACCGGCCTGGCAAGCACCGCAGTCGCCCATTTTCGACAGCGTTCCATCCGGGGAATCGTGCGCGACGTGCGGGCGCTGTTGGCAATCCAGCGGACCCTGCGGCAAGCCGCGGGAACCGCTTCGGGCATCCGAGACGTCGTAACGTCGCCCTGGCAATTGGTGGCAGGGTTGTGGGGCTTGGTGGTCATGGTGGGGCTCTGGTGGGCGGCGTGGAGCTGCGGGTTCATTGCAGTAGCCTGGCGCCTCCTACGCTGAGTTTCCCCGCCGGTCCCCCGATCGTTATCGGCATCGACGATGCCGCGAACACTGGATCTGATTTGCGTCTCGTTCCCTCCTCGTTTCACCCGTCCTTTGGTCGTGCACGGCCGGCAACGGGCCTGGTCGCACTCCTGGTTACGCTCGTTCTGGTCATGTCGGCGTGTTCCAAAGACTCACAGGCAGATGACAGCAGCGATACCAGCTCATCGACCGTTGCTCGAGACGATGAATCAACTTCTTCGTCCGGCGCCAAGACAAAATCGACGGCCGACAACGGTGATGACACGTCTACCTCCCAGGCACAGTCCCT
>JAGNEX010000091.1 GCA_018003035.1 Acidimicrobiia bacterium
ACATGCACGCCGACGGAGTGGAGGTCCGGCCGATCACGATGCCGACCGGCGACTCTGAGTTCAACGAGGTGTTCTTCGACAACGTGTTCGTGCCCGACGAGGACGTGGTCGGGCCGATCGACGGCGGTTGGACGGTCGCCCGCGCAACCCTCGGCAACGAGAGTGTGTCGATCGGTGGTGGTGAAGGTGGCCTGTCGATCCCGGGCTCGATGTTCCTGCCAGGCTTCGACGCGCACCCCGAACGCCTTGACGGCGGAGCTGCGCGCCTGGGGCGATACATCGCCAACCACCAGGCGATGGGTCTGCTCAACCTTCGACGCACTCACCGTGCGGTCGCTGGCGCCGAGCCCGGTCCCGAAGGAGCGATGACCAAACTGGTGCTCTCCGAACTTGGGCACGACGCGGCCGCCATTTCGACCCAGCTCAACGGCCCGGACGCTGCGTTTATGGACGGGCCCGGTGGTCTCAGCAATCGCCTGGTTCTGATGCACCGAGGTATGTCGATCGCCGGCGGCACCTCCGAGATCAAACGCAATCAGATCGGGGAACGGATCCTCGGACTGCCCAGAGACCCGCTGATCAAGTAGCGGGCACCTCGGCGGTTTGGCTCAGGACCCGTCGTGCCCAGACTTTCCGGTACGTGAAGGCGCAGACCGTTTGTCGCCCTCATCCGCGCCGGAGTCGGCGGGTTTTGCTCGTTTCCCGACTAGACGCTCTGGGATCGCATCATCGCGGCTGATCACGAAGGAGTCGAGACCAACCTTCTTGAGATCGTCCTCAATCGCTGAGTGAACCCTTACCAGGTGTAGCTCGACGTTCGATTTCTCGCACTGCGTTTCGATTCGTTTCAGTTCGTGCGCACACGTGTAGTCGAGGTCGAAGACCGCGGTCATGTCGAGGAGTAGGTCCGTCGCATCTTTGTGCTTCTTGATTGTTGAAGTGATCTCGTCGACCGTGGGTTGCGCATTGGCGTAATAGAACTCGCCGTCGATCCGGATGCCCAACACGTGATCGGGGAGTTTGGCGTCCGGGTACATCGAAGTGGCCACCAATATCTCTGGTGCATCGGGCAGAGAACCGAGCTTGGAAAGCCGGACCCGTGTTGCCCGGTAAATGAAGTAAAAGAAGTTAATGAACATTGCTAGAATCAACCCACCTAATACATCAAAGAGCAAAACTCCTAGAGTTGCAATAGCACCGAGCCAGAAGTCGGGATAGTCGTAGTGGCGAATCCTATAGACAGTCCTGAACCGCAGGTGGTGACTGAGCGCGTGGATGATCAATGCCCCTAATACTGCTTCTGGCAGATTAGTAAAGAGCGGCGTAAAGAATAAGAGGGTGAGTAGACCGGCGATCCCAGCAACCGCTGAGGACAGCGGGGTTTTTGCACCCGATTCCTCGTTAAGTGAAGAGGACGACATCGACCCCGCTCCCACCATGCCCCCAAAGAGGCCGTTGGCGACGTTGACGAACCCAAATGCACGGATCTCAGCGTTGTCGTCGAGCTTCTCACCGTCAGAACTATCGAGCTGACTCGCAACGGGGATCGCTTCGCTCAATCCAAGCAACACCACACCACCTGCGGCGGCAAAGATGGTCGCCCAGTCCGAGAACGATGCGGAAGGAATGCTCGGCGTCGGTAGCCCCGAAGGAATCTTTCCGACGACCTTGATGCCCTCGTTTTTGGCCAGATCGAACACCGTCGAAGCGATCGTTGCGAGGGCGACGACAAACAGACCAGCGGGAATTTTCGGCGCGATCTTCGGCAACCCGAATAAGCCTGCGAGGGCGACGACGCCTACAGCAGTAGACGTCCAGTTGATGTTGCCGAGGTGTGAGACAAGCTCCCACAACTTGACGAAGGCATCGCCGTCGGCGCTGTCGAGTCCGAAAAGTTTGAACGCCTGACCGATCGAAATGAAGATCGCCAGGCCAACCAGAAATCCTTTGTTTACCGGCGCCGAGATGAAGTTCAAGACGAACCCGAGACGTAAAAAGCCGGCGGCGAGGAACACGACGCCAACGGCGAGGGTGATCGCTCCAGCCGCTTCTTTTGGCGAGAGGGACACGTCCGCAACGATGGCACCCATCATTGCGGCGGTGGCCGCCGTCGCAGAAGCCACCAGAAGGCGTGAATTTCCGACGATCGCGTACACGAAGATGCCGACAACGACGGTAAAGATCCCGGCCTGAGGCGGAACCGTCGCAAGGGATGTGTAGGCGACCGCTTCGGGGATGACAAGCGTCCACACGGTGAGACCGGCAATGACGTCGCTTCGCCATGTCTTCTTCGCTTCAGGCAACCAGTAAAGCGGTGGTTTTCCGGCCATTGCTGGCTCCCTCATGTCGGCAACTTCCCGACACTACGTCCGCGGCTCGACCGGAAGCGGCGTGTTGTGCTTCTGGTGATGAGGGAACAAAATCGCTGTTTGCGCTGCGACCCTTTTCTGCCGGACTAGCGCGACACCCCTCAGGCGAGCGACAGCATCAGCTTGTCTGCTCTCGACCAACTCGACCACTTGTCAACTGTCGATTGGGACTCCTCTTGCATACCGGCCCCATCGCGGCAACAAGAGCAGCTTCATCACCAGGGAAGGTCGGCGACTTAATCAACGGTTACTCAACCAGACATAACTGGTTTAGATCCGCGTAAAGGCTCGACAATTTGTTGTACTTCCGCCGTATGGTCCGCTCACTACCTGCCCGATGATTTGGGCAGCACGTCATCACCTCACAAACTCATTCAGGCGGCCCCCGATGCAACCTCGCCATTTCTCAACTCCGACTCGCACGTCAAACCCACAGTCCCTTTCCTCCACTCGAAGCCCAATGCGGCCGATTGCCATTCTGTCTGCGCTCGCCGCAATTCTGGCAGCGACCCTGGTTGGAGTGACGAGCCCCTTAAAGCCTGCAGGCGCCCAGGTTGCAGGGCAATGCGCCGGCGGTGCAGATCTGTCAGGGACGATCTTTCGCGACTACGGAGCCAACGGCTTCCGAGACACGACGCCAACGCTCGAGCCGGGCGAGGACGGAGTTCGCGTCGGCATTGCAACCGACACGCCGATGATCGTCAGCGCCTATGACAGTTCGGGCAACTTCTCCACCACCGCGGTCGCCCCCGACGGCACGTGGTCTCTCAACTACCCCGCCGGTTACGACGGCGAGGGGGTTCGGATTGAGTTGTCCAACATTCCCGACTGGCTTGCCGCGGGAGCATTTGGCGCGACCACACCCACCTCAGTGACGTTCGTCCGACCAGGCGATCCTTTGGCCATGGGCTGCGACATTGAAATCGGTGTAAACAGCCCAGACGACTATTGCGGTCAACAAGATGCTGAAGGGCTTGCTGACCTCACGATGGGGACCACTTGCTCGATCTGGTGGTCATCTGATGCCGAAGATTCAGCCCTCGTCGAATACGACAATCAATGGTCAGCTGGTTCAAACGCGAACGAGACTGGCGTCATCAAAGAACCGGACGGCGTCGGCTCTGTCTGGGGCCTTGCCTGGGACCCGGTAACCAGAACCGAATATGTCAGTTCGTACGTTCGCCGACACAGTCCGCTTGGCGCTGGTCTCGACGGAGTCCCAGGTAACGCTGATGACAGCGGAACGATCTACACACGCGATGCGGCAGGCAACATCGCGCCATTTGCCGTGATCCCAAACACCAGCACCATCGATCGAACTTGTTATTCGCAGACGTTCGGCACTGCGACGAACGATCCGTATTTCATCGATTGGGTTACCGACGAGGGCTGTGGAAGTGACCCCTTTGAGATCTTCGCGGCGGTAGGCAAGTCGGGCATCGGCGACATCGACATCACAGATGACGGCGCGACCCTTTACGCGGTGAACATGGACACCAGTTCCCTGTGGAGCGTGGACGTTGCCACAGGGGCGGCAGCACAGGTTGCAGCGCCTGACCCGTGTGGGGGCACGAGCGGCGTAGGGCCGTGGCGGCCGTTCGCCGTCGAGGTTCATGATGGGCTGGTCTATTTGGGCGGGGTGTGTTCTGCGGAGGGGGCGACCGCTGCCGATTTGTCTGCACATGTCTTTGTGTACGACCCGTCGGCGGGCACGACAGCTGAGGTTTTTAACATTCCTCCTGGTCAGATGAACTACAACCGGGGATGCACCATCGTGGGAGTCCTCGCTATTGGGCCCGGGGGATGCGGGAGCACCTTGAGCAACTCCGCGGACTGGCAACCCTGGAGTGACACTTGGCAGCCGGTCAACCAAACGTACTCAATCAACCCTGACTTCGTGTCCAAACCGCAACCGATGCTGTCCGATATCGAGTTTGACGACAATGGAGATCTAGTCCTCGGGTTTCGCGACCGGTTCGGCGATCAGCATGCGGCGATGACCTTTATCCCTGGCACGACGACGCCGAGGTATGCACAGGCTTCCGGCGACACTCTTCGGGCTTGCCTTGATCCCGCTGGCACCGGCTGGACTCTCGAGTCAAACGGCGCCTGCGGAGGCCTCACAGGTGGAGTCTCGACCCCAACGCAAAGTCGGCCTCAAGGCCCGGGGGGCAACGAGTTCTACGGTGGCGACGCGTTTTGCCAGCCTCCGAACATACTTTTGGGACCAGGGTGCTCTGGCCATGAAGAGATTTCCTTGGGGGGCCTTGAGCTGGTTCCGGGCTCGGGCGAAGTCTTTGTCAGCGTGTACGACCCATTGACAAGCGTTGAAGCTGGTGGGGTGCGGGTGCTGTCGAACCAGAACGGCACGGTCAACCGGGCTCTCCAGATGTACGTCGGCGGACTTACCCCGACAAATGTGGGCAAGGCTGGGGGTATTAATGATATTGAGGCGTTGTGTGCGCCTGCTCCTGTGGAGATTGGTAATTACGTTTGGTATGACGCTGATCGTGATGGGGTTCAGGATCCGAACGAGTCGCCGATTGCTGGTGTGACGGTTCATTTGTATGACGATCGGGGTGCGCTGGTTGGTACCGCGGTGACTGACGTGAATGGTCAGTACCTGTTTTTGTCGAACACTGCCCCGAACTATCAGGCGTCTGGCGCGACGGCGGGTGATAACACCGATATGTGGGGTGAAGTTATTGGCGGCCTCCAGTTCGGCGCCGACTACACCATTCGTCTTGATAACCCGGCTGATTACGAGGCGGGTGGTCCGTTGTTTGGGTTCACGGTGACGACGCCTCATACCGGTCATGGGACGAATAACAACACTGATGGTGGTGACCACCGCACCGAAGACGACACCGACCTGCGCGACTCAGACGGAGTTGTCGGAAACACGTTGAACCTTCCTATTGGCGGGTTTGCTGAGACGACGGTGACGATTGGTGGTCCTGGCGATAACGACCACACCCTTGACTTCGGGTTCTATGAAGAAACCGAAATTGAGATCACCAAGACTGTCGATGTGCCCGACGGCGTAGACGTCTCAGACGTCGCGTTCCCGTTCACGGTTTCATGCACGATTCCCGACCCTGACGACGCAACTAAGACCATCGCCGTCGACGTCCCTGCAGCAAACATCCTTGACGCGGCTGACCTCCCCGACACCGAAACAGTCATCGGGACAGCGCTCAACACCTTCGAACTTGTCCCCGGACAAACAGCCCACATCAAAGGGCTACCTATAGGCGCCACATGTAAAGCCGTAGAAGACCCACCAGACGGCTACTCGGTCACCTACACCGACACCGACGGAACCACCAACACCGATAACACGATCGGCTTGTCTGACGGCATCGTCATCGCCGACGAGAAAGACGCCGATCAAGTCGACCTCGAAACCATCAAAGCAACCAACGCTGCGGGGCAACTCACCATCAGCA
>JAGNEX010000092.1:0-4059 GCA_018003035.1 Acidimicrobiia bacterium
AACGGCCCACAGAATGCTGACGACACCCATGCAGATGATGTTCATCATCAGCATGGACAGCAAGTTCTTTGAGCGGACCATACCGCCGTAGAACAACGCCAACCCCGGAGTCATAAAGATGACCATTGCCATCGAGGTCAAAATCCACGCGACAGAGCCTGAATCCATTACAGGTTCCCTCCTCGTCAGACGACCCGGACGCGTGAAATGCCCGAGTACGTCAAGCCCAAAGCGTGCCCCGGGAACTCGATGCACGCGTAGGGAAAGGCTCATACTTCGCTGTTAACGGGTGGGGGCGCAATTGTTTCGGGTTCGTTAACGCGAACCGTTGAGATGCCAGGGCAAAGCCATGCCTTGCGGTCAGGAAGGGTTGCTTGCGGATCGATACAGGGGGTGTCGACGAGCCTTGATGACCCGTGTTTTTGCAACTCCAAACGCGAGCGAGAGAGCTGGCAAGGTGTCGTCGCCAAAGGCGGCAAGATCGGCTGCGGCCAGCCCATAGGGGTCGTCGGGGAATCGTTCCCGGTGAAACGGATCCAGGCGCGGACCTTGCGCTCCGGCTGCCACCAGCATTTCGGTCAGTTCCCGCCCAAGTGTCCTGATGATCTGCTGTGGTGTCGCCCGGTGCTTCTCAGGATCTTGAGCGAACAGGACCCGAAGCGATTCGACGACTCGATCCGCAGCTCGACGCCCGGCATCTTCTGCGACCTCCCTCGGATCACCTGATGCCGGATACGCCCAATCGTCGGGCTGATCCGCGGCGATCTGCTCGTACTGCGTCACCGCCCAACCCGGGCCCAGAGCGTCGATGCACGCGACCATCGCTCGACCAATCTCCGCCAGTAACGCCAGCCCCTCTTCCTCAGCGACCTGGGGTGCCTCAGAGATATCGGGACCGCCGCGCCGCAGATGATCGGGCAGCTCATGACCGGTCGAACTTCCCATGCTGATCCCCGTTCCTTGGCGGCATCCGACCCAACTTCCGCTAGGGCGATGATGCGACCCAAATCCGATGACTTCACGGGCGCAGGGGCGCCCATCCAAGGGGCCCACGGCACAGGACACCTGACGAACATCTAGCCCGACAGGATGTCACCCTCCATGCGGTTGACTTGAACTCCGGATTCGCGCCAGAAGTCAACGGCCGCCTGCACTGCGTCGTCGGCCCCGTCGAGTTCCAGGACCACCCACCCCGAATGCTCTTCGACATTGGCGCGGCGAATGTTGGGCAGCACGTCAAAGCGTTTCGCCGCAGTGAAAATCAGCGGTTGCTTGACCAGCGTTTCGGGAAACGACAAGAACAGATGACGCGACACCGTTGCCTCCATTTCAACATTCCTCCGGGATCATGGGTTGGAGACCAACCGTACCCCCGGTGACGGCTTCGGCGTCGCAGAGTTGTGGCGCGTCGATGGGAAACAACGAGATAGGGCGCCGAACCATCAGGTTCGGCGCCCTATCTACTAGGTCAATTTGTTCGGTGGCACCCCATGGAAGCGGCAGTGCAACCGAGCCTTTTCGGCGTCTAGAAGTCGTCCATTCCGGCCATTGGGTCCGGGCCGTCGGTCGGCTTGTCAGCCACAACGGCTTCGGTGGTCAAGAACAGCGCTGCGATGGAGGCAGCGTTCTGCAGGGCCGAGCGAGTCACCTTGGCAGCGTCGATGACGCCGATAGCAAAGAGGTCCTCGTACTCACCCGTGCGGGCGTTCAGACCTTCGCCACCCTTCATGTCGGTCACCTTGGCGACCACGACACCTGGCTCCAAACCGGCGTTCAGAGCGATCTGACGCATGGGCTCTTCGAGGGCGCTCGCCACGATCCGCACACCGGTCGCGACGTCTCCTTCGAGGGTTCCGGCGAGCTCGTCGACCGCAGTCTTGGCACGCAACAACATGACCCCACCGCCAGGAACGACACCCTCTTCGATGGCCGCTTTGGTGGTCGAGACAGCGTCCTCGATGCGGTGCTTCTTCTCTTTGAGCTCCACTTCGGTAGCTGCTCCGACCTTGATGACGGCGACGCCGCCGGACAGCTTGGCGAGACGCTCTTGAAGCTTCTCGCGGTCGTAGTCGGAGTCCGAGGCGTCGATTTCGTTCTTGATCTGCGAAATGCGACCTGCAACATCGGTCTCGGTGCCAGCACCTTCGATGATGGTGGTCTCGTCCTTGGTGACGACAACTTTGCGGGCCTGACCGAGAAGGTCAAGCGTGACGGCGTCGAGCTTGAGACCGACGTCCTCGCTGATGACCTGGCCGCCGGTGAGGATTGCGATGTCTTCGAGCATGGCCTTGCGGCGCTCACCGAAGCCCGGAGCTTTCACGGCGACGGACTTGAAGGTTCCCCGGATCTTGTTGACGACCAGGGTGGCCAGTGCTTCACCCTCGAAGTCCTCGGCCACCATGACAAGCGGCTTGCCGCTCTGCATGACCTTCTCAAGGACGGGCAGCAGATCTTTGACGGCGGTGATCTTCGACGAAACGAGGAGGATGTACGGGTCATCCATCACCGTTTCCATCCGCTCTGGATCAGAGACGAAGTACGGCGAGACGTAGCCCTTGTCGAAGCGCATGCCTTCGACGATGTCGAGGTCCAGGCCAAAGGTCTGGCTCTCTTCGACGGTCACGACACCGTCTTTGCCGACCTTGTCGATGGCGTCAGCAATGGCGGTCCCGATCTCGTTGTCCGCGGCGGAGATTGCGGCAACCTGTGCGATCTGGTCCTTGTCTTCGACTTCTTTTGCGGTGTCGTGAATCTGGTCGACAGCGGTCGCCACTGCAGCTTCGATACCGCGCTTGAGGAGCATCGGGTTGGCGCCCGCTGCGACGTTCCGAAGTCCGTGACGCACCATGGACCAGGCCAAGACGGTTGCCGTCGTCGTGCCGTCACCGGCGACGTCGTCGGTCTTTTTGGCGACCTCTTTGACCAGCTCGGCACCGATCTTTTCGAGCGGGTCTTCAAGCTCGATCTCTTTGGCGATCGATACACCGTCGTTGGTGATCGTGGGAGCGCCCCACTTCTTTTCCAGAACGACGTTGCGACCCTTGGGGCCAAGCGTTACGCGCACCGCGTCGGCCAGCTTGTTCATGCCAGCCTCAAGACCCTTTCGGGCCTGCGCGTCAAACGTGATCATCTTTGCCATGGTGGGAAACCCCCTGGAGCTGATGGTGGGAGGCGATAGTGCACCCCCAGCGCGGTTAAGAATGCGGGCTTTGAAGCCGCCCGGAAAGCGAACGGCCCATGTTCTAGCACTCTCGACCGTCGAGTGCTAAGCACCCCACAAATCTCCGCCCGCGCGTCCAGGGGTACAACCCCCAGGGCTAGCCCTTATCCGCCAGCGACCGCTGGGACGATGCTCAGCACTTGGCCTTCTGCGACGGCCGTTTCGGCGCCGTCGAGGAAGCGGATGTCCTCTTCCGCAACATAGATGTTCACGAATCGACGCAAGTTGCCATCGGCGTCGTGCAGGCGGTCGTGAAAACCGGGATGCGCGTCATTGAGCGCTGCGAGAACGTCGGCGACAGTTGCACCGTCGACCTGAACTTCCGCGGCGCCCTCTGACAGATTTCGAAGAGCGGTTGGGATTCGAACGGTTACAGCCATCTTCTATTCCTCGATCTGAAATGCGTCATTGAAGGCATCAAGGGTGGGCGCGATGGTAGCTGTCGGCCCTACAACAGGCTGCACGGCTTCAAGCGTCTTGAGCCCGTGGCCGGTGACGTAGGCAACGACCTTCTCGTCCGGTTTGATCACACCTTGTTCGGTCAACGTTCGAAGCGTCGCGATCGTCACACCCGCAGCCGTCTCGCCGAAGATCCCCTCGGTCTGGGCTAGCAGCCGGATGCCCTCGACCACCTCGTCGTCGCTGATGGAAGCCATTCCGCCGCCGCTCTCACGGATGGCGTCGAGGGCAAAGTAACCGTCGGCCGGGTTGCCGATCGCCAACGACTTAGCGATCGTGTTCGGCTTGACGGGTCGAATGGTGTCAGAGCCCTCCAAGAACGCAGTCGCGACCGGCGAACAGCCTTCGGAGTCGGCTCCAGACATCCGGACTTCGGCGGG
>JAGNEX010000092.1:4159-5813 GCA_018003035.1 Acidimicrobiia bacterium
GCGCCCATGTCGATGAGCGGCTCGCGGGGCGTCGGCAGGAGCGGCTCGTAGCGCCAGATAGACGGTGGGCCTGCGGCAATCGACTCACGAGAGATCACCGAGGCAATCGCGTCGTAGTCGTAAGCAACCTCTAACGGACCAAAACACCACTCACAAACGTGAATTGGGGCAATCTCGTATTCGTGCGCGCATTCGCGACATCGAAGCGCGCGCACGCAGTCGGCATGCGTTGCAGCCATTGCTGTATCTCTCCTCGTGGTTAACGGCGTTACTTACTTCCGCTGCGCTCTGATCGAGCCTTCCACGAGCTGGCTGCTCGCTGAGCTCATCGTTCAGGCATTGGCACCATGCTGCAACGGCTCCGTCCCTCACAGAGTGGAGATAGCTCCTACACTGGCTCGGGCCGGTTCCGTTAGCGCTGGTTGCCGCGGCGTCGTCGGGCCTGTCCCTCGACCGCTCTCGATGAGCGCATTGGTTCGCTAGATGGTGCCATGTCGCCAAGGACAGAACAAACCGCTTCTCAAAGTTGTCAATGCCAGTCCACCGACACGCCAACGATCGAGACCCCCGCGATTCTGCCGCCGTTGGCGGCACTTTGACAGCGCGCGCCACAGACTCGAGAGCGCCTCGGCCGACTGTTTCGGTCATCATCCCCTGCCAGAACGAGGCGCCGACGGTCGCGTCGATCGTTTCCTGCATCCGAAGAGAACTCGTGGAAGCGGAACAACTCGTCGACGAAGTCATCGTCATGGACGACGGTTCGGTCGATGACACTGGCCGCATCGCGGAAGCGGCCGGGGCGAAGGTCGTGGCGGTCGACTCGGTGCTCCCTCACTTGGAAGCTGGATCCGGTAAGGGCAACGTCTTGTGGAAGTCGCTCTTTGCCAGTTACGGCGACGTGATCTGTTGGGTCGATGGCGACATCCGCAACTTCGAAGCGCACTTTGTTCGCAACCTGATCCAGCCCCTGCTGGAGGATCCCACCCTTTGCTTCGTGAAGGCGTACTACCAACGCCCCTACCAGAACCTGCCCCAAGGTGGGGGGCGCGTGACCGAGCTGGTCGCGCGGCCGATGATTTCCCGCTACTTCCCCGAACTGTCCGGTATCCGTCAGCCGCTCTCCGGCGAGTACGCCGGCCGCCGAAGCGCCCTCGAATCCGTACCGTTCGTCGAGGGGTGGGGTGTGGAGATGGGCCTACTTATCGACCTGACCCGCCAGTTCGGCGTCGAATCGATCGCCCAAGCTGACCTTGGGATACGCCGCCACCGCAACCGTGCGCTTCACGAATTGACCCCTCAGGCGGCGGCGATCATCAATGTGATGCTCAAACGATCTGGGTGTGATGCTAACGGGCAGAGCGAAAAGGTCGTTCGGCTCTTACCCGACGGCGGCCTGGAATGGGTACCCGTCGAGAACCGTGAACGCCCCCCGGCAGGCGTCGTTCGCCGAAGCCTCCGGTCAGAGGCCCGCCGTCAGTAAACGTTCGGCGCACCTCTCGACGATGGGGCTCGGAAGCGGTTGGAACTAGCTCTTTGAGTCTGAGCCAGCCTGACCAGAGCCCGGCTTGTCGGGCTTTGATCGGGTAATACCGCCCGGACGACGGAGTGGAGGGATACCCCAGTCAGCGGTCTTCGCCGCGGCTCCCACCGGTTC
>JAGNEX010000093.1:0-2650 GCA_018003035.1 Acidimicrobiia bacterium
AGCGACGTGGCTATTCGGGCGCGGTTGCTGGCACGCCTCGCTCAAGCCAGCTACTGGCTGGCCGACTCAGCCGAACGGGCACGGCTGGTGGACCAAGCCACCGCATTGTTGAACCGCGTTGATACGCCGGCCGACCGACTTCACGTCATGATGAGCTGCTACTGGGCGTTGACGTCACCGACGGCAAGCGCGGTGCTCGACGATTTAGTGGGCCGGATCGCCGCCGAAGCGCACCTGGTTGACAATGACGAGCTGCTGCTTCGATCCTCGAAATGCCTGATTGCACATGCGCTGGCCCGCGGGGACGTCGAACGGGCCCGCCGGGTGCACGACGGTCAAACGCAGCGGCTGCGACGCGTACGCCATCCCGAGTTTGTGCGGTTGTCGCTGGCCGTCGAGGCGAGCTTCGCCTTACTCGACGGTGACGTGCCCGCAGCGGAGGAACGCGCTCGCGACGCTCGACGGATCCTTCGGGAGCGGGGCCAGGTGATCCCGGCGATGGTGGCGTATACCGTGCAATTGTTGCCGATCCGTTGGTTCTCGGGGCGGCTGTCCGACCACGTCGATTATCTGGTCGACACCGTCTCTGCCGACCCGGGCCGACCGTTGTGGCTTGGTTCGTTGGCGTGGGCGGCGGCCGAACAGCAGCGTCTGGATGTGGCAGCGGACGCCCTCACCCAGATAGATGTCGATTCCTTGAAGGCTGACGAGAAGTCGATGGACTGGTACCTGGTGGTCTGCGGAATGGCGATCGCCGCCAACCGGCTGGGCGATGCCGACGCTGCTGAACGCTGTCTGACCTTGCTCGACCCACATTCGCATGCCCTCGCGGTCGTCGGCCAGGTAGCGATCTTTGGTGCGGTCGCACATTTTCGAGGGCTTTGCCTGTCGACCCTGCAGATGCACGAGCAAGCTCGCCGCTGTTTTGAAGAGGCGGTGGAGTACCACGATCGCATCGGCGCCCTGCCGCATCTGGCGATGAGCAGAACAGAACTCGCCGCCGAACTGATCGCCTGCGGGCGCGCCAAAGAAGCCGATATTTGTTCGGCCGCAGCACTCAAAGACGCCGTATCGCTGGACCTGGGCGGGGTGCTCCAACGTGCAAACCAACTGGGTCTGCACGGGCCGCATTCGGTCAGTTCGGGTTAGCCAGCGGCACCGGCCGCGTCGCTCGAGCCGTCTGCGAGTTGTGGGTTATCCGTCGGCGCCCGCCCGTGGTGAGGTCCGGGGGCGGTCTGTTTCATCTGGGTTGCGGGTCAGCCGCCTGCTCGTCTGACTCGGGTTCGGGTAGGCGTATGCCTCTAAGAAGGGCAGCATCTTGTCAAAGACACGGCGCTCACTGTCGCGGCCGATGATCGAATCGAGATGGCCGAATCCGTCGAGCCCGATCCATTGGTAGTCCTGGTCGGGATTGTGCTTGCGGAGCCACGAGATCGTTTTGAGTGGGCCTGGCTCGGTGAAGATCTTGTTGTCGGTGCCCCGCAGGAACGCAATGGGCAGGTCCAATCGATCGGGACGCCCCATGTAGACGTCGCGGCCCTGTGCGTCCACGAGGTGCCCGGCCCTCACGATTGCGGTGATCTGTGCCACAGGCGCCACCGCCGCTGAACCAAACATGTTCCCGATCTGGCTGTGCGCTGCGGCGGACAGGTTGGTGTGAAGGTGAGTCGGTCCGTACACCGAAGCGACCCAGCGGCACGCCGGGTTGTGACACTGTTCGCCCTTCAACCACGGGTAGGGCCGCATCAGCAGGTCCCAAACGCGTTCGGCCATACCCACGCCTCGAGGCGGCCCAACCGTGTTGAGCCCTACTTTGCTCATCAATGTCGGCACCCGAAACTTGGCCTTCAAACGAGAGAATCCGGGCATCGTGACATGCGCCGTAACCTGGCTAGAGACGAACGCTCGCACGCCGGGCAAGCCGGCAAGCAGCGACATGAATGCAGTCAACGAGCCCATGCAGTGCGCAAAAATCAATACCGAATCTGTGCCGGTCCGCCTGCGGACTTCCGCCACTGCGGCGGGCCAGTCGACCAGCGCGATCTCGTCCATCGTGAAGTGCGAATCGTGCGACGGCAGGCGGAAGCTCTGCCGGTAGTCAAACAGCCAGACGTCGTAGCCGCGAGTGGTCAAGTAGGTCATCAGGTCGGTCGGTCCGACTCGCGCAGCAAATGAATCGCTGGTCATTCCGTATCCGGCCGCCAGCAGGATCGGTCCCTTACCGCCTCCTCGAAATCGGTGCAGGCCCAGCCAAGATTCGCTGGCTTGCTCAGCAGTCCACTCGATGGCATCGAGGCCGTCACCGATCTGGGGTGGGGGGCCCGCTGCGTACCAGTGTTCGACGACGGGATCGTTCCAAGTTGGAGGAAGCGGGAGAGGTGGCGTCGCAGCCAGCTTCCGAAATTCGGCCCCGTGGTTGAGTAGACCGCCAAACTCGCCGAGTACGTGGCTGTTGAACGCCTTGGCAAAACGGATCTGCGGTCGCAGCCTTCCGGCTCTCCGGTCTGGTACGGCATCACCGTCGGGCTGAGCCTCGTGTGCAGCACCGGGGGCCCCTACCGCGACCTCCGTTTCTGCAGACGGCCCCGCTTGTCTTGGTTGGACGGGTTCTGCCCCGGCTCCGTGCGTCTCGGCTCCGTCCGTGCCGGCC
>JAGNEX010000093.1:2750-5714 GCA_018003035.1 Acidimicrobiia bacterium
TGTCCGTCTCGGCCCAGTCCGTGTCGACTCGTTCCGGTCCGTCTGCGTCTTGCCGATCTTGTTCCGTTTCGAGTCGTTCAGGAAGGGGCCGCTCGGGCGCGAATCCGACGGCCGCGAGGCGATCGACCTCGTTTTGCGCTGCACTGTTGGATGGCGAGGTAGGGGTGGTTCCGCGCATTGACGCAACCATGCGAATCAAGCGGCCGATGCCGATCCGCATCGAACCGTGGCCGACGACGACGTCTGCATGGCCGGAGGGGTAGATCACGAAATCGAGTCGGGTCGTATCGCTCCAGATATCGAACGGCCCCCGGTTATCGCGTACGTACTTGCGGCCGGAGAAGATGAACACGCTGTCGTTACCAGGGGCTCGACATTCCAGTTCGTACTCCATCGTCGTGCCCTGATCGCGGTCTGAGGCCGGGACCGCGAGCCGCATGGTCCCGTTTGCCTGGAGCACCAGAGACAACGTGGCGATCTCGACGGTGCCCGTCGCCCGCAGCGGCCATGCGCCGTCCTCGACAAACCGAGCGACATCGTCCAGTTCGGGCGTCAGAGATAACACAATGCGCGAACTGTGCTCCTCCAAGGTGAGGGCGTCAGAGTCGTCGCGCTTGCTGAACGGATCGCGGCCAGCGAGGTTGACCCACCCTCGCATCTGTTCTTTGAACCGTAAACCCTGCCGCGTCGGTGCAGCTCCGCGGCTCCGACCCGACCCCGGCGCGGTCGTCGGTGACAGGGTTCTACGTCGGTTCCTGAGGCGTCGTATGGGGGACATCGGTCAGCTCCGGTCTGCGTTGGCAAGGTGATCGCTCTGGGGTTCCGCTGTGGCCCTCGGCCAAGATCAAGGCGAGAGCACGTTCGGCCAGGGCCGTGATGGTGAGCGCGGGGTTTGATCCGATCGGCACGGGGATGATCGAGCCGTCGAGGACGTACAGACCTGGATACACCGTGTGACCGGTTCGGCCCTGGAACACCCGCCCCATATGGTCGACCACGCCATCCTCGGCGCAGTCAGCCATATCGCAGCCGCCGAGCGGATGAACCGTCGGCAACAGATATGCCAAGGGCCACCCGACTGTCGGAGCCGGGACGAATCGGCCGCCCAAACCTGCCGCGATCCGGCGCATCGCCGAGTGGGCGGCATCGATGGTTGCGGCGTGGGTCGCTCGGCTCCAGTGGAGCTGTAGCCGTCCTTTGCGGAAGGTGAGCGTGCCGACGTCGGCGTCCTTGCCCATTCCCAGCAACGTAAGCGCCTTGCTCGCAGCACCCCGACGAACCCCGAACAGAGGGGCAGCCAGTCGTCCGGCGCGCCGACCAAGCGTCCGCCGACCGCCGCTGGACTGCGGGTTGAACAGGGAGTTGAGCCACAGCATCGGGGCGATCACCGGGCGCAAAGCCGAGGGGATAGCGCCGTCTTCGACGATCCAATCGACGTCATCGCTCTCGGGTGTTCGGGCTATCGCTGTAATGGTGGGTCCGATATCACCGGTGTCATGACGGTTGGCGACGGCGCCAGCGTGTTGGTCGGGATCGAACACGAAGCCGAGCATGTCGCCGTTCCCCGACAGGGACTGCCCGAGGCGAGCGGACGTCGCTACGTCCGTTGAGCGCAGCAGGATCGACGTAGATCCGAGCGCACCAGCACTGAGGATGACGGTTCGGGCGGCGAACTCCCGCAGAGCGGTCCGGCGACGAAAGTGCCCCCGGCCCGCCGGCACCCTGACGGTCAGTAACCACCGGCCGCTTCCGTCGTCCCGTCGGAGGGAGATGACCTCATGGCGTTCTTTGACCTGAGCGCCGCGTTCGATGGCCCGATGGAGATAGTTGCGGTCGACGGTGTTCTTAGCCCCCACGTTGCAACCCGAGACACAATTACCGCATCCGGTACACGCAGGCTGGAAGCGTCCCGCAGCGTTGGTCGAGTCGGCGATAGTGACGGCCAAGCGGGCGAGGTCCGTCGGTTCGACGCCGGCCTCAATGATCGCTCCCGTTTTGCGTGTCGCTGACCACCGGTCGGAGCGGCTCGCGCCCAACATGGTGAGCGCCCTGCTCACGGCTGTCTGATACGGGCTGTCGGCCGCGAACACCTCCTGGGTAAGGACGGTCGGCCAGCGCTTGTCTAACCAGACGTCATCGTCTGGTTCGAGCAGCACACTTGCATTGATGAGCGACGTTCCGCCCACACCAGAGCCGGTTAGAACCGCAACGGAGTCGCCGATCTGAAGCTGGAAGAGGCTGTCGCCGCCCCCGACCAAGCGGCGCCCCCGCCAATCGATACGAAATGTCCGGGCAGCGGCAAAGAGTTGCCGGGGGAACGTGCCGGGATCCCACCGCGTTCCGCGTTCTAGGATCGTCACCTCGCGTCCTGCGTCGGCAAGGCGCGCCGCGGCCACCCCAGCCCCATATCCCGACCCGACGACGACAACGTCGCTTTCGGTAGGTGGACGTTGGTGGGCGGACGCTGCGCCCCTCGGGGCGCCCAGAATCTGTTGAAGGTGTGAAGCGGCCATCGGTGTGGGGGTCGTGGGTTGGGCTCGTTTTGCGGGCCTACTACCGCGACGATCATTGGGCGGCGGAATTTCGATAACCGCAACCGTACCGGTTGCATCAAGGCAGGCAGACCGACCTGCGCTAGCGATCAAGCTGCGATCAAGCAAGCGTCAAGGCGCCCCATGCAGACTCTCGAAGTGACGTCGCCTATTCCCGCTGTAGGTACGTCTATCCCCGACACCAAAGCGGAACCGGGCGGACCCCACCACGCCGCCCGGTTCCAATCACCAACACCCCCGCAAATCCCCGCAAATCCCCGCAAATCCCCGCAAATCCCCGCAAATCCCCGCAAATCCCCGCAAATCCCCGCAAACACCGATCGACCGGCGAGTGTGTGTCCCCCATGGCTCACTCGCCGGTCGCTTGTGTTCACGGCCCCAATGCAACGACGACGCTGGCGAGCGCTGCTTT
>JAGNEX010000094.1 GCA_018003035.1 Acidimicrobiia bacterium
GTAGACAGGGTCCATGAGGTGTTGATCGACGGCGACGTGCCCACCGGCAAAGTCGAGAAATGTGAACGGGATGACACCTTCGCCGACCCCGAGGCAGACCTCAACGAGCTCTTCATCACAGACTGCAAGTACTTAAGCGAGCAGTACAACCTTGATGAGGATGCCACCTTCTGCGAAGGGGTTGCCGAGGAGATGCTGGCCCTCGTCAACGACCCGACATGGAACGCCGAAGCCGAAGCTGCCGAGGACCCGGCCGATTTCTACTACGACACGTTGCTCGAAGTGATGGGTGTCGGCGGCTAGGTCTACACAGCCGTCAGGTCGATCACGGTCGGCTGATTGTCGCGGCGACGGTATGACAGCCGCGCAGGGGCAGTGTCAGCTCGCCCGTTCGAGAATTCTCATCGAGCCGACCGTGCGAACCGGTACGAACACTCCGCTGTCCAGCGCTTCGTTGAAGACGCGCCATGGACCCTGTCCGCCGTCGTCGGGGTGTTCGAAGATGTCGTGAAAGACCAGCCGACCGCCGGGCACAACATGGGGAGCCCAGCCGAGGTAGTCAGCCCTGGCGGGCTCGTAGGAGTGGGCGCCGTCGATGAACACCAGGGACAAAGGGGTGTTCCAGTGAGCGGCAACCGTGGGCGAGTCGCCGATGATCGCAATGACGACGTCGCCGACACCGGCGTCGATGACGGTGCGCCGAAATTCGAGCGACGAATCCATCTGTCCGGTCGCCGGATCGACCAGCGAACCGTCGTGGTGTTCCCAACCAGCTTGCATTTCTTCTGAGCCGTGGTGGTGATCGACGGTAAAGACGACCGTGTCACAGGCTCGTGCCGGGCCAGCTAGGTACAGGCTCGACTTACCGCAGTAGGTGCCGATTTCAAGCATTGGGCCCAGGTGGCCAACATCGAACGCGGCATCGGCGAGTGCGCGGCCCTCATCGTCGGGCATGAACCCTCGGGCCTGGACCGCTGCAGCGTGAAGGTCCGGATCGAGAGTTCGGCGTGTTGGGTGGTTGGACATGTTCACCGTTTCGATCGTTGCTGCTGTGTCAGCGGGTCTTCGGATTCTCGCATCCACTCGACCGACCAGCCGATACCGGCGCATGAGCGCGTCACGATCGCTAGCATCTCGCCCATGAAGCTTTCCGTGTTCTGCGCCGAAGTCACCAAACCCGAATCGGTGACGACGTTCATCGTCCAAGCCGAAGAACTTGGGTTCTACGGCGTGTGGCTGCCCCAAATCATGGGTCTGGACTCCTTAACCATGCTTGCCGTCGCCGGCGACGTGACGTCGACGATCAAATTAGGAACCTCCGTCGTGCCGACCTATCCCCGGCATCCCTCGGTGATGGCACAGCAAGCCGCGACGGTGTCGCTTCTGACCGACGGCCGTTTTCGCTTAGGGATCGGCACGTCGCACGTGCCGGTGATCGAAGGCATGTTGGGCCTCAAGTTCGATCGGCCGATCAGTCACATGCGGGAGTACGTGACCGTGGTGAAAGGGCTGCTGAACGACGGCCACGCCAGCATGGACGGCGATCACTATCAGGTGCAGACCGTGTCCCTCGTCAAGCCGCCTCCCACCCCGGTGATGATGTCGGTGTTGAGTCAGCAGATGTGTCGCGTTGCCGGGTCGGTCGCCGACGGCGGTATCACCTGGGTTGCACCGCCCGAGCACATCGCTGCGACCGTTGTGCCAGAAATGTCCATCGGGGCTAAGAGCGCTGGCCGTGACCGCCCGCCGGTGGTTGCCGAAGTTCCGTGCGCAATCGACACCGATCAAGAAGCGGTCCGGGTAGCGGTGAACAAGAACTTCTCGATTTACCCAACGTTGCCGTTTTACAACACCATGATGCGCCAGGCATCGATTCCCGGTTCTGAGGAAGCGCTCCGCACCGGCGTGTGGTCCCCGCAGATGGTCGACGCCATCATTCCGCACGGCGACGAGGCCGCAGTGGCCAAAAAGATCCAGCAGTTTTTCGATGCCGGAGCCGATGAAGTGGTGTTGGCGCCATTCCCGGTTGGTGACGATGCCAAGGCGTCGATCGATCGGACTCTCAGGGGCTTGTCGTCCATCGCCGCGGGGTGATGCTTGCCCGGACCAGAATTTGTTGGGGCCGATGTACCGAAGGGTGGCGTAATGCCGAGCTGGGAAGATCTTGCGAGCTTTGTTCGCAACAATTTTGGGGTTGCAGTCGACCAGGAAGACAACCTCGGCCTGGTGTTCAAGTTCGACGATGACCGGACTCAATACGTTGGGATCACGCGGTTTGAGGCGTTCGACGGCGACTGGTTCGAGCTCAAGTCCACGGTCTGCCCGGCGGCTGAGATGTCACATACTGAGGCGCTGCGCAAGAACGCGTCATTTGCCCTCGGCGCTCTGGCCCTCGTCGGCGAAGAGATCGTCCTGATGTGCAACGGGCCGTTGGCCACACTCGACATCGAAGACTTCAAACGATCCCTGCACGTCTTGGCAGGTACCGCCGACCAGTTGGAGAAAGAGTTCGCCAGCGAGTCCGACGCTAACTGAGGGGCGAGACATGGCGGTAGTTTCGACCGGGACGCCAACGTCGCTGCCGGCGGTTCGAGTCATCACGATGGACCGGCCCGATCGGTTGAACGCCATGTCCATGGAGCTCGTGGGCCGATTGGCCGACGCGTTTCGGCAGGTCAGTAACGACAACGAATGCGCGGTGGTCATTCTCACGGGGGCGAACGGTGCTTTCTGTTCGGGGCTCGACCTAAAGGACCACGGCGACATTCCAAACATCGACGGACTGACCTTGCCGCGTATTGCCCCAGTTGCGATGGAGCAGTACTCGGTCCTGACGCCGCTCATGCGACGGGTTCGACAGCCCATGATCGCTGCCATAGAGGGCGCGGCGTACGGAGGCGGAATGTGTTTGGCGCTCGGGTGCGACATTCGGATCGCCTCAACCAGCGCCCGATTCAACGCGACGGGCATCGTCAACGGCCTCACGTCGACCGAGCTTGGCGCATCTTGGCTGCTTCCCCGCCTGATCGGCGCGAGCGCGGCCTTTGATCTCTTGCTGACCGGCCGGGTTGTCGAGGCCGATGAGGCCCGGTCGATGGGACTGGTGTCAAAGGTCGTCGAAAAGGACGAGGCCTTAGCTCACGCACTGAGCCTGGCCGGGCAGATGTGCAGGTTCAGCACGTACGGCCTGCAGCAAACCAAGGCTGTCTTGTGGGCCAACCTTGAAACAGCCGGCCTCGAGAGCGCCATCGCGCTTGAGGACCGCGCGCAACTCCTTCTGGGTTTTACCGACAACCTTCCCGAAGCCATCCGCGCACGCCAACAAGGCAGAGCGCCGGTCTATACAGACGAGCCCCGCACCTCGTAACGTCGACGTTGTCGGGGTTGGTTGACACGGTCGGCGTGGTCGACGACACCCAGCCAGCGAACAGACACAGCGACGCAGACGCGGGGGCCCGCATGACCGAGATGTTCGAGCCGAGAAACCTGGGTCCGCTGACCTTGCGGAACCCGATTATCAAATGCGCCACCAATGAGGGCTTGAGTCGCGAAGGGCTCGTGACCGACACCCTCGTCGCCTGGCACCGCCGGTTCGCCGCCGGGGGAGTGGGGCTCACCACCTTGGCTTACTGCGCTGTCGAGCCCGAGGGGCGAACGTTCAAGCACCAACTCCACATGCGTCCAGAGATGCAGCCTGGGCTGGCCAAATTCTGTGACGTGATGCACGCCGAAGGCTCGGCGGTTGGGCTGCAACTTGGCCATGCCGGCTGGTTCGCTACGCCCGCGGTCATCAAGCAGCGTCCGATTGGTCCGTCACGTCAGTTTTCGATGGTCGGTCAAAGCGTCTCAAGAGCGATGACTGCCCGTGACTTTGACCGGGTCCGGGACCGCTTCGCTTCGGCGACGGTTATGGCGGCCGACGTAGGTGTCGACGGTGTCGAGATTCACCTCGGCCATGGCTACTTGTTGTCGCAGTTTCTCTCCCCGTACAACAACAGGCGCAGGGACGCGTACGGAGGATCGCTCGAGGATCGGGCGCGCTTTCCGCTGGAAGTGCTTCGGGCGGTGCGCGCCGCCGCTCCGCCGGGGCTTGCGATCTGGGCGAAACTCAACATGCTCGACGGCTTTAAAGGTGGACTTGAACTTGCCGACGCGGTGCAGGTTGCCCGCTGGATTGCTCAAGATGGGTCGGTCGATGCTCTGCAACTCACCGGTGGGCACACGACCAAAACCCCGATGTTTCTCATGCGCGGCGACGTTCCACTCCGCGACTTGATCCGCTACGAAAAGAACCCGGTGCGCCGCCTCGGCATGCGCGTCGTCGCGCCGCGCATTATCCAGGAATACCCCTTCGAAGAGGCCTTTTTTCTCGGCCAGGCTCGTCAATTTTTGGCCGAGGTACCGGTACCTCTCATGCTCCTCGGCGGAGTAACACAACGGTCGACCGTCGAGGCGGCGTTGAGAGAAGGCTTCTCTTTTGTGGCGATGGGGCGTGCGCTGTTGCGTCAACCCGACCTGGTCCACCAGATGCAAGAAGGTCTGCTCGACCGGTCTCCATGCATCCCGTGCAACCGATGCGTCGCCGAAATGGAAGACCAGGGAACCCGCTGCGTCTTCAAGCCGAGCTTGTCCGTCGAGTTTCCCGACGCAAAGTGGTCGCCGATCCGGTGACCACGCTCGGCGGCTCTAGACGCCCCGGTACGGCATCCGTTCGGTCGGCGGACGGCCGAAGATACGGCGCGGACCGGCTTCGGTATCCCAGCGATCCGGCGTGAACAAAAGCGCCCGCGGGTAGTCCTCGAAGAGCCAGCGCCCAAAGTTTCGTCGCGTCCAGCCCGAAAGATCGGTGATGGCGATCGCCGCGTCGGCTCGGCGTTGCGTAGACAACAAACGCCGGAGTCGACGGGCAAAGCGCATGTCCCGTGCGAGGCCCGACATGACACGCGAACGGTACCGATCACCGATCTCGGCCACGGTTGCAGCGTCGATTGTTTGGCCAGGCCGCCGAAGGCATCGGGCCGCTTCGATTCCTGTCCACAATGCCTGTCCAATCCCCTCACCCGTGAGGGGGTCGGTCGCTGCCGCGGCGTCGCCGATGAAAAGCACGCGCCCATAGGCAAGCGGAGTGTCATCGAGGTTCGCGGGTATTGGCCAGGCTTTCGCCTTCTCGATCGGTGTCGCCGACCGCAGTACGTCGGCAACCTCGGGACGACGTTTGACTTCCTCCCAAAGGTTCGACATGCCTTTCGTGCGGACGCCCGGTGCCCGGTGAACCCCGAAGCCGACGTTGGCGATCCCGCCGCCTAGTGGGAATGCCCACACGTAGCCAGCGCCCAGATCGTGTTGGAAGATCACCCACAGCCGATCATCTTCGAACCCTGACATGTACTGCCGATAGGCGTGCATAGCGCCGAGGTGTGACGTCTTTGGCGGGCAGAGCTGTTTGCGGATCGGCGACCAGGCTCCGTCGGCGGCCAACAACATCGACGCTCGAATGGTTGCTCCGGCGGGCCCGGTGA
This sequence comes from Acidimicrobiia bacterium, assembly GCA_018003035.1. Classification (GTDB taxonomy): domain Bacteria; phylum Actinomycetota; class Acidimicrobiia; order IMCC26256; family JAGNEX01; genus JAGNEX01. The sequence continues at coordinate 5,520 of JAGNEX010000094.1, forward strand.
TCTCCACCGCCTCGTCGGTCGCGGTCACGTCGGAGACAGCCCACTCGTATCGCAGTTCGGCCCCCGCTTGTGCGGCGAGTTCTCCAAGCGAGCGGTCGAGGTCGACTCGGGTGACGGTCACCGCGTGGAGCCCGCCACCCGGGAGCGGCAACTCGACGGTGCGTCCGCTCGGTGAACGCACCGCGACGGTGT
>JAGNEX010000037.1 GCA_018003035.1 Acidimicrobiia bacterium
CCGGTGAGGTCCATCGCAAAGTTGGGGTTGAGGTCGCCGGTGCTCAGCGAGAGTTCAGCCAGCCTGCTGCGGTTGGCTCCGTCGATCTTGGTGAAGTCGCCGCCAACGAACAGCCGATCGCCGATCGTCGCTAGGTGGCTGACTCGGGCGTCCGCGTTGGCGCTCCAGTTGGCGGCGGCGGTGCCGTCGGTGGAGTTGATCTGAGCGAGCTTCTTGCGGGTCAAACCGGACACGGTGCGGAACTCGCCACCGATGACGTAGGTGCCACTCGGTCCAGCGACAATTGCCCGGACACCACCGTCGAGGACTGGACGGAAGGTCGGGTCAAACAGCCCGGTGTTGACGTTGAATGCCGCTAGGTAGGGCTGCTCGACGGTCGTTCCGTCGGCGAGGGTGACCGTGGTGAAGTCGCCGCCGACGAGGATGCGGTCGCCGATCTGCTCGAGGGCAAGGATCTCGCCGCTGAGGATGCGATCCGCGGTCAAACGGGGGGTTTGGGGGACTAACGCTCCGTGAATGCCCTGAGCCGACGCCGAACGGCCGGCGGTCATCACGAACGTCAAGGTCGCAATGATGGCGACCAAACCTGTGATTGCGAGGATGCGAAGGCTCTGCACTCGTCGAGCTGTCATCACGCTAGTACTCCGTGTCCGGACTCAGATGAGCCCCTGTAAATCACTGCCCGCTGTATTCGGGGATTGAAATATCACTCAGAGTGTAAGCGTGGGGCTTCTTCGCGAGAAAGCGAATATTGACTCACGGCGTTACCTGCGGGCGGCGTGGTGTCCAAACGCCCGCCAATGCTGAAGACCCGGTCAACGCTTAACCAGCGGTCGACGAGTAACCGGTGACCTGAGGGAAACTCGCCGAATGGCTCTTCCAAGGTGCCAAGTGCCAAGTTGCGGGCGAGCCCGACAAAGAAACCAGGTTGACGCATGGATGAATCGGTCGGTTGGTTGGGGGTCTCGGTCTCGGGATCCGTCCTCATCGCCGCAATCGTTTTGGCGAGGTGGGCCAAACTCGGCAACGAGCGCTCCCTGGCCTGGTCGTCGCTCCGGGCCTTCGTCCAACTGCTTGTCGTTGCTGCTGCGCTCGGACTGGTCATCTCGCCCGATACCCCGGTCATCTTCGCCGCCGTGTGGGCGATCGCGATGGCGGCCATGGCCGGGGACAACCTGGCCCGCCGGTCAGACGGTCCGCCCGGCCTTGGGTGGGTGGCGTTCTTCTGTCTGGTCGTTTGCGCCGCGGGCGGACTGGTGCCGATGTTTCTGAGCGGCGCGCTCCCGTTCACCGGGCGCAGTCTCGTTCCCCTCTCGGGCATGCTGATCGGCAACAGCATGAACTCCTCGGTACTTTCGGCGCGGGGAATGGTTCGGGCCAGCCTGAAAGAACGCCCCCAGATCGAGGCGATGCTTGCGCTCGGGTTCTCGGGACCTGAGGCGATTGCGCCGACCGTTCGAAGAGTCGTGCGCGAAGCCTTGGTGCCGATGGTCGAAACCACCCGGACGATGGGCGTCATCTTTCTTCCGGGCGCGACCGTCGGGATGGTGCTCGCCGGAGCCGATGCCCTCGCTGCGATCCAACTCCAGGTCTCGGTCGTCTTTTTGATCCTCGCGACGGCGATCGTTTCGTCCCTTGTCATCGCACGTTGGCTGGCCGCCAAAGCCATCACCCCGGACTACCGGTTGGTTCCCCTCACCGATGCTCATCACAACAACTGAGAACCGGTGGCGCTCAACCGCTAGCAATCGGACACCTCGATTGATAGAACAAACCAAATAGTTGACCCAGATATTGGTATCTGTGGTTGTGGCGTCGATACGCTCCCGGTCCCCGCTCATGTGCTGGCCGTCTTGCTGGAGGAATCGTTGTCCGACCCCAACCAGCGAGATGACCGCGGACGATCGGTCGGGGAATCAAATGACTTCCCTTTTCCGCTTGCGGACTTGCTCGACTCGACGGCCGACGGTCTCGTCGTGGTCGACCATCACAACATCGTTCGTTTCGTCAATGAGACCGGAACGGTCCTGCTGGGGGAGCAGGGATCACTCATCGGGCAGCGAGTCGACGCGCTCATGCCTGGAGTTCACGGCGAGTATTTGGCCGAGTTGGTTGAGATGGCGCGCCAATACGGGCGCGAGCGTTCGCGGCGTGTGCTCGTCCCGCCGACGTCGCACAGTGGTCCTGTCGCGCTATCCGCTTCGGTGACGCGCATCGACCGGTCGCTGTCACGTGCACGTGAGATCGATCTGCGCGACCACGTCGACGACGGCGGACACGTCGTCTCCCGGCATCGCGAGATCTCGGACGAACCGTGGGTGCTCATCCAACTCGCCGACGTCACGCGCCAGCAACGGGTCGAAGCGGACCTCCGGCGGCTGTCGATGCACGATGCGCTGACCGGTCTACCCAACCGGATGCTGCTGATCGACCGGCTTGATCGAGCAATCGCTCGAATGCGGCGCAACCACCTCGCCGGCGCCGTCATGTATCTCGACGTCGACCGTTTCAAGTCCATCAACGACACCATGGGGCACCGCACGGGAGACGATGTACTCCGTCAGGTGTCGGGCCGGATCCAGCGGACCCTGCGCGCCGAGGACACGGTTGCTCGGATGGGGGGCGACGAGTTTGTGGTCCTCTGCGAAGGGATCGATTCCCCCGACGACGTCATGGAGTTAGCGGTTCGTCTGAGCGAAGCGGTAGCTCAACCTATTTCCGTCGCTGGCGAGGTTGTCCTGACTCGGGCGTCGATCGGCGTGGTGCTGCTCGAACCAGATTCAACCGGTACCGGCGAAGGGTTCCTCCACGACGCCGACGCGGCGATGTATGAGGCCAAGCGCAACCGCTCGGGTCCAGTGCTGTTCGAACGGGGTATGCGTCCCAACGGCTCGCGGATTTCCGCTGTCAGGGCGCGCCTTACCGCAGCGGTCAGCGGAGGCCACATCGGGTTGGCCTACCAGCCGATCGTCAACGTTGCCGACGGCGCCATCGTCGGTGTGGAGGCGCTCGCGCGTTGGTCCGACCCCGTGCTTGGCGATGTGGCCCCGAACGAGTTCCTGCCCGTTGCCGAAGAGCTCGGAATTCTGAACGAACTCGGCGACAGCGTGTTCGAAGTAGCAGCGTCTGACTATCCGGCGCTGACTGAGCATTTCGGGCGTTCGTTGTGGATGTCGGTGAACATCTCGTCCGGCCAGGTGTGTTCGCATCTGGTCGACGGCGTCCGCCGTGTCAAGAACGCGACCGACGGCGGAGGTCTGTACCTGGAATTGGCCGAAAGCAGCGTTGTCGATTCTGACATCGCGCTCGGCGATCTCGAACAGACGGTGAACGAAGGCGCTGCGCTGTTGGTGGGGAACTTCGGTTCGGGTCTGGTCTCGCTTCGCACGTTGTCGCGACTTCCCGCTGCGGGTTTCAAGATCGGTCGCGGAGTGGTTCGCGATTTGGGTGCTGGTGACGAAGCGGTATTTCAGGCGGCCGTCTCAGTCGGGGCAGCCTTGTCGATGAGAGTGGTCGCCGAGGGTGTCGAGACGGAAGTCGAAGCCGAGGCGGTTGCTCGCTTGGGTTGTCAGTGGGCGCAGGGGTTCTATTTTGGGAAGCCGTCGAGCATCGAACAACTCACTGCTTGAGCTGGCCTTTCGGTCTGAATCCTTCGAGGTGCGCTCTGGTGGCCCACCGGTGATGCTCCAGGCGTTCGACCCGGCGTGGGCGGCGAGCGCAAGCGCCCTCGGTGTTCACTGTCACACCCCGGTTGCAGACTTGCGGCATGGACACCACCGTCATTCTGCTTCTCATCCTCGCTGTGCTTTGCGCCGGTCTTATTGGCGCTCAGATGGGCCGGCGCAACGCTCAGGCCGAACTGCCGGACGCGGCGGCCGAACTTCAACGCGAACTCACCGAACGTGACACTGCCAAGCATCTCGCCGATGAAGTTATCGATGCGGCAAGGTCAGCAGCGCAAGACGCTGCGCGCCTGGCCGCGACCGAGGCGGTCGGTGCTTCACAGCAGTCATTTCTGACCCTCGCTCAGGGCGAAATGAAGCACTTGCGCGAAGGGCTCGACGGCCAACTGTCGGTCTCTCACAGCAGGTTCGAACTCCTCACCCAGGCCGTCGACGAACAGCTCAAGCGAGTCGACCAGCAACTGCAGAACTTCGAACGGCAGCGTTCAGAGTCTCACGGCGAAATGCTCGGACAGATCCGTGGGCTGCACCGTTCCCAAGAGACACTCCGCCTCGAAGCAGAACAGCTTCGAGTTGCGCTCCGGAAGCCGTCTGTCCGCGGTCGTTGGGGCGAGATGACGCTGCGTCGGGTGGTCGAGCTGGCGGGCATGGCCCAGCACACCGACTTTGTTGAACAACACACGATCTCGCACGACGGCGCTGGTTTCCGTCCCGACTTGGTCGTGACCATGGCCGGCGGGCGACAGGTGATCGTGGACGCAAAGTGCACGCTCGACGCCTATCTCGATGCGACCGAGGCTACCGACGAGTTGGCTCGCAAGGCCCACGAGATGCGGCATTCTCAGCAGATGGCCAAACACGTCTCCGCGTTAGCCAACAAGAACTATTGGGCTTCAATGGATCAGAGCCCGGATTTCGTGGTGATGTTCGTGCCAGGCGACACCTTCCTCACCGCGGCTCTCGAATCCCGTCCCAACCTCATCGACGAAGCGATGGCCCAGAACGTTGTGATCGCAACGCCAAGCACGTTGCTCGCCTTGCTGCGGACGATTGCCTACGGATGGAAGCAGGAACGTCTTGCCGACCAAGCGGCCGAAATCTGGGAGCTCAGCCGTGAACTCCACGGTCGGCTCGCGACGTTTGCGACGCACTTTTCGCGGATCGGCAAGCAGCTCGATTCCACCGTGCAGCACTACAACAAAGCGGTGTCATCGTTTGACCGGCGGGTCATGGTGACGGCAAGGCGCATCGAAGACGCGCAGATGTCGAGTGAGAAAAGCCTGGATCCACCCGAACACGTTCACATCGCTGCCGGTCGGCTTGAAGCTGCCGACGAGGAGCAGGAACGACGTATGGGGGTCGGCGGGGAGGCTCCGCACAGCGAAACGTCAGCAGACGAACCGCCCGCCCGATCGCAGCCCAGTGAACGGCTCGATCCGTTCACCCGAAAAGAATCTGGCGGTTCAACAGGGGAGCCAGAAGATGGTCTGGTGCTCCCGCTTGAGAGGCTCTACGGCTAACCGGCGCCCGACGTTTGCGGGGCGCTGGTTAGCGAGGAGCAGGTTTAGTGCTTAACGACCAGCGCGAGGGCGCTTGCCGTGGTTGGCCTTGTTGCGGCGAGCTCGAAGCTTGCGCTTCTTGGTCTTCTTACCCATGACGACTCCCTTGGCGATGGTGATGTCCACCTACGCTCACAAAGGCGCAGATTATAACGGCGGCCGTGCGGAGCTCTCTGACTGCAGCAAGGCACGGCGCATCACCTAGGCTTACGCCCCTATGGCTCAGCCGGTCGAATTAGCAGATGCATTTGTCACGCTCGACGGCGAACCACTCGCCCACGCAGTCCTCGCGTTGGATCGCTCCAGCCGTCGCCGGGGCGCTCGGGGTGTGACTCAGATGACCGACATGCTCGTCCTTCCAAAGACGCGCCATGTGCACACGTTCGGCTGCAAAGTCTCGCTGGGCATCGCGTTCTGCGGCGAGGACGGAACCGTCCTCAAAGTCCAGCGTATGGAACCTCGGCGCATGTCATCCTGGGTCCCGAAAGCCAAGTTTGTGGTCGAGTGGGAGTGGGGGTCCATCCCCGAAGATCTCATCGTCGAAGGACGCTCGCTGGCCGTTGCGATTTAGCCAGGTTCTCCTATGAACGGTCCCCATCTGACCCTTGTCGGGACGCCGATTGGGAACCTGGGCGATATCAGCGCTCGTGCCGTCGAAGCTCTCCGCAGCGCCGACGTCATTGCTGCAGAAGACACCCGCCGAACTCGCGCGCTGCTCTCCGCTCTCGACATCCCCGCCGGTGGGCGCCTGATCGCACTGCACAAACACACCGAACGCACAGCCAGTCGGGCCTTGATTGAGCGACTGAAGAGCGGCGCCTCGGTGATCTACGTGACCGACGCAGGGATGCCGACGGTCTCGGACCCAGGATCCGAACTCGTCACGCTGGCCGTCGACGCCGACATCCCCGTCACGGTCATCCCCGGACCGGACTCAATCACCACAGCGCTTGCGCTGAGCGGCTTTTTTGTCGACCGTTTCGTCTTTGAAGGGTTCCTTCCCCGCAAGGGTGGGGACCGGCGCCGCCGGATTGCTTCGATCGCCGCGGAGTCGTCCACGGTCGTGATCTTCGAATCGCCTCACCGGGTTCAGCGCCTACTGGCCGATCTCTCAGCTGCGGGTCTCGCCGACCGGAACGTGGCAGCGGCCAGGGAACTGACCAAACGTTTCGAAGAGGTGGTTCGCGGAACGGTCGCCCACTGTGAGCGCCACTTCGACGAACATCCGCCGCGCGGTGAGTTCGTGATCGTTTTGGGTCCGCACGTTGCCGAAACGGTCGCGCCGTCCGACGACGAGATACATCACCACGCCATGGCGCTCGTGGGGGAGGGCATGAGGGCCAAAGACGCCGCACGCCAGTTAGCGGCACGCTTCGGGCTTTCGACCCGGGCGGCCTATGAGCAGGTGCTCAAGACCCAGAGCGAACCTGACTTGCCCCACCAAACGCCTTTAATCTGAGCCCGCCGCACTCAGGCAAGCCAAGCTTGCGATCCTCTAGAACAACGTCCGGCCGTTTCCAGACTTAACGCTCTGCCGGCCTTGGCCCGATATCAGGGAGACCTCCAGGTGAGTCAGCCGTATTACGTCACGACTCCGATCTACTACATCAACGATGTACCCCACATCGGGCACGCTTACACCACGGTCGCCGCCGATGTGCTCGCCCGGTGGCACCGCATGTCTGGTCGTGATGTCAGATTCCTGACCGGCACCGATGAGCACGGCCTGAAGATCCAGCGTGCCGCAGAAGCCAAAGGGATCACCCCTCGTGAGCTCGGCGACGAGACGTCCGCGGTGTTTCGTTCGGTCTGGGACAGCTTGGACATCACCTACGACGACTTCATTCGTACGTCGGAGCCCCGGCACTACCAAGCGGCTCAAGCGTTCATGCAAAAGATGTATGACGCGGGCGATATCGAGCTGCGCATCTACGAAGGTCAGTACTGCGTACCTTGCGAGGCCTACTATAACGATGACGAACTCGTCGACGGAAACTGCCCGATTCACATGCGGCCCGTCGAACAGATGCGCGAAGAGAACTATTTCTTCCTGCTGTCAAAGTATGAAGACCGGCTCCTCGACTTCTATGAGAACAACCCTGAAGCGGTTCGCCCCGCGACCCGTCGCAACGAAGTGCTCGGTTTCATCAAACAGGGTCTTCAAGACTTCTCGGTGTCGCGCACGACCATCGACTGGGGCGTCCCGCTGCCATGGGACCCGAACCACGTCGCATACGTCTGGGCCGACGCCCTGGTCAACTACTGCACGTCACTTGAGTATGGGACGGGCGACGACACGCTGATGGACCGGTACTGGCCTGAAGTGCACCACATCGTGGGTAAGGACATTCTCCGCTTTCACGCTGTGTATTGGCCTGCGATGCTCATGTCAGCTGGCCTTACGCCCCCCAAGGAAGTGTTCGCTCACGGGTGGTTGTTGGTCGGCGGGGAAAAGATGTCCAAGACGCGCCTCAACCAAATTCATCCGCTGGATCTGGTTGAAACGTTCGGTTCTGACGGTTTCAGGTACCACTTTCTACGAGATCAGCCGTTTGGGCCGGACGGCGATTTCAGTTATGAAGCGATGGTCTCGCGCTACAACTCCGACCTGGCGAACAATTTCGGCAACCTCGCCAATCGAGTGGTCACCATGGCGGTGAACTACCTAGACGGAGTCGTTCCCGACCTCGACAACTGGGGCGAACTGCAGATCGTCTCCGAACAGACCGTTGCCAAGTACACCGACTTCCTTGCCAAAACCGACTTTGAACACGGCTTCGGCGCCGTCTGGGATCTCATTCGCACCACCAATGCCTTCATCGAGCAGAACGAACCGTGGGTTCTTCACAAAGCGGGTGACAACGAAGCAGTCGCTCGGGTGCTCGGCCCTTGCATTCAGGTGCTTGGCACGATGGCTGTTTGCGCCTGGCCGCTGATACCGCGGGCCGCGGACGAACTGTGGCGGCGGCTTGGGCAGTCTGGTTCGCCGGGTGATTTGCGGCTCCCCGAGGCGACGGTCTGGCCGGTGATCGCCCCCGGGTCTCAGCTCGTGAAGGGTGGACCGCTGTTTCCCCGCATCAATGACGAAGCTTGAAGCCGACGGCCACATGCCTGAATCGAAGGATGTAGCTCAATTGACGCACGTGGACGTGACCGCCGCGACCGACGTGACCCCGGGGTGGGTACCGCCAGACGACGGCTGGATCGACTCGCACTGTCATATCCAAGGCCTTGAGGAGATGTTCGACCGATTCGCCGTCGAACAATCCCCGTCCGAGCTGATGGCACAAGCCGCGGAGGCCAACGTCATCGCCGCGGTGTGCATCGGAACCGAACTTCCCAACTCGATCGCCGCAGTGGAGCTAGCCCGTTCGCTGGACAATGTTTTTGCGGTTGTGGGCGAGCATCCGCATGGTTCTAAACGGCTCTCACAGGAAGCCGACGCGCTGTACGAGCTGGCGCAGGATCCTGCGGTGGTCGGTGTGGGCGAAGCCGGGATCGACCTCTATTACGAGCATTCGTCGTTGGCGGATCAGCGACGTGCATTCGCAACCCAGATCGGGTGGGCGCATGCCCTGAACAAGACCCTGGTGATCCACACTCGGGACGCGTGGGACGAAACCTGGGAGGTGCTCGACGCCGAAGGTGTCCCTGCGAACACGATCATCCATTGCTTCTCGGGCGGGCCGGCAGAAGCCGAAGCCGCACTCGAACGCGGCTGTTGGATCTCGTTTTCGGGAGTTGTTTCGTTCCCGGCAGCGACGCTGGTTCAGGAGGCGGCTCGAATGGTCCCCCTCGACCGGATCCTGGTGGAAACCGACAGCCCATACCTAGCCCCCGTCCCGCATCGGGGGAAGTCGAACCGTCCTGCCTGGGTTGCCGATGTGGGTGCTGCCGTGTCCCGAGTGCGCGATGAGCCGCTCGAGCAAACGATGCGGGCGACGAGGAAAAACACCCTGACAGCGTTTGGTTTCGGGCACCCGTCGACCCGAAGTTGAATTCAGCCGAAGGTCCGCGACGTGACTCGTCGCTGCTCAAAGTGGCAAAATGACCGCTCTCGTGGGCGGGGGTTCGCTGACTTCCGCCGCACGCCTGTGGGCAACTTCCGATCTCGAAGGTCGATGCTGAGCCCTGGGCGGGAGCGCAAACTATGACCAAAAACGGCGATCCTCGATCACCAAAGCCGCGGACAACCCGAGCAGAGAAGTCCTTGGAACGTGAGTTCTGGACCGGTTCGGACGACCGTAAGGCTCAGCCTTTAGCGGGTAGCCGCGCGGCGAATCGTCGGGCCAAGGCAGCTGTCGGCGATCGGCGCGCTGCTCGCAAAGACCTTTCTGCAGGTTCCCGGCCCGGACGCGCTGGTTCAAAGAAGCTCAGCGGATTCGGTTCGGTCAAATCTCCAACCCAGGTGCGGGCCGAGGCCAGGGTCAATGGTTCGGTGGGCATATGGGGGCCGAGCCGCCCGTCGTTCACCCGTCGCGTGATGTCCCTTCCGCGAGGCGTCCGACTGGCCATCTCGGGTTCGGTCGTCTTGGCGTTGGTGCTGATCGCGTCGGTTGCGTTTCGCGGCCCCGGCAAGGTCGAGTTCCGACTCAACGGCGAGTTGGTCGCTGTCAGTTCGACCTCCAAGACCGTTGGTGAGGCGCTCGATGCCGCGGGTGTCCGCCTCGGTGACCACGATCGGGTGGAACCTCCCGGCAAGACGCCGCTCGCCGAAGGAATGTCGGTGACCGTTGAGGTCGCAAACGTCTACACACTTCAGATCGACGACGCTGTCCGGACCGTTTGGTCGACCGGCGAGACCCCCGAACAGGTTGTCGACGACCTTGGAGTCCAGGGTGTGCCCGTGGACAAAGCCCGACCGCTTCAGTCTGGCGACCTCATCGTCGTTCGCCAGGGTGCTGCTGCGGTCACTGTCATCGACGGCGGCAAAGAGACTCCGGTCACGACCGAAGCGGTCAGCGTCGCTCAGCTCTTGAGCGAACAAGGGATCACGCTCGGCCCCAACGACACGGTCGTCCCGTTGCCCGAATCCGAGCTTCATGATGGGCTCCGGGTCACCGTCGTCAGAGACTTCGCAGGGAAACTGACGCCAGCCCCAGCTGGCGACGTTGCTGCGGGAACGGTTGAACCGACGGTCCCTGCAGCGGACGGTACAGCCACAGATGAGGCATCCGGCGATACGACCGCTTCGGCGGCTGGCGGTACCGACCAATCGGCCGCCGACGAATCGACCACCACCGAACCTGCAGTGCCAGAACCCGCGAAACCTCAGATCGCCCAACACTCAGAACAAGTCGACGTCGCGTTCGAAACGGTCGAACAGCCCGACGGCAACCTGAACGTGGGCCAATCCCAGGTGGTCCAGGAGGGTCAACTGGGTCGAGACGTGGTCCACTTCCAAGTGACGAACCCCGGTCCCGACCAGGTCGTCGCTGAGACCAGCCGCGAGCGGTTGGTCGATCCGGTCCCGAGGATCGTCCGTGTGGGGACGAAAGCCCCGCAACCGGTCGCCAACGGCGTTTCGGAAGCCCAGCTTGCTCACCTCCGCCAATGTGAGTCCGGCGGCAACTACAGCATCAACACCGGCAACGGGTACTACGGGGCCTACCAGTTCTCTCCGTCGACGTGGGCGGGGCTTGGGTACTCCGGCATGCCGCATGAGGCAGCCCCAGCCGTCCAAGACGAGGCTGCTCGCAAGCTGATCGCCCGGGCCGGGCTCAGCGCCTGGCCAACCTGTGCATAACGGCGGTCCCGCTCGGGTATCGCGATGACCGGTCCTTCGCACGACTCTCGGGGTCGGCCGCGAGGCGACCAGTCCAGCGCACGGCGTGCGGCGGATGACGGCCTCGACCCCCGGCAGCCGTCCGGGGCGCGGGCGCTGCTGACCAACGCTGGCCTGAGTCCGAAGCGTTCGCGGGGACAGAACTTTTTGGTCGACCCGAACACCACCCGCCGGATCGTTGAGCTCGCAGGGGTACGTGCGGGTGAACACGTCATCGAAGTTGGCCCTGGGCTCGGCGCGTTGACCCACCAGCTCCGTGAAGCCGGAGCCCGGGTGACCGCGATCGAGATCGACCCAGAACTCGCACGAATCGTCGAAGCGAGCTTCGAAGGCGACGGGCAGGTTCGAGTCGTCAATGAAGATGCCCGAAAAGTGGACATAGGGGTGCTGACCGGCGGTGAACCCGCACGTGTGGTCGCCAACCTGCCTTACAACGTAGCCACGCCACTGCTGGTTGACATCCTCGCTCAGGTTGAGCAGGTGGGTTCGGTCTTTGTGATGGTGCAAGCAGAGGTGGCTGATCGCCTTGCGGCACTCCCCGGGTCGAGCGAGGTCGGTGGCGTCTCTCTCAAAGTCGCCTGGTACGGCACAGCGGAAGTTGTCCGGCGGGTTCCACCCACCGTCTTTTATCCACGGCCCCGCGTGGAGTCAGCGTTGGTTCGCATCACCCGGCATCCCGGGCCGGCGCGGCTCGGCAGACCAGATCCGTTGTTCTCCCTGATCGAGGCCGGCTATCAGCAGCGTCGCAAGACCCTCAGACGCTCCCTGGCCTCGCAGTGTTCGGCGGACCTGCTCGCATCGGTCGGGATCGACCCCTCCCGTCGCGCCGAGACCGTGAGCTTGCAGGAATGGGAGACGCTCGCAGCGGCCGTCACAGCCTTTCGTGTGAAGGGCGACTGACATTGTTCGACCGGTAGATCGGCGGGCCTGATGGCGGCCACCTCCGCTGCCGATACACCCTCGCTGTGCTGACTCCTGCGGGTCGCGACAACAGGTGAAGCCACCCCACGGGTCGCCACCGCAGCTGTTATCGCTGACAAGATGCAGCGGTGGGCAATCATTCAGACATCAGCGCGATCTCGATCGAGAAAGCACCGAGCAAACTCACCGCCACCCTCAAGGTGCTGGGAGTTCGTTCCGATGGGTATCACCTGCTCGAAGCCATCGCGGGACCGCTGTCGGCACCGCTCGACACCGTGTCGGTCACGGCAGGATCGGTCAGCCCCGGGGAAGGGCGAAGCATCAATCCACGATTGTGCTTCTCCCAGAACCGCACTCTGGACCCGTCTGCGTCTCGCATCGACATACCGCTCGACGCTGGCAACCTGGCGGTCGCGGCTGCGCTGGCTGTGTTCGAAGCAGCAGGCTCCCCGGCCGATCTGGTGCGCTATGAACCCACACCGGTGGCGACGCCGGGCGAACGTCCGTGGCGCATACATGTCGACAAGGAGATCCCGGCTGGTGGGGGACTTGGTGGCGGTTCTGCGGATGCGGCTGCGGTCATTCGGCAACTGGGAGCGGCCCTCGGGTTGTCCGAAGCAGGTCAACTCGAAGTCGCTGCTCGCCTCGGGGCCGACGTGCCCATTTGCTGGGCAAACCGCACGATGATCATGCGGGGTGCCGGCGAGGTACTGGAGCCCGCCCCGGAGCTGCCGTCGGTGGCCGTGGTCGTTGCAACCCCAGCGATCTCTCTCTCGACACCCGCGGTATACCGGGCGTGGGACGAACTCGGCGGGCCGATCGGTGCCGATGTCCCTGCGCCACGCGCATGGGATGGCGCGCTACAGCACCTCAGAAACGACCTGGAACCCGCGGCACATCACGTCTCACCTGAACTCGCGGGCTTTGCCCGGCTGGTGAGATCGTTCGGCTGTTCGGCAACCCTGGCCGGTAGCGGTGCGTCGTACGCGATCTGGGCGCGCGACGACCGGGAAGCCAAACGCGTCGCGGACGAACTTCGCTCAAGGTCGGATGCCCACGTGTGGGTATCGCAATTTCCGGCGCCCGCCCAGTAGGGCGCTTGCCCTCGGCGGGGCACCGGGTGAACGAGTCGACGACCAAAGCGCCGAAATGAGAAGCCGTTGAAAAGACCCCGGAACTCTGTCCCAGGGCCTAGTCAGCGATTGCTACTTGTTGCGACGCTGGAAACGCGTCCGCTTGAGCAGCTTCTTGTGCTTCTTTTTACGCATGCGCTTGCGGCGCTTTTTGATGAGAGATCCCACGAGTCGGGCACCCTAGTTAAAGTCGGTCGGCTTCCGCACGCTGGCCGTGCGGTTTCTGCCGAGTTGTTGGAATTTCAGGTCGTTCAGCAAGTTACAGGGGGGCCTGCTGGCCCAACGACCCGGACCGGCCAAGCCTAAACGTCTTCCAGGTTGACGGGCCCGGCCAGGACGGGGAGGAGGGGAACTTTCGTGCAGTTACGGTTGCATGGCCGCGTCGATCACCGGGTTCAAGATCGCCATGATGGCGTCGGTGCTCGCGTCGGTGTCGTCGGGGTCGATCGGCATGGCCGCGTAGGACAAGGCGAGACGTACGGCACCGTTCGCCAGGTTGTCGGCGGCCTTGTCGGGGATCTGAGTCCAATTGCGCAAGATGACGTCTCGAAGCTGCAGCACGGCGATGCCCACGACCTGGGCCTCGGATGGCGTTAGCGCGACCTCGAGCAGGCCATCGGACCAGTCGCCGTGCGCAACGCGGTGCAAAACCGGGTGGTGCGCGGCACCGGTCAGAAACACGTTGACCGCCGCTCGTACCGCCTCGCGCGGGTTATCCGGGTTGGACGTAACGACGGCGTCCACCGCTTCCATGAACCGTCCGGTTTCGCGCAGGACATACGCCTTTGCGAGTAGCTCCCGGTTCTCGAATTCGTTGTAGACCGTCTGGCGGCTTACGCCGGTGCCTTGGGCGACTTCGCGCATGCTGACGCGGTTCCAGGGGGTGTCCTGTAGGAGGGTCCCCACCGTGTCGAGAATGCGGCCTCGCATCGAGTCTGAGGCCGTTTGCGGGGTCGAAGGCTGAGACATAGGACTACTCCGGTGTGTCATGACGGGTGGGTTCTTGACGAACAGATCCGACCGCCCGACCCTACGACACGACGAGACGTCAGCGCACCGCATGTCGGTGGTCTCGACAACCTAACGATCATCAGGTTTCGCCTCCTAACGAACGTGCGTTCAAGACGCTAACGATGCGGGAAGGTCGCCCCGCTCGAAGATCCGCTGGTATCGGGGGTGCAGGTTGATGCGGGACGGATCGCCGTCGTAGTGGGCCATCACCTTGGGGTCCATGACCCGTCGCCAGAGCGGAGGAACTGCCGCCAAGACGATCATGCCGGCGTACCCGGTCGGAAGCTGCGGAGTGTCGGGGAAGTGGCGGAGCGCCTGGTAGCGGATCGTCGGGTTCGCGTGGTGGTCGCTGTGGCGCTGCAAGTGAAACAGCAACAGATTGGTCATCACGTTGTTTGCGTTCCAAGAATGGCGAGGCTGCGTGCGCACGTAACGGCCGTCGGGTCGGGATTCGCGAAGGAGTCCGTAATGCTCGAGGTAGTTGACGATCTCAAGCATGCTGAAGCCCACCACCGCTTGAAGCGCTAACCAGGGCAGGACGGCGACGCCGTAGAGGGCGGTCAGGACCCCGAAGAGCACGACGCTCATCAGCCAGGCGTTGAGGACGTCGTTGCGAAGTGACCAGAACGTTCGCCCTGCCCGTCGGGCCCTCTCGGCCTCGATATGAACGGCTGACGTTGCTGAGCCCGACACGCTCCGTACCCAGAACTCATAGAAGTTCTCGCCCATCTGGGAACTCGCGGGATCGAGGGGCGTCGACACGTTCTTGTGATGGCCGCGGTTGTGTTCGATGAAGAAGTGCCCGTAGCAGGCAGGGGCCAGCGCGACCTTGGCGAGCCATTGCTCCAGCCTGGGGTGCTTGTGGCCTAGCTCATGGGCAGTGTTGATTGCGACGCCCGAAACGATGCCGACGGTGAGGGACAGTCCGATCGAACCGACGATGGACAACTCGCCGCTGGCAAGCAGTCGAGCCGACCAGAACAGGGTTGCGAACTGGATCGGGACGAACGCGTAGGTGAGGTATCGGTAGTAGCGGTCCTGTTGGATTGACTCCCAGAAGCCGACCGTGAAGTTGTTGGTGTCCTTGCCCATCAAGAGATCGAGCAGCGGAATCATCACGAAAACGAAAGGCACCCCAAAGCCCCAGGCCAGGTCGGTGCCGGTGATGGAAACCATGCGTGAACTGAGGAGCGGGAGCAGCGGAACCAGCAGGCCGAGTGCCCACAGGATCCGCTTGTTGTCTTTGGTGTCGGTCCCGTCGACGGTGATGCGGGCGGGGTTTCCGGTGGCGGAGATGCTGGTCATCTTCGGTTCTTCCCTCGATTGCCGAGGTCCAGTTTTGGGGATCTCGGAACTTGACATTGGAAGGGTTCTTGTAAACCGCATGATTATACAAAACACTTCTATGTGTCAAGTGCGCCATCTCTCTGTGGCGAAGCGCGTCGGGCGGCCGGGTGTGACCAGTGGTTTGGGGGGCGACGAGCGGTCAAGCGCGCGATGAGGCCCAGATGACGTCTAGCTCGCCATCTGGGCCTTCTGGCACCGCTGAATAGTCGAAATCGTTCACCGACACGTCGAAAACGGCGGTGGACGACCAGTTAGAACCGCAGGTCAACTATCGGACAAGGTGGCGTTGAACTTGAGTTGAAGTAATTCGGATATCGCCATTGCCCATTGCTGAACGATTCGAGGGTGTCGGCCGGACCCTCCGTGCGATCCCGGCATGCCGTAACGCCGACCGTATCTAGTAACGTCGGAGCACTCTTTCGGGGGTGGTGTAATTGGCAGCACGACAGGTTTTGGTCCTGCAAGTTGGGGTTCGAGTCCCTGCCCCCGAGCAAGGTTGAGCGTATGACCCATCAGACGACGGCGATCGTCCTGGCCGCGGGGCAAGGCACCCGAATGCGGTCAACGCTCCCCAAGGTCCTCCACAAGATCGCCGGGCGAGCAATGCTTGGCCACGTCGTGGGTGCTCTAACCGCCGCCGGAGTCGGACGACTCGTCGTCGTGGTCGGGCATGGCGCAGACGATGTTCGCTCCTCGTTGGATGCCGACGCCGCGTCGGGTGCTTTTGGTCCCGTCGACGTCGCATACGCCGTGCAATCAGCGCAGCTCGGTACGGGAGACGCCGCACGCGTCGGTTTGGCCGCAGCGCCTCACTTGCCGGTCTCCCCGTCGCCGGCCTCCTCGTCAGGTGCGGTACCGGCCGACCAGGTGTTAATCCTGGCGGGTGATACTCCACTCGTAACGCCGGAACTCATTTCGCGCCTGCTCGACGCTGGCACGCAAAAGGGTGTCGTCGGGGCCCTCGTAGCGGCTCGAATCGATGATCCCACCGGCTACGGCCGGGTACTTCGCGACAGCGATGGAAATGCTGACGCGATCGTCGAGCAGGCGGACGCTACCGCCGACCAGCTCGCCATCGATGAGATCAACGCCGGGATGTACCTGGTCGACCGCGCCCCGCTAGAAGCGGCGCTCGAACGGCTGGCGCCACAGAACGCGCAGGGCGAGTTCTACCTGACCGACATCGTCGAGATCCTGCGCCAATCGGGGCAACGCCTCGCGATCTGCACCGCTGAAGCGACGGAAGTGGCGGGGGTCAACAATCGGGCCCAGCTCGCCGAAGCGGCCCAGGTCGTCCGTGCCCGCATCAACGACCGTTGGATGCGTTCGGGTGTTGCAATTATCGATCCCGCAGCGACCTACATCGACCTCGATGCGCGACTCCAACCCGATTGCACCATCCAACCGGGTACCACGCTCACCGGCCACACGGTCGTTGAAGCGGGCGCCACGGTGGGGCCGCACACCACAGCGCACAATGCGCACATCGGCGCGAACGCCAACGTTGCCCACTCGTGGGTGGTAGGCGCTCGCATTGGTCGCGGGGCCAACGTCGGCCCGTTCGCTCACCTTCGCGACGGCACCGTGCTCGACGAGGGAAGCAAAGTCGGAAGCTTCGCCGAGACCAAGAACGCCCATCTCGCTGTAGGTGCAAAGGTTCCGCACCTTTCCTACGTCGGAGACGCCGAGGTGGGAGCCAAGGCAAACGTGGGAGCGGGAACCATCACCGCCAACTACGACGGGGTCAACAAATCAAAGACCGTCATCGGCGATGGTGCATTCATCGGCTCGAACTCAGTGTTGGTTGCTCCAGTCAACATCGGCGCAGGCGCCAAGACCGGTGCAGGCGCGGTGGTCACCCACGATGTTGCGCCGGGCGACACGGTGGTGGGCGTACCCGCTCGTTCGCTCGGGCGTGCAACACCGTCGGAGCAGCCCGCCGAAACAGAGAACAATCGGGCATCGTGGCAGCCGGTATCAAAGAAACCCGTGCCCGGCCCCCAGGCTCATGAATAGTCCCGTCCGCCTGAGGGCGGCGGTCCCCAGGCTCAGAAACACCTGAGCTGATCAGCAATTCGGAGGAACACAAGTTGGCAACCGCAGCCGCTCGGACCCAGATCACCGAGAAAAAACTGATGCTGTTCGCTGGGCGAGCGAATCGAGAGCTGGCCTCCGAAATCGCGCAGTGCCTCGATATCCGTCTCGGCAAGGTGGACCTCAACACCTTCGCCAACGGCGAGATCCACGTGAAGTACGGCGATTCGATGCGTGGCGCCGACGTGTTCCTCTTCCAAAGCCACTCTGACCCGATCAATGAGCGGATCATGGAGCAGCTGATCATGATCGATGCTGCCAAGCGGGCGTCGGCCAAGCGGATCACAGCGGTCTGTCCGTTCTACGGGTACTCGCGTCAGGATCGGAAGGCGAGCGGTCGGGAACCGATCTCGGCTCGCCTTCTGGCGGACCTGTTGACCGTGGCCGGCGTCGACCGAGTCGTCACCGTCGACCTCCACACTGGCCAGATCCAGGGCTTTTTCGACAAGCCGGTCGATCACTTGACCGCACTTCCCGGTTTGACCAAATACCTGCGGGAGTCAATCGCTGGCGACGTGGTCGTTGTCGCGCCAGACGCTGGCGGCGGCAAGATGGCCCGTCGGTTCGCCGACCACCTCGATGCGGACATCGCGTTCATCGACAAGCGCCGGCCACCGGGCACGATGAACACAGCGGTTGCGACCGAAGTGGTCGGCGATGTCGCAGGCAAGACCGCTGTGATCGTCGACGACATGATCGACACCGCAGGCACGGTGACCTCCGCGGCCGAACTGCTCCGAAGTCGAGGTGCTGTCTCGGTGTACGTCGCAGCGACTCACGGGCTGCTGTCGGGGCCGGCCGTCGAGCGACTTGAGAACGCGCCCATCGAGCAGGTGGTCGTTACGAACACCCTCGAGATTCCGGCCGAAAAGCGTTTCTCAAAGCTGCACGTCGTCTCGGTTGCCGATGTCATCGCTCAGGCGCTGAGAGCGGTCTTTGACGACACATCGGTGAGCGAAATCTTTGAGGGGGAGAACATCCACTCCTAGCGGTACCACCGTTTGATGCGTTCGCCGGGGGTCGGTGCGGTCGGGTGATTTCGGTTCCGGCTGGAATTTACTGGTCCGCGGGTAACACAATGTGTGGCCGCGCTTTCGCGCCACATCCTTTTGATACCGCCCCAAAGTTGTGCGGTTATCTGGTTTCGCTTTTATTTCCACTCTTGTTTTGGAGCCAAGTCATGGCAGACGTCACTCTCGCTGCAGCACCGCGTACCGATCTGGGATCGCGCGAGTCGCGGCGCCTCCGTCGCGAGGGTCGCATCCCCGCAGTCCTTTACGGGACCGACGTCGAGGCCACCCAGATCACGGTTGACGCCCGCGACTTTGGCCACATCATCTCGAGTCATTCGGGTTACAACACGCTGATCCGCTTGGAGCTCGACGGCCAGGAGTACCTGACCCTTCCTCGCGAGACGCAGATCCACCCGATCCGTCGTTCCTTCGAACACGTCGACTTCGTCAAGGTCAACCCTGACGTCAAGGTGGTCGTCGACGTTCCGGTCCACCTCATCGGTGAATCGATCGGCGTGAAGTCGGGTGGCGTGCTCGACCAGGTTCAGACGAACCTCAAGGTGGCAGTGTCGCCGAACAACATTCCCGACTACGTCGAAGTGGACGTCACGCCCCTCGACCTTGGCGACCAGCTCCGCGGCGAAGACGTCAAACTTCCCGAGGGTGTACAGCTCAAGTCTGACCCCCGCCGGTCGGTTGTTGTCATCATGGTTCCCCGTGGTCTCAAGAGCCAGGGTGCTTCTCAAGCAGCGAGCTAACCCGGCTACGGCCGCTGCAACTCGACCGGGAACCCTGGGCTGACGTTGGACTGGCTGATTGTCGGTCTTGGCAACCCAGGACCCAAGTATGAGCGAACCCGGCACAACGTCGGGTTCGCCGTCGTCGACGAGCTGTTAACCCGCGTCGGTTCACCGTCTCTGAAGTCCAAGCACAACGCCTTGTTTGCAGAGACCCGTCTGTGCGGCCAACAGGTAACTTTGGCCAAGCCGATGACGTTCATGAACGAATCGGGGCGCGCCGTTGGTGCCCTCGTCCGCTGGTACAAACTGACGCCCGACCAGGTCATCGTCGTTCAAGACGAACTCGACCTTCCGCCCGGTGCGCTCAAGGTCAAGGACGGCGGTGGTCTTGCAGGTCACAATGGCTTGCGCTCCATCGCTTCCCACCTCGGAACGCCGGACTTTCCACGGGTGCGGATTGGCGTGGGTAAGCCACCAGGCGGCAAAGAACGGGGCGCCTCTCACGTGTTGGCGGCGTTCTCGAAGGCCGAGCAGACCGATGTGGACATCGCAGTAGCGACCGCAGCGGACGCTTGTGAATGCATCGTGTCGAGCGGTGTCGACCGCGCCATGAGCGATTTCAACGGCCGACTTTGAACGACCCCTCAAACGGGCTGGGAACAAGATGGGCGAAACCATTTCCGAATCGGTAACTACCGCCGAGCCGCAACGGAGCCAGGTCGGAACGGACGCCCCCCTCGGGGGAGTTCTCCGCCGCCTCCGCGCTGACTCCACCGCATCCAGCTTCTTTATGGGGCGGGCCGAACGCGTTGCGATACCAGAGGCTGGCCGCGCGCTCGCGATCGCCGGGCTGTACCGATTGGGACATCGCCATCCCATCCTGGTCGTGGTCCCAACAGAAGCCGAGGCAGAGCGGCTGCACCACGATCTCGGCGAGTTCATCGGTCCCCGAGCCGTTTCCCTGTTTCCCGCATGGGAGACCTTGCCGTTCGAGCGCATGTCCCCCAGCGTCGAGACGATGGGCCGCCGCTCCGAGGTAACGCTTCTGCTCGGAGTCGGTGCGTCCGGTCTGGACGGGGGAGCTGATGCAGAGCCGTCGGGCGACAACGCGGGCGGAACCGCAGGTGACAGCGACGCACCGTCGCCGGGAGTCATCATCGCTCCGATCCGGGCGCTCATTCAGCGGCTCGCTCCGTCTGGAGCCAAGCGAATCTTGTCGCTGCGGCCCGAACAGCGAATCGATCGCGACCAGATCGTCGTCGCCTTGGCTCGCCTGGGATACCGGCGCGAGTACCAAGTAGAGGCCCGCGGCGAATTCGCGGTCCGAGGCTCGATCATCGACATCTACCCGTCGACAGCCCAGCACCCCGTCCGCATCGATATGTGGGACGACGAGATCGAACGCATCGATGAGTTCGCTGTCGCCGATCAGCGGCGCACCTACCAAGTCGATGCCGTCCATGTGGCGCCGGCCCGCGAAGTGCTGCTGGACGCCGACATGCGGGAGCGTGCCCGAGCGCTGATCGACGAGCAGCCGTGGGGCGCAGAGAACTGGCAGCGTCTTGCCGATGGCGAGATCTTTGACGGCATGGAGTCGTGGCTGCCGTGGCTTGTCGACGCAGACGAACTCCTCACCGACCGGCTGCCCAAGGACGGTCTGATTCTGCTGTGCGAACCGGGCCGTCTGCGCGACCGGGCCGAGATGTTGGCCGACGAAGAGCGCGACCTCGCCCGAAGCCTGGCCGTGACGTGGGGGGCGCACGGGGAAGAGTTTCCTCGTCTGTCCTTGCCGTTCGGACAACTCTTGGGGCGCAGTGTGGCCGATGTCTGGACGTCGCTGTCGTTGCCCGACGGGCCAGACAC
>JAGNEX010000001.1:0-26740 GCA_018003035.1 Acidimicrobiia bacterium
CGGAGGGACTGGCCGACCACGGTGACCATCCCGATCATCGCGACGCCGATCATCAACGCTGCGGCAGTCGATGACGTTCGTCGTGGGTTGCGGGCAGCGTTCTGACGGGCCATCTCGCCAGCGGTTCCGAAGAGTTTCGGGAACGGGGATCCAAGGGTGAGTGCGAGGGGACGCGCGAGCGCGTCGGAGAGCAGCGCGACGCTCAGCATCGCCAGCAACGCTCCCAGAACGAGGAACATAATCATCGGGACGACACCGTCGACCGCGTTGAACATCGTCAACCCAATACAGATGGCACCCAGAACACCAGCAGCTACCCCGATGATGAAACGCATCTTTGAGGAGGATTCGGGGATTGCGAAGTCTTCGCGGAGTGCTGCGATCGGGGGAATACGGCGGGATTTCCGGGCCGGTGCGTAGGCCGCGATCAGGGTGATGCCGAGACCGACGATGATTGCGGCGATCGCCGTGCGCGGTCGGATCTCGATCGGTCCGTCGGGAAGCCCAAAGCCTCCGGCGTCGAGTGCAGCTCGAATTCCCATGGCGATCAAGACGCCAAGGCCCACACCGAGAATCGTGGCGGTAATCCCGATCGTCGATGCTTCCGCCAGTACCGAACGCGATACCTGTTTGGCTGAAGCGCCGAGAGCCCGCAACAACGAAAGCTCGCGCATCCGCTGACCGATCGTGATCGAAAACACGACGAAAATGAGCACGGATGCCACGAGGACCGTTACGAACGCGAACGCCAACAAGATGTTGTTGAAGATGCCCACGATCGCGTTGAAGCCGTCTTCAGACTCCTGGGTGAGATCGTCAGAAGTCGCGACCGTCATACCGTCCGGAAGGACAAAGCCCAGGTCTGAGGTGAGCTGAGCAAGGTCCGCGCCGGGTTCTGCTTTGATGTAAATCGTCAGGAACTGGTCGGGATAGCCAAACACTTCCTGCGCAGTCGCGGTGTCGAACACGCTAAACACCGCGCCGACG
This sequence comes from Acidimicrobiia bacterium, assembly GCA_018003035.1. GTDB lineage: Bacteria > Actinomycetota > Acidimicrobiia > IMCC26256 > JAGNEX01 > JAGNEX01. Next base: position 988 of record JAGNEX010000001.1, read on the forward strand.
GTGTCGTTGGTCTCGCCAGCAAAGTTGATGGCGCCGCTCAGCTTGAACTCCCGAGGCCCATCGAGGACGAGGACGGTATAGGTCTTGCCGATCTCGTACTTGTAGTCCTTGAGCGTTGTCGCGTCGAGGGCGAACTCGCCGTCGCCCGGCCACTCGCCCTCGGCCAACGAAAAGGCCTGAAGCTCGGGATTGTCGCCTGCAGAGAACCCAAAGACCGGCGGTCCCTGGGTTTCGACGGCCTTACGTTCGCATCCTTCGTCCGCGGGATTGGTGCCCGCCGGTGCGATCTCGCCGTTGCATTCGACGTAGGTCGGTTGGGCATAGCCGACGAGGACACCTTCGGCAGCCTCGACGCCGGGAAGTTTGCGGATGGGTTCGAGGAGCGACGCGTCGACAGGTGTCTGTTCTTGGGTGCTGCCAAACTCGCCTTCGGACCTGATGGCCAGATCGAAGTTGGAGTTGATGTCGCTCGACAGCTGCCCAAAGGTCGAGCGAAGCGAGTCGGTCAGCACAAATGAGCCGACGACGAATCCGACTCCAAACATCACCAGAATCGTCGTCAGAGCGAACCGGATCTTGTGGCCACCCACCTCGCGTAGGGCGAGTCGAAACATGTTGGAGATTCCTTACCGTTAGGCCGCCGTCAGGTCGGTCGATTTGCCAACCCGATCAGTTTGAGGGCGGAGACCGGCGTCGCAAGCCGCGCTGTCAGGCCCGCGCCTGTTCGGCCAGTCGACGGGATGTGCGGCCACTTTCGCGTCGGCGAGAATCGCCGACGCGTCGAGGCTCCGGACGGATGAGAGTATGGCCACGTCGTTGACGCGGCGACAGGTCAGCCGCCGAGCGATTTGATCGTGTCGAGCACCAAATCGGCTGCCGGCTCGGTCATTTCGTGAACGATCGAACCGTCAGCGAGGAAGACGACACGGTCGGCATACGACGCTGCGGTCGCGTCGTGGGTCACCATCACGATGGTCTGGCCAAAGGTGTCCACGGCGGAGCGCATGAAGTCGAGGATCTCGCCCCCAGACGCCGAGTCGAGGTTTCCGGTCGGTTCGTCGGCGAAGACGATGTCCGGCTTGTTGGCCAGTGCTCGGGCAACAGCGACACGCTGCTGCTGTCCACCGGACAGCTCGTTCGGCCGGTGGTTGAGGCGGTTACCTAACCCGACGGTGCGGATGACTTCATCAACCCAGTCCTGGTCGGGCTTGCGGCCGGCCAGTGATGACGGAAGGAGGATGTTCTCCATGGCGTCGAGGGTGGGGACCAGGTTGAACGCCTGGAAGATGAATCCAATGCGGTCCCGGCGGAGCCGCGTCAGCGCTGCCTCGTTCAGGGAACCCAGGTCGGTCTCGCCGATGTAGGTGTGGCCGCCGGTCAGGCTGTCGAGCCCGGCCATGCAGTGCATAAGGGTCGATTTACCCGAACCGGAGGGACCCATGATGGCGGTGAACTCGCCGCGTTTGAAGCCGACGGACACATTGCGCAGGGCCGTGACCTCGGTCTGTCCAGACCCGTAAACCTTGAGGGCTTGTTCAGCGCGAGCAGCGATGGTGGTCGGGGCGGTTGTCGTGGTCACGGAGTATTTCCTTTTCAGATAACGACCTCAGCGCGGGCCATTTCGGGGCACTGGGTCGCCAGGCTAGCCCCGGGCACGGTCCGGAAATAGTTAGGGAACCGCGAAACTTGCAATGTTTGTCTCGGACCGACCAACAGCCTGCGCCCGGGCCTAGCGACCGCTAGGCGAGTTCGACCTGGATTGCTGAACGGTGGGAGAGGATCGGCTTGATCTGCTGGTTGATGACCGCCACATGGTCGGGGTGGGTCGAGTACTCGCGGTAGTCCGCGACCGAATCGAAATCTGCTACCACCATGATCGATGCGTTGGTCGGATCGAGCCGCAGGTCACGGGCCACGGTGTACGTCGCGATGGCACCGATCTTTGCCGGGAGCGCTTGCAGCGACTCGACGATCCCGTCGAGGTCAGCGTCGGTCGCTGCGGCAGAGAACGTCAACAACACGGTGTGACGAATCATGGTGTCTCCCAATGTCGAAGGAACGCCAGATCGGTGGATCGGGCGCCGGATGGTAGGTCACCAGCCGACCAAGCCCCAGTTCTTGGCGATCAGGCTCGCAAGTACGACGGGCGCCGCTGCCAGAATCCCCACCGCTTCGTAGCTGTGGATCTTCCGGGGTTCGTTGACCGTCCCCGGAAAAGCCGCGTCGAGGAACTGTTCCCCAGCGGCGGTCGCGTCAGGTGTGTGAGTCGAGACGTGGAAGGTGATTCGCAAGACGCGATCCCACAGGTTCTGGTCCCACAATGGGCCCCAGAACCCTCGCCAGAACGCGAATGGATCCTCGTCGAGCGAGACCGGCGACTGACGTACCCACGGTGCGTCGGTCGCCGCGGTGTATGCCGTGTCAGGGAGTTGACGTATTACCGGCCCGGTGTGGGTCAGCCCTGCAAGCCGTGCAAGGCGTTCACTCGCATGGTTGGGCACCACCGGGTCGTCGACGACGTATTGCAGGCCGAGGGGCGACGGTGCGTTGCCGTCGGCCGGGTGCGCCATCTCGCTCGCCCAGTTCGCCGAATCGCCCGGATCTAACAAGATCTGCATACCTGCGATCAGAACCGCGAGTTCGGGTCCGGTCGCGTTTTTCGGAATCGCTGCCTGTAAGCCGAGTTCGTCCCACACCATCGAACTCAGCAGGGTCTGCATGATGCCGCCGCCGGTGATCTCGAAGTATGCAGCGTCGATATCGGGCGCTAGGGCGACGAAAGGAACCCCTAGGAACCCGCCCAGTGACGAGCCGATATAGGAGATGTTGGTGGTGTCGAGGTCTGGGCGGCCGTCGGGTCCGTTACCGGGCCCGGTCAGGTCGAGCGAGGTCATCGCGTCGGAAATCGCATACCACAACGCCAGATTGTCGATCGGTCCTTGGAAGGTGACGCCCGCAAACCGGGGGATCCCGGGGAGGTTCGAAATCGATCCGACGTCACCTCCGTCGAGTGGGATTCGAGAACCATGGTGGGGGAGATCGATCGAAATGAGCGCCGCGCCACGCTCGGCGATCTGGTGGGCCCACAACAATGAGTGGTGGGTGTTGGCCCCCAGTCCGTGACCGTGGATCACAACCGGAACCGGCCCGGTCTTGGCCGCTTCAGGAAGGTAGGCAATGAAGTCGACCCAGGTGGGAACCGGCTCGTTACCTGAGTTTGTCAGACCGGACGCTTCACGGAAGTCGTAGGTGAGGATCTGGCCTTTGACCAAGGCGTGGACGGGCGGGTCGGGAAACTTGCCAACGACGTGAACGCCGCGCACTTGGTGGGGGAGTTGCGCCAGCCTGTTCGCCATGGTTGACAGCGGGGCTTGCACATCTGATTCGGCTCGAACAGTGAAATCGGTCATCTGAGCGACACCGTTTAGGTTCATGCCGATGCTGGCTGCGACCTCACGGATATGGGTGGGGCCAGGCCTGAGATCTCCGGCAATGGCGCCGGTGACGCCGGGGGCTACAGGCAACTCGGCGCCGACCAGCGCTGAACCCGAACGCATAAGGAACGCGCCGATCCGGTGACCGAACTCGAATCGGTCGCGCGGCCAGACCCGGAGGATCGTCGCTGGTTCGTTGGGTTGGGACGCAGCGTGCCGGTCGAACTCCACCTTGATGGGGAGGCGCTCTCCGGTGTCGAGGTCGAAAACGGCAACGTGTTCGTGACTTCCGGGTGCGATGACGGGGTTGGCGGTGTCGGGGAGTCGAAACAGGATCGGACCGAGTGGTGACGCTCCGCTAGTGCCCGTGAGGACCGCCTCAGGTTGGAGGGGCGCAGGGAGTTCGGCGAGGGTTTCGGCCCGAAAAAGGGATCGGGGAACTTCGAGGTAGCGGCCGGTCGGCGATGCGGCGTCGGTAACGGTGAGGTGGTCTGACGGGAACGGCAACATGCAGTCGCCGACCGAGGAGGGGTGGCAGGGCTGCGGCTGCGCAGGCGCCGCGGGCGGAGGCGGAGCGGGAGCGGACGGAACCGGTGCCGCGTTGGGTTGTTGGGCGCCGCCGGCGGGGCTGAGTGCAGTTCCGGCCGCTGGGTCGGCTCCGGCGGGGGCGTTCACGCCGCCAACTGCGGTAACGGTGATCGCGAACGCTGCGAGCCAGCGTCGCGAACGCGCGCGAGGGGGCGTAGATGCGGGGTTGTGAAACCGCTGACGAACAGACATCGGCTTTCCTTGGCGTTCATGGGCCGGTGAGGGCGCCACACATAACCACAAATGGCGCGAAACCGCATGCAAAGCCCTTACCAAGGGAGGTTGCCGCGGCGCGGTGGGGGGCTAACATCGCCGCACCGGGTGGTGCAACGACGCATCAACAACGTCGGCTGGCGTGGTTGGTGCGGTCAGACCGTGCGTGCGGTTGGCGAGGCACGTGCTGAGACCTAGCGCGGCTGGGCTCGGCTGATCGAGCTTTGTTTGGCAGGCGTTGGGTGCAGTGCACTTCCCAGACTCTCCCGGAGTGACACTTGCGCGACGCCTACGACGAACGAGCCGAAGACCTCATCGAGGGTTCCAACGAACCGCTCGATCCGTGGTCCGCGGCGCGGCGCCGCTCGCTATCCAGCTCGTCTGAGCCCGATCCGATTTCGGCTGGCGCCTCGTCAAGCCTCGGGTCGGGCATTCGCATCGACGATGCCGAGGACCCGTCGGCGGCCGGATTCGATGACGACGACATACTTCCGGAACTTGCCAGCTTTAACCGTGAGCAACCGCGGCTCCAAGGCAGGGTCGGAGCGTTGATCGCAGCGGCAGTAGTCGCGCTGGTGCTCATCGCCGTTCTGGCTTCCAGACTTGGATCCTCGGACGACGTACGGTCGTCTGACCTGGCCGAAGAGTCTGAATCAGAGCTCGCCGCGGACGTTCCGATCACCCCGGGTTCGACGTTGCCGACCAGGGACTGGACCGAGGGCACGGCGCCCGCGACGGTAGCTGAGCTCCCGTCTGTGTCCCTGCCGACGCCAAGCACCAATCTTCCCGTGATTCCTCCGCTGGCGTCACTTGAGTCGCCAAGCATTTCGGTGTCCACGTCGACGCCGATCACCACCGGGGCAATCGACATCGCGGCGTTGCAGCGTTCGAACCTCGAAGCTCAAGCCGATGATGATGACCTGACCGCCAGCATCGAGGCGCGGATTCAAGCTCGGGCCGACGCGTTGGCAGCGGAGATTCAACGGGCCTCCCTGAACGAGCCGACGATGCCGTCGGTCACCCAAGCACCAGCATCGGGTCAGGCCGACTATCGGAACCCGGTGGTATCGACCGCCGGACTGTGGAAACCTCAGCCCGGCCTGAGCTGGCAGATTGACTTTTCGCCCCATCCGAACCTCGACCGGAACGTCGACGCCTACGTGTTGGACCTTGACCGGGTGAACGCCAACATGGTCAGCCAACTGCACGGTCGCGGCATCAGGGTGATTTGTTACTTCTCTGCCGGAACGATCGAAGATTTCCGATCGGATCGCTCGACGTTCCCGGCCACCATCGTCGGTAACACGGTCGCGGCCTGGCCGAGCGAACGGTGGATCGATGTCACCCGCGAAACGGTGGTGGGGCCGTTGATGAGGGCCCGTATGGACCGGGCGGACAGTTTTGGCTGCGATGGCGTCGACTTCGACAACGTCGACGGGTTCATGCACCCGACCGGGTTCGACATCACCCGCGCCGAACAGCTGAGGTACAACATTTGGCTCGCCGCCGAAGCGCATAGTCGCGGCATGTCGGCCGGATTGAAGAACGACCTGCTCCAGGTTCCCGAACTGGTAGGCCACTACGAATGGCTCATTTCGGAAAGCTGCATCAACTACAACGAATGCGGCCGGACAGCACCGTTCATCCAGGCGAACAAGCCCGTCCTTGGGATCGATTATTCAGGTGACCGATCGGCGATGTGCGCGGCGGCGGCCACGTATCGCATCGATTTCATCGCCAAGAGCCGGATCCTCGGGCCAGAACATTCAGCCTGTTAGTTGGCCCACTCCGCCGGACAACGCGGTCGGCAGCAGTAGCGGTCGCTCCGGATTCTCCAGTACGGCAGCCTTGTTCGGAGCGGGCAGCCGTTCCTCGGGCCCTTAGGCGTCCAACTCGGTGCTGACCAGGCCGACGAAGGACACCATTTCGCCGGGATATCCGCCCAAGTTGTGGGTGAGCGCCACCTTTTTGTCGGTCTTGATCTGACGTTCTGGAGGTGCCTCACCGCGCAGTTGCAGCCACGCCTCAAAAAACATGCGGAGACCGGATGCGCCTACCGGATGGCCGAAGCTCTTGAGCCCTCCATCGGGGTTGACCGGCAGTTCTCCATCAAGCCGGAATGTTCCTGCCTGGACTTCTTTCCACGCTGTACCACGCTCGGCGAAGCCCAGGTCTTCCATCAACACCAGTTCGGTCGGTGTGAAGCAGTCGTGGACCTCGGCCATAGCGATCTGGGAGCGGGGGTCGGTGATACCTGCCTGTGCATACGCGTCCTGGGCGCTGAGGACCACTTCGGGAAACGTCGTGTAGTCATAGTCGGGGTCGATCAGGCCCGAACCGCTTCCAGCGACGAACGACAGCGCCTTGATGTAGAGCGGCTTGTCGGTGTACTTGTGAGCGTCTTCTGAGCGAACGACGATGGCGGCAGCTGCGCCGTCGGCGACGCCAGCGCAGTCAAAGACGCCGAGTTGGCCTGCGACCGCAGCGGACGAACACACCGTTTCCGGTGAGACCTCTTTGCGGAACTGGGCTAGCGGATTGCGGGCGCCGTTCCAGTGGTTCTTGCTGGCGATGAGGGCGAGAACTTCTCGCAGTTCCGCCGGGTCGACGCCGTACCGCTTGGCGTATGCGGGTGCGACGAGGGAGAACATCGCGGCGGCCGTTAGCGTGCGGTTGGTTCCGTCATGGGGGATCGGGAAGGCATTCAGGCCCGAATAGCCGCTGTCTTTGACCTTTTCGACGCCGACCGCCATCGCGATGTCGTAGGCACCTGAGGCCACCGCGTACGAGGCGTTGCGGAGCGCTTCTGAACCGGTGGCACAAAAGTTTTCGACCCTGGTGACCGGTTTGCCCTGAAGTTTGAGCGGCGCTGCCAAAGTGATCCCGCTCATGCCGGACTGAGCGGTCCCTAGCCAGTAGGCGTCGATCTGATCCTTGTTCAGGCCGGCCCCATCGAAGGCTTGTGAGGTGGCGTCGATCACCATGTCATCGACGGACTTGTCCCACAGCTCACCAAAGTTGGTGCACCCCATCCCGACGATTGCGACTCGATCTTTGATCCCGTGTGATCCCATGATGGTTCCCTGAGGTCCCGGTCAAGCCCGTGGGCTTGGCTCTCCAGAAGTGCCTGTTCAAGCCTTGGCAGGCTTGGCTTTCCAAAAATAGTTGTGAATGCCCTGTGCGGTGACCAGGCGTCGAAACGTCATTTCGACTCGGTCTCCTATGGCGATCTGGTCGGGTGCGACGTCGGTGAGTTCGACTGGCAGCCGGCCGCCCCCATCGAAATCGACGACCGCGAAGACGATCGGCGGACTCGGCGAATAGGCCAGCCGGTCGATGGTGAAGGTGACCACCGTACCCACATCGTTCGACAGCGGGTGTGGCGCCATATGGTCGAGTTCGCCGCCGTTGATACCGACCCGCGCCGGGGGCAGGTGAACGATCCCAGTATCGGTGTCAACCGATCCGACGAGGCCAAACTTCCAGTCGCCTCCGCGTGCCGCCGCTGGTGCTGACACGCGTGCGGGTTCGGGACGTCGGGGCGGTTCGGTGGTGATCTCGCCACGCCAGGACAGGTACCTCCCATAGGGGACGGTCGCTCCGGCGGCCAGTTGGTCCGCCACGGTTGGCCCGCTTACCAGCGTCGCCTGCTCGGTTCGCTGCAGTGCAATCGCGTCGGCGCCGTCAGCGAGGTTCACGACCAAGATGCGGGCGCCCGGTTCGGAGCGTTCCAACACGTCGGCGAGCGCTACCAACGGATGAGCCCCGCCGAGGTTGCCCGACACCGACTCGATACCCGGTTCGAGTGATCCTTCGGCGAATCCGAGGCGAGCGGCCGACCGGGTTGCTCGGGGATGCACGCTGGTGAAAACCACATGGTCAAAGTCGGCCGGGGTGAGGTTGGTGGCTGCACAGATGGCTGCCACACATTCCTTGGCGAGGCGTCCGTAGATGCCTTCGGAGAATCGTTCTTCCCAGACGTTTGTGTGGCGCTCCGTCGGGAGTCGGTATCGATCCATGAACTCTTCAGAGACCGATGCCGTGCCGAGCAGCGTTGCAACGACATCGTCATTCGGGCCCTGCCCGTCGGTGCCGTCGCCGACCAGGAACGCTGCAGCGCCGTCGCCGCCGGCGCTTTCATCGGCGGATCCGGGTCGCCCGCTGCGCAGTTCGGAGGCGGTGGCGAGGGCGTCGCCTGACCCATCGAGCGCCATGATCAGCCCCGCCAAGCCGTTCCGAGCCGAGCCCACAAGATCGACCGACAACACTGCTTTGCCGAGGTTCGCTGCCGCCGCGATGGCGGTCGCGTTGGTCTTGTCGGCGTAGGCCGGGGATGCGGTGGCAAAGAACAGTCGACTCGGCGCCGAGGTCTGTGACTGCGCAACACGCCGGGCGGCTTCCACCGCCATCGTCGTTGAATCTTCGTCGTAGGAAGCGACCGTTCTCATTCCTCGCCCCCCGCCGCTTCCGAGAAGTGCGGAGATGTCGCTCTTGTTGAGGCGGTGGTGGGGCAGGTAAGTGCTGAAAGCTTTGATGCCGCGCATGACTCTCGATTCGTCGAAGGAGCTCGTCTTGGCGAGTCGGTAGGTGCGGTTATCGCACGTGAAACGTCGAGTTCCGGGTATGCGACGCCCAGGCAGTCTTGGGCGGATGCCCGCCGGAAAGAGGGCCAAGACGTCGGGTCGGAGCAAAACGGTAGTGTACGAATGAAATATGACACGCGCGTCAGGGTTTGAGTCTGATTCGGGTGACGATGCACGTACCACTCGTCCCACAAGGAGGCTCGGCACATGACCGGGGGACCGCTCGGCGGAATTCGGATCTTGGCGTTGGAACAGATGCAAGCGCTTCCGTTCGCGACCCAACTCATGGGTTGGTTTGGTGCCGAAGTCATCAAGATTGAACACCCCACGATGGGCGAGAGCGGCCGGGCCTCGACGCCAGCGATGCCCGATCCGTGGGGGCGTCCGGTCGGCGCGACGTTTCTGCGCAACAACCTCAACAAACGCAGCGTCGGCATCGACCTGAAAGATCCTCGGGGCGTGGCCCTTGTCCGGCGTCTTGCGGGTTCCGCCGATGTGGTTGCCGAGAACTTTCGCCCCGGGGTCTTGACCCGTTTGGGGCTGAGCCTGGACAGCCTTCGGGACCACGACCCGGCTTTGATCACCTGCTCGGTGTCAGGTTTTGGGAGTGATCCCGCCTCGCCGTATCGGGACTGGGCGGCGTACGCGTCGATCGTCGAAGCGATGTCGGGGATCTACATGTTTTCTAAGCGTCCAGACGAGCCACCGCGGGCCAATCCTGTTGGTGCCCTGGGCGACATCTCGTCAGCCTTGTTTGCCGTGGTTGGAATCTTCGCGGCCCTGCGAGAGCGCGACGTCACCGGACTGGGCCAGCACGTTGACATCGCCATGTTGGACGCGATGATCTCGATGAGCGATGTAGTCCCCGCGTTTCATTCGCTCGGGGTTCGCCGCGACGAAGGGCACCCCCTCGAAGTGCTCCTCGACACCTTTGCCGCCGATGACGGGTGGTTCGTTCTGCAGGTCGGTCGCGAGCACCAGTTCGCCAAATTGGCAGAACTCGTCGGCCACCCGGAATGGTTGACCGACCCCCGGTTCGCCAGCCGTACCGGGTGGGTGGAGCACTGTGAGGAAGCTATTCGGCCGGCCATCGAGTCCTGGGCGAGCGGTATGACCAGGGCGCAGGCCTGCGATCAATTGTCCGCGGCAGGTGTCGTAGCCGGGCCGGTGTTCAAAGCCGCCGACGTGGTTTCCGACCCGCATGTCGCGGCCCACGACATGCTGATTTCGACCCCTCGCACCGACGGAGGCGAACCACTACTGCAACCGGGGAACCCCGTGAAGTTGTCCCGGGCCGAACCTGGGCAGCAGCGGCGTTTCCCATGGGTTGGGGAACACACCGACGAGGTGCTGAGGGACCTCGGCGGGTTGACCGAAGCGGACGTCGAAGAATTGAGGGCTGGGGGAGTGATCAGTCCTTCGCTGCCGCCATTCGTTGAGGAGGGCGCCGACCCCGACGGCGACCGCGGCTAGCCGGTTGGTGCTCACCCGGTCGCAACTGCTCTAAAGTATGACGCCAATGTCAGGAATCGTGAGGTAGACCGTTGGACTTTGATTTCACACCCGAACAGCAAGAATTTCTTGCTGAGGTCGAGGCGTTCCTCGACGAGCACGCCACCCCCGACGTCGCCGATGTCTGCCGCGAGAACATGGCCCAGATCGTCGACACGCCCGAGCGCCGAGCGTTCATGGCCAAAATGGCCGAACGCGGCTGGATGGGCATCACCTGGCCTAAGGAATACGGAGGCCAAGAGGGCGACGGCGTCTATGAGTACCTGCTCAACGAGGCGCTCGCCGGGCGAGGGGCACCCCAGATCGGAAAGGGCGTGGGCATCATTGGCAAGACGCTGATCGCTCACGGCTCCGACAAGTTGAAAGCAGAGTTCCTGCCCCAGATTCTGAACGCTCAGGTCGAGTTTGCTGTTGGCTACTCAGAGCCCGACGCCGGTTCAGACGCAGCGTCGATGAAGTTGAAGGCCGAGAAGGCGACAAAGGACGGCGTCGACGGCTGGATGTTGAACGGGCAAAAGACGTGGACTACCTCTGCGCATTTCGCGGACTGGTACTGGGTAGGTGCGCGCACCGACCCGGACGCCCCCAAGCACTACGGCATCACCCTGTTCCTTGTGCCGATGAATGACCCTGGACTGACCATCACCGAGATTTGGACGATGGGCGACGAGCGCACTAACCAGGTCTTCTTCGATGACGTGTTCGTCTCCGACGACTACGTCGTCGGCGAACTGAACCGTGGGTTTCAGTACATCTCCCAAGCGTTGGACCTTGAGCGCTTCACGATGTTTACCTACTCGCCGATCCGGCAGCGCCTTGAGCTGTTGTGCGACTACGTCGCCACCGAAACTCGCGATGGCGAACCCCTTAAAGACGATCCGGTTACCCGCGCTCGCGTCGCGCATCTGGTCACCGACGGCGAGGTCGCCCGCGTGCTGGGGCTCCGTTTCGTCGACGCGTCGATCAAGTCACATGGTGAAGGCGGGGCGCCTCCAACCGTGCCCGCCAGTGAGTACAAGCTGTTCGCCACCGAACTCTCCAAGCGGTTGGCTGACGCTTCGATGGACCTCGGCGGCCCCAGCTCCCAACTGCGGGTCAAAACCGAAGACGCGGCGATGGCGGGCAGGGCTGAGTCGACCTACAGGTACACCGTGATCGACACGATCGGTGGCGGTGCGTCCGAGATTCAAAAGAACATCATCGCCAGGCGCGGTCTGGGCCTGCCGAAGAATTTCTGATGAGTCAAGCGGAGGGCTCAGGCTTTCTCGCCGGCATTCGTGTGCTCGACCTCGCGAGCGTCGGCCCTGCCGCGCGCTGCTCTAGGACGTTGGCAGACTTTGGGGCGACCATCATCAAGGTCGGTCCCGTACCCGCCAAAGCCGGAGCCCAAATTGCGCCGCCTGCCTACGCGTACGGTGGTCAGCGGTATATGAGCCGTGCCCAGATCGACTTAAAGAACTCAGAGGGACGCGAGGCATTCTTGGCGCTCGCTGCGGATGCCGACGTCGTGATCGAGAGCTTTCGGCCGGGCGTGGTCGACCGCCTCGGTATCGGTTACACCGATGTGAAACGGGTCAACCCGGCTGTTGTCTACTGCTCGACCACCGGGTTCGGCCAGACCGGCCCGTCAGCGCAGTGGGCCGGCCACGACATCAACTATCTGGCCTTCTCGGGCTTTCTGGCGACCGGCGAACCGGGGGTAGACGGACGGCCGACCATCCCGGGCGCAACCATCGCGGACGGTGCCGGCGGCGGGATGGCCGCGGCGATCTCCATTCTTGGAGCGCTCGTCGCAAGGTCTCGGTCGGGTACGGGCGCGTATCTCGACGTGTCGATCCTGGACGGGATGATCTCGCTCATGTCCCTCTTCGGCGACGAGCTCTTGGCGACGGGCCAAGAACCGGGGTGGCGCCACAACATTCTGACCGGCCGATACGCCTGTTACGGGCTGTATGAAACAGCCGATGACCGTTGGATGTCGGTCGGCGCGATCGAACCGGCGTTCTATCGCAACCTGTGCCGCCTGCTCGGCTGCGAGCAGTGGGAGGCCGACCAGACCAACGACGCCGTACAGGACCAAATCCGTGACGACTTCCAGGCGGCGTTCAAAACCGATACCCAGGCCAACTGGACGGTCCGCCTCGCCGGTCACGACACCTGCGTCGCGCCAGTCTTAGAACTCTCAGAGACGCTCGCTACCGACCAGGTGATCCAGCGGGGACTCGTCGTACAAGCACAGCACCCCGAGGCTGGAACCTTTGCCCAGGTCGGCCCCACCCTCGCCGGTATGCACAAGCCCGGCGGCATCGTCGAACTGCCCGACTGGACCCAGACCTCCACCGGAGAGCTGCTCGAACAGGCTGGCTACGACAGGCAAACCATCCAACAACTCACAGATGCTGGAGTGATCGCGTGACCGCTGACACCCAACAGACCAGCCAACCAGATCTCGACGGTCCTGGTTTGCCCGCCGAAGTCGCTGACTGGATCGGCCAGCCCCGGTACGAAGTCGTCGGGGAATTCCCCGTCGAACGGGGCTACATCTGGACCGCATGCGCGTCAGTCGAGAACGGCAATCCGCTTTTCTGGGAGGACGACGCTGCCGATGCCATCACCGGCGGACCGGTAGCGCCGCCGAGCATGCTCAGCGTCTGGTTTCGGCCGCACCACTGGCGGCCGGGCAGCTCCGAACAAGCGCTACCGCTACAGGTGCACTTCGATCTGAAAGAAGTCTTCGGACTCCCCGAAGCCGTTATGACCGACAACACAGTCATCTTCGGCGAGCCCGTACGTCCCGGCGACGTCATCCGCACGTACCAAGTGCTGACCTCGGTGTCTGAGCCGAAACGGACCAAGTTGGGCGCCGGACGTTTTTGGGTGATCGACGTGATCTACCTCAACCAGAACAACGACGAAGTCGGCCGAGAGACCTACACCGGCTTCGGGTACAAAAGGGACCAGACGTGACCGCGCCGCTTTCTGATCAGATCCCGCCGGGCATCACCGCAGCGGACCTCTACGAAGGTCTTCAGATCCCGGCCCTTGACTACCGCGTCGAAACGACCACGGTTGTTCTCGGTGCTCTAGCGACCCGGGACTGGCGCCCTATGCACCACGACTACAAGTTTGCGACCGAGCGCAATGGTACTCAGGACATTTTCCTCAACACGCCCAACCAGGCTCACTGGTTCGAACGGTTCATCACCGACTGGACGGGGCCCAAGGGGCGCCTCGGTCGCATGAATTTTCGGATGAAGCGCTCGGTATTTCCGGGCGATCTGATGCGCATTGCTGGGGTGGTCGACCGAATCCAAATCGACGAAGCCGGCTGCGTATGGGCCGACTGTTCGGTCACGCTCACCGCGAACGACGTCGAGGCGACCACCTGTCAGATCAGGGTGGCCATCCCCGCCGACGCCGACGACAACCCTTGGAACCGGCGCGGCGAACGTTGGCTTCCGAATCCGACCAACTAGATCCCCCTTCTACCCGGCACGCACCGCCGGCGACCAACCCGACACGAACCCGTTGTTTCCACGCCGACGTGAGACACGACACCGATCATCGAGGACGAAATGAATCTTGATTTCAGCGAAGAGCAACTCATGTTGGGAGACATGGTGCGGTCACTTCTTGAGGCCTCATCGCCGGTTACGGCGGTGCGCGAACTCGAAGACGACCCGGTCGGTTTTGACCGCCAGCTCTGGCAGCAGTTCGCTGAAGCGGACCTGATCGGCCTGCTGATTCCGGAAAGTTTCGGAGGTTCTGGGCAAAGCCTGCTCGAAGGCATCGTGCTGTACCAGGAACTGGGCCGAGCGCTTACCCCGCTGCCACACCTCGAATCGGCGGTGCTGGCCGCAGGAGCCATCGCTTCCGCCGGGTCGAGCGCCCAATGCGAAGAGTGGCTGCCTTCGCTCGCGGACGGAAGTTCGATCATGATCCCCGCATGGCTCGAACCTAAGGGCGGGTTCGGTGAAAAGGGCGTTCAGCTCCAGGCTGTTCAAGGCGGCGACACCGTCACCCTGACGGGGATCAAGCGTCACGTGCGGTTTGCCGCCGCGGCGGACCAGTTCTTGGTGCTGGCCCGCACGCCCAACGGTGTCGATCTGTTCGTCGTTCCAGCCAATGCCCCAGGCATCTCGAGCACTCAGTACTTCTCAATCGCATCCGACACTCAGTACGACGTCACCTTTGACGGCGTGGAAGTGCCGCTATCGGCACGGGTGGGTAGCGCCGGTTCGGGTTGGGTGACTTGGAGCGACGTCATGCACCAGGCCATCGTTCTTCTCGCAGCCCAAGCGACCGGCGGCGCCGAAAAGACGCTTGAGATCACGGTCGACTACTCCAAAGACCGCTTCCAGTTCGACAAGCCACTCGGATCGTTCCAATCGCTGTCGCACTACATGGCCGACTCAAAGACCCGTATCGACGGAGCAAAGACCCTGGTGCAGGAAGCTGCGTGGACCGCGTCGGTCGGTCGCTCGATCGCGACCCTTGCGCCGATGGCGAAGCTCTTCTCCTGTAAGGAGTATCGCGACGTGACCGCCATGGCCCAGCAGATCTGGGGTGGTGTCGGTTTCACGCTCGAGTACGACGTCCAGTTGTACTTCCGGCGGGCGAAGCAACTTCAGATCTCGTGGTGGGACGACCGGTATCTGGAAGAGCTGATCGCTGTGCAGGTCCTCGACAACTGGGACGGCGCGCTGGCCTGAGGCGCCCCGGGGGCGCTCGGGGGAACGCGCCAGCGTTTCGTTAGGCTGGTGGGGTGCTCGACCCCCTGAGTTCTGCAAGTTCGATGGCTGCTTCGCCAGCACTCCGACGGGATCCGCCCCGTCGGATGGCCGCGTCCAGCCGTGGATTTCGAGCCGCCGCGGCAGTCGCCGGGGCGCTCGGTGCGGGCTCTGCCGCAGGCCTCGCCGCTCAAGCCCTCTACGTGGTGCGGCGGCCGCTGCCGACGATGTCTGGTCACCACGGATCGACGATGCTTCCGGGCTCCGTGCAGGTTCCGGCTTCTCGAAGAGTCGTGGCGGTGGGGGATTCGTCGCTGACCGGCCCTGGTCTAGCTGACGTGACCGACATCTGGATTGTCAACGCCCTCGCCCATGCTGTTCACGAAGCACAGGTGCCGTTCTCAGTCTTTTTCGACAATCGGGCCGTAGGGGGAAGCACCGCTGGGGAGGTGCTGTGCCAGCAAACCGGGCGACTACCAGCGTGTGACCTGGCCATCTTGTCCGTCGGTGCCAACGACGTGATTCGGGGGACACGACTCGGTCGCTACAGGGGAGCGGTGAACGCAACCTTGGCTCTGCTTCGGGCGCGAACTGACCAGATCATCGTGTTGGGCGTCCCGCCCCTCGGTGTCATACCCCGGGTCCCTTCGGGGCTGTCGCAGATCCTCGATCGCCGATCGGAGCGGTTCAATCGAATCGCCCGCCGGGCGGCCGAAGACAACGGCGCAGCGTTTGTCGACCCGTGGGAGACGCGACAAGAGTTCGCGCAGATGGGCACTCGGTGGTTTGCCGGCGACTGGTTCCATCTCAATGCCGACGGGCACGCTCGGATCGCCCGCGAAGCCGGCGACATTGTCGCGACCTGGGTGACGGGTACGGCGAAAACTGCCGACAGTCCTGCCGCCGACAGTCCTGCCGCCGACAGTCCCGGCGAATAACAGGTCCGGTCCAAGAGACTCTTGAACCGGACCTAGCAACCTCATCGGTGCCGACGAGTCCGGGGCCATCAAACCGAGGGAAACGTGACCCCGCAACGCTTGGCTGCGGCGGGGACCCGCTACAACGATTTGAAGAAGTCGTTCCCTTTATCGTCGACGACAATGAATGCGGGGAAGTTCTCAACCTCGATCTTCCAGACCGCTTCCATGCCGAGTTCGGGGTACTCAAGTACGTCGACGCTGCGGATGGAGTCCTGAGCCAGGATGGCCGCCGGCCCACCGATCGATCCGAGGTAGAAGCCACCATGGGCGGCACACGCGTCGGTCACCTGCTTGGAGCGGTTTCCCTTCGCGAGCATCACAAACGATCCGCCTGCAGACTGGAACTGTTCGACGTAGGAGTCCATGCGGCCTGCCGTTGTTGGCCCAAATGAGCCCGACGGCATGCCCTCGGGCGTCTTTGCCGGCCCCGCGTAGTAAACGACGTGGTCCTTCAGATACTGGGGCAGGGGCTCGCCAGCATCGAGACGCTCTTTAATCCGCGCATGTGCGATATCTCGAGCAACAACGATAGGGCCGGACAAGCGCAGCCGAGTTTTGATCGGGTACTTGGAAAGTTCGGCCCGGATTTCGTCCATCGGCGAGTTGAGGTCGATATCGACCACGTGGTTCGACAATGTTTCTTCGTGAACGTCGGGGAGATACTTCGCCGGGTTCGTTTCAAGCTGCTCCAAGAACACGCCGTCGGCGGTGATCTTCGCTTTGATCTGGCGGTCGGCTGAACAGGACACTCCCATCCCGATGGGTAGCGACGCGCCGTGACGAGGCAGACGGATGACGCGAACGTCGTGGCAGAAGTACTTGCCGCCGAACTGGGCGCCGATGCCCGTCCGTTGAGCGACACCCAGGAGAGTCTGTTCCAATTCGAGATCTCGGAATGCTCGTCCGCCGATGCTCCCCGTCAGGGGCAGGTCGTCGAGGGCGTGAGCCGACGCGAGCTTGACCATCTTGAGGTTGTACTCGGCGCTGGTGCCGCCGATCACGATCGCAAGATGGTACGGAGGACACGCCGATGTGCCCAGGGTGCGCATCTTCTCGTCGAGGAAGGTCACGAGGGACTCGGGGTTTAACAGAGCGCGGGTCTCTTGATACAGGAAGGCTTTGTTGGCTGATCCGCCGCCTTTAGCGAGGAATAGCAGCTCATACTCGTCGCCTTGCGTGGCGTAAATCTCAACCTGTGCAGGCAGGTTCGTCCCGGTGTTGCGCTCCTCGTACATCGTCAACGGAGCCATCTGGGAGTAGCGCAGGTTGGTCTGGGTGTAGGTGTGCTCGATACCTCGGCTTAGCCACTCGGTGTCGTCCGTGCCGGTGTACACGTTCTCGCCCTTGTAACCAACGACGATGGCCGTACCGGTGTCCTGGCATGAGGGCAACACCATGCCGGCGGCGACGTTTGCGTTGCGGAGAAGCTCCAAGGCCACGAACCGGTCGTTGTCGGTGGCCTCGGGGTCTTCCAGAATCATCGCCAACTGCTCAAGGTGGCTGGGGCGCAGCAGGTGGGAAACATCCCGCATCGCCTCGGCTGCAAGGTCTCGCAGGGTCTCGGGCGGGATCGTCAGGATCTTCCGATCGCCGAACTCCTGGACCGTGGGTCCTGGCAGATCGAGTTGCCTGTACGGCGTCTCTGAATGTCGGTGCTGAATCATCGGTTCGTACGTCGTCGATTCATCCACGTCTCTGTGCCTTTCCGGCTTGATGGGAAGCGATCTTGCGGCGCAAGCACCGCCTCGGTCTTTGAGGTCTGCCCCGCGCTTTCAGACGGTCTATTCGGCCGTTCCGAAGGCTCCGGCCGAGCGCAACGCTGCGATCTTGTCGTCGTCGTAGCCCAGGACCTTCGACAACACTTCGTCGGTGTGTTGTCCGACGGTAGGTGCATGCAGAGGCGGAGGCAGCTGTTCATCCAAAAACTTGATCGGCGAGCCAAGCATGTCCGCTCCATGTTCCGAAGCGGGGAGCCACGGGAAGCGATCTTGAAATTGTGGGTCATTGGCGATGGTCTGCGGCGAGTTCACGGGCGCGATTGGCGTATTGACCGTGTCGCCAAATTCGAGCCACTCAGCCGAGGTCTTGGTCGAAAAGATTCCGGCCAACTCGCGCTGTAAGTCACGGTTTCCGCGGGCGTGGTCAGCGTACTTCGAGCCAGGGAACTGTTCGAACAGTTCCGGTCGACCGACGCCGATGCAGAAGTTCTTCCAAAATGCCTGTTCGGACGCCATGAACAAGATGTAGCCGTCGGAGGATTCATAGATCTGATAGCGAACGCCTTCGCGCATGCCTGCGGTTCCTGGAGCGCGGCGCTCATAGTTGTCCGACGCGTTGCCCGTCACCTCGTCCTCGGGGCGTTCGTAGGCCCGCCACGATTCTGAGCGGTACCAGTCCATGTAGGCCGCGGCGTCGGACTGAGCGATTTCGAGTTGGCAGCCCTCTCCGGTCTCCCGAGCACGGATCACGCCGGCGAGAATGCCGAGGGCGCCAAGCACCGGCCCCGCATGAATACCGATAGACGCGTGTTCGGGGATGTACGGCAGGCCTTCTTCGTCGTGTTCGGGTTTAACGATGCCAGCCCATGTGTCATAGGCGATGCCGTGACTGGGCATGTTGGCGTACGGGCCCGTCATGCCATAGCCAGAGATGGTGCACATCACGATCCGCGGGTTGACCTTGGCGAGGGCGTCGTATCCAAGGCCGCGTTTGGCGAGGGATCCGGGCCGCATCGCCTCGACGACGACGTCTGCGTCCTTGACGAGATCCAGGTAAATCGCGACGCCTTCGGGTGTCCGCAGGTCGAGGGTGATCGATCGCTTGCCCCGGTTGACGTGCAAGTGCATCAGGGACACGCCTTCGACGATCGGCCACGTCATCTGCCGGATGTAGTCGCCCTGAGGCGGTTCTACTTTGATGACGTCCGCTCCCAGGTCGGCCAGCTGGTTGGTGATGGCGGCCGGTCCAAGCATCGATGACTCGATGACCCGGATGCTTTGGAGCGGTGATGAGTTCTGTGCCATATCGGATCCCCTTCGTGCAGTTGAGCTAACTGGCGCTGTGCCGCTTGAGGGCGAGTACCGCCAGCTGCGGTATCGGCGTGCTACCCGTGACCCTCAGCAGGGAGGTCAGCTCGTCGATCGACAGGCCACCTTGTGGTCTGGGCTGTTTGCGCCTGGCGAAGGTTACGTGCAGCGAGCACTGTTGGCACTCCAGCGACGGCGGAGCCCGCGTGCCGGCGGTGTTCTACCGGCAACAAGGTGTTGATCCGCAACCCAGGCGAGTTACGTCTCGGCCCCTACAATGATCAGCCGATGACAACAGTTGCCTACCTCGGGCCCAACGGAACCTTCGCCGAAGCAGCCCTTCTCACCCAACCAGATCTCGCCGCGATGGACAAGATGCCGGTCGCCAGCGTGCCCCATGTGCTGACAGCGGTGGACACGGGCGCCGCCGATCTTGGGCTTATCCCAATCGAGAACGCTATCGAGGGCTCGGTGACTGTCACCTTAGACACCCTCGCGTTTGATACCGACCTGATGATTCAGCGTGAGATCACCCACCCGGTGCGCATGTGTCTGCTCGCTGCACAAGGGGCGGGCCTGTCCGATATCACCAGGGTCCGTTCGATCCCTATCGCGCTTGCACAGGTGCGGCGGTGGATGTCGGTCAACCTGCCCGACGTTCGAGTTGAGGCGACCAACTCGACAGCTTCGGCCGCCGTGGATGTCAGCAAGGATCCGACGGGCCAGACCGCCGCCGTGGGCAACGCCCTCGCCGCAGAGGTGTTGGGCCTTCAGATCTTGGCTGATGGCATCGAAGATCACCCCGGCAATGCGACGCGGTTCGTCGTCGTTGGACGCGGCATTCCCGGACCGACCGGCAACGACAAAACGTCGATCGTGTGCATGCAGCGCGCGAATCGCCCTGGTTCGCTGGTTGCGATTCTCCTCGAGTTTGCGGCTCGCGGCATCGACCTGACCAACGCGGTATCTCGCCCGCTCAAGGCTTCAGGGGGCGGGGCAGCGCTCGGTGAGTACTGCTTCTTCTTGGACCTCGAAGGCCATATCTCCAACGAGGTAGTTGCCGACGCGCTACTTGCTGTTCAAGCGGGTCCAGCGCAGGTCAAATGTCTCGGGTCCTATCCTCGCGACGGCCACCCTGACAGTGACCGTTCCCGCGAGATGCACCAGCAATGGCTTGACGCACAGGCCTGGCTCGACCTGCTGCGATCCAAGGTGCGTGACGATTCTGGACCGTTGCCGTCGCCGTCCAACCAGTCAGCGAGCTAGTCGGCTCCCACGATACCGACGGTCGGCAACAACGGCAGTGGTCGACGGAGAACCGTTGCTTACGGGGCTCAGCTTTGTGAGAAGACCTCAAAGGACATTCGACAGTGATTGACATTTCAAGGCTCGGAAACGACCCGGGTTACCGCCGCGGTGCAGAGCGAAAAGGGGCATCGCCCGAAGCCATCGACGCGCTCATCGCTGCGGATGAGAACAGGCGATCGCTGCGGACTCAGGTGGAGAACCTTCGAGCGCAGCAGAACCTCGCGTCGAAGGCGATCTCGTCGGCTAGTCCGCAAGACCGTCCGGCCCAGATCGCAGCAGCGCAAGATCTGAAGAACGCGCTCGCCGCTCTGACGCCGCAGTTAGAAGTCGCCGAAGCTGCCTTCGATCAGCTTGCTCTCGCGATTCCCAACCCCGCAGATGACTCGGTGCCAAGCGGCGGGGAAGAGGACTATCGGGTCGAACGCGAAGTTGGTGGCCAGCCACCCGCACCAAAATGGGACCACGCCGAGTTCGGCGAAATGATGGGTTTCGTGGACAGCGAACGCGCCGTTCGGATGAGCGGTTCGCGGTTTGTCTACGTACTTGGCGATGCCGTGCTCTTGGAGATCGCGCTGGTCCAATGGGTGATGTCGCTCGTCGTCAAAGAGGGTTTCGTTCCGGTCGTCCCGCCGGTGCTGGTCCGCGAGCAGATGATGTTCGACGCTGGCTTCTTTCCCGCCGATCGCGCGCAGGTCTATGAGGTCGACGAGGGCGAACTGTTCCTGGTCGGGACCTCCGAAGTGCCTCTGGCCGGTCTGCACCGGGGCGAAGCGCTGCCGATCGACGACCTCCCGTTGCGTTACGCCGGAACGTCGTCCTGCTTTCGGCGCGAGGCGGGCACCTACGGCAAAGACACCTCTGGCATGTTCCGGGTGCATCAGTTCGACAAGGTCGAGATGTTTTCCTACTGCCCGCCCGATAAGTCATGGGACGAGCTTGCCCTCATCCTCGATCTGCAGGAGCGAATCGTTGGCGGGCTTGGTCTGCCCTACCGCGTGATCACCTCCGCGGCAGGCGACCTCGGTGCGCCCGCGGCCAAGAAGCACGACCTCGAAGTGTTCCTGCCTTCTCAAGGCAAGTACCGCGAGGTGACCTCGTGCTCGAACTACACCGACTATTCGGCGCGGCGGCTCCAAACGCGCATGGTCGACAACGACGGCAACCGCAGCTTTGTTCATACGCTCAACGGAACCGCCTGCGCCGTTGGACGGATCTTGCTGAACCTTTTTGAGCACTACCAGACAAGCGACGGCACCCTCTTGGTGCCCGATGTGTTGGTGGCCGCGATGGGCAAAGAGGTCCTCACTCCTCGGCGCTAGGCGGGGACGGGTCACCGGCGGGCGAAATGCACTACCCGGCGTTCGCCCCACTTCGTTGGGCGCTGCTCGAGCGCCTAGCATGTCGCCCTGTTGGAGGGATGCGAGAGCGGTCGAATCGGGCAGTCTTGAAAACTGCTGGGCTTGCGGGTCCCGTGGGTTCGAATCCCACTCCCTCCGCCATTTTTTTGAGAGCGTCCGCCACGTGTTGAGCGGCTTGATAGCCCGGCAGGGTTGGAAGGCTGATCAGCGGCGATCCGGCCGGGTCGTCGCTTCTGGAGCGTGGCGGGACTCCGCCCAGATCTTGCCGTAAGGGGTGGCTCAGATGGGGCTAAGCGACGCATCTCGCTCGGGTGGCCGCCTGGAGATCACCTCGGTGACCAGGCCGGTCCGGGTGCGAAGTACTCAGCGCGAGCTCGTGGCTGGCTCGGCGGAGCTCGATATCACTCCGCCACCAGGGCTTCCCAAGGCAGGTCATTCTGCTAATGCGAACACCGGCCGGGGTTTCCGAACCCGGCTGTATGTTCGGTGCACCTACCTGAGTTGCGCCGGGACCTCCCTCGCCCTGGTCCACTCCGACCTCTTGAGCGGGTCGAGTTTGTTGACCCATCTCGTCGCCGAACGCATCGCCGCACACACCGACATCGACCGTGAGCATCTGGTGATTGCCGGCTGTCACACACATGCCTCGGGTGGGGGATTCTTCGGCACTGAGTTCTACAACCGGTTCGCGTCGAACAAGGCCGGGCTTGACCCGGTGTGGCTGGAGTTTCTGGTCGACCGCATCTCGACGGCCGTCATCCAGGCCTACGAACACAGGGCCCCAAGCCGGCTAGCGGCCGGTCAGATCAACGTGGCTGGAATCACCAGGAATCGCTCGCTGCCTGCGCATCAACGGGAGGCCGCCGCCACAGGCCGGACGGTACCTTCTGATGTCTTTGAAGCCGTCGATCGACGTCTCACCGTGCTGCGCGTTGACCGTGTTGCCGATTCTGGCGGGCTAGAGCCCCTCACGTGCCTCGTCTCCTTTGGCGTGCATCCCACCAGCGTGTCGGTGAGCGGTGATGACTACAACGCGGACATCTGGGGACCTTTGGTGACAGCCACCCGCCGGCTGATTGCCCGACGGTCTTCGACGGTCCCGACCGTTGCGGGACTGCTCGGTACCCATGCCGACGCCGCTCCCGATATCCAGAACCAACGGCTCTTGCACTGGGACGCGATTCGCCTTGGCACTGCTGCGGCCGAAGCGGCGGTTAACTGCTGGGAGTCGCTGGAAGGCGACCTTGCCAAACCGGAGGCCGCGTCGCCGCTGCTCGGAGTCGTCTCCGACGTAGTCGACTTCTCGTCCCGCTCCGCGGCGTTCCAACAACTCGCGTCTCCCGCCATCGGAGCATCCCTGGTTGCCGGTGCCTATGAGAACGCGACGCCGGTTTTGGTCCACGTGCCCCCATTCCGGCCCAACACCCCTAAGCCGATGTCGAGGGGTCCGCAGGGTGCCAAGTGGGTGCTGGGCGGACCGTTTCAGCGCCTCATCGCGCCCCGTCGTGACTTTCCTCGGCTGATGCCGTTCCACCTCCTTCAGATCGGCGACCTGGCGTTGTTCGCTTCGCCTTTCGAGGTCACGGTCGGCGCCGGAGCCCGTCTCGAGGGAGCGATCCGCCAGGGCTTCCCCCGCGCCAAACGTTCTGACCCCGGCAGCGGGGTCCGGTTTGTTTGTGTGTTGTCGCTGGTGGGGGAGTACGCGGGCTACCTGACAACCCCCGCTGAATATTCTCGTCAGTTCTATGAGGGCGGTCACACGCTGTATGGGCCCAACAGCTTGACCGCCGTGACCGCGACGGCGACGTCGCTCGTACGGCGGCTCACATCTCAAAGTTCTGCGTCCTCTCGACGGTCACATGAGGCTCAAGAACAGGCCGGCCGCGACGGACGAACCTGGCGTCTGTCGGCGCGCAACTACCATCCCGGACTCCCAGCGGGTCCTGAGGTGGTGACCGCGGTCGGCGTACCGGTCTTTGGACGCAACAAGCGGGGCGAAGCCTGTCTGACCGTTGCGTGGCAAGGTCCCAAGGCTGGAGCGATGAGCTGGAACCGTCCGCTGGCCTGGGTGGAACGTCAGGGGGTTGACGGCAGGTGGACCCGGTTCGAACATGGCGGCCATCCGGTCGATGACCAGGGCTGGTCGATGTGGGTGGGCGATCACACCGCTACCGAGATCGAGGACTTCGACCTTGGCGAGTCGGCCGCCCGGGCCGGAGAGTCGACGAGTGGGGTCTATGTCGCCCGCTGGTTTGTTGATCCGGAGGAACTCCATGCAGACCAGCCGTATCGGATGGTCATAGCAAACCACCATGTGCCCGGATCGCTCGCTTCGATTGGCGTCACGATGTCCGGGCAACGCCCCGGGCGGTAGGTCCGAACCGACCGGCGGGGTCAGGGCAGGGCGCGCCGGATTGGGCGCGACAGTGGCCGGAACCAAACGGCTCCGGCCACTGTCTTATTACTCAAAGCCGCTTTGAGCGGAGCCCGGTACCGCGAGCTGTGCGCGATATGCCAGGTAGGTCCGCCGGCGGCGGTCTGCAGGGTCGAGGCTGGCCTTACAGACGTTCAAGGATCATGGCCATACCCTGGCCACCACCGACGCACATCGTTTCGAGGCCGACGGACTTGTCGGCGTCTTCGAGACCGTTGAGCAGCGTGGCAAGGATGCGAGCTCCGGTCATACCGAATGGGTGACCGAGGGCAATCGCGCCACCGTTCACGTTCAGCTTGTCGATCGAAATGCCCAACTCGTCCGCCGACGGCAGAACCTGCGCGGCGAAGGCTTCGTTGATTTCGACGAGGTCGACATCGTCGATGGTCATCCCCGCACGGGCCAAGGCTTGGCGGGATGCTTCGATCGGGCCGAGTCCCATAATTTCGGGGTTCAAACCGGACACGCCGGTCGACACGACGCGAGCGAGCGGGGTGATGCCCAGTTCGGCGGCCTTGGTGTCGCTCATGATGACGACCGCTGCGGCGCCATCGTTCAGCGGGCAAGCGTTACCGGCGGTGACGGTGCCGTCAGGGCGGAACACCGGTCGGAGCGAAGCGAGGCGCTCGACCGTGGTGCCCGGGCGGATACCGTCGTCCTGGGTGACGACCGTGCCGTCGGCCAGCGTCACCGGCACGATCTCACGATCGAAAAAGCCGCGGGCCAGAGACTCTGATGCCCGCTGCTGCGAAAGGGCCGCAAACTCGTCCTGTGCTTCGCGAGACACGTTCTTGTACTGGGCAACGTTCTCGGCGGTCTGGCCCATCGCAATGTAGATGTCTGGCAGACCTTCCGGCGCCGACCACGTCGCCGAACCGGCCTCTTGCCGTTCGGCAGTACGCGCCATTGCGTCGTTGAACAGCGGGTTGGTGCTACCCGGTGCACCGTCGGCCATGCCGACCATAAACCGAGAAACGGTTTCGACACCGGCGGAGATGAAGATGTCCCCCTCGCCAGCCTTGATCGCGTGCGCAGCCATACGCGTGGTCTGCAACGACGACGAGCAGTAGCGGTTCACGGTGACGCCTGGAACGTTGTCGAGGCCGGACAAGATGGCGACGACGCGGGCAAGGTTGTAGCCCGACTCGCCAGCGGGTTGTCCGCAGCCAAGCAGCAGGTCTTCGATGAGGGTTGGGTCGAGTTCAGGAACCTTGGCGAGGGCGGCCTTGACCGCGATCGTGGTCAGGTCGTCTGGTCGCATGCTGGTGAGCGAGCCCTTCATGGCCCGCCCGATAGGCGTGCGGGCGTATGAAACGATGACGGCTTCGGGCATTGTGTTTCTCCTCGCGTGGATGCGGGCTGTTCCCAATCGGCACTCGTACCACTGGCATGTGGGCAGGCCGTGGCCTTGAGAGACGACAGGTTACTCGTCGGGATACTTCGCTAGGAACGGGGCGTATTCGTCCAGGGTGGCGAGCACTTCGTCACGTCCTGCGCTCGGAAGACGAAACACGCATTCAGTGACTCCGTTGGCCTGAAAATGGTCAAGTTTGCCGGGGGTGGGGTGAGACCCAAAGGGTACGACCT
>JAGNEX010000001.1:26840-31049 GCA_018003035.1 Acidimicrobiia bacterium
GTTCCCGGTGATTACACCGGCCGGTCATCCCGGGTATCGAGGAAGTCCGGGGATTCCCGGCTATCAGAGGAGTGCCGCGTTGGCCTTGTATGCGATTGGTGACCGCGAACCGACGATCGACCCGAGCGCGTTCGTCCACCCAGATGCGACGGTGATCGGCGATGTCAGGATCGGGGCTGAGGCCTCGGTCTGGCCGCAGGCGGTCATCCGCGGTGACTACGGAACGATCACCATCGGTGCGCGCACATCGATCCAGGACGGAACGGTGATCCACGCGACCGCCGATCTGCCGACCGTCATCGGTGAGGGCTGCGTGATTGGCCACCTCGCACATTTGGAAGGATGCACGATTCACGATGGGGCGCTCATCGGATCGCAGTCCGTCGTGCTGCACAACGCGGTAGTCCATACCGGAGCGCTTGTGGGCGCGTGCGCTCTGGTGCCGAACAAGATGGTCGTCCCCGCCCGTGCGATGGCGCTGGGCGTTCCGTGCACCATCAAACCCGATGCGGTAATGGACGGTCTGATCGAGTTGAACGCTGCTGTCTACGTGGCGAATACGGCGTGGTACAAGACAGATCTGCGTCGAATCGATTGAGACCCACGGCGAGGCGACGACGATGTCCGGCCGCTGCGATCGCGCCGCCCGGCACGTTTGACCGTCTGAGGTTTGCTGAAAGCGATTGTCTGAACCAGTCCGCCCACCGGGTGTGAGCGGACCTGGGTCAGAAGTTTCGTCAGGACAGGTAGTCCAAAATTGCGTCGATACACGCGGTCAACTTGTGCATATCGGTTAGCTCGATATCGGGGAAGCACGAAATGCGGAGCTGGTTGCGCCCGAGTTTGCGGTACGGCTCGGTGTCGACGATTCCGTTGGAGCGCAGAATCGATGCCAGGAGCTCTGCGTCGATCCCGTCGGCAAAGTCGATAGTCGCCACCGTCTGGGAACGCGACGCGACGTCATCGACGAAAGGGCTCGCCAGGGGATGGGCGTCTGCCCAGTTGTACAGGTGGTCAGAGAGACCTTTAGACCGCCCTGCAGACCAGGCCAAACCGCCCGACTCATTCATCCAGCGAACCTGCGAGTCGAACAGGTACAAGGTGGCGAGCGCTGGGGTGTTGTAGGTCTGGTTCTTTCGCGAGTTGTCAAGCGCCGTAGCGAGGTCGAGGAACGCCGGGATAAATCGACCGGAGTTCTTGATCGTTTCGATCCGTTCCGCCGCCGCAGGTGACATCACCGCAGCGAACAATCCGCCGTCAGCGCCAAAGCATTTCTGTGGCGAGCAGTAGTACACGTCTGCCTGTGACAGGTCGACGGGCATTCCCCCTGCGGCAGACACCGCGTCAACGAGCACGAGACCGTCGAAGCCGTCCGGCCGGAGGACCGGTGTTTGGACGCCGGTCGATGTTTCGTTCTGAGCGAATGCGTACACGTCACAGCCCTCAGCAACTTGGACATGCGCGACGGGCTGGCCGGGTGCTGTTTCGGTGACGACCGGGTCCTTTAGTTGGGGTGCGTTGCGAGCCACCGCTGCGAATTTGGAGCTGAACTCACCACAGACCAGGTGATGGCTCTGTTCGGAGATCAAGCCAAACGAGGCCGCATCCCAGAACGCCGTCGCTCCGCCGTTTCCGAGCACCACCTCGTAACCGTCCGGAGCATCGAACAGGGCAAGCAGTCCGTCCTGCAGAGAAGCCACAACGTTCTTGACCGTCGATTTGCGGTGGCTCGTCCCCATAAACGACTTGCCGGTGCCGGCCAATGCATCCAGCGCATCTGTCCGCACCTTCGAAGGCCCAGACCCGAAGCGTCCGTCTTCGGGAAGGAGATCAACTGGTAGCTGCCAAGCGGCGGGCTGGTCATTCATTCAAAGCACCCTGCGTTTATCGGTCGGAGTTCACATTGTTGCCGATGCCAAACTTGCTTTTCGCTTTTTGTCGCGCCGTAGAGCCCGAGAGGAACTGCAATGTCAACCGCTCCGATAGCTCCAAGCATCGCTGGAATCGAAGAATCGGCAACCTTGGCGATCACGGCGAAGGCGGCGGCACTCCGCGCAAGCGGCGTGGACGTCATCGGATTCGGCGCAGGCGAACCCGATTTTCCGACGCCGGCACACGTGGTCGCTGCGGCAGCCGAAGCGTGCGCGAACCCGGCGATGCACCGCTATACACCGGTGGCTGGCCTGGCGAGCTTGCGTGATGCCATTGCCGAGCGGACCGAACGCGATACCGGAGTGCAGGTCTCGCCGCGCGACATCCTCGTGACCAACGGCGGCAAACATGCGGTGTTTAACACCATCGCGACGCTGGTGGCCCCCGGCGATGAAGTTCTCCTTCCGGCGCCGTACTGGGTGACCTATCCGGAAGCTGTTCGGGTGGTTGGCGGGGTCCCGGTAGAAATTCCAACCACGGGCGCCGATGGCTTTCAGGTCAGCATTGAGGCGCTCGAGGCAGCGCGCACCGACAAGACCAAACTTCTCATCTTCGTGTCGCCGTCCAACCCAACCGGTGCGGTCTACCCGCCTGAGGCGGTTGCTGAGATCGGACGTTGGGCCGCCGAACACGGCATCTGGGTTATGACCGACGAGATCTACCAGTATCTCGTCTACGCCGACGCCGAGTTCGCTTCGATGCCTGCCGTCGCCCCCGAGGTTGCCGACCGTTGCGTCGTCGTTCACGGGGTTGCCAAGACCTACGCGATGACGGGATGGCGAGTCGGCTGGATGTTCGGCCCCTCCGAGGTGATCAAGGCTGCAGAACGCTTCCAGTCGCACGTAACCTCGAACGTCTGCAACGTGGCACAAGCTGCCGCGTTGGCCGCTATCAAGGGTCCGCAAGACGAAGTGTGGGCGATGCGGGAAGTGTTTGAGCGTCGGCGCAACACGATCGTCGACGCTCTGAACTCCATTCCGGGCGTTGAGTGCTACCGCCCCGACGGCGCGTTTTACGCGTTTCCGTCTTTCCAGAACCTTTTGGGACAGACATTCGCAGGTCAACGTTGCAACACGACAATGGATCTTGCGTCGGTCATCCTCGAAGCTGCCAACGTTGCAATCGTTCCGGGTGAGGCGTTCGGCGCGCCCGGTTATGCGAGGCTGTCCTACGCATTAGGCGACGAGGACCTCGCCAAGGGGCTCGATCGCCTCGTAGCATTGCTGAGCGGACCAGACGCCTAGGAGGGCATGTGACCGACACCAGCAACTCTGAGCCCTCACCGTCAGAGGGAGTCTTCCCAGAAGGTGCGGACTTAGATGTCGAAACGAACGGTGCGGTCCTTCCGGTCGCTCCCATCGAAGACGTTGAGCGGCAGCGCCGCTTCACCGACTGGATCGTCCCCGAGCTTCCATTCCTCGCTCGTGTGTCGCGCAGCATGTCCCGCACCGGCGCGCAAGCAGAGGACCTCGCACAAGACACGCTCCTAAAGGCCTATCGATCGATCGACCGTTTCGACGGTCGGTACCCGCGCGCCTGGCTGTTCCGCATCGCCCGAAACACCGCGATCAACCGGGATCGGCGGCGTCGCGAACAAGTTCCGATGGACGAAGACAGCATGGACCGCGTGCCCGACCGCGAGCCGGGGGCGTCGGATCCCGCGGTTCAAGTCGATGATGCCGTCTACGACGAACTGTTAGAAAACGCCCTCGACGCGTTGCCGCCGGATTTTCGAGTGTTGATTCAGCTGGTGGACGTCGAAGGAATGCGGTACCAGGAAGCGGCAGACCTCCTCGACATACCGGTGGGAACGGTCATGAGTCGCCTCCACCGAGCACGTCGGCGGCTGCGCACCGCGATCGCTGGCACCCATTTGGATCGGTCTGGGAATGCGTCTCTTGAAGTGGGGGTTGAAGCCACATGACCGCGGATGCGAAGCCTTCGTTGGACTGTGGCGGCGACCTGCCAGTTGATTGCACTCAAGTCGCCATCTACGTCCAAAGTTTCATCGATGGGGAACAGATCTCGATTTCGATCGAAGCGCTCGAAGTCCATCTCCATAGATGCGCTCCGTGCGGTCTTGAGGCCGACGAGTTTCGGAAGCTGAAAGAAGCGTTGGCCCGTCGGAAGACCGAAGTTGGCTTGGTCGATCTTTTGCGATGTTGCTGTCAGTCGCTGCTTGAGACCGGCAAGCTGTAAGCCCACAGGAGCAAACCCCTCGGTCGCGGCATTGCCGCACGGTCGATAACGGTTGCGGCATTGCCGCACGGTCGATAA
>JAGNEX010000001.1:31149-125418 GCA_018003035.1 Acidimicrobiia bacterium
GCGGCATTGCCGCACGGTCGATAACGGTTGCGGCATTGCCGCACGGTCGATAAGTCGTTGAGGGGCACCAAAACTTGGCCTGTGTGCTGAGTATGCTCACCCGAATGCGTTTCTGGTCAAGGTCAAACCCCGCGCTCGCCTCGATGTTATGTGTTGGCCTGTTCGCCGCTGCCTGTAGCGGCGGCGGCTCAGACGACACGACAGAGACCACGGTCGGCGGGTCCTCACAGATCGATGGATCCACTCCGGGCGGGTCGACGACGACCCTGATCGCGGGTGAGATCCCACCCGCCACGCCGCCCGACGGGCTGTTGACGATCGGGGCACTCCTTCCCGAGAGCGGTTCGCTCGCGTTCTTGCATGACCCTCTCGCTGCTGGGATCGACCTGGCCATTGCCGATGTCAACAATGCTGGTGGGGTGCTCGGCAAGCCTGTGCAGCTGGTTCCTGCCGACTCTGGCAGCGACCGCTCCCTCGGAGCGACCGCGGCCGCGACCCTGATCGGGCAGAACGGCGTAGATGCGATCGTCGGTTCTGCCGCCTCTGGTATCACCGAGACCATCATGTCCGGCGTCGTGGAATCGCCGACGCTGATGTGTTCACCCAGCAACTTCCGTTCGAGCCTTTCAGATCTGCGGGACAATGGTCTGTACTTCCGCACTTCGCCATCGGACGATCTGCATGCCCGCGCGTCGGGGGAGCTTGTCGCCGCAGACGGCCACAAGCGTGTGGCGATCGTCGCGCCCGATACGGAGCTCTCAGCCAGGTTTTCTGACATCGCTGAGGCGACTCTCGAAGAGCGCGGTGTCACCGTCGTCGACACCGTCTTTTACAGCCCCAGCATCGAGGACTACGAGCAGGTCGCCCAACAGATCGTCGACGCCGACATCGACGGCGTCTTACTGCTGAGCAAAGAAGAGGGTTACGAGATCATCCGGCTCGTCGCGTGGCTGCGCGACAAAGAGCTCGCCGAGGAAGAAGGCGTCGAGGCGCCTCCAAAGCCGGTCGCTCCCGACGAAGAACTCCAAGCACCGACGACGACGGTTGCGCCGACCGTCGTTCCCGAGCCGACCCTGGTCGCTCCCGAGGTCACGACGACTACCCAGGCCGAAGATGAGTTCGAACGCGCCGAACCTGTTGCGGTGTACATCACCGACGACATGTTTGCGCCGGGAAGGTTGGCCGAGGTGATTCCTGAGCGCCGTCTCTGGACTCAGATCTTTGGTACACAACCCGCGCCGCGCCCGACGGCCGAAGGGCAAGATTTCACGCTCCGCATGTCAGAGCAATACCCCCAGGTGGACGAGCTGTTTAGTGCCCACGCCTTTGACTGCATCGTGCTGGTCGCACTGGCGGCACAAGCGACCGGAAGTGACGACCCCAAGGTGTTTGGACCAGCAATGATCGCCGTCTCAAGCGATGGTGAACAATGCTTTACGTTTTCGGACTGCGTCGAGAAACTCAACGCAGGCGTCGACATCAACTACGAAGGGGCGTCCGGGCCGATCGACTTCGATTCCGTTGGCGATCCTCGCAAGGCAACCTTTGAGGCTTTCCACATTTCCGACGACGGCACCTTCATCGTGGACCGGGAAGTAGTCGTGGAAGCGCCCCTGCCGACGCCCGAACTACCTGAAGGAGCCCAGCCACCGGCGACGCCAACCACGATCGCGGGGCAGGGTGCCACCACGACAATCGCCGCTGGTTGAGAGACGGGGGAGCGTTCCGACGAGGACTGGCTCCGGCCTCCGGCAAAGTGCGGAACGCACATTCCGTTGACACCCCGAGCGTGGCGCAGCCGTCTCTGGGCAGCGCTCCGACCGTGTACGACGGCTCACGTGGTCATGGTTCGGAAATGTCAGGTGGCAGCGGGGCGGCCAGTTCTGTCAAGCTCTCGCCGTGAACATTGGAATCTTGGGTGGAACAGGTCCTGCCGGAAGCGGTTTGGCGGCTCGGTTTGCGGCGGGTGGGCATCAAGTCCTGCTCGGTTCGAGGACGACCGAAAAGGCTGAACGGACGATCGGGGAACTTCGGTCGTTGTGGGGTCCGCGGGTGGCGAATCTGACGCCTGTCACGAACCAGCAGGCAGCAGCTGACGGCGATGTGGTCGTGCTCGGCGTCAAATGGGATGGCGCAATCGCGACGGCGGCGGAGTTCGCTGCCGAGATGGCAGGTAAGACGGTCATCTCGATGGGCTCGGGTCTCCACAAGGTGGGTCCCAGCTTTGAGCCGGTCATCCCTGAGGAAGGCTCTCTAGCCCACGGAGTTCAGGAAGCTGCCCCGGAGTCCCGGGTCGTAACAGCGTTTCAGCACATTCCTGCTGCAGCGCTGTTGGCCCTTGACGAGGACCTGGACGAAGACGTCATCGTGTGTTCCGATCACGATGAGTCTGCGGAGCTTGTCGCAGGTTTGGTGAACGGGATTCCCCGCCTGCGCGCCTTGCGGGCCGGGTCGCTTGCGAACGCGCTGGGTGTCGAAGCCTTCACGGCCATCCTGCTCGCTATCAACATTCGCTACCGCGGTAAGGCAGCAATACGGTTATCTGGCATTCCGCATTGAGCCTGAGCGGCTAAGTTCCGCCTCGAGGGCTCGCCCCCGGTATTCGTCGGCGGAGCGAAAGCCACGAGCGTCGGCGGCCACTGAGTTGGCTCTGTCGGCGTACATGACCAGGGTTTCGTCCGATCTTCAGGAGCGAAGAAGATGGCCATCCGGCTCTACGATACGGCTCGCCGGGCCGTGGTTCCCTTCGAGCCGGGCCCCGTGGTGAGTATGTACGTCTGCGGTATTACGCCCTATGACGCCACCCACCTTGGGCACGCTGCGACCTACCTCAACTACGACCTTCTGATTCGCCGGCTCGAATGGCTTGGTCACGAAGTGCGGCTGGTCAGGAACATCACCGATGTAGATGATTCGATCCTGCCAAAGGCCCGCGAGCTCGGCGTCCACTACCTGGATCTCGCCCAGCGCGAAACGGAGCGGTTCCACCGGGATATGACGGCCCTCAACATGCGGCCTGCAATCCATGAGCCACGCGCGACCCAGTCGATCCAGGACATCATCGACCTCATTGCCCTCATCGAAGCGAACGGCCACACCTACATGGTGGACGGCACGCTGTATTTCGACGTGTCGACCAAACCGTCCTTTGGTGAACTGTCGCACTACTCCGAAGATCACATGGTTTCTTTGGCCCGCCAGCGCGGTGGAAACCCCGACGACGCCAACAAACGACACCCTCTCGACTTTGTTCTGTGGCAGCCATCCGCCGATGACGAACCAAGTTGGGTAAGCCGTTGGGGTCCAGGACGTCCTGGGTGGCATATCGAGTGTTCGGCGATGTCCATCGCTGCGCTCGGGCCAACCATCGACCTGCATGGCGGCGGCACGGACCTGATCTTCCCGCATCACGAATGCGAGATTGTGCAGTCCGAATCGGCGACGGGGGAGACATTCGTCCGCCATTGGATGCATTCGGCGATGGTTGCCTACGAGGGCGAAAAGATGTCGAAGTCGCTCGGCAACCTGGTCTTCATCAGCGATCTGTTGGAGCAGACCGATCCCAGAGCCATCCGCCTGGCCTTGATGATGCACCATTACCGAGCCGGCTTTGAATGGCACGATACCGACATCCAAGAGGGCGAGGCCTTGTTGCGGAGGCTCTACCTTGCGGTGCGGTGCCCCGACGGCCCTGATCCAGCCCCGTACGTCGCGGCGATTGCTGCGGCCCTTGACGACGATCTCGACGCGCCACGAGCGGTTCGTGTGCTCGATGACTTCGCGTCGGCAGTTCTTTCAGGAGGCCCCGTTTCGGACGCTCCTGAAGCTCTCGCGGACACTTCCAGGCGCCTCGGTCTCGAACTTGGCGATCCGCTGCTCACCTAGACAGGTGATCTGGGCTCGGTGATCCAGACGGGTTGTTGAGTCTCGCCAAAGCCCAACCGTCGTGATGCGTTGGCGGCATTACGGCTTGCGCTTCGGCCCCTTCTTCGCCGGCTTTGAGCGGCAGGCCCCAAGCGTTAACGCCGAGATCGGCGCATCGAATTGGCGAGATCGTCGAGTTCGAGAAGGCTTCGGTACCGCCACAAGAACGCGATGTAGAGGACTCCTGCGGCGAGAGCCCACATGCCGATGGTCGCCCAGGTCTCGCCGAAGATCTGCAGCGCGACGATTCCCGATCCCAGCACGATCAACAGTCCAGCGACGATCGAAGCGAACAACGCAACGCTTCCCGGATGGTGACGGTCAGCCCGCCAGACCTGGTACAAGGGCAACACGTTGTTGAGGACGAGCGACACAACCCAGGCGACCGCGGCTCCGGTCAGTTCGTACCGAGGAATCAGCACCAGGTTCAGCCCAATGTTCGTGGCGAGCGACGCCGCATTGGTGATCAGGTTGACGACCGTTCTACCGCTGAGCAGTTGCACCATCTCGACCGGTCCACAGGCCGTCGCGATCAGCATGCCGACGATAAGAATCCGCAGGGCGTTGGTGCCCCCGACGAACTCCTCGCCGAAAATGCTGAGAAGGCGGGGAGCGGCGACCGCCATCGCCAAGTACACGGGCCAGACAATGACCACGAGCCACAGGGTCGCGGTGCGATAGGCCTTTTGGACGACCTCCCAAGAACCGCGGGCAAAGCCTTCACCGATCTTGGGCGCCGCGGCCTGCATGATGGCAACGTTGACGAAGTTTCCGGTGGTGAGCAGACGGGTGGCGGCGGTGTAAACGGCCGCGCTGCTGGCCCCCAACAGGGCGCCGACCATGATCGTGTCGAACCAGCGAATGATCAGGGAGAGCGCGTTTGATACCGACCGTGCAGCGGTGAAGCGCCAGAAAGCGGCAGACGACCATTCCGAAGGCAGTCCGGCAGCGTCCCCGTCTTTTGACCTGGCCGCCATCGCAGCGACGATCGCTGCGCTCGCGATGGCGGCGACCGCATAAGGAACGGCCCATCCAAACATGATCGCGGCGGCACCGGCTCCGAACAGTGACGCGACCCACACCGCCGCCAACTGGACGATCGGCCTGCCGACCCGGTCGACGATGACCGTCGGGGTCATCGTGCCGAGTCCTCGGGACGCGGCGAGGAGAACCAGGATCGCTGCGCCGGCCGGAATTGCGGGGGCTGTGATCCGCAACAACTCAGTCAGAGCCTCCACGTGCGCTGCGCCGGTCATCCAGCGAGCGAACGTGCCAGCACCGACAAAGAGCGCTGCTCCCAATGCGGTGGCGACCAGCAGCGCGGGTAGCGCTGCAAGCCGGACGGTTTGGCGCACGTAGCGGCTTCGAACGTCGGTATTGCCAAGCCATCGGAGGAGTGTCACGTCAGCGCCGAGTGTGGCGACGCCGCTCGCTATTGAGAAGGCGGCAATCGCTTCGAAGACCAGGCCGGCGTCACTTTCGGTCAGCGCTTGGGTCACGATGATCACAAGTAGGAACTGGGAGATCGCGTTGACCGCAGAGCCGATCAGCGACAGGGCGCCGCCGCGGGCGAGTTGCCGCTGATCGTCGTCGGTGGATCGTTTACCAGGGGACTCGATTGCACCGCTGGCGCTGGCCAAAGCTCGCGCCGAAGGCGAATCGTCATCGAGGGCGGCGCCGGCCTCGAACTCATGGCCATATGTCGGACGGCCTGCTCCATTGAGGCCCCCAGCATGGTCGACTCTGGGTGTATCTGGCCGATCAACATGAGCCGGGGGAGGCGGTGCGGCTCGGGAACGCCAGGCGTGGGCATCAGCTTGGTTGTGCACGACTTCCTGGCGTCCTTGTCGATCACTGCAACAGCCGACGGTAACGCAGTCGGCCGCAACGCGGCCCCGCTGCATGCTCTCAAGCGTAGCGATCACCCTCGGTGGCAACCTGGCCGCGGCGCCAAACCCGCATGGTCGATGCTGGCGTCACCGAGCCGATGCCGACCTGGTTTCTGCGAGGCGCCTGCGTGGAGGTGAGACGGGGCGTCTGTTGTTAATGAATTCAAACGGTGCGAATGCATGTGCTGTCTTACGTACAATCGGCAGTTCTGCCCAGCAATTGAGCGCCCATCGGTTGCGACCTTGGCGCTCGAATTCTTTGAACCCGGCAATCCGAGGTGGAGTTGTGACCGAGCCACAGACCGAGATGATCGAACTGCGTTTACCCGATGGGAGTGTCCGTTCCGAGGCGGCCGGAATCACGGGCGCGGATCTGGCAGCTCAAATCAGCCGCGGTCTGGCAAAGAATGCGATAGCGGTGGAAGTCGACGGCGAGCTTTGGGACCTCACCCGCCCCATTCAGGCTGACTGCGCCGTCCGCATCGTCACCGTCGGTGAGGACGACGGTTTATATGTGCTACGCCATTCCACGGCGCACGTCATGGCCCAAGCCGTGACCGAGCTCTTCCCCGGTGTGCAGCTCGCCATCGGCCCTCCGATTGCCGACGGCTTCTACTACGACTTCGCCCTTCCGGGTGGGGCGACGTTCTCTGACGAAGACCTCGAAGCGATCGAGACCCGCATGCGCGAGCTGATCGCCAAGGCTCAGCCCTTTACCCGCCAGGACATGTCGCTCGACGAGGGGCGTCTCCTGTTCGGTCGCCACGGGCAGGACTACAAGCTCCAGATCATCGACACGGTCGACGCGCATGACGAGATTGTCGAAGGTGCCGAGGACGGAACCGTTTCGGTGTACTGGATCGATGATCCGCAAACGGGGGAGCACAGCTTCCTCGATCTGTGCCGGGGGCCCCACGTGCCCGACACCAGCCGTCTTGGGCACTTCAAACTCATGAAACTGGCCGGCGCCTACTGGCGCGGGTCCGAGAAGAACCCGATGCTGCAACGGATTTACGGTACGGCCTGGGCGAAGAAGTCAGAACTCGACGAGTACCTGCACCGCCTTGCCGAAGCGGAACGCCGCGATCACCGCAAGCTCGGGACCGAACTCGACCTGTACTCCTTCCCCGAAGAACTCGGGGGCGGTCTCGCCGTCTGGCACCCGAACGGGGCAACCGTTCGTCGGATCATGGAGGACTATTCGTACAAGGTGCATCAGAGTTCGGGCTACCAGCTCGTGACGACGCCGCACCTCGCGAAATCTGACCTGTTTGAAATCAGCGGACACCTCGGGTTCTACAAAGAATCGATGTATCCGCCGATGGAGATGGACGGCGCCACCTACTACCCCAAGCCGATGAACTGCCCGTTCCATCTGCTCATCTATCGCAATCAGACCCGCTCATACCGCGAACTGCCCATGCGGTTGTTCGAGCTTGGAACCGTGTACCGCTACGAACGGTCTGGTCAGCTTCATGGGCTGATGCGTATTCGTGGCTTCACCCAAGACGACAGCCACATCTTTTGTACTCGCGAAGACATCGTTCCCGAGCTGAAAGGGCTCTTGCAGTTCGTCATCTCGATGTTGCGTACGTTCGGCTTTGAAACTTTTTCTGCCGAGGTGTCCACTCGTCCGCTCGAGAAGTCGTTTGGGACCGACGAGGACTGGGACATGGCCACGAGCGCGCTCATCGAAGCGATCGAAGGCACGGGGCTTGACTACAAAATCAACGAAGGTGACGGGGCGTTTTATGGTCCCAAGATCGACATTCACCTGACGGACGCCATCGGCCGGTCGTGGCAAGTCTCGACGCTCCAGGTCGATTTCCAGATGCCCCAGCGTTTCGGCCTCGAGTACGTCGGCGCCGACAATTCGGCCCACCGGCCGATCATGATTCACCGGGCTTTGTTCGGGTCGATCGAACGATTCTTCGGAATCCTCGTCGAGCACTATGTCGGAGCGTTCCCGCTCTGGCTGGCGCCGGTCCAAGTTGCGGTGTTGGGCGTTGCCGATCGACATGACGACTATGCCGAACAGGTCGCGCAACAAGCCCGCGACGCCGGGCTGAGAGCCGAGGTCGTGTCGGCGTCGCAAGACACCTTGGGCGCGCGCATCCGCAAGGCCAAAGTGTCAAAGATTCCGTACATCCTGGTCGTCGGCGACTCTGACGTAGAGGCGGGGACCGTCGGGGTCAACGTTCGAGGGTCGGACAGCCCCGAGCGCGACGTGCCCGTGGCTCAGTGGCTTGCGCGGGCTGTCGGACATGTCGAGTCTCGAGCGGCCGAGCTGTGAGTCTGGATCACCTCTGGGCAGGTTGGCGTTCTGCGTACATCAACGCGCTGGTCGACCCTGCCCAGGATGCTGAGCGAGGAACGGCTGGGTCCGACGGTGCCGTTACCCGCCCTGCTCCATCTGAGCTGCCCGGTAGCTCAGACCTTCCGGGGACGGTCCCGGTCCCTGGCTGTGTCATGTGTAACATCGTGACCGCGAGCGACGACGCTCAGGCGCTTGTGGTCTTCCGGGGACAGACCGTGGTCGCAGCATTGAATGCGTACCCGTACTCGTCTGCTCACCTGATGATCTTCCCCCGGCGTCATGTGCCGTCCCTTGATGATCTCACCGAGGCCGAGGGAGTTGAACTGGTGACGGTGACGCAGGCGGCGCTTCGTACCCTTCGCGTCGAGTACCGCCCACAGGGGTTCAACGTTGGTATGAACATCGGAGCGGCCGGGGGTGCTGGGGTTCCTGGTCACCTGCACGAACACGTGGTGCCGCGCTGGGCCGGCGACACCAACTTCATGACGGCCATCGCAGATACCAGGGTGCTTCCAGAGGCGCTGAGCGTCACGCGCGACCGTCTCGTGCGAGCGTGGCGCGACTCCGAATCGCCCGCGGCGAACACCTAGCATCGCCCAATGGTCGATTCGCAGCCACAAGACCCCTCCCAAGAAGTGCCCCGCGCCGCAACGGGGGAGACGCCGACCGGTGAAGACACCTCTGTGCGAGCTGCGGGCGCAGACAGCGACCTCGGCGACCTGGATGCCAAGGGAGCGCCGACCGCGGCCGGATCAACACTTGGGGGCCAAACCCTGGCCGATCTGCGGGATGGTGCGGACTCCGATGAGTTCGTCGACTCGCTCCCGGACGATCTCGACGTCACCGCATACGTAGGGCAGTACCAGTTCCCGAGTATGAGGCGCCGGCGTGTCGCCGCTGTGATGTACGCGATCGTTGGGGCAACGTCAGTCTGGGGTTGGTCCATCTCGTCGAACGGTGGCCTGTTGGCCGTGGGAGTCGGGTTGTGTCTGTTGGCGGTGCACCACTGGTTGACCGCCTGGCCGCTGGCAGTTGACCAGACCGAGGCCTTAGGCAAGGCAGCTCAGGCGGTCGGGTTTCCAGTGGGGCACGCCTCTGCTCAGGTGGCGTGGCGGGGTTTTGCTAGCCGCCCGACGTGGCGTGTGCTGTTGTATTCCGCCGAGGAACCTCCGACAACGCGTGGCCTGGCCGAGATCGATGGAGTCGACGGCGAAGTGTTGGCCACCCACACCGAAGCAAACCCCGAAGACTGGTCGGCCTACGCCTCATAGAACGGCGCAGCTTCCGTCCCACTCGGCGTCCGCTGCGGACCTGTAGCGGGGCCGACGATGCGCACGTATCCAGGGCTGTCGCCCGAAGCCCAAGTGCTTGCAAGGCCGCCGGAGGCGACTTCGTGTGCACCCAATGTTGGGGTTGTTTCAAAAGGCCATTTCCACGCCGCTACCACCACGAAGGACGTTGCGGGTCATGGTACGATGCCTGTGCTAACTTTTGCTAGCAAGCGCGCCTTTGATTGTGCCCACGATTCCGCACCATGAGCTGCAGCCATACGACTGCGTGGTCAAGGAGCGGTACCTGTAAGGCGGTCTGACGCCCCGGCGGCCGACCTCCATCGAGCTCTCGATGGTTCCGTGGGTGTGGCCCCGAGTGCGCGGTTGCTGCCGAACTCGAGTCGAAAAGGAGGGTGGCGATGCTGGATCGCCGAGCCCGCTCGACCTTGGAAAAGACGCTCAGGCCGATCGGTCAAGCGCTGCACCGAGCCCACATCCGTCCTAATCACGTCACCGTTGCCGGCGTCGTCGCGTCTGCGTGCGCAGCTATAGCGATCGCCCAGGGCTATTTCGTCCTCGGCGCTGCGCTCGTCGCTGCCAACGGGCTCCTCGATGTTCTCGATGGCGCCGTTGCGAAGGCGAACAACGCTGCGACGCCACGCGGCGCCTTCTTTGACAGCGTGATGGATCGCATCGCCGATGCCGCGGTACTCGGCGGAGTCGGCTGGTACCTCAGCGAAACAGATCCCCGGCTTGGCACTTTGGCCCTTGCTGCGGTCGCGCTGACGATGCTCATCTCCTATGAGCGAGCACGCGCCGAGAGCCTTGGCTACGACGCTCGCGGCGGCCTCCTTGAACGGGCAGAGCGAACGGTTCTGATGATCGTCATGGTCGCCTTTGGGTGGTTGGAGGCGATGTTGTGGATCTGGGTTGTGTTGGGCACCATCACGACCGTCCAGCGTTTTGTCGTGGTGTGGCGTCAGGGTGAGACTGCTCCGAATCCGGCGCCCTCGCCGCTGCTTCGAAGCAAGGCCTCAAATACCGGAGCCGGCGTCAGCGTGCCTCAAACAGCGTCACTCAGTTCGGACCAGGCGACAGCCACAAGTGGCTCGGCGCAGGCGGTTTCCAGCGCTGCCTCCGACGTCGAGGAGTCGTCGGACCCGACTGCCGCCAACCGCCTTCGCGGGGTGCGTTCCGCCGTGCCGGTGGCGCCACCCGTCGGCGTCATGCTGTCGGAAGATCCCGACGACGAAGACTCTGGGTCGACCGTCATCGAGGTCGCAAAGGCTCGCTGGGGTGCACGCCGTCCCCGGGCTGACCGGTCGGCGCAGACGCGTGCCGCACAGACCCGCGGGGCTGGCAACTGGCGGCAGCGTGCCCAGGCCAGAAAAGACCGCCAACGCTCTAGCTCCCAATGATCGAGCCGACCTTCAAGAAGGCTCAGTCTGTCCG
This sequence comes from Acidimicrobiia bacterium, assembly GCA_018003035.1. Lineage (GTDB taxonomy): Bacteria > Actinomycetota > Acidimicrobiia > IMCC26256 > JAGNEX01 > JAGNEX01. Next base: position 42,003 of record JAGNEX010000001.1, read on the forward strand.
GCAGCGACTTTCGGACAAGACCACGCTCCTCGGTTACAAAGCTGGTGGCAAGGTTGCGGCAACCTTGCCCGGTCCGGTTGCTCATTTGGGTGGCCGTCAACTGTCAGGGCTTGCCAGCCGCCTGATGCGAGGGCGGACCGAAACCGTTTCCCGCCATATGCGCCGAGTTCACGGGCCGCAGTTAACGGGCCCAGCGTTGCGCCGCGTCGTTCGCGAGGTGTTTGACAACTACGCGCGGTACTGGGTCGAGTCGTTTCGCATCCGCAACGAGACGCCGCAGTCGGTGTTGTCTCGGGTTACCCTCGACGGCTGGGACAATTGGGACGCGGCAACGGGAAGCGGTCGGGGAGTCATCCTGGCGTTGCCGCACCTTGGCAACTGGGAACTCGCAGGTGCTTGGGTCGCTGCGAACGGTCACCGGATCGTCGCAGTTGCCGAAGCGCTCGAACCCCCCGAACTGTTTGAGTGGTTCGTTCAATTTCGGGAAGATCTCGGCATGGAAGTCGTCGGCGTCGGCCCGCAGGCCAAGGATGCCGCCGTCGACGTCCTGCTCGGGGGCGGGGTTCTGGCGCTCGTCTCGGATCGAGACATCAACGGTGCCGGCGTTCGGGTGAACTTTTTCGGCGAAGACACCACCATTCCCGTCGGGCCCGCGCTTCTTGCCTTGAAGACCGGGGCAGTGCTGCTCCCGATCGGAACCTTTTATACCGAAGGTGGAGGCGTGCACTGTCTCGTACGTCCGCCGCTCGACACCGAGTCGACAGGCGACACCCGCGCGGACGTGGCTCGCATTTCTCAGGCATTGGCGCACGAGTTCGAAGCGATCATCCGGATTGCCCCCCAACAGTGGCATCTGCTGCAACCCAACTGGCCTTCTGACTACAGCGACGAGGAACGCCCTGAACACCTACGATTCGAGGACGACGGGCTCCTTGACGGGTGACCCTGTTCCCAAAATGAAGTCGTTCTCAGCATGAAAATCGCACTCGTCTGCCCATATTCGGTGTCGCGCCCTGGAGGGGTCCAGGGTCAGGTCCTGGGTCTGGCACAGGTGCTCGAAGGGCGAGGTCACGAGGTGCTGGTGATCGCCCCTTCCGAAGGGGATCCGCCGTACGACTTTGTCTACTCCGTCGGTGGCAGCGTCGACTTGCCCGGGAACGGTTCGGTAGCGCCAATCGCTCCAGACGCTATGGCGATGGGGCGTACGCGGTTTGCCTTGGCGCGCATGCAGCCCGATGTGATGCACCTGCACGAACCTCTGCAGCCCGGTCCAACCTGGGTGGGGCTCATGTCGAACATCGCGCCAGCCATCGGCACGATTCACGCGTCAGGTCACTCGTTTTATGCCCGTACCCGGCCGGTTGCACGGGTTGGTATGCGGCGGCTCGCGTTTCGTACCGCCGTTTCAGAAGAGGCGCGGCGCCTCGTCCAGATCGAGATTGGCGGGGCGTATTACCTGCTCCCCAATGGAGTGGACGTCGACCGTTTCGATCAGGCAGAACCCTGGCCGACGACGAAACCGGTCATCTTGTTCGTCGGTCGGCATGAACCCCGCAAAGGGTTAGCGGTCATGCTGGACGCCTTCGAGGGTCTCGATCGCGACGCTGAACTGTGGGTCGTGGGCAAAGGGCCGCAGACCGAAGGCCTGCGTGCGCGCGGCGTGCCGAACGTGGTTTGGCTCGGCGAGATCGACGACGCCGAGTTAGCTCGCCGAATGAAGGCTGCGACGATCTACTGCGCGCCTAGCCGCTTTGGTGAGTCGTTTGGCGTTGTACTGATTGAGGCGATGGCGGCTCGCACTCCAATCGTGTCCACCGATATCGCTGGTTATCGCGAGGTCGCACGCCAAGGCAAAGAGGCGATCTTGGTTCCGCCCGATGACGCCGATGCGTTGAGGGACGGACTCCGTGCGGTCCTCGATTCGCCCGAGTTGGCCGCCAAGCTGGTCGAGGCCGGCTGGGCGAGGGCGAATGAGTTCTCGATGGACAGCCTGGCGCAACAGTACGAAACGCTTTACGAGGCCGCCGCCGCTCAGTGGCAGAACCGCCGAGATCGTCCGTCTCGAGAGTGGATCCCGATCGACAACCTTTCGTTGGACCCGCGGACCTGGCGGTTTCTCCGGCGCGGCTCGTACTGATCGCTCGCCAGAGCTTCAGCAACGTATGCGAGTGCCTTACTTGGACACGCCTGCGCCGAGCTAAGTCGACGTCGGTGGCTCCTCGAACTGCCCGGTCTCGATAACCTGTTGAGGTTTCTCGTCGTAGCGCCGCCTGTAAGGTCGGCGTACTTGAGTTGCGGTCTGGGACCTCCAGGCAAAAAAGATCGGTCTGTAATGAAATTTGTCGTCGGGCTCCTGGTCGTCGTTGCGATCGTCGGCGTCTTGGCCATGGTGTTGTACAACCGCCTTGTAAAACTCCGTAATCGTTGTGACAGCGGATGGTCGGCCATCGACGTTCAGCTCCGTCGCCGCTACGACCTGATCCCCAACCTGGTCGAAACCGTCAAGGGGTATGCCAAACACGAGCAAGGCACGCTGACAGCGGTGATCCAAGCGCGCCAAGCCGGTCTCGACGCCAACTCGGTCGCCGAACAGGGCAAAGCCGAGAACATGTTGACCGGAGCGTTGAATAAGCTCTTTGCTCTGTCTGAGGCGTATCCCGACCTGAAGGCAGACGCGAACTTCCGGGCGCTCCAGGAAGAAATCACTTCCACCGAAGATAAGGTCGCTTACGCACGGCAGTATTACAACTCTGCAGTGCTGGCCTACCGCAACGCACTCGAAACGGTGCCGACCAACGTCGTTGCCAACATGTTCGGGTTCAAACCGCGGGACTTCTTTGAGATCACAGAGCCTGAGGCACGCGGTCCGGTCCAGGTTTCGTTTTAGGGCATTCGCATGCGCGAATGGTGCGGCCGACGGTTCGCAGGGGGCTTGGCGTTTCCTGGACGGACCCTGGTCTGCGGTTGAGTAGTAGAGGTAAGGGTGCATTACGACTTAGTCAGTCAGAACCGGCGGCGCGCCATCTTGTTGATGGTGCTCTTCGCTGGGTTGGTGCTGCTGGTGAGCTGGGCGATTGCTCAGCTCAGCGGTCTAAACGGACTTTCGTTCGTCGCGATTGGAGCGATCATCGCCATGTGTGTGGTGGCGGTGTCGTACTGGTACTCCGACCGTCTCGTCATGTCGGTGAGCCATGCGCGCATCGCCGAGCGGTCCGAGTTTCAGCGCTATCACAACCTCGTTGAGGGATTGTGCCTCGCCGCTGGTATGCCCAAACCGACGTTGTATGTCGTGGAAGATCCTGCGCCGAACGCCTTCGCTACAGGTAGAAACCCCAAGAACGCATCGATCGCGGTGACGACCGGACTGCTCGAACAGATGGAACGCGTCGAACTTGAGGCCGTTCTGGCCCACGAATTGAGCCACATCAAGCACTACGACACTCTGGTGAGTACCAGCGTGGTCCTGCTGACATCGCTGCTGGTGCTCGTCAGCGACGTCACGCTACGCGCCGGTCAGTGGGGTGGAATTCGGCACCGTAACGACCAGAATCCGTCAAGAGGGCCGCAACAGGGATTTGCTGTGATCGGTGCGGTGCTGTTGATCCTCGCCCCGATAGCGGCTCGGCTGCTCCAGTTCTCACTCAGTCGGCGGCGCGAATACATGGCTGACGCGGGAGCGATCGAGATGACTCGCTATCCCCCGGGCCTCATCCGAGCGCTTAAACAGCTCGAAGACGACAAATCGGTCGTTCATTCGGGGGCGCGCTCAACGTCACACCTGTGGATCGAGTCGCCGGTGCCGCGAAATTCCGGCCGGACTGCTGGCCTCAACCGCCTTTTTGACACCCATCCGCCCCTCGAGGAGCGGATCGCGGTCCTCGAACGGCTTTGACGGCTTCACAACGATCGGGCAGTTGCTAATGCCTCGTTGGCTGAGGCGCGCCGGTGCACCCCTGGCTTTGGCCGCGATTCTTGTCCTTGCCCTCGTGCAGGTGAACTCGGCTCGCAAGGCGGCCGCTGCGACTAAAGAGCTGTCGGCCCCGCTGGCACGGTCGCTGTTCGCCCCCGAAACCGACGGTGCGGTCGCCTCTTTGACCGGAGAAGTGGTCGATCGGCGCTCGGCCGCTGGTCTGCGCGGCGCCTATGCGGTGCGACTGTCGAACGCCTCGGTGGCCCAGCGCTTCTTGACCGGCGTCGATGAAGCCGACGTCGTCTTTGAAGAGCCGACCGATGATGGCTTTTCGAGCCTGCTCGCCATCTTTCACCAATCGGTTCCAGAAAACGTCGGTCCGCTCGCAGAGGCATTGCCTTCCGACGATGAACTCGGTGGGTTCGTGCCGATGCGAGAGGTTGCATCCGGGATGGATAGCGCCTTTCAGGAGCAGTTTTCGGCTGATTCGGTGCCGCTGGTGTTGCCCTCCAGCAAGCTTGGGAGCCTGGCGATCTCACGGTCTGAAACGATCGAGGCACCTTTTGAGTACTCGGTAAATCTCGACGCGCTACAGCGCGAAGTTGGCCCTGAAGAGCCCCCGACCGCGCCGTGGCTGTTCTTGGACGCCGATGAGACCCCCGCCGGAGATGCCACGTCTCAGATCGAAGTGCAGGTCGGTGAGAAACTGCCGGTCGTCTGGCAGTGGGACGAGAACGAAGACCGCTGGATGCGCACGGTCGGTGCATCGGGCCAGGCTCAGCGCGTGTCGGGTGGCGTTCAGCTTTCCGCGGCAAACGTACTGATCATGGACGTGAAGGCGGCCAGCATGGACTGCCCACCTGACTCCGAGATCTTCGAACTGATCCTGGAAGGCGGACAGCTTCAGATCGCCTCCGGGGGAAAGATTAGAACTGGGCGCTGGAGCTTCGATCCCGAAACCCGCCGCCTGAACCTTTCAGACGTTGGCGGAGGACCGCTCTTGCTGCGCCGGGGTTCGACATGGATCCATCTCCGGGTGACCGGGCGTGTCAGTGTCTTACCGCCGCTGCCGACGACGACCGTCGGTCCAGTGCCGCCACCAACCCCGCCGCCGACACCGCCACCTACTCCTGCGCCGACGCCCGCCCCAACGGCGCCGCCGGTCCCCGTGACGCCGGCACCTGCACCGGTCCCCCCGGTGCCTGAAACCCCGGCACCCGCGCCGACGCCAGCACCCGTTCCAGCCCCGGTTCCGGCGCCCGCAGCGTTTTCAGAGTCGGGTAGCGCCGCTCCTGTGGTCCGGTTCGCCTCGATAGTCGACCTGGCTCCGCGGAACTCACAAACGTTGGTCCTCGAGGTTCTCTCTCGGGCTGTCGCGGGCCCGTTCAGCGGGCAAGTTCCCGTCGATCCCAACCAGCCCCCTGTTGACCCGAACGCACCTCCCGTGGACCCGGCAGTGACCGCTCCGACCCCTCCGCCGACCACCACCACCTTGCCGCCGCCGACCCGGCCTCCCGAGTTACTGGTGCCGTGCGAGGACGCGTACCTCCTCGATCGGCCCTAGTTCTGACGGCCCAGCGTGTTTGGACAAAAAAGCCCCTTCGGTGGGGAACCCGGATAGCGCGATATCTACGCTTGCCCGTCGTGAATTCAATGCAGCTTCCTCAGGCAGTTTCCAGCCAACGCCGACGTGCGACGAAGGCCTTCGCAGTCCTCTCATTAAGTGGCGTACTCGCCTTGACCGCTTGCGGTGGTGGGGACTCTTCAGAAGACCTTTCCAAAAGCACCAGTACAATCGCCGGTGCAGGAGTCACGACGGTCCCGCCTGGCCAACAAGTGGTGACGCCAACTACCACCGTGCGTGCTGATGGTCTGTCTGGCGATGTCGACCCGTCCTCGATCACCGCCGACGTCGATAGCCAGGGCGCCAACGGTGGAAGTGTCAAGGCGGCAGGCCAGGGGACGCTCACCGGAGGACGTGCCAACGGCCTGCCGGCTGTGACGATCAAGGTTCCCAACGACAAGTCGGCGCGTGGGGTCCTGACCGGCCTCGAAGACGCCGACCTCATCTTTGAAGAACTCGTCGAAGGTGGCGTCACCCGGTTCGCTGCGGTGTTCAATTCGACATTGCCCGACCACGTGCAGCCGGTTCGTTCGGTCCGGGGACCAGACCCCGACTTGGCGCTGTCAGTTGGCGGCGTTTTCGCATATTCGGGCGGGGCAGGTCCGTTTGTGGAGCGCATCAACTCGGTTCCGATCGTCGCCGTCGACGAATCGAGCGGAGGGTCCGCGCTCTACCGCGTCGCCGGGAAGGCTCCGTACAACCTGGCGGCGAGCGCCGAAGCTCTCGCCGGGATGAGCGATGAGGCCGCGCGTTCACCTTTCCGGTTCTCAAGCGCAGCGCTGAAAGGTGGCGAAGTCGCAAATAACGTGAGCGTCAAGGTGTCAAACGCGCAGACCAGCAACTTCCGCTATGACGCAGCGGCGGGGGCCTACCGCCGCTACAACGGCAGCACCCCGGAGGTCTCGGGTGGCGTTCAGTTGGCGTTTGAGAACGTGGTCGTGATCGGCGTTGCAACAGGGCCGACCGGGGTGATCGACACCGCAGGCTCTGAGTCGCCCCAGTCCTACACGGTGGGATCGGGTACGGCATGGCTGTTCCGCGACGGCAAAGTGTTTGTCGGCCGTTGGTCCCGGGCGCATGAAACGGCGCCGTGGGAGATCATCGCCGATGATGGCAGCGCCTACACATTGACGCCCGGCCGATCCAACGTGGTCTTGTTGCCAGTGTCTGGCATCTATGCCGGTGGCAAGATCGGTTGGAACTAGGCGCGTTGGCGAATCTCGGAGGTTTAACCGTGTCGGATGCAGTGACGGGTACAACACGTGTCAAGCGCGGTCTCGCAGAGATGCTGCGCGGCGGCGTCATCATGGACGTTGTCACACCAGACCAGGCGCGTATCGCTGAAGACGCTGGTGCCGTCGCCGTTATGGCGCTCGAACGTGTCCCTGCTGATATTCGACGCGATGGTGGCGTCGCTCGCATGAGCGATCCAGCGATGATCGAGGGCATTCAAGCGGCGGTAACCATCCCGGTCATGGCGAAATGTCGTATCGGCCATTTCGCCGAGGCCCAGCTGTTGGCGGCGCTCAATGTCGACTTCATCGACGAATCAGAGGTGTTGACCCCCGCGGACGAAGCTCACCACGTGGATAAGTTCGCATTTGAAACTCCGTTCGTGTGCGGCGCGACGAACCTCGGCGAAGCGCTTCGTCGGATCGGCGAGGGTGCCTGCATGATCCGCTCCAAAGGTGAAGCCGGCACCGGCAACATCGTCGAAGCGGTCCGACACCTTCGCTCGATCACGTCCTCGATCCGCGAACTTGCTTCTGCTAGCCCGCAAGAGTGCTACCAACTCGCCAAGACACATGCAGCCCCCCTCGACCTGGTTCAAGAAGTCGCTCAGACCGGCAAGTTGCCGGTGCCGATGTTTTGCGCCGGCGGCATTGCGACACCCGCCGATGCATCCTTGGTGATGCAACTGGGCGCAGAAGCGGTCTTTGTCGGGAGCGGGATCTTTAAATCCGAACAGCCTTCGACGATGGCTGCAGCGATCGTCGAAGCGACAGCGCACTACACCGATCCCGATGTGCTGGTGAGGGTGTCGCGTGGTCTTGGGGAGGCGATGCGCGGAGACGAGATCGGCGGACTCGACGTGACCTTTGCCGAGCGCGGTTGGTAGTCGTGGCGCCGACCGTCGGCGTTCTTGCGCTTCAAGGCAACGTCACGGCACATCTCGAAAAGCTGGCTGCCCTCGGCGCTGTCGGGGTTGAAGTCCGTGTCCCAGACGACCTTCGCGGCATCGATGCGCTCATCCTGCCCGGCGGGGAGTCGACAACGATGTCGAAGCTCCTGTGCTTGGCCGGCCTCTTTAACCCGCTTCGCGAAGCGTTGGACAGCGGGCTTCCCGTACTCGGGACGTGCGCTGGCCTGATCCTTCTCTCTTCGGAGGTTGTAGACGGTCGATCCGACCAACAAACCTTCGACGTGCTCGACGTCACCACGCGGCGCAACGCCTACGGTCGACAAAATCAGTCGTTTGAAACTTCGCTGGAACTCGAGCCCGCGCAGTGGGGCCAGCAGCACACAGCGCAAAGACCGTCGGAAGCCGAACGGTTTGATCCCCGGACGGCGGTGCGGCCAGAAATGCCTGCCGTTTTCATCCGAGCGCCCCGCATCGAAACGGTGGGTGAGCCGGTTGAAGTACTTGCGCAGTACTCAGGTCATCCGGTCCTCGTCGAGCAAGGGTCTATCCTTGCGGCTACCTTCCATCCCGAAATGACCGAAGATTTGCGGGTTCACCGGAGACTTCTCGACAAGGTGCGTTCATGAGCGGACATTCAAAGTGGTCAACGATCAAGCACAAGAAGGGCGCTGCTGACGCTGCCCGGGGCAAGCTCTTTGCCAAGCTCCTTCGCCAAGTCGAAGTCGCGGCCCGAGAGGGCGGAGGCGACATCGAAGGCAACCCGACGCTGCGCACCATGGTTGCAAAATGCCGGGAAGCATCGGTGCCGACCGAGAACATCACCCGTGCGATCAAGCGAGGGACCGGCGAACTCGAAGGCGTCACCTACGAGGCGATCACCTACGAGGGCTACGCGCCCGCCGGTGTTGCGATGCTCGTCGAGGTACTCACCGACAACCGCAACCGGGCGGCGGCAGAGATCAAAAACATCTTCAGCCGCAATGGCGGTTCGCTTGCCGAACCGGGCGCAGTTGCCTGGCAGTTCGAACGCCAGGGGATCATCACGGTCGATGGTTCAGCGGATGAAGACGCCCTCATGGAAGCAGCGCTCGAAGCGGGTGCCCAAGACGTCGTCCGGGTCGGCGACCAGTGGCATGTCACGACCGACCCGTCTGACGCGCCTGGTATTCACGAGGCACTGGTTGGAGCCGGCTTTGCGAACGCTCAAGTTGAGGTGACGCGAGTGGCTCAGAACAACGTTGAGTTGACCGATCCCAGCGACGCCAAGAAAGTCCTCCGGCTACTTGACTCGTTGGAAGATCACGACGACGTCCAGAACGTGTACGCCAATTTCGACGCTTCTGACGAGGTCATGGAAGCCGCGACCGCGTAGCTGGCCGCTCCCGTTTCCGAAGCGACCTCGGCCAGGGGTACGCGAACATCACCCCAGGATCACCTAGGATCGAACCGATGTTCGCTGGTAGCTCAACCGGCCTCGTGCTCGGTATCGATCCTGGTCTGTCTCGCTGTGGCTTTGCCGTGCTCAACCCGGGCCGGCAGCCGTCGGTTCTCGAGTACGGAGTGGTGACGACATCGCCGCAGGATGACCTTGCCGTCCGGCTCGGCCAGCTCCATCGTGAGGTCGAAGAACTGATCGGGCGGCATGGGGTGGTGTCGATGGCGATCGAACGGGTCTTTTTTTCGTCGAACGTATCCACCGGGATCAGTGTCGCCAACGCCGCGGGTGTCGTGATGGCACTCGCCGCGATCAAAGGGATTCCGGTTGTCGAGTACACGGCCACGTATGTGAAACGGTCGGTCTGCGGCGACGGTTCAGCAGACAAAACCCAGGTGCAGTTCATGGTCAAAACGCTCTGCCGTCTGCAAGAGACCCCCAGCCCTCCCGACGCTGCCGACGCGATCGCGATTGCGCTGTGCCACGGCCAGGCGGTCATGTCCTCCTCGACGCTGCCGCCAGGTCAGGGATGGAAGCCCGGCGGCCAGGGCAAGAGGGGGGTTGCTGCAGGGTTGCAGTCAGCGATCGATGTAGCGCTGGCGAAACAATCTGGGGCAACCCAGCGCGCGACCCTGCGGTCAGATAACAGTCGAACGATGGGAAGCGGTCCGGCGCTTTCCGGCGCGGCCCCTAAGCCGAGGACCTCATGATCGGCGCTCTTCTTGGGACGGTCATCGATCGGCGTTCCGATTCGATCGTCCTGGACGTTCGAGACGTCGGCTACGAGGTGTTTGTGACCTCTCGCTTCATGGCGACGTCGGAGCCTCAGCGTCTGTGGATTCACCATCACGTGCGCGAGGACATCGAGGCGCTCTACGGCTTTGTCGACCGTGACGAAAAGGACCTGTTTGGAGTCCTGCTCGGCGCGTCGGGGGTTGGGCCCAAGCTGGCGCTCGCGATCTTGAGTTCGCTGACGCCCGACCAGCTGCGCGCTGCACTGGTTAACGACGACGTGGCGCAGCTCACCATGGTGCCCGGCATCGGCAAGCGCACTGCGCAGCGCCTCATCGTCGACCTCAAGAGCAAGATCACCTCCCGGGATGCCGATTTGGGCGGAGCTCCAGCGGCGCTCACCGAGGTCCGACTGGGGCTCGAATCTTTGGGTTACAACACTGCCGAAGTCGCTCAGGCCATCGCGGGGCTCGACCCCAACGAACCGATCGAAGCGTTGATGCGCACGGCGTTGAAACGGATGAGTGGCGGCGATGTCTGAGGACCGCCTGGTCGCGGCCGACAATGGCCCGGGGGAACTAGACGAACCGCAGCTCCGACCGCGACGCCTCGACGAGTTTGTCGGACAGCCGAAGCTCCGTGAGCATCTCAGCATTCTGCTCGAGGCGTCTCAGGCCCGAGGGGAGGCTGTCGACCATCTCTTGTTCGCTGGCCCACCAGGTCTGGGCAAGACATCCCTGGCCGGGATCGTCGCCGAGGAGCAAGGTTCGACCTTGTCGGTGACCAGCGGACCGGCCCTCGAACGCGCCGGTGACGTCGCCGCAATTCTCACCAACCTCGGACCGGGGGATGTGCTCTTCATCGACGAGATCCACCGGTTGCCCCGCGCTGTCGAAGAAGTGCTGTATCCGGCGATGGAAGATTTTCAGCTCGACATCGTGATCGGGAAGGGGCCTTCGGCCAGAACTATCCGTCTCGACTTACCCCGGTTCACCATGATCGGCGCTACCACACGAACTGGCCTGCTGGCTGGCCCGCTGCGTGATCGCTTCGGATTTGTCGCCCGGCTCGACTACTACACCTTTGAGGACCTTGCAGCGATCGTTGAACGCTCCGCCCGAATCTTGGGCGTTCCGTGTGACGCCAAAGGAGCCTGGGAGATCGCTCGTCGCTCACGGGGAACTCCGCGAATCGCTAATCGCCTCCTTCGTCGGGTGCGCGACTTCGCTCAGGTCCGCTCGGGCGGGGTGATCGATCAGGCCACAGCACGCAGCGGCTTGGATGTTTTTGAGGTGGACCGCGTCGGCCTGGACAAGGTAGACCGCCGCATTTTGACTGCTCTTTGCGACACCTTTGCGGGTCACCCGGTCGGTCTGTCGACGTTGGCGGTTACTGTCGGCGAAGAATCAGACACCGTCGAAGATGTCTATGAGCCGTACCTGTTACAGATGGGCTACCTGCGCCGGACACCGCGTGGGCGGATCGGTACGGACGCAGCATTTGAACACCTCGGTCTCAGCCGGCCCGGCGAGCGTCACGCGGATCTGTCCCTGGCCCATCGCCTGTTCGACGAGTCCGAATAGTCGTCCCGGTCCAACGCCGGTCAGCGCCGGCGGGGGAGTCGACCACCCCGCAACGCGCTCGGGGCACCGGCTCTCTGAGCCGGAAGGTTCCCAGCGACCGCGGCGGTTTGGCTGCGAATGAAACCCAGATGGGTCGCAGCGCTGTTAGGGACTACCATCGTTACGTTTTGCGCGTGATGTGCAACAAGTCACGTCCTCGTGACATCGAGGAACGGGAAGGGTCGCGGTGAAGGTAGCCCGAAGAGTTTTAGCCATGTCGATCGCATCGGTCGCTGTGCTGTTGTTGATCTGCATCATCGGTGGCTTCACACCGCACTTAGGTCTTGACCTCCGCGGCGGCGTGTCGGTGACGCTTTGTCCAGCACCTGACCCCGATGACCCGAACGCGGGGGACTGCGGATCTGCGACGACTGAGCAGCTTGACGACGCGCTTGGCATCATCCGTTCCCGCGTCGACGGGCTTGGTGTTGCGGAACCCTCGATCAGTCGCCAGGGCGACACCATCGTGGTCGACATGCCGGGAATCGAGGACCGAGAACGTGCCCGCTCAGTTATCGGCCAGACCGGTGAACTGCAGTTCCGTCCCGTCATCCAGACGTTGGGTATCGGCGACCCGATGGCATACAAAGAGCAGTTCGATGCTTTCGAAGCGGCCGCTACGCCAACGACCGTTACTTCGGAGCCGAGCGACCCGGCAACCCAAACGACGGTTGCGGGAACGGTGACGCCGACGACAACGACCGAGACGCCATCGGTGACGACGACGACTGCTGAGAACGGCGCTAGTCCTGACGAACAAGGGCTCGCTGGACCGCCCGGCTATGAGGTTGGGTTGATGTCGTTCGAACCGGGGCGCCAGGCGGTGACTCCGACCACGACCGCCAGCGGATCTGCGGAGGAGACATCGACGACGGTCGCAGCTTCAGACGACGCGGCAGTCACATCGACGACGATCGTGGACGACGCAGCGACGACATCGACGACGATGTCGATTGAAGAGCTCACCAAGCTTTCCCCCGAAGCCCTCCAAGGGCTTGCTTCGCTGGAGGCGTCGGGCGAGACGATCCGATTTGGTGACACATCGAATCAGGAAGCGTACGTGGTTCTCGCTGGCATGAGTCCAGACGACGCCGAGACAGACGCCAACCTCCAGACCGTGTACCTGCTCGGACCGTCCGAAATGACCGGCGAGGGCGTTCAGAAGGCCAAGGCAGAGTCGAACGTCGACGGTGCAGCGGGCGGCAACCCGAATGATTGGTACGTGTCAATCTCCTTCGACGGCGAAGGCACCAAGCAGTGGGCCGACTTGACGACCAAGTACGTCAACCAGCGCCTCGCCATCACCCTGGATGACCGGGTGCAGTCAGCACCCAACGTGAACACGCCGATCACCGGCGGTGAAGCAATCATCACGGGAAGCTTCAGCGGGTCCGAGGCCAAAGACCTGGCATTGGCGCTCCGCTATGGGGCCCTGCCGGTTTCACTTGTCGCACTTACGACCGAAGACGTCAGCCCAACCCTTGGCGCCGACCAGCTCCAGGCCGGGATGATCTCCGGTCTGATTGGCCTGATCCTCGTTATGGCCTACATCTTCTGGCTGTACCGGATCCTTGGCGTCGTGGTGCTGATGACCCTGACGCTCACCGCTGGAGGCCTCTACGCAGTGGTGTCGCTCCTGGGTGAGTACGTCGGTTTGAGTCTGACCATCGCCGGTGTCACTGGTTTGATCGTGTCGATCGGCATGGGTGTTGACTCAAACATCGTGTACTTCGAACGCCTGCGAGAAGACGTGCTCGCGGGGCGGACGGCCAGATCTGCGGTCAACCGCGGGTTCAAGAGCGCGTTTCGCACGATCATCGCTGCGGACACGGTCTCGCTCCTGGGCGCCTTCTTCTTGTACATATTGGCCGCTGGTTCGGTCAGGGGTTTTGCCTTCTATCTGGGGCTAGCGACGTTGCTCGACCTGTTCTTCAGCTACACGATCATGCATCCCTTGGTGCAGATCCTCGCTGGCTCCCCTCGCTGGGCCAACAACCCGCGTTTCAGTGTTGAACGAGCGTTGCTCCGAAATACTCCCGAGGCAGCTGAGGAGGTCGCCCAATGAGCTTCCGAAAGACCGTCTCAGACATCTATCGTGACGATACGCACTTCGATTTCGCGGGTATGACCAATCGGCTCCTGGCGATCGCTGCCGGTATCGTCGTCGTGAGCTTGGTGATCCTTGGTGTTCGCCAGCTCAACCTTGGCATTGACTTCACCGGCGGGACCGCCTGGACGGTGACAGGGGCGAACAAGGCCAACACGGCGGATGTCCGAAAGATCGCCGAAGATGCGGGCCTCGAGGCGCCGCAGGTTACGGTCCTCGGCCAAGACGGTGTTCGCGTCCGCAGCGGCAGTGTTAGCGACGAGACTCAAGCGATCGTTACCGCAGGGTTGGCCGAGTACGCCGGTGTTTCCGCAGAGGACATCAGCGTGAGCGACGTTGGTCCCACCTGGGGTGACGAGGTGACGAGACAGTCGCGGAACGCGTTTGTTGCATTCCTCATCGCAGTGGGGATCTACATCGCGTTTCGGTTCGAGCCCAAGATGGCGGTGGCGGCGTTCGCTTCGCTGGGCCACGACTTGGCGTTGACAATCGGCGTGTATTCGCTGTTCCAGTTCGAAGTCTCGCCAGCGACCATTGTTGCTGTTCTTACGATCTTGGGTTATTCGCTCTACGACACGGTCGTGGTTTTCGACAAGATCAGGACCGAGGAAGCAAACGCAGGGGTGAACTCTCGTGTCACCTACGACGCTTTGGTCAACTCGAGTGTTAACGGTGTTCTCTTGCGTTCGTTGAACACCTCCATCACCTCGCTGTTGCCGGTGATTTCGATGTTGGTCATCGGTTCCTACGTTCTCGGCGCCGTGGCGATTCGAGACTTTGGTATCGCCCTGTTCGTCGGCATGATGGCCGGGACCTATTCCTCGCTGATGGTCGCCACACCGGTGCTCGATTGGTTGAAGAACCGCGAGCCTCGGTGGCAAGAAGCGGCGAAGCGCGCTGAGGTGGCCGGGGTAGGCACGACTGCTGCGCCCGGGAAGAAACCGGCAGGGGGACAAGACCCAGCTTCTTCGGCAACCGCGGGTACGGCCGCGACCGGGAGCGTTCCCGCACGAGGCCTGACCAAGAAGCAACAGGCACGGCAGAAAGCCCAGAAGCGCAAATAGACGTGACGCTGCCAGATCGCAATCTGGCGTAACCTTGCTAGGTGAGTCTCGACCAGCGCACCGAACTTCGCGGCGGGTTCTTCCCTTGGCGACGCCATTACGTCGACGCGCGAATAGCGCCGGTCCTCACCGAGTTCTTGTCGCATCACCCGCGCCAAGACACCAGCGACATCGAGCGTTCGTTTCGCGTCGCTGATGAGGCTCATCGGCGACAGGTTCGGCGTACCGGGGCGTCCTATATCTCTCACCCGGTGGAAGTGGCGCACATCGTCGCCAAACTCGGCTTGGATGCCGAGGCGATCATCGCCGCGATGTTGCACGACACGGTCGAAGATACGACGCTGACCAGCCAAGACATCCACGACGGGTTCGGTGATGACGTCGGACACCTCGTCGACGGCCTCACCAAGTTGGACCGGCTCAGGTTCAAGACCAAAGAAGACCAACAGAGTGCGACCATTCGAAAGATGGTCGTGGCAATGGCTCGTGACGTCCGGGTCCTGGTCATCAAACTCTGTGACCGCCTGCACAACATGCGGACACTCGGCGCACTCCCCGAAGCCAAACGCCGCCAGATCGCGACCGAAACCATGACGGTCTATGCGCCCCTGGCCAACCGGTTCGGGATACAAGATGTCCGCTGGCAGCTCGAGGATTTGTGTTTCGCCACCCTGCATCCTGCTCGCTACGCCGAGGTCGACCAGTTGGTCATGATGCGCCGACCGCAACGCGAACAAACATTGCGGAGCATCATTTCGAGTGTCGAGGACCGCCTGGGCGAACTCAACATTCGGGCTGAGGTGACGGGTCGGCCGAAAAATGTTTGGTCGATCTACGAAAAGATGCGGACCAAGGGCAAGCGGTTCGAAGAGATTTACGACCTGGTCGGTATTCGAATCATCACCGAGAACGTTCGCGATTGCTACGCGGCGCTCGGATGCATCCACGCGTACTGGCGGCCCGTGCCGGGGCGTTTTAAGGACTACATCGCCGATCCCAAGTTCAATCTGTACCAGTCGCTCCACACCGCCGTGGTCGACAGCTCCGGCAAACCGATCGAGATTCAGATTCGGACCGGCGAAATGCACGCCCGCGCCGAAAAGGGCATCGCGGCTCACTGGGCGTACAAGGCCGACGCCGGGCCGAGCAAGGTTGACGAGGCAGCCTGGATGCAACGCATCTTGGACTGGCACCAGAACGAGGACGATCCGACGGCATTCATGGCCGTGCTTAAGACCGAACTCGTCGACGACGAAGAGGTGTTTGTCATCACGCCGAAAGGCGACGTGCACACACTGCCTGCCGGTTCGACGGCGGTCGATTTTGCTTACGCAGTCCATACCGAGATCGGGCATCGCTGCGTCGGCGCACGCATCAACGGCAAGATCGCAACGCTCCGCACGGTGCTGCAAAGCGGCGATCAGGTCGAGATCTTTACCCGCCGTGGGGGAGAAGGCGGACCGTCACGGGACTGGCTGAGGTTCGTCCGAACGCCAAAGGCGAAGGCAAAGATTCGGCATTGGTTCTCTAAAGAAGAGCGTGACGACAAGATCGAACGCGGCGCCGCCATGCTGGTCAAAGCGTTCCGACGGGTCGACCTTCCCGCTCAGAAGATTGTTTCTACAAACCTGATCAACGAAGTCGCCGGTCAGCTCAACTATCACGACGGCGACGCGTTGTTCATCGCCGTTGCGGAGGGGCACCTCACCACCCAGTCCGTGGTTCAGCGAGCCCGCAAAGTTCTCGGACTGACAGAGCCTGCGCCGACCCGGCCTTCGTCCTCGCCGCATCGCCGACCGTCGGCCCGGCAAGCAGGCGGCCAGGACGGCCCGAAGGTCGAAGGCCTCGACGGTATCGAGTACCGATTCGCTCGCTGCTGCAACCCGGTAACGGGGGATGACATCACCGGGTATGTGACTCTGGGACGAGGAGTTTCGATCCATCGGTCAGATTGTGCGAATCTTGCCCGCAGCAACCCGGACGGTGAACGGGCGTATCCGGCGCAGTGGGCAACAGACGAAGGGGGACTCTTCGTCGTCAGCATTCGGGTCGAAGCTATTGACCGACCGCGACTTCTGACGGAGGTTGCCGACGCGCTGTCACGTCAGAACGCGAACATCATCTCGGCCTCTACGCGGACCGATGATGAGGGTATTGCGACGTTGTATTTCGAGATCGAGCTTGGGGACATGGAACTGCTCGATGGAGTGATGGACGAGGTCAGGGGCTTGGACCAGGTATATGAGGTGACGCGATCCGTTCATGTCTCTGCAGGCTGACCCCGTAAACACGGACACCCGCGCAGAGCTTCGTGCCGAACTCGCCGCCGACGAGGGAGGACACCTTCCCGCGCTCGATGGCATGCGCGGTCTCGGTGTGGTGTTCGTCATGGCGTATCACCACGGCTTTGGATGGGCCAAAGGCGGGTTCCTCGCCGTCTCGATGTTCTTTACCCTGTCCGGGTTCTTGGTGACCTGGCTCGCGCTCCGGGAGTGGGGCAGGTCGGGCGGACTCTCCATTTCGAAGTTCCTCGAACGCAGGGCTCGGCGGCTGCTGCCCGCCGCCGTCGTCACACTGATCCTGGTGATGGTCTTTGGGGTCGTCGCGGCCGATGCCGCGCAGCGCGACCGCTTGTCCTGGGACCTGGTCGCCTCAGCCACCTATTGGGCCAACTGGCGTGCCTATTTGTCCGGCAACGCCTACTTCGATGGGTTCGTTGAATCGAGCCCGCTTGAGCACTTTTGGTCACTTTCTATCGAAGAACAGTTCTATTTGATCTTTCCCTTTGTGGCCGTGCTCGTCTTCGCATGCGTTCGTCGCGGTCGCCGAAACCTGGCCAGCGGAGTGTGGCTGGTCGCGTTGGCGAGCGCGATCTGGACGGCGGTTGCCTATCAGCTGTGGGGCCCGGAACGTGCCTATCTGGGCACCGATACCCGCGCTGCAGAGATCTTGATGGGGGTGGGTCTGGCGTGTGCGATCACCGGTCGGCGTGCCCTACTCGACAAATGGAAACGACCGCTAGCGGTTGTCGCTGGTATCGGAGCGGTCGTCTGGATCACCTTTATGTCCAGCGTCCCTTCCGACGTGGCGTTCGTCTATCGGGGCGGACTGGCCCTGACCGGTATTGCCACGATGGCGATGGTGCTGGCCGAGGTCGCAGGCCTGAGCGTGCTTGCGCCATTTCGCTGGGCAATTCCGGTGTGGTTCGGGCAACGTTCCTACGGCATCTACTTGCTCCACTTCCCGCTGTTCATGTGGATCGATTCTGATGTGACTAGCGCGACTGGTTGGGAGCTGTTCGCGATCCGGTTAGCGGTCGTCATCCCGTCCGCCGCTGCGATGTACGTGCTCGTGGAACAACCGATCCGTACCCGTCGAGCACTGCCATCGATCGACTTCTTGCGGTTTGTGCCTGGTGCAATCGCTGTCTGCGTGCTTGCTGCTTTGGTGATCCCGTTCCCGACCTTCGGTCCCGCCGACCTCACGTCGTCTCGGATCGCGCTGGGTGCCAGTCAGGACGAACTATCGGTTACTGTGCCAACGACGAAGGTCGAGCGCCGCGACAGAGTCCTCGTGATCTCGCTCGGACCGGGCGACCCTGTCAAGGATGAGCTCCTGCAGAGTCCCTTCGACGGGCCGATCGACTATCTGGATGGTGGAGATTTCTGGTGCGATGGCGAGGTGCGTGAATCCTGCGGGCCGTGGTGGGAGCGTTGGCCCCACCTGGTCGCAGACAAGCGCGTCGATGCTGTGTTGTTACTCGCACGCGACTTCGATGCTGCACCAGACCTATTGAGTCAAGTGGGCGCTCCGCCAGACGCCGATCGCGACTGGTTTTCGGCTCGGTTGCGCGATGGCGTTGACGCGCTGTCGGCGTCCGGCACTCCTGTTGTGGCGGCGACGCTGACGAAGCGGAACCTGATGCGAACCGTCGAACTTGATCTGGTGCCCCTTGAGGTTGCAGCCATCGAAGGTACCTTCGACGTGTCGATTGACACACCCGAGCTTCAGACCGTCGAACTGCCCGACGACGAGACGTCCGCGTCGGTGGCGAACGAAGCCATCACCGCACGCCTCGACGAAGAAAACTTGACCGTCATGGTGATGGGCGACTCGATGGGGGGCGGAGTCGCCGAGGGGCTACAGCGGTGGACCGAGACGCAAACCGACCTGGATGAAGTTGCAATTTGGGACTCGACCCGCGCCGGATGTGGGTTCTTTGCGATGGCGTACCGCGACACCGACGCGGGGTGTGAAGGCCTGACCCAAACCCTGATCGACCGGTTGAACGCGGTCAAGCCAGATGTTGTCGTCGTCATCAATTCGAGTTCTGAGTTGGTCGCCCAGGAAGTCGAGGGCATCCGGACCCGTCCGGGAGACGCGTTGTATGACCTCGGCATGATTTCCGTCTACGAGCAGTGGCTGAAACGGTTCCGGGACATCGGTGCTCACGTCGTCTGGTTCAATGCCCCGTGTATGGGTGATGGTGCCGCTCGAATGTTTTCGGTCGACACCACCGATATCTCGACTTTCAACACCCAGGTGATACCTGCGTTTTTGGAGCGCAACGAAGACGTCCAATTTTTTGACTCTGAATCCGCCCTATGCCCCGATGGCCAGTTCACCAGCGAGCTCGGTGGGATGGAGAACGCCCGTCCAGACGGAATGCACTTGAGCGAAGACGCCACCGTCTGGTTTGCACAAACTTACGGGCCCACCATCCTGGGGCTCAGCAGGGAGACCCCTCACCGTTCCACACCGGGCGCTTCTGGTGATCGGACGGGTGGTGGGGACGCCAGCGCAACCAACGGATCGAACTCTACGATTGACAACACCGTCGCTCACCAGTCCACAGGTGCTAACAAAACAGGGCGCGGACAGCGCTGACGCATAGGATTCACCGGCGTGTCAGCCAGCGGCCAACAATCACAACAGTTCCGTTCGCCTATCGGAACCCGCGACGTCCTGCCGCCAGAATCAGCGGAGTGGGACCGGCTTGTCGGCACCTTTTCGAGCCTGGTGTCGCGATGGGGCTTTGCTCGGCTGCTCACGCCGGTCTTTGAACATCTCGAAGTGATATCTCGCGCAGGTGAGTCCACCGATGTGGTCACCAAAGAGATCTACCAATTCACCGATCGCGGCGGGCGTGAGCTAGCGCTACGCCCCGAGGGGACGGCCCCGGTCGTCCGAGCCTTTGTCGAACATCGACCGCCGACACCGTGGAAGGTCTGGTACTTCTCGCCCAACTTCCGTTACGAGCGACCTCAAAAGGGTCGCTACCGGCAGCACCACCAATTGGGCGTAGAGGCAATCGGCACATCGGATCCGTGGCTCGATATCGAGATCATCGCCATGGCGTGGGATTTCTATGCGTCGGTCGGCCTTGACGGGGTGGCGCTCCGGATCAATTCACTCGGAGATCCCGACGACCGAGCTGCTTATCGCACAGCGCTCAGAGCGTTCCTCGCTCCGCGGCTCGGCGACTTGACCGAAGAGAGTCAGCGACGGGCCGAGGTAAACCCCCTGCGGCTGTTCGATGCGAAAGCCGCAGGCGATCGCGGGATCATGACCGATGCGCCGAAGCTCAAGGACTATTTGGGGCCCGCTGCCGCGGCTCACTTCGAAGCGGTCCAGGGCGGGCTGACGCATTTGGGTATTCCGTTTTCCCTCGACGACACGTTGGTCCGGGGCCTCGACTACTACATGCGGACCACGTTTGAGTTTTCCGCCACGACCCTTGACGCCGCGCAGAACGCGGTCGGTGGGGGCGGCAGGTACGACGGGCTGACCGCCAGTATGGGGGGACCAGATGAACCCGGGATTGGCTTTGGTATCGGAGTCGAACGACTGCTCCTGGCGCTCGGCAAGGAACAAAGTGACGCCGCGTCCATCGACGTCTTCTGTATCGATCTACGTAAAGATGCCGACCCCCAAGCGGTTCCATCGGCGCTCACAATCTCTGCCGAGCTGCGCCGTGCCGGTTTGAGCGTCGAACACACCTATGACGGTCGATCGGTCAAGGCACAGTGGAAGGCCGCGGACCGATTCAATGCTCGGTTCGCTGTCCTCATCGGGGACCGCGAAGTCCAGGCCGGCACCGTGCAGCTCAAGGACCTGCATTCAGGAGAACAGACCGAGGTCGCGATCGGCGACGTCGCCACGCTGGTGGAGCAAGGCCGCTAAAGACGAGCGCCGCGGAACCCTCCGACGGCGAAGCACCGGGAAGCTCGCCGTGTACTCGGTCTTGGTGAGAACACCCGACTAAATGAACTTGATCCCAAACTTTCATTCGAAGGACCTGGTTACATGAGTATGAGGACGATGGTCGCGGCCGGAATCGCCAACGCCGCAATCGGCGAAGAAGTCACGCTGTGCGGATGGGTCGCGAATCGTCGTGATCATGGCGGCATCGTGTTTCTAGATCTGCGAGACGCGAGCGGAATCGCCCAGGTCGTCGCCGACCCCGCCGCTGCTGGCTGTGAAGTCGCGCACGATGTTCGCGCCGAGTATGTGATCCAGGTCACCGGCGTGGTCTCTGCCCGTCCAGAGGGGACCGTGAACGAAGACCTTCCGACCGGGCGTGTGGAAGTGGCCGCTGGTTCGTTGGTGGTGCTCAACAAATCCGAGCCGCTTCCGTTCCCACTGGACGAAACCCACCACGGAGTGGACGAAGCGCTGCGCCTCAAGTACCGCTACCTCGATCTGAGAAAGCCCCGAATGACCCGGAACCTTCGGGTTCGTGCCGAGACGGTGCGCGCCATTCGCCAGGCATTCGATGCGCAGAACTTTGTCGAAGTTGAGACGCCAACGTTGACGTTGTCGACCCCCGAAGGCGCTCGCGACTACCTGGTCCCAAGCCGCACACAACCCGGTTCGTTCTACGCGCTCCCGCAGTCGCCGCAATTGTTCAAGCAGCTGCTGATGGTCGGCGGACTCGACCGCTACTACCAGATCGCCCATTGCTGGCGAGACGAAGACCTCCGAGCCGACCGCCAGCCCGAATTTACCCAGCTCGACATGGAAGCGTCGTTTGTCGACGACACCGACATTCGCGAAATCGTCACGGTCGCGGTGCAACGTGTCGTAGCAAACGTAGCGGGCACCGATATCGGTCCGATCCCATCGATGACATGGGCCGAAGCCATGCAGCGCTACGGCACCGACAAGCCGGACACGCGTTTTGGGTGCGAGCTCAATGATGTGACCGGTGTGTTCGCTGGGAGCGAGTTCCGCGCGTTCGCTGGGAATTCGGTGTTCGGCATCTGCGTCCCCAGTGCGGGCGATGCAACACGGAGCCGACTCGACGCGTGGACCGATCGGGCCAAAGCACTCGGGGCCGCGGGGTTGGTATGGATGCGCGTTACCTCGGACGGGGTTGAGTCCCCGGTGGCGAAGTTCTGCACCGAGGCCGAACTATCGGCGCTGACTGAAAGTTTGGGGGCCGCAAGCGGAGACCTCATGTTGTTGGTTGCCGATAGCCGCGCTTTGAAGTGTCAGACCGTGCTCGGTCAATTGAGGTTGGAGATCGCAGCCGAACGCGGCCTTCGCCCCGAAAGCCTTGGCCAGGGACTCAACTTCTTGTGGGTGACCGACTTTCCGCTTTTTGAGCCCGAGGCGGAGGGCGACCCGGTGCCGGCGCATCACCCCTTCACCATGCCGCATCCGGATGACATCGACTTCTTGCGCAGCGATCCCCTGCGCGTTCGGTCGCTCGCCTACGACCTGGTGTTGAACGGGGTCGAGCTCGGATCAGGGTCGGTTCGTATCCATCGTCCCGACCTTCAGGCGGAGATCTTCTCCGTTCTAGGAATCGACGAGGAGCGTGCCGAAGAGCGTTTTGGATTCCTACTTCAGGCCTTCAGATTCGGTGCTCCTCCTCATGCTGGTTTTGCATTTGGCGTCGATCGGCTCGTGATGATCCTCTGCGATGAACAGTCGTTGCGTGAAGTGATTGCGTTCCCCAAGACCCAGTCCGGGGCCGACCCGTTGACCGGGGCGCCCGGACCCGTCGACGCAGGTCAACTCGTGGATCTGGGGCTGCGAATCTCGGTGCCAAAGCCCACCAATTCCTGATGTCTCCCCTGAGGCATCAACCGGACCGGTACGATGCCAAGCGCCGTGGACCTCTTTACCGAATCTGCTGAGGTGGTCGCTGCTGAGAATGCTCCGCTCGCAGCGAGGCTCCGCCCGAAAAGCCTCGACGATGTCGTCGGGCAAGACCATCTTCTCGCGCCAGGGCGCCCGCTGGCGGTGTTGGTCAAGCGCGACGCGATGACTTCGGTGGTGTTTTGGGGGCCGCCGGGGACGGGCAAAACTTCCGTCGCCCAGCTCATTGCCAAGGAATCGTCGTTCGCGTTCGTTGCCTTGTCGGCGGTGACAACCGGGGTGGCAGAGGTTCGTGCCGAGGTAGCTGCAGCGAAGCGCCGACTTGGGGAACAGGGCCAACGCACTCTCTTGTTCTTAGACGAGATCCACCGGTTCAACCGCTCCCAACAAGACGCCCTGTTGCCCCACGTCGAATCTGGGGTGATCACGTTGGTGGGAGCGACCACGGAGAACCCATCGTTCAGTCTGAACGCCGCCCTGTTGTCGAGGTCGTTGCTGTTTCAGTTCCGTCCCCTGACCGCGGAGGCGGTCTCGGTGTTGCTTGACCGTGGGATCGAACTACTGGGTGTACCGGTCAGCGAAGACGCCCGCGGCTTTCTGATCGATGCCACCGGTGGGGATGCTCGAAGTGCACTTCACGCGTATGAAACCTCCTCCCATCTAGCTGCAGGAAACGGACGCGCCGAGGTGACCGTCGATGATGTCGAGGCCGCTTTGGAAACGCGGCCGCAGCGTTATGGCCCCGATGCGCATTACGACGTCATTTCGGCGTTCATCAAATCGATTCGCGGCAGCGACACCGACGCCGCCCTCTACTGGCTCGCGACGATGCTCGAAGCGGGGGAGGACCCTCGGTTCATCGCTCGACGCCTGGTCATCAGTGCCAGCGAAGACGTCGGGATGGCCGATTCGAGGGGCTTGCTCGTGGCGGACGCGGCGTTCAATGCTGTTGAACGAATAGGCCTTCCCGAGGCGCGGATCAATCTGGCGCATGCGACCGTGTACTTGTCTCGAGCCCCAAAATCGAACCGCGCCTACGTCGCTCTTGGCGAGGCGCAAGAGGCAGTGCGCCAATCGCCGAACATCGATGTTCCACTCCCGCTGCGGGACGGCTCGAGTTCGGCATCCAAACGTGCCGGCCATGGGCAGGGCTACAAATACCCGCACGACGACCCAACCGGTTGGGTCGCCCAGGACTATCTGCCCCAAGAGGTGAAGAACCAAAAGTTCTACCGGCCGACCAGTCACGGTGCCGAGGCTCGGGCCAAGGTGGATTGGTGGCGGATCGAAGGTGACCGACCATGACCGCTGTGATCATCGTTGTCCTGGTCGCGATCTTGGCGATGCTCATCTGGGTTGGAATCAGGCTGAACGCATCACTTGGCGTGGTGCTCCGCCGGCTCGATGAGATCGAGGCACGGGTGGCGGATCAGCAGCGCCTGACCGCGGCCGTCGGTGAACGCTTGGATGAGTCACACGTCAAGGTAGAAGACGTGAGGCACCTGCTGGTCTACGGTGAGCTGCCTCCGTCTGATGAGCCAACCCCCGCACTTGTTCGACTGCTGTCGTGGGTGTCGGGCGTTCGCCGCACGGGCCAGGTCCTTCGCAATGGCTCAGGTTCTCATGCCGACGGCTGAAGCCGAAAGCGGTGGCGAGGTTTCCGCAGGTGACGGGGGAGTCCTTCGATGAAACGAACACGCTGGTTTGGCATCGGCGTCTTGACCGGCAGTTATGCGGTTGCGGCGCTGGCAAAACGGTTCAAGGCGTTGTCGGGCCGCTTCGACCTTCGTTCCCGGGCCGTTGATTCCCGTGGCCGAGCGCAAGGTCGGTGGACTGAAGCCCGGCGAGCGGGCCGCCTCGCGGCGATGGCCCGGGAGCGAGATCTCATGGCGAAACCGTTGAGGCTTCCCAAGGATCCCGACCCCCGGACCTAGTCGCAAATGGCGCAGTAGCGCTCCAGTGTTAGCGGCGAGGTGCCGTCAGCACTTCCAGCCACATCCCAACCCAAGCGGCGAGGAATCCTCGGATCGCTTTGATGATGGTTGCAATCTGAGCGGACTGGTTGGCCTGCATCTCACCAATCTTTTCGGGGGTGAACCGGGCCAGGACCGCATCGGTGAACTTCTGTGCCAAATGTTGAGCGGCTGCCTGCCATTTGGGAACTACCGGTGAACTCGTCACGACAGTGTCTTCGGTTGTTTCGGACTGGTTGTCTTCCATCGGCGGCACGACAGGCTCTTCGGCCGAGTCCTCAGCAACGGTGGTCGATGTAACGTCCTCGACGGTGTCGGTTTCGGTCGTCACTTCGGTGTCGGGAGCGACTTCGTCTTCCATGACGGGTGCTTCGGTGTCGTCGATGACGGTGACGTCTTGCGGGTCGGTGTCGGTCGTTTCGACGGTGCTTGTTTCGACGGTCACTTCGGTGTCGGGAGCGACTTCGTCTTCCATGACGGGTGCTTCAGTGTCGTCGATGACGGTGACCTCTGGCACGTCTGGAGTGACGAGCTCAACCGTGCTTGTTTCGACGGTGACCTCGTTGCCGGGTCCGATCTCGTCTTCCATGACCGGCGTCGCGATTTCCTCAACCCCTGGAACCGGAGTGCCATCTGTCGAGACACCCGGCAGTGCGGTGATGCCGACCTCTGGAGTGCTGACTCCAGGCGACGGCGGATCAACGACCGTGGTCTGGGTTACCTCGGCGACGGTCGTGGGAACTTCGTAGATCGGCGGTTCGATCGCAATGACCGGTTCCGGAGCTGTGACCGGACCGGCGAAGTCGGTTGGCGGCGTGCAGGCCTTCCATGGGTCGGCAAACAGCGAGCGCTCCTTGATGACGAGGTGTACCGGCACGCTCCAGGTCATCGAGCAGGCTGAGTCGCCGGCGTAGCTGATCGCGAAGATCGGCTTGCCGAGCTCCGCAAAAGGCTTGAGCATGCCGCACTCATTCCACAGTTGGCAGCTTTCGTTGATGGAGAAGTCGACGTCACCAGCCAGTTCGGGAGCGATGGACAGCGCGTTCTTCAGCCCGATCATCAAGCCAGCGTTGTGAGCCGTGTCGGCGAGGTAACGCACGTAGCGGATCTGTTCCTCGGCGGTGAGGTCGAAGCCTGTGTTGTGGGTAAACGAATCAACGTTGTCTGGGTCAACGGCATCACAGCCCTTGTCCGCTGCGAGCGCGATGCGGTTGGCCATGACTGGTCCGACCGCATCGAGGTTCGAGATGTCCAGCCAACGCTCACCCGGCCAGTCGCCGAGGGCATTGCCCACCGCGTCGGCAGGGAATTGATTGGCGTCTGAGCGCCAGTCTTCGTGGGTGCCGCCCGAGAAGTAACAGATCACGGTCGCGCCAGCGTTTCGGCGCGCATTGATCTGGTCAGCTGAGACGTCAAAGAGGTCGACTTCATACACGGAAACGCCGGGGATGACCCCGCCGGGGTCGCCCTGCAGCGCGATATGCCAGGCCGCATCAGCGGGTGGTGGCCAGGCGCCTGCGGCTTTAACGCGCTGTTGGCCAATCAGGATCGTCAGAAGTGCGGCCGCGAGCGCGATCGATATGGAGATCGCGACCGGCTTGCGCCCCAATCTGTGAGAGAGCTGAAACACCGAAAGTTGCCCCTTGTGCAGGCCCCAGGGGAACGAATGCGCACGGTGAGTGACGCGATGTCGCATTCCCTAAGGGTGTGGATATTGCACAAGGGGTTTCGGCCTGCTTCTCTAGGCCTTGAACTATCTAGCGAATATTTATCAATGTCTGATCAAACGCTGAGCGCGCGCAGACAATGCTCACGCAATGCTGAAGTGAAGTCAGCTGCGCTGAGCCGAGGGGAGCTCGGTTCGCTCGTACACCCAGCCTGTCTTGGCCATGACGAGCCGATGGCGAGCGCCGTCGGCCGCCGGATCCTCGTCCTCGTAGCCTGCGTCGCCGTGGTACATGGCGATGAGGTCGTCGTCCAAGCTTGTGATCTTGGTTTGGAAGAACTCGATCGGCTCATTTGCAATCGCTTCCAGCGCTGATGTCACGTTGGACCACGCCGCTAAGCGGAACAGTGTCATGAAAGTTGGGGGAGCGAGTTCGATCTCGCCGGCGTCGCGCGACGACATTGCGTCCGCCGGGCGGAACCATCGGTGTGCCCGGATCTCGCCGTCGTCGATTTCGACTTCAGCATTCTGGATAGTGGTCGCAAAGAACCACGTCGAGAAACGCTTCGCCGCCATCTGTGGTGGCGTCCAATGCGAAAACAGCAGCATCTCGTCAATCGAGCACGCGATATTCGCTTCTTCGCGCGCTTCGCGGCAGGCAGCCCGCCTGGCGACCTCGAGTTCGGGCTCGTCCACCGAAAGACGATCTTCGGGATCGATGCGTCCTCCGGGGAACACCCACATGCCGCTCGCAAAGGACAATGACCGATCGCGGCGAAGCAGCAACACTTCTAAGCCTTGCGGTCCGTCGCGTAGGGGGATCACGGTTGCGGCGGGGATCAGGTCAGCATCCGTGCTTGGCTGCCCCATCCATCGGCGAATCTCAGATTCCATGCCTGCGATGCTAGGTGACCGCGGGTCGGGCGGTGTCTCAACGCCTGTGCAGGCCGCTGCCGCGTACCCATTTCAACGCCAGATCAGCGGTAGGGTGCCGGGCTGGTTTGCCGGTCCATCGTGACCAGTTTGAAGAAGTTGTGGGGTGCATGACTGTGGATGACGAAACGTCCCCTCCCTCTCAGGACGGCCAGTCGGAGACCGAAGCGCTCTCTGACACCAGCAGTTCGCCCGAGGGATCACCAGGCGACCCGGCG
This sequence comes from Acidimicrobiia bacterium, assembly GCA_018003035.1. Classification (GTDB taxonomy): domain Bacteria; phylum Actinomycetota; class Acidimicrobiia; order IMCC26256; family JAGNEX01; genus JAGNEX01. Next base: position 69,536 of record JAGNEX010000001.1, read on the forward strand.
GAAGACGTTCACCCAGACACTCCGCCGAGTACGGAAAACGCTGTCGAAGCGGTCGAGCAGACGACAAACTCAAATCTCCGCGACAACGCCGCGCCCGCGGAGTCGGTACCGGCCGAAGGCCCTGCCGGGAACCCCGTTGGCTTAGATCCGTCAGCGGGCGAACCTGTGAGCGGACGAGAAACAGCGTCGGCGCCTGCGCTCGGGGCGAATTGGTTTGTCTCGTCGTTGCAGATTTTGGCGCTCTGGTCTGCCGCGGTTGCTGCTCCGCTGCTCATGTTGTTGCGCGATCAACCCACCTACTTCACCGCGCACGGCGTTGACGGCTCGGTCCTGATCATCTGGGTCGTCGCTCTGATCTTCCTGGTCCCCGCGGCCATCGCCATGCTCCGATGGGTGATCCGTCGTTTTTCGGCGAAGGCGGATCGACTGGTCTTCCTTGCGGTTCTCGCAGCGTTGATCTTTTTGCTGTGGGCCGGGTTCTTCCAGTCCCTTCCGACACCTGCGTTGGTGACCCTCGCCCTGTGCGGTCTACTCACCGTCGTGGCGCTGGTCTTGTTCAGCGACTTTGCAGCGTTACGCCGAGCGGTCACAGCAATCAGCGCGCTCAGCGTCATTTTGTTGTTCCTCTTTTTCAGCCAGCCGGGTATCTCTGATTTGCTGTCGGCAAAGCAGGTCGCGATTGAGCCGATTGCGGGCTACACCGCCAAGAATGACGTCGTCGTGATCGTCTTTGACGAGCTGCCGCTCGTCTCTTTGCTAGACGAAGCTGGCAACGTCGACGCGACGATGTTCCCGAACTTCGCACGCCTTGCGGGCACGTCGACTTGGTTCAAGAACGTCATCTCGGTGCATACCGAAACCGCCCAGGCGGTGCCTGCCATCCTGAGCGGCGACTACCCGAACTTCAGCCGTGCACCCGTACAAGCCACCTACCCACAGAACCTTTTCACCGTGTTCGGGGGCAACTACAACGTCTTCGGGTTCGAGCAACTGACCGACCTGTGCGGCACAACTCTGTGTCCGGATGCATCAGCGGAAGACGTCGATCTGTTCCTCGAAGACACGGGCATCGTGTACCGCCACCTCATCTATCCGAGGGATTGGGAAAAGAACCTTCCCTCAATCGATCGAACCTGGAGTTCGTTTGCCGGAAGCCCGTCGGCTGATCCACGGACTTCGATCCTCGGCGAAGAACAGATCGTCGAGGGGAGTGGGGTGTCCAAATTCGGCAACCGGACCACCCGCTTCAACGAGTTCGTGAGCGCGATCAAACCGGGCGATACGCCGTCTCTCTACTTCGTGCACTCGGCTCTCCCGCACCAACCGTGGGAATACGACCCCGCTGGACACCTCTATTCTCGGGCGGGGGATATCCCGGGTCTGCGGGGCCTGTTCTGGCTCGAAAACTCTGACGATCAGGTACAGGCCGCTTACCAGCGCTACCTCATGCAATTGCAGTACGCCGATCGGCTGCTCGGTGACGCGCTCGACAAGCTGGACTCGACCGGACGGTTTGACGATGCCCTGATCACCGTGACCGCCGACCACGGCGCTGGGTTCGAATCTGGCGAGGGCTTCAGGGAGTACTCAGACGGGAACCACGCCGCCCTGTACCGGGTGCCAGTCTTTATCAAAGCGCCAAGGCAGACCAGCCCCGAGGTCAACGATTCGTTTGGGCAGACCATCGATATCGTTCCAACCGTCGCTGACATGGTCGGCTTGCCGTGGCCGGAGGCAGACGGTCAGTCGCTTCTGGGCGCGCCCATCGACCCCAAGACTCGCACCGTGTACACCCGCGAGAGTGAGGCACGTCCCGTATCGGGACTCGACCTCGACTACATGGCTGACGTGACCCGGTTGCGCAGCTGGTTCCAGGACCTCGATCAGCCGCTCGGTGTCTACGCGATCGGGACGGCCAAAGAACTCATCGGCGCGCCAATCACCGACGTCGCAACCAAGGGGTCGGTCGATATCGAAGTTGATGGCATTGAAGCGATGCGCCAGCCCGACATGTCGACCGGCTACGCGCCCGTCTCGTTCCGAGGGTCGATTCCCGGTGCCGAAGTTGCCACCCCGATCTTGGTCTCGGTGAACGGGACCATCATCGCCACCGGACAGACACGAATCATAAATGGGGATACCGGCGCGTTCTGGCTGATGCTTCCTTACTTCCATCTGGAATCTGGAGACAACGACATCGAAGTGTTGGTCGGCACTCCGGGAGAGATCCGAACCAGCTGGCGGAAAGGTCGCATCGAAGAACCGGTGGCCTTTGAGACGGACGGGGATTTCAGCCCCGGGGGAGTCATCACGACAAGCGAGGGCGAAGAGATCGTCATCCAAGACCAACCCGCACCTGGCCAGTTGACCTTCAAAACCGAGGGGCGAATCGTTCACATCGATGGTTGGACCGAAGCCCCCCGAGGCTCTGCCGTCGAACGGGTCATCGCATTCGATAACGACGAGTTGCTCTTCCAGGGGCGCGCGCTGCTCCCGGGTAGCGAGGTCGGTGCACCAGCACAGCGGGCCGAAGACACCATTGGGTTTTCCCATCGGGAGCCACTGAATGAGTGGGGCTCCCGACAGCTGGCGGACGTGACCGTTCTGGGAGTAATCGGCAACAAGGCCTGGGTGCTGGAACGTCCTCCATGTGACTCGGCGACGGAACCTCCAGCGGGCCTGGTACGCGACTGCGTGCTGTACGAACAGAAACTGCGCCTCGACGGCACCGACCTGCCAATTATCACGGCTCGGGACGGAAGCTGGAAGGTGGCGCGCGATGAGGCCGACAATCAAGTCCTGATCACGGGTTGGGCAGCTGACCGAAGCGCAGGATCGGCCCCAGATCGCGTCGTGGCAGTTCGAGGCGCCGAGGTGGTTGACGCTACGACAACGACAGGCGACACACCCGAGGTGGCCGAGTACTTTAACGACGATGCTTTGACCGCAGTCGGCCTCGAAATGATCGTGCCGGGGGACTGGCCCGACGACATGTCGGTGTACGCGGTCCGCAACGGTAAGGCCTGGCTACTTAACCGCGACCAGGGGTAGGCACGGCTCCGAGCCGATTAGCACGACGGGATACCCCCAATGATGGCGGCCAAACGATGATCGTCGAAGAACGCCACGCGTGGCGCAGAAAGGTTGTGTCTCACCCGGCGCGAATCCTTGTGCTGGTCTTCGCCGCGTTCATCGCCGTAGGTTCGGTCGCCCTTTGGATGCCCTTCGCTCATCGCGGCGGCCAGGTGCCGTTTCTGGATGCAGTCTTTACCGCCACGTCGGCGACGTGCGTCACGGGACTGGCCACGATCCCCACCAGCGAGTGGTCGGGTTTCGGCCAGGTGGTGTTGGTCGTGCTGATGCAGCTTGGCGGCTTTGGGCTGATGGCGATGGCGTCGGTGACGCTGATGTTGTTCTCCCAACGGATCGGCTTGCGGCAACGAATCATCGCCCGCACCGAAACGGGAGTTTCAGAACTTGGTGACGTTCGGTCAATGTTGCGAACGTTGTCGATTGTTACGTTGGCGATCGAGGCGACCGCTGCGGTGGTTCTGACCGTCCGATTCGTCTCAGCGCACGACCAGACCTGGCCGAGCGCGCTCTGGAACGGGATCTTCCACGCAGTGTCAGCTTTCAACAATGCTGGATTTGCTCGCTGGGACGACTCTCTCGCCGGGTTCGCTCACGACTGGATCGTGCTCGGAGTCATTGGGCTGTCGGTCATTATCGGTGGCCTTGGTTTTCCGGTCTTTGCCGAACTGCGGGTGCGGGGTTTCAACTGGGACAACTGGTCGCTCCACGCCAAGCTCGTACTGGTGGTGACGCCGGTCTTGCTTCTTGCGGGAGCGGTTGGCATTGCGCTGCTTGAATGGACCAACCCTCTTACCCTGGGATCTGAGTCGGTCGGAGCAAAGGCAGGCTTGTCAGTCTTTAGTAGCGCCATGACCAGAACCGCCGGGTTCGAAGCGGTACCGCACTCCGGAATGGGCGAGGCGACCTGGTTCCTCATCGACATCTTGATGTTTGTCGGGGCGGGAAGCGCCTCCACGGCTGGCGGCATCAAGGTGGGAACCCTTGCGGTTCTGGCCTGCATCGTTTGGGCAGAGGTGAAGGGCAACCCCGACGTGGTGGCGTTTCGTCGACGCATTCCGACACAAGTCCAGCGACAGGCGATTGCCATCGCAGGGATCGCCGCTGCCGTGGTCACGATGGCCACCTTTTTGCTCGCTGCCGAGGGCAACGTCCCGATGGCGGAAGGCCTGTTCGAGGCCTTATCCGCGCTGGGAACCGTTGGCCTGTCGACCGGCGTGACGACGTCCCTGTCGGTCGCGTCAGAGGTGACATTGATCGTGCTTATGTTCATGGGTCGCGCAGGCACCATCACCTTTGGTGCTGCCCTGGTAGCGCATCAGCACAGCCGGGCATTCCGGTGGCCCGAGGAGGCACCAATCGTTGGATGAAACCCAGCCCCAAAGCGTTCTTCGCCGTTTGCGTTCTGGCGCTCGAAGCAAAGCCGAGGCGAGCGAGGACGTTCTCGTGCTCGGCCTTGGGCGATTCGGTATGGCCATAGCGAACGAACTTCGAAAGATGGGTCACGAAGTTCTCGGCGTGGATGCCGACCCGCAGGTCGTGCAGCGCGCGGCGCGGATCATCACTCATTCCGTGCAGGCAGATACCACCGATATCGACGCCCTCTCACAGATCGGGGCCGATGAGTTTTCCCACGCGGTCGTGGCCATCGGCGATATCGAGGCCTCGGTGCTGACAGTTATCAGGCTGATCGATCTCGGGGTTCGCAGCATCTGGGCAAAGGCCGCCACGGCGGACCACCGGAGGATTTTGGAAAGGGTCGGCGCCCACCACGTCGTTCAGCCTGAACAGGACATGGGGGAGCGGTTGGCGCACTTGGTCACCGGGCGCATGATCGACTACCTCGAAATCGATCCCGGTTTTGCCCTCGTTGAAACTGAACCGCCAAAGGCGCTGCTGGGAAAGACCCTGTCGAGTCTAAGGCTCCGAGACGAGCACGGAATTACGGTCGTGTGTGTGAAGTCGCCGGGGCAGTCCTTTACGTACGCTCGGCCCGACACGCTGTTACAAAATGGCGACATCATCCTCATCGCAGGCCCATCGAAAGCGGTCGCCGATTTCTCGAACCAGGACTAGCGCTGCCCGGCGAAGGTCGAGCTGACGTCTTCGCGTCGAAGGCCACGTTGTCCAGTTGGCTAGGCGGCCAGGTTCATCGGCTGCCAGCTCACGGGCAGGTGCTGTTCGCGGGCCACAAACGACACCCAACGAATGGGGGAGTCGTCGGCTGGTTCGACCGGGCGGGGGACCAGGCCGGCGCGCACGCCGGCATCACGAAGCCGGCTCCAGTGCTGCTCGGCCGTCATCGCGATCGGCTTGAGCGAAGTTGATTCCAACGCGCCTGCGGCACCGTGGACTTGTGCGGCTCGATACACATGAAACGACACCGCAACTAGGACGCAAAAGGAAAACAATGTGGCCACGCTCTGAATGAGGGGGGCATAGGACTCGTCCAGCCCGAAGAGCGTTGTAATGCCGACAGCGCGTCCGAAGAGGGTCTGGGTAGCGACGAGCAATGCGAACTCGCCGACGAATCCTGCCTGCAGGTAGGTCGCCCGCTTGAGGGCCCGTTGGGGCGGGTTCGGTAGTGAGGCTGACGAAGCTTGCCGGAGCCCGAGTACCCCAGCCAGCATCAGTAGCCCCAGCACGAGCCAAGCTGCATGAAGCGGTAGTGCTGACTCATCTGAGACGCGAGTCAAGCGTTGGATTCCGTCGGCCAAAAGCTGAACAGGCGCGCTCGCTGTCAAATCACGGGTTGGAAGCACCAGCCAGACCGCGAAGCGAACAGCGCTCTCAATCGTCGCCAACGCCAACACGCCGAGCCCCACGCCGGCGGCGATCACCGATCGAGTGGAAAGGGTCTCGCCAAACTTCTGTTCCCGTCGCGTGGCTGCGAGCGCCACGCCAGAGCCAGCGATAGCTGAGGCGGCGAGTAGGGAAGTGGGTGCGAGCAGAGATGACATATGCGAACAAGCTCCTCGAAATGATTCGTGGCTTGAGCCGTGGGACAACCCGGCGAAACGAAAACTAACAGCGGCTCTGCGAAGTAGATCGGTCGACTGGCCGGTGCGCTTTAGACCTGAGTTGTCCAGTGGGGCTCGCGGAGGATCGTTGTGACCGGCACGGGCGATGTTGCCGGATGTCTGGTCGCGCTCCACAAAGAGGCGATTGTTCAACTGTTGAAACAACGTTGAACAGAGAGGCAAACGTGCTGAAGTTTACATAACAAGGATTATCGGCGGTTCAGGTCGATTTGGATATTCACGAGAGCGAGGCCATTTGGCTCCGTGGGGGCGCGGTGCGCACGGTTGTGTGAGAAGCGCGCCTTGTGGGGCCCAAACGGGGCGAGTTCGGGGCGACTTGAATCGGCGAGCGGCGACGTTGGGGCGGGCTCGGTCCAACGGTGGTGGGTCTGCGGTGGGCGACGGGTCATCCCCGCCCCTCTTTGCTGCAGGGGCGACCCAAATAACGTCACTGACAAAACGGGAGTAAGTTGCAAATGCAACCAAGGGTTAGTTGCATTTGTAACCGGCCACTTCTCTCCCGTTTGCCGTCACATTTCTGCAACAGCTTTCTGTCGGTTTCGCTTGGAGTTGGCCTCGATTCCTTCGGCGCCCAGTTCGTTCGGGCTCGGACGGCTCGTTTCTCGCGTACCGGTGCCAGGTCGTCCTGCGGGCCCAGGATTCGGCGTTCTTCGGCCAACGCACTGACACGAGGTTCTGCCGACGCATGTCGCCACACGGTGCACACATGAGCCGTCGAGTCCGTTGCACGGGACCCAGGGAATTTTCGCACCGTGAATTTTCGAAACGGTGGCTATGTCGGAGGCAGCCGTCGAGAGGAAGATCCGGAGACATGGCCGGGGGGATGCTGCGCGTCGTCGAAGCGGAACGATGCTGGTGCGGGGACTGGGTTTGGGAGCGGACCGGAACGAAGCTCTTGCTCCAGAGCGAACTCGAACAGCCGTTTTGTCAGGTGACGGTATTGCACAGGTGTAACTACGAAGAGGTAGTTTCGTCTTCGAGCAAAGATGTAATTACAGGAATGTAGTTTTGCGAAGGTCAGTCCCGGCCGAGTCTTCTTAAGTGATTGCAGCTTGGGAAGCCGGGATCGCCGAGCAGTAAAAGCGTTCCCCGACTCTGATCAGGTCGAGACCACCATCGAGGAAGACGCCGCCAAGGTTGTCGAGACGTGGTCTCCCCCGCTGCTCACTCCAACCTTCGAGATTCCAGATAAGTCCGCCGTGTCCGACGAGAAGGCTGCGTCCTGGGCGACACAGTGCTGCGTGGATGGCAGGCGTGATCCGTTGGCGGAAATCCTCTTCGGTTTCGAAACCCTCAGGGCGCTCCCCCGACTCAAGCATTCCGGGCCAACCAGCTTCGATCTCGGTTCGGGTCAGCCCGGACCACGGACCGGCCGCTCGTTCCCGTAGCCCGGGGTCAAAGGTGACCGGGGGGATATCTCTGCGCTTTGCAACCTCGGTCCAGATGATCTCGGCGGTGTGGCGGGCGCGTTGCAAGTCGGAACTGACAATGCGATCGAAGTCAGGAAGACACTCAACCGCCGCCAGCGCTTGCTCTTCGCCAAGCAGGGTCAAGGGTGGATCTCCGTGTCCTTGCCAGCGACCGTCCTGGTTCCATTCGGATTGCCCGTGCCTGATCATCAAGTGGGTGAGCCGCCGGCTGGATTCAGCCGCCGCCACGACGATGGGCCCGCCGGTGTACAAGGCGCCCGCGTCGGCGGCTGTGACGGAACCGCGTTGCTGTGTCATAGGGCGGAAGTTACTCCGAGAGAAGCGTTTGTCCGGCCACCTGCTGAGAAGGCCGTCACCTCTAGCCCTACTTCGGCGACGGCAGCGTTCTTCTCGAGACGTCTCTTCAGGGGCCCAACTCGCACTCCGAGGGAGCAGACCAACGTACGACCCTTGGACGGGCACGAAGCTGGATTCCTGGACCATGCCGCCGACGAGGGGTCAGCGCGCGACAATCTGCATCCCGCGTTCCGCGAAATCCGACCCCGTTTCGAGGTGACTCCGCGCGTGTCGCAATCCCGAACTGTCTCACTGCGACCCTGGCAAAAAGAGGCTTTCGATCAGCTCGCCTCGTCGGACGGTCGTGATTTTTTCGTCGTCGCGACGCCCGGCGCTGGAAAGACCACCCTCGCTCTGACAGCCGTGGTCCATCAGCTGGCCAAGAACCCGACTGATCCCGTCGTAGTGGTGTCCCCGACCCAACATCTCAAGGCCCAATGGGCCGTGGCCGCAAGCCGATTCGGTCTGTCAATGGACCCAGCGTGGCGTCCGGGACCGATCGCTCCAGACGTGCACGGCATCATCTCCACCTATCAGCAGGTGGCGAGCAATCCCGAGGCGCTGCGCACGAATGCGCGCAATGCAGTCGTCGTACTCGACGAGATCCACCACGCCGGCGACGAGCGAAGCTGGGGCGGCGCCGTGCTCCAGGCATTTCAACACGCACGGTTTCGGCTCTCCTTGAGCGGCACCCCATTTCGCTCCGATCGCTGCGAGATTCCCTTCCTCCAGTATCAAGACTTTGAAGCACAGCCCGATTTTGAGTACGGCTACGGCGAAGCGCTTCACGACGGGGGCGTGGTGCGCCCCGTCGTGTTCCCCCGAGTCGGCGGGGCGATGGAGTGGCTTGACGCGACGGGCACATTGCAAAACGCAACCTTTGCGGACTCCGTCGACAAGACCACGGCCTCGCAGCGTTTGCGGACCGCACTTGCCGCGGACGGCGATTGGCTGAGAACGGTCCTCAAAGCAGCAGACGAACAGCTGACGACGTCGCGCGTGCGCTTTCCGAATGCTGGTGGCCTCGTGATCGCCATGGATCAAAGTCACGCTCGCTCGATTGCTGGCGTCTTGGAGCGAATCCGCGGTCGGAAGGTTCGAGTCGCAACCAGCGATGATCCCCGAGCCACGTCACACATCGCTCGTTTCGCAGAATCCGACGAACCGTGGTTGGTGGCGGTTCGGATGGTGTCTGAAGGCGTCGACATCCCCCGTCTTCGAGTCGGCGTCTATGCAACTACTACGACGACCGAGCTCTTCTTTCGGCAAGCGGTTGGGCGTTTCGTCAGGTGGATGCCGGGCGACGCCGACGATCCAGCCGTCTTGTTCCTGCCCGATGATGCGCGCCTTGCGCGATGGGCAAACACCCTCACCGAGGCTCGGCGCCATTATGTCGCCCCGACACAAGAGGCCGATCCGCAAGACATCGCCGATGAGATGTCCGATTCACAGCTCGACGCAATTCGGCCGGAACCGCAGATGTCGCTATTCGAAGCCATTTCGGCGACGCCCGACGAAGGCAGCGAGGCGGTCGAGATTTTTGCCGCTGCGGCGGCGCCTTCGGCCCCGGTTCAACACGTACTCGATCTACCGCTGGTCCCACCTCGGTCGGGCGCCAGCCTTTCGGTCGACGGCGGAACGTCAGATATCCCTCACTTCGAGGTACGCCAACAGCTCAGAGCATCAAACGCCGAGCGCGCTCGGGCCCTTGTCCACACAACCGGACGATCGCATGCAGAAGTGAACCGTGAGCTCAATAGGCGTTCTGGAATTACGAGTATCGACACCGCCACTTTGGAACAACTTCGACGACGCCAGCGCGCTGCGGAATCCTGGATGCAAGAGTTGACCGTGAAACGTTCCCCGCGAGTCGGGTTTCAGACCGATAGCTAGTCCCGGTCGGTAACCTCTGTCGAGACCTCCGACCCGCTCGAGTTCTTCGACCGGTCCCCTGGCGACAACTTCTGAGCTAGCGAAGTCGATGGCAAGGTCACAGGCCGAAAGCGCTCCAGATGGTTGACTTTCTTACCGAGTTCGATCCCCAGTACGGCACCGTGGTGGCAGTCGCGGCCGGTCTGAAACGACTTGTCTGCAAGAACCCTGGCCCGTTTACTTTTACGGGCACCGGCACGTACACGCTGGTTGGCGATGACGGGGCGATCGTCGTTGATCCCGGCCCCATGGACCACGAACACCTTGACGCCGTCGCGGTCATGGCCGGCACCTCACCGATTCTCGCGGTCTTGTTGACACACCGCCATGCTGACCATGCGGGCGGAGCGCGGGCGCTCGCCGATCGGGTCAAAGCTCCGATCTGCGCCGCGGCTTGGCCCGAACCCACGTCGTCCCTTTTGGGAGAACACCTGGCAGGTGACGCCGAACCGGACGCGGACGGCACTGCCGGGCTGTTGGAAGCGGCAGACGAGGCGATAGTCGCGCTCGTGCCCGATCGTCTGGTCGTAAACGACGACCGCATCGAGATCGGCTCGAACACCCTGGAAGCCATTGCCACCCCCGGCCATATTGCTGACCACACGTGTTTTGTGTGGCGTGAGGGCAAGGCACTGTTTTCTGGGGATCACGTCATGGGGTGGTCAACGTCGGTGGTTCCTCCCCCGTTTGGCAATCTCGCCCAGTACCTGGCGAGCCTTCGTCGTCTCGACGAGTTTGGCGACTTCACCTTTTACCCCACACACGGACCGCCGATACCCAACGCGGGTGGCTATGTGCGACAACTGCATGAACACCGAATGATGCGGACCGCACAGATCCTTGATCGCCTCAACGATGGGCCGGCAACAATCCCCGATCTGGTCCGGCGCATGTACATAGGGCTTGATGAGCGGCTTATCCCCGCAGCGTGCATGTCGGTTTGGGCTCACTTGGAGATGCTCGTCGCCGACGGGTTAGCCGCTGTTTCCGACGGCGCGTCGCCCACCATTTTGAGCAGATACGAGCTGATTCGATGAAGATCCTGGACGTGATGCGGCATGCGAAGACCGAAGCCTGGACCTACGGGTGCGACGACCATGCCCGGCGGCTCACTGGCCGGGGTCGGAAGGATGCACGCCTCGTCGGCGCATTGATCGTCGGCTCTGGACAGTTGCCCCAGGTCGCTGTGGTTTCCTCGGCAACGCGAACTCGCCAAACCTTTGATGAGTTGAGGACCCAGGGCATCGCTGCGCCAATGCGAGCGAGCGAGTCGCTCTACGGAGCGAGCGCCAACGGAGCGTTGTCGTTGATACAAGACTTGGACGACGGCGTCGACCACGCGATGGTCGTGGGTCACGAACCCACGATGGGCGAGATCATTCGTCTGTTTGTAGGCGCTTCCGGCTCCAACATCCACATCCCCACCGCTGCTGTGGCCCGCGTCTCGTTCGCAGCCGAGAGTTGGGAATCGCTCTACTGGGGTACTGGCGAACTGGAGTGGTTCATGCGACCCAAAGGCCTTCGTCCCCCCGCCCAATAGCCCTGCTCGCCCAGGAACCGGGCGACATTGGCCCTTCTTGGAAGACCAGCCGCGGCGAGCTTCTAGCGGCGTTGTTGCGTCGCGAAGCCGCTCGTTGCCCGCGCCAGCACGATCCCGAGTCCGAGCAGGATGACGGCTCCAAAGGCGAGGTATGGCGTCGCGTCGCCGGTTTCCGCCAGGGGCTGAGAGTCGATCGTGATGACGCCCTCTTCGGTCGTCGTCGTCGTCGAATCGGCGCCATCTGCTCCAGCGGCATTCGTGCTGCTCGAAGTACTTGACGATGAGCTGCTACCAGAGCCCGCACCAGTTGAATCGCCCGCTCCGACGTTACCGCCGGCTCCGACATCGTCCCCGGCGCCGACCTGGTTCGGGTCTGCTCCAGCAGGAGCGTTGGGGTCGCCTGGATCATTCGGGTTGGTGTCTTCGGGATCCCCCGCTAGCGCTCCACCGTCGTCGGCGCCACCGTCCTCGATCACCACTTGGGCGCCCGCTGTTGCGGCGAACGCCAAGCAGGAAACTGCCATGAGGATCACCAGGATCTTGACTCGTACCATGCCCGAAACCTTCGTTCTCCGCCGCGCTTTCCTCTGCCGAAACCGCCCAAATGCCGCCCTCGCAGGCGCTCGTTGCAAATGGAACGGTGTAGCAGCTGACACCCTATGTTAGAGGTGTTGCTGATGCAAGTATTGCTAGCAGAGTAACGAATGTGGTCTCTGGGGTTTAACGAATATTGAATGTCCGAAAGGAGTGGTTAGGCGGCCGCGGACTCGATGCAGACCAGGCCATCGGGCAGATCGCGCCCAGATGCCCAAGATCCCAGTAGGGCACAGGGCCCAGCAACGGAAAGTCCTCGCCCAACGCCGCGCTGGTGATCCGTCGGAACCAGCTTGTGCGACAAAAGCTTTCGTGCGCCCATTAGCGCTCCAACCCTGTACGCGGCGGCCTCCACCCGCTGGTCCTGCTCAATTGCCAGACCGTGGGGAATGGCGATGTCGAGGTGATGAATCCCCAGATCGCCCAGCATGTGGAAGGCAATAGCGCGCGAAGTAAAGGGAACGTAGCCGCCCCACCGGGATGCAAGGTCCATCATTTGGTCCCGGCCTAAACGGCGGTACTCATCGATAATCTCGGAGTTGACGCGTCCGACGAAGGGTCCATTCAGCACGTAGCGGCCTGCATGTTCGTCGATGCCAATGAGGTGGGCGAGAACATCGCGTGGTGCCCAGCCTGCACAGAGTGTGGGGCCGGTTTCAAAAGCCGCGTCGTCAAGTTGAGCCAAGCTGCGCAGCAAACTGCGGCGCTCCCTCAACATCACGATGGCGATCGGTTCTCCCACGACATCCTCCTCGCAGCACCGAGTCCGAAACTTCCATTGTACGCATCCAGTGGATTTTCCCTGCACGGCGCGCCAATATCAGGCAACGCTTATTCGATACTGGACCCGATGTTGGGGGCGGCTGAATATCTTGAACCAATCTGATGATCTATCGGCCCAAACACCCGATTCGGGGGCAATTCAGGATCATCCGTCCTATACCGAACATCAGGGTGAGGGGCGTCAGTACGTTCGCGACGCCATGCTTGGCGTTAACGACGGCCTGGTCTCGCTTTTGTTGTTGGTTTTGGGCGTTGTCGGCGGCAATTTCACCGCGACCCAGGTCCTCGCAGCGGCAGTAGCGGCGTCCATCGCTGGCGCCGTTTCGATGGCGGCCGGCGAGTATTTGGCAACCAAAACCCAGGAAGATGTGCTCGAGGCTGAGATCGCCTTAGAGCGCGAGCACATCAAGCAGTATCGGGACTACGAGCGGGCCGATATCCGTGAACGACTGACAGGCATCGTCGGTGATCGCCCCGAAGTTGACCAGCTGCTCGATTCTCTGATGAAAGATCCCGAAGCGATGTTGCGTCTGGCATCGCTCGTCGAGTTCGGTATCGCCGAGACCGAGAGGCGAAGTCCGATCCGGGCAATGGTCGTCTCTGCAGTTTCGTTCGGGCTCGGCAGTCTTCCCTCGACGTTGCCATTCGTCTTTACCGACTCGGTTACGACCGGTGCCATCGTTGCATCAGCGGCCACCGGCGTTGCACTTTTCGTCGTCGGGGTTGCGCGAACCCGAGCGACTGCCCGGTCTTGGTTTGCTAGCGGCGTCGAAAATCTCGGAATTGCGGCCCTCGGTGGCGCTGCGAGCTACGCGATCGGCGTTCTGCTGGACCAATAACGTCCAAGCGGAGCCGGTGGCGCCGATGTCGGCTGCCTGTCCCCCACCAGGGCAACGGGGCGTCGCGGAACGGCGGCTTGGTCGCCGCCGAACGCCTGGTTGCCCTCTGCATCCCTTGAAGTTCGTCGAACCGAAACGTTCGAGTGGCTTCTTACAGGATGGATGCCTGAGGGCAAATATTGCATTAGCATTGCGGTCACCCGTTTCGGCGCGCTCTTCCGCCAAGATGGTCCATCCCCGCAGTCGCTGGCAAAAGTAGAGAAGCGTTCGGATGGTTTCGTTGGCTGTTGGTGACAATCGATCGCACGAGCCGGGTGAGGATGCCCTCGCTGTTCGGCTGCGAGTCTTTCCTGAGTTAGCTTCGGCGGCGGCACTTTTCGGCACGCTCGACCTCGTCGATGCCCTCACCGAAATCTTCATGGCTCGCCGTTGCGCGAGTTCAGCGGTTGAACTGTGCCGCCTGGACGCAGAATTCTGGCTCTTGATCAGTGAAGCGGTCGGAACACCTGCCGAACGTTCCGCTGTGCGGGCAGTCTTGGCCACCCTTGCCCAGCACTCTGAGTGGTATGTCTCGGCTGTGCTCGCCGAGTCTGCTGCGGCGCTGCAACTGGGACGTTTGGTCGGAGCGATCCGTTCCGCCGACGGTGCTCGAGCTGCGCGTGCCGCTTCCGGGCTGCTGATGACCGGTCTTGAATCAGCTGGGGCAGAGCTTAGGGTCTGACCGTTCCCCACTTGAGGTGTCCGGCCCTCACCTTCCGGAGTCGCCTACAGCAGCGGACGCCACCATTGCTCGTTGGCGAGGTACCAATCGATCGTCTCGATCAGGGCTTCGTCGAAGCTGCGGGCGGGGCGCCAGCCGAGCGATCGAACTTTGTCGGTATTGACCGAATAGCGGCGGTCGTGGCCCTTACGGTCTTCGACGTAGTCGATGCGATCATCGCCGACACCAAATGCTTCGAGGATGCGCTGGGTGAGTTCGAGGTTGGTGATCTCGTTGCCCGCGCCGATGTTGTACACCTCACCGCTGTGTCCCTGACGAAGGACGAGGTCAACGGCAGCGCAATTGTCGTCAACGTGGCACCAGTCACGAACATTGCCGCCATCGCCGTAGAGCGGGACGTTGAGGCCACGAATCAGGTTGGTGACAAACAGGGGGATGACCTTTTCGGGGAATTGGTACGGACCGAAATTGTTCGATGACCGGGTCACCATGACCGGCAGCCCATAGGTGTGGAAGTAGCTCATCGCGATCATGTCCGACCCAGCTTTGGACGCCGAGTAGGGCGAGCGGGGTTCGAGGCGGTCGGTCTCGGTGAACGAGCCGACATCGATTGAGCCGTAAACCTCGTCGGTCGAGATGTGGAGTACTCGATCCACCTCGACGTGACGGGCGACGTCGCAGACGACGTTGGTCCCATCGCAGTTGGTTCGTACAAAAACATCGGGGCCGTCGATGGAACGGTCGACGTGGGACTCGGCCGCGAAGTGAACGACTGCATCGTGGCCGGTCATCGCCGCGTGAACGGCCTCACGGTCCGTGATGTCGCCTTGAATGAAGCTGAGGCGCGGCTCGGTGTCGAGCATTGGCAGGTTGGCCAGATTGCCGGCGTAGGTAAGCGCGTCGAAGACGGTGATTTCGTCGTCGGTGTGCGCCAGGACGCGGTGCACAAAGTTGCAGCCGATAAATCCGGCCGCGCCGGTAACGAAGAGTTTCACGAGTCCTCCTGAAGGCGCCGAGGCGTCTGATCAGACGGGGCGGAACGACCGAAAACTTCGGCTCCAAGCGCCAGCGCCCTGGGATCGTAGCTCTCGGGAGGGCTTCCGCCGAAAGTAGGCCGGTCCAAGTCACCTCGCCCACGTGATGGTTATTTGCTTTAACCGTCTTTCATTGGCTTTGCCAGCGAGAGCTGCGCGAACAGGTTGAATCCGGTATTGTTGCGCCGGAGATGATTGGTTGCGTGACGATCCGGACTCGAGTCTGGACGTTGCCCTCGGAAGGCGAGATCCGGGTTGATCGAGGCATCTTTTTTGGGCACAGGGAGTTCCGAACGGCATGTCTGGGGCGGCTCCCTTGAAGCGGCGGCGAGTAGGGAACCATGGATGACGAACAGGACAAGGCCCAGGATGTCTGGCGGGACATTCTCGAGGTGCACGGGCGCGTAGTTGCTCGCTTAGACGGCCAGATGCGGCGAGCTCATGGAATTCCCCTTGAGTGGTACCACATGATGGCCGCATTGGGTGACGCTCCCGACGGCCGCCTGCGAATGTACGAATTGGCGGAGCGGACCATGTTTTCTCGAACAAACTGCACGCGCTTGGTGGACCGCATGGAGACCAAGGGCTTGGTCACGCGGGAGCCGTCACCTGGCGATCGCCGAGGTGTGTCCGCGGTCTTAACGCCCGAGGGGCAAGACATCTTGAAGATGGCAACTCCGACCTACGAAACCGGGGTGAGCGCCCAGTTCGCTTCGTTCGTCCAAGACGACGAGCTCGACGTGCTCTCCAAGGTCTTCGAACGTGTGGTGGCTATCGTCAGATAGGTCCCAGTTGGCGCAGTGGCTATCTTCAGATAGGTCCCAGTTGGCGCAGTGGCTATCGTCAGATAGGGGCCAGATAGACGGTGGCCATCGCCGGAGAGGCGAGGCGGATTCCTCTGGTGCGCTAGTGCCGCGGCTCAGAGGACCTGTCAACCTGTCGACGGTGACGGAGCGCCAGTTCCCGCTTTCGCCTTGCGTCGGCATCTGTGCTTGACGATCCTTACAGCGGTCGACAGCAGAGATGTCTTCTGGTGAAAGGTGCCACAGCGTGGTGGAACTACCGAGTCCGGTCGGATTCGTCCTCAGCGGAGGCGGCAGTCACGGTGCGTATCAGGTGGGCATGCTGTCGTCGCTTCAGGAACGCGGCATTACCCCCGACTTAGTGACGGGCACCTCGATTGGCTCGTGGAATGGCGCAGTCTTGGCAGAAGATCCGGATGCTGCCCCCGCTCGCTTGGCCGACATTTGGCTGTCGGTCGAACGTCAGGATCTCATCCCTGCTGGTTGGCTCAACCGCTATCGCGCCTACCAGGCCGATCGTTCGAGCATGTTTCCGGGCGATGGTGTGCGTCAGTTCCTCAGTCGCGTTCTGCGCGTTTCTACCTTCGAGAGTTTGAGTCTTCCCTTTGCCGCGGTCGCCACCTCTGTTGAACGGGGGCAGGCGGTGATTCTGCGGTCGGGTCCGCTCGAGCCCGCACTTCGGGCATCTGCGGCGGTCCCCGGCGTGTTCTCGGCCGTGCATCTCAATGGCGAGGATCTTTATGACGGTGGTTTGGTCGCCAACGTCCCGGTTCGTGCGGCACTTGAGCTCGGAGCGAAAAGCCTGGTGGTTCTGGACTGTGCTCGGCCTTCAGGCATCCTCGGCGCTCCGTCGAGCATCGTGGAAGCGGTTAACTTCAGCGTTAACGTCATCTTCCGACGTCAGACGTTGACCGACGTTCCCGCTGTCGCTCAAGAAGTCCCGGTCATCTACTTGCAGGGTCCGGGGCGTAAAGGGCGAGTTAGCGCTTGGGACCTTGATCATGTGGCCGATTCGATTGCTGATGCCCGCGCTTCCAGCGCCGAAACGCTTGATGCGCTCGAAATCGCGGGGCCGGGGCTTTACGGCGATGTGCTGGGCTCCAAGCTTGAAGGCTCAGAACCCAGCACATCTCAGTGAGTCGATTGACCTGAGCGCCCTTGGTGCCACCCAAGCTGGATGGAACCAAAGGGACTTACTCTGGCGGCGTTGTTAACGTGCTGCCCAAGCTTCGCCGGTCGCGGCCCAGTCAGCTTCGGGAAGTGCGACGTAGCCGGCCTCTTGGATCGCGGCTGGTCCCGCGGCGGACATGTAGAAGTCGACAAATCCGGAGACTGCGGCGTCGTCGGCGGCCATCTTCTTGTTGACGTAGATGTACAACGGCCGTGAAATCGGGTAGGTGCCATCGGCGATCGTCTCAAGGGTGGGCTCGACGCAACCGTCGCCACCGTCGATTGCCACGGCGGCCAGTTCATCGGTGTTCTCTTCGAAGTAGGCGAAACCGACCCAGCCGAGACTCGACTTGCTTCCAGCAACGCCTTCGACGATGACGTTGTCGTTGGGGCTGGCCGAGTAGTCCAGGCGAGCTGCCTCTTCTTGTCCCCGCTCTTCGGCGAGGTCTTTGAAGACGATTTCTACGAAGGAGTCGTAGGTCCCTGACTCTTCACCCGGGCCGAAGATGTCTAGTGGTGCATCTTCGTACGGTGTGTTCGCAGCCTTGAGTTCGGCGCCGAGGTCGTCGGCGTCGGACCAGTTTGCGAAGCCGGTGCTTTCAGGTCCGATCAGGGCGTACAGGTCTTCGAAGCTGAGGCACTCAACGCCGGTGTTTTCCGGGGAGGTAACGACGGTGATGCCGTCGTACGCGATCTTCAGCTCGATGTAGTCGATCCCGGCGTCTTTGCAGGCCTGTGCTTCTTCGTCCTTGATGGGGCGGGAAGCGTCAGAGATGGCCGTCTGCCCTTCGCAGAACACTGCAAATCCATCACCGGTACCCGGGCCCGTAACCGAGATCTGAACATCCTTGTTGTCGTCTGAGTACTGCTGGGCAAGCAGTGCGGTGATCGGCTCGACGGTGCTCGATCCGGAGATCTGGACCTTGCCAGAGGCGCTGCCGCCCGGTTCTGCTGAGTCGTCGACCTTGTTTGTGCCTTCGGACCCGAGGTCGTTGTCAGCGTCGGTGTCGTCGCTGTTCCCGCATGCGACTGCAAGCAGTCCCACGATGACGAGCAGCGAAACGATGCGGATCCATCGCAGTTGTTTCATGTGTGCATCCTTCTCATCGGTGGCAACACCCGGCCGGGTGTTCCTGGTGGCGGCCTCCGCTGGAGAAGCGGTGGGCGCTGTTGGATGCAACCTACGAAGCTCGGATGGAACAACCGCAGCGCGGACCGGAACGGAACGTAAACGGTTCGTGAACTCAACCGTTGACGGGTCTGGATCGGCGACTCAGAACGACGAAACGCCCACGAGGATCGTTGCGACTGTGACCATCGGGGGACGCGATGGTCATTGTCATTAATGATGGATTAACCGGTGAATCACCTAAGCGTCACCGTCTCATACAATCGGGGCTTCATCGCGCCCACCACCTGCACCTCTGCGCATCCGTCAACCGGGGGGACCTGCACCTTATGCAGACAGTTTCGCCTCAAATCGAGACTGGCCAGGGAACGGTACGCAAACTCCCCCGCGATCGATACGTCGATTTTTTGCGTGCGTATTCCATTGCCTTTGTGGTCTTCGGACACTGGCTCGCCACTGTCGTGGTGTGGGGCCCTGGCGTGCCCATTTCCGGTCACAATGTTCTTGAAGATGTTCCCGTCCTCAAGTACTGGACCTGGGTCAACCAGGTCATGCCGTTGTTCTTCTTCATCTCGGGCTTTTCCAACTTCATGACCTGGCGGGCCATGGAGCGCCGCGAAAAGGGTTACGGGGCGTTCGTCCGTGCTCGGGTCGAGCGAATGATTCGCCCACTTGGCTTCTTCCTCGCCGCTTGGCTGGTGCTCGCCAACGGGCTCAACGCTTTTGGGTTCGGCGGGGAGACGCTAGAAAAGGTTTCTGAGTACGTCGCAAGTCCGTTGTGGTTCATGGTGGCGTTCATGCTGCTCGTCATCATCACCCCGGTCATGGTCACGGTGCACGAGCGTTTTGGGATCAAGGCGGTTTTGGTGATGTTGGCGGCCGTTGCTGGCGCCGATGTGTTGCGAATCGGCTTTGGGCTTGGCGCTTTCGCGATCGTCAACGTCGCCATCGTGTGGCTTTGCGTGCAGCAGGTTGGGTTCTTTTATGCCGACGGCACCTTGCTCCGCCTTCCTGCCAAGGCATATGTCGCGTTGGTCGTCGGTGCCCTCGGCCTCTTGGTGGCGCTTGTGACGGTTGGGCCGTACCCCACCTCGATGGTGTCGGTCGAAGACTCGTCCTTGTCGAACATGATGCCGCCGTCATTTGCTCTCATGGTGATGGGGGCTTGCCACCTGGGAATCGCCATGCTTGCCCGGCCACGCATTAGCAGGGTGCTCGAACGGCCCCGGGTGTGGATCGGCGTGGTGGCGATCAACCTGCGGATGATGACGATCTTTTTGTGGCACCTCACAGCAGTGCCGATCGTGGTCGCCCTGATGATGGCCGTTGACTTTCCCCAGCCGTCGCCGGGAACCCTTGCTTGGTGGGGCGCCCGGGCGGCCTGGATGATCATGTTGGCGACGATCCTGTCTCCGCTGGTGTTGGCGTTTGGCCGTCTCGAAGTTCACCGGCCCAACACCGCTCAGATCGCTCGTCGAACTTCGCAGCAGGCACCGAGCAAAATGCTTGACGATGTCAGCCTCACCGTCGGAGCGCTGCTGGTCGCCTTGTCGGTCATGGCCTTTACGTACGTGGGTTTCGATGAAGCGTTGACCGTTCGTCCCGAGACGCCGGGTGGATTCTTGGCGAGCCCGCTCTTGGCGGCTGCGTACCTGGTCGTCGGGCTGTCGCTCATGAGAACTCCGAGCGTTCGGGGCGTGTTGTTGACGGGCGCTGGAGCCATTGTGTGGGCGGTGATCGCATCGTTCGGCAGCGGCCTCGGGCCGTTACAAGGTGGCGTCTCGGATCATGTTGTCGGGCTTATCTCTGGTGGGGTGTTGCTCGCTGTCGCTCTTCGTACTCACCTCCAGCGTCGCCGCGAAGCGGTGCCGGTGAGAGATCCTTCAGGAGAGCTCCAGCGCAGCGCCTTTCCTACCCGCCGCTCATCCGTCGCCTAAAGGCGACCAAACCCCAAGATGCTCCATCCCGCTGCGCGACGATCCCAGAGATAGAAATGCTGCGCAGCGGTCCCGGGAGGCGCGGGACACACATTGTCATTCCCAGGGGACCTGATCGTTTCACGCGGTCGCGGCGCTTCGCTCACGGTCAACGATGGCCGCGGCGGGCGTCACACGCCCCTCGGGCCTACTAGGTAATAGCGAGGCTTCGTGCAGTTCAACTCGATGCAGTACGCGATTTTTCTACCGCTGGTCGTACTGCTGTATTGGCGACTTCCGTACCGCTACCGCAACGTCCTGATCCTGATTGCCTCGTACTACTTCTACGGGTCATGGGACGTTCGCTTTCTTGCCCTGCTGGGCTTTTCGACGGTGTGCGATTTCTTCACGGCGAGGAAGGTGTACGCGGCGACAGTTGAGAAGACGAAAAAACGCTGGTTTGCCGTCACACTGATCGTCAACCTGGGCATCCTCGGCTTCTTTAAGTACTTCAACTTCTTCGTCGATTCGGCCGTCGAACTCATCGAGGGCTTGGGCTTTCAGGCGAATGCTCCTTCCCTCAGGGTCTTGCTGCCCGTCGGAATCAGCTTCTACACCTTCCAGACGATTTCGTACACCTTTGATGTGTACCGCGGACGGATCAAGCCGACGAACAACCTGCTCAATTTTGCGACCTTCGTTGCGTTTTTCCCCCAGTTGGTCGCGGGTCCTATCGAGCGAGCTGGCGACCTGCTGCCACAACTGGAAAAGGAGCAGCCGCCCCCAACGCCAGACCGGATCGTTTCTGCGCTCGCCTTGATCCTCCAGGGTCTGTTCAAAAAGGTTGTCATTGCCGACGTCGCCGCCCGAGTCGTCAACCCGGTCTTCGGCGATGTGCACACTGCGTCCAGCATCAACCTGCTGGCTGCCATGTTCTGTTTCGCCATTCAGCTGTACGGCGACTTCAGCGGTTATACCGACATTGCACGTGGATCGGCGCGTCTGTTGAACATCGACCTGATGGTCAACTTCCGGCAACCGATGCTGTCGAAGAACCCGTCAGAATTCTGGACGAGATGGCATATCTCGCTGTCGAACTGGCTGCTTGACTACCTCTACATTCCGCTCGGTGGTAACCGTGGCGGAGCGTTGAAAACGTTCCGAAATCTGTTTCTGACGATGACGATCGGTGGTTTGTGGCACGGCGCCAGTTGGAACTTCGTCCTCTGGGGGGCCAGCCACGGAATACTCCTGGTCATTCACCTGATCTGGGTACAACTACGGGGTCCGGCGACCTATAACCGGTTTACCGGATTCTTCGCTGCGGCGAGAAACTTCACGTTGGTCACCCTCGTCACCGTGTTCTTCCGAGCGCAGAGCTTTAGTGATGCCATGACTGTCTTCAAGCGCATCTTTACGCTCGCCGGGCCGATCGAGTATGCGCTTCCGGTCGGTGCTGCCATCTTCTTTGTCACCTTGACCGTTGCGGTTGACCAGTTCGACATTCACCACGGCAATGTCAGCCAGATGATTGCTCGCAGACCATTGGTGATGGGTCTCCTCATCGGCGTGGTCATGCTGGCCATCTTCATGTACGCGGGTGCCACACCCGAGCCGTTCGTTTACTTCCAGTTCTAGATGCAACGGGGGAGTCGCCGGCGAGTGCAGGCAACTCCCCCCGTTGCGACTTCTGGCTTCCACCGAGGGGAGCTCTGCCCGACGAAGAAGAGGCTGGTCGATCTGTGCGCGTCCTCGCTCCGGCCGGTGGTCTGACGGGCTCCGCGATTTGGTTCGGCGGCGACACCTTGGTCGTATCCGCTACTTGGGCTCCGGGAGCAGGTGGTCGGTCGTTCCGTCCGATCCCAGCACTCGCAGGCTGGAAGTTCCCCGTTGACGGCCAGGTGTAGGTTGGCGCAGCTCTGGAGTCGCGTTCTGGGCAGCGCTGGAGCAGGGCGGTTGCCAGCGACGTGAAGGTCGCGAGCATGCCAAACAGCGAGCGGAGCCTGGCCCGGGCGAAAGGCGCTTCGAGGTCGCAAACCGGTTCGACGTGGCACGCGAGGGACGCTCGCTGAAGCCGAGACAACTAATCGGCGGCCCCAGGAAGGTTCGCAGCGAAACTGCTGAACCGTCATTGCCCTGCTAATTGCACTCTGCGGCCAGAAACATCGATTCCGAGCGTCGACAATCCGGTGCAGTGGAGGGAGGTCCGCAGTTTGCGGTTTGCCTAGACGCCGTTCTTGTTGAAATAGGCAGCGATGTCCTGCGTCAACTGGTCCGCACCGGGTTGGGCGAGGTGGTTCAGGTCGTGAAACAACTCGGGATCTGAGTAGTCAGACGGCAAGTCGATCCACGTGACGTCGTGATCAGTTGCAAACTGACGAAAAACGTCCATCGCCTCTTCGTAGTCGGTGACACCTCGGGGATGGAGGTCGATGTAGCCCTGTTGCACCGGCATCTCAACAAAAAACACGTCGATGTCTTGCTCTTCGAGCGCGTCAACCTGCCGCGCGAGTGCCGCAAGGCCAGCGGCCGATTGCTTGTTGTCGATGTTCCATGCTTTGAATGCCGTCTGCGCCAGCCAATCGTTGTTGTTCTGAGTGAGGTTCTCGACGATGAGGTTCTTCGCTCCGTTTTGGCCGTAGCGCCGATTGCGGGCAAATTCGGTATCTGCAGACACGGTGTCTTCCCCGCGAAGCCCCTTGGCGACCATCGCATAGTTGGAGGGGTTTTGGAGCACGGGGCGGAAGTACACCAGGTCGGAGCGTTCTGCGGCCCACCGTTCCAACTCGGGCAGCAATCCCTGACGCATCTGCCAGGACTTGTTGTAGTTAGGAAACGAGTTGCTGTCGGGGACGGCGCCGTTCAGTCCCAGACTGGTTACGTCGTACACGACAGCCTTTGGCTTCAGCCTCGGTACGACCTCTTCCAGAACCCACCGTTCGGTGACGAACGGGTTAGCGGCCGGGAACGCAGAGTTGTACGAGCTAATACCGGTGAGTTCCGTGAACTCGTTGGGGTCAGCGCCGTTGTTCATCATGGACGAACCGGCGAACACGACTTCTCGCGTCTCGCCCGCGTCTTGGATCTCTTCCATCTGTTCGTACTTGACGGCTACTGCCGGGTCATGGAAGTGCTCGGGCTGTGGCAGACGGTCCGCGACCAGCCTCACTGCGCCCTCCGCGAGGAGGAACAAAATGAGCACCGATACAAAGATCGTCAGAAACTTGTGCTTTCGGGCGAAGCCTGTCGCCTGAGATGTCGCTGTCAAAACCGGCTCCCCCGTGCATCTAGCAACCACACATCGTAGGCCCCAAGCATCCGTTTTTGTAACCGCGCGACGAGTCGTTAGCGTTGAAGTAAGGCGGACGACCTGCTGCCGGACCCTTAAGGGTCACTCTCTATAATCGGCCCGCTCCCCGCCTGATCCCGCGGCCGGCGGGGATGCGCGCCCATCCTGCGGAAGTTGGCTGCATGCTGTTCACCCTGACCCGACGCGAAGTTCGCGCTCACCCGTTGCGAACCGTGCTGACATCGCTCGGCATCGTCGTCGGCGTCTCTTTCATTACCGGGATCCTGGTTCTGACATCGACTTTGCAGAATCAGTTCGGCGCGCTGTTTGCTGACCGCAATGCAAACGCTGACGTTGGAATTACCGGGATCACCGAGTTTTCCGAGGTCTATGCGGGTGAGTCCAAGAAGCCTGTCCCCGTCGAACTGCTCTCCGAGGTTGAAAACTTTCCAGGGGTCGTCGCGGCAGAGGGTGTATACGGCGGCCAGGCGGGCATCGTCGACGAAGACGGCAACCGTGTCGAGAACGCGCGTGCCCCTCGAGTGGGCTTGTCCTGGCCAAAGAACACGTCGCTTTCGTCGATCGTGCTCGTGGACGGGCGGCCGCCGCGAGACGGTACCGAAGTAGCAATGGACGTTACGACCGCCGAGAACCACGGTTACGAGGTTGGCGACGACGTCATCGTGATCACCACATCGGGGCGCGAGACCTACACGCTCTCAGGAGTGCTCAGCTTCGGGGTCGATAACCGGCTGCTGGGGGCGACGTTGATCGCCTTCGAATACGACACTGCAGCGACCAAATTCGTCGAGAAGGGCGAGGCGCCCAAGTTCGAAGGTATTGACGTAGAAGCCGCTGAGGGCGTCGATCCCCAGAAGCTCGCGGCTGATCTCGACGAAATCCTTCCCGAAGGGTTTGAGGCGACAACCTCCGCCGAGGTGGCGGAACGCGATGCGGATGGGGCGCTGGCTTCCCTGGAGTTCTTCCAGATTCTGCTCTACATCTTTGCTGTTATCGCGCTGGTCGTTTCGGCCTTCATCATCAACGTAACCTTTTCCATCCTGGTGGCGCAGCGGACCAAAGCCCTCGCCTTGTTGCGCACCCTGGGGATGACCAACCGCGACGTCCGCTGGATGGTCCTGGGCGAGGCGCTATTTGTCGGTATCGCCGCATCGATCGTCGGGATTCTCGTCGGCATCGCACTTGCTCAAGTGTTCCGCTGGCTCTTCAACGTGCTCGGCAGCGAACTGCCAGGCGGATCGCTCGTGATCGAGCCTCTGGCCGTTGTTGCCGGCCTGCTCGTTGGCGTAATCATGACGGTTGGAGCGTCATGGTGGCCGGCGAAACGCGCCGGAAGCGTGCCTCCGATGGCGGCGTTCACCGGCGTGGCGCACAGCCACGGCAACTACCGGCGGCGCATGGCCGTTGGTGCTGCGATGACGGCGTCCGGCATTTTGATTGTCCTGTACAGCCTCTTTGGAACGCTGCCTGGCTCAGACGGAGTCCGAACGGGTTTTTCGCTGGACGTTGCGGTCATGGGCGTCGGCGCTTTTGCAGTTCTGATCGGCACCACCATGCTTGGCCCGGCGCTAGCAGGACCGATTACGGCGGTGGTGGGTTGGCCGTTTGCTCGGTTTGCCAAGGTGACCGGGCAGATGGCTCGCACCAGTTCGCAGCGTGACGTGCACCGAACGGCATCGACCGCTTCTGCGTTGATGATCGGGGTCGCTGTGATCACCGCAATGGTGATCATTCTGGGGTCGATTCGGACCTCGACGCTAGGTGCCATCGAGGACACGATCACTGCCGACCTCGTGGTGGCGAGTACGAGCCGAGCCGGGTTTACCCCGGAGATCGGCCGGTTGCTCGGCGGCGAATTGGATGACCCCATGCCGTCAACTCTC
This sequence comes from Acidimicrobiia bacterium, assembly GCA_018003035.1. Lineage (GTDB taxonomy): Bacteria > Actinomycetota > Acidimicrobiia > IMCC26256 > JAGNEX01 > JAGNEX01. Next base: position 95,087 of record JAGNEX010000001.1, read on the forward strand.
GAAGGCGTTTCTCGGGTACAAGCAGGGCAGTTCCGGGTTGACGATGGCATCCACTTCCTGTTCGCTCTCAATCCCCGTAGCGGTGCCGAGATGGTGCGAATCGACATGATCGGGGGGGCGGTCTCGAATATCAACGACGCCGATATCCCAGTGGTCCTTGTTCATGACGATCTTGCGATTGCTCAGGGCTGGAAGGTTGGCAACACCATCGAGTTGGAGTTCGCTGAAGCCGGGTTCGCGAAAGTGAAAATCGGTGGGATCTACGAGAACGGCGCCCTGTTTGGTACTCAATCGATCGACGTGGTCCTCGACCTCGACACCTATGACCGCTTTTTCAACTATGCGCTCGACGTCGAGGTGTTTCTCAAACTGAAGCCCGGTGCGACCGAGGCCGAGGCGCGCCAGCAGATCGAGCCGCTCATCAAACCGTACGGTGTCGCCGAACTTCTGAATATCGCCGAGTTCAAAGACTCACAGACCTCGGTCTTATTTCAGATTCTGGGGTTCATGGCGGTGATCGTGGTGTTCACGATCGTGATCGCGGCCCTCGGCATCATCAACACACTGTTTCTGTCGGTCTTCCAGCGGACCCGCGAGTTTGGGCTGCTGCGGGTTGTGGGCATGGAGTACAAACAGGTTCGTCAGATGGTCACTTGGGAAGCCGTCATGATCTCGTCCTATGGCGTCGTGGTCGGAGCTCTTCTGGGGACCGGGCTTGCCTGGGCCATCGTCAAACTCCTGTCCGATCAGGGGCTGAGGTCGTTTGACATTCCTCAGACATTTGTGGTGTTCCTCTTCTTGCTCGCCTGGATTGTCGGTGTCCTCGCTGGCTCGTTACCGGCCCGTCGGGCTGCACGGGCCGACATGCTTTCGGCGGTCACCACAGACTGAAACGCTCCGCGACGAATCGGGGCACTTACCGCATTGCAAGTCTCGAGGGTTTCGTCCAGACCGCGGACCCGCCAGATTCGCATGGCTCGCCCCAAAATTGAGGCGCCGTCGTCAGATGGTGAGGGTCCTGTCCCGGGGACGAACTCTCCATTCTGGGTGGTCGGGTGCTTGATAACGCCAACGCGTCCCCAACAGCGGCGACGCACGGCGGGTATGGCTGTTCCGGCCCCGAGAAGTTCCCACGCCGACACATCCTGAGCGAAGAGGTCCCTCTTCCGGCCGCGCAAAAGTGCCCGTCCTCGCAGCGAGGACGGGCACTTTTGAGAAACGATCGACAATGCCTCCGGGGTTGTTAACCGGTGGACACCGCCAAGGTGTTACTGCTCGCTATCAACGGTCCTGCGTGACGAGATCAGGAGGTAGAGCAGACCGCCACCCAAGGCGACCAACAGCAGACCCATGAGCGCAGTCTGGGAGCTGCTTGCGCCTGTGGACGCCAAGTTGGAGCCTGAAGCCGCAGAGCTTGCAACCTGCGACGAATCGGCCGAGCCAGAACCCGTCGTCGACGAACCCTTCGACGCAGAACCCTTCGATGTGGAACTGGTCGACCCTGACGTTGAACCACTGGCGGAGTTACCGGTACCAGCGGCTGCCGTGGAACTACTGGAACCCGAACCGCCCTTCGGTGTGGTTGCGGTGTTGGCGCTCGAACTGGCCGTTGAGTTGTTGTTGGCGGCCGGCGCGGTGGTGGTCCCGTTGGCCGCGGCCGTTGACGAAGAACCTGCGCCAGCAGCTGGCTGCCCCGTGGATCCAACGTTCTCTACGGCCGTCTCATTCGCCTTGGGCTGGGTTGCCTGCGTCGTTGCCGGCGCTTGACCACTGACTTGGATCGTCCGGATGGCCGTGGTCGCGCCGCGCGAGGCGTCGGACACTGCCTTACAGGTCACCGTTGCGTTGATCGTCATCGGAGCGGTCAGGTTGCCTTGCAGGCTGCCCGAGACGGACCGAATCGTTTTGTCGCCGGCGGAAGTCGGCGTCATGTCAAAGGTAATGGTGAACTTCGGGTACGGCGGGATAGTGATGGGACCAGGTGCGGTCATCACCAATTGGTTGCCGGACAGCGATGCAGATGCACCGCCCGGGCCGGAAGCAGCGATGTTCGTGACGTCGACGCCGTCGGGAAACGCAATGGTTCCCGAGATGTTGCGACCCGTCCCAGCAGCATTGCCAGCGGTGGCACCGATGGCAGCAAAGTCAAGGTCGAGTGAGTAGGAGCCGGTCTGTCCAACCATCAGGCTTCCAGGGCCCGACAGCGGGATCGGTACATCGGCATAGAAGTCAAAGAGTCCGGGGGCAACGCAGTTCTGCGCCACCGCACCGGCGGATACGGGAAGAAAGCCAAAGGCCGCGACGGTGGCGGCAAGGCACAGAATCAGGAGGCGATCTCGCAATGTCGCGAGCATGGGCAGGGCCTTTCGAGTAGGCAAGAAGTGTCATCAGAAAGACGCGGGAAGACCGTCACCCTACAGAGGCCTCACGCTGTCGCTCCGGCAGCAGCCGCGGTTTTTAGGACCAATTGAACCGTTGCAAAGGACAACCGAAAGCTTGGCCGCCGCTATCGCGCCTCGGAACGGCATGGCGCCCGACCCGTCTCGGTGCTTCGGGATGGGGCTGGTTACCCGACTCCGCTTCGGCAGTTATCGATCTGCTTGGTGACCCAGTCGACCCCGTCTTCGACCGAGCGAACGAGCTTGACCGGGAATGGCACCATTCGGCTGATGACAGGCTGGAATGCCTTGCGCGTCAGCGGGTTGCCGATCTTGGCTGCGCCGCCGGCACAGTATCGGTGGACGTCTTCCTCGTTGCGTTCAAGCCACGCCCGGAAGAGGTGAGACGAGTGTTCGGTCCAGCCGTCCTGGTTTTCGTGATCGATGACGATTCCACAGATGGTTTCTTCTGCAAGGACTTCGTCTAACTGGTCGTACAGTTCGGCATGTTCAGACAGGGTGACCGTTCCGTCGAAACGGATGGTCACGACAGGCCATTGCGCCCGATCAACCGTGATCATGTGTCTTGATCATGTGTAGTGACTCCCCCAGTCGAACCTGTCCGGGCTCAATCGCCGGGCAGACGCTAGACACTTCATCGACATTCGTCAACGATCCGCCGCAACCTGGAGCGGGAGCCACTTCCACCCTTGGCGCCGTGATTGCGATGCCTGCCAAATCGACGTCATATGCTCCCGCCGTGGAACTGCAAGCCCTTGAAGCCGTGATCATCGACCGTGCAAACGCAGATCCGGAGGCGTCGTATACGGCCAAACTCTGGGCAGATCGCGTCCTCATCCGGCGCAAGATCATGGAAGAAGCCTTCGAGGTAACCGTCGAACTTGAAGCGGATCAGCCCGACCCTCAAAGGGTGTCAGAGGAGGCCGCTGACCTGCTCTACCACCTGATGGTTGGCCTGGCTGCGGCCGGCGTGCCCATTTCGGCGGTTCTCGACGAGCTTGAGGCAAGGAGACGCTGAGCGTGGTGCGCGTCGCAATCCCATCCAAAGGTCGACTCCGATCCGACTCGTTGAGCCTCCTCGCCGCCGCCGGTGTGTCGACCGGGATGTTCCATGGGTCGGGTGCACGTGTCGTAGTCGACGGTATTGAATACATCGAGATGCGTCCCCGGGATGCTGCGATCGCTATCGCCAACGGACAACTAGACGGTGCGATCCTGGCGACGGACATCATCTTGGAAGCGGGCGTGAGTGACCTTCCAAACCTGCCGTTGGGCTTTTCTCGTTCTCAACTGGTTGTTGCCAGTCGTGCTGACGACGGTCGCTCCGAGGCTGCCGATCTCGCCGGAGGGGGGATTGCGACCCACCTTCCCGCCGCATCCAAACGGTGGTTCGACGACCAAGGCATCGATGTCCAGATCCTGTCGATGGGCGGCTCCCTCGAAGGAGTTTGTGCCTCCGGCATGGCCGATGGAATCGTCGATCTGCGGGAAACCGGGACCAGTCTTGCGATGAACAACCTTCGGGTCCTCGCCGTCATCGCCGACTGTCAGGCCACCGCGGTTTGGCGTTCGGACGCACCCGTTATTACCGACCTGATCGTGCGTCTCGAGGCTGCTCTCCAGGCAAAACAGCACCGCTACGTGATGATGCATCTGGAGTTGGCTCGGATTCCTGAACTGTGCGCCCTGTTTCCGGGGCTCGCCGCACCGACGATCCTGCCGCTGGCAGGGCGCGATGACCTGGTCGCAGTCCACATCGTTGTCGACGGAAAAACTTGGTGGCGTCTGCTGCAAGACGTGCGGGCTCTGGGCGCGACTGCCATCGTGGCGCTCCAACCCAGCACCCTGTTGATGTAGGGCTTTAGAAGTCCTGGCGTCGAGCCTTGCGCCGAGCACGGCGACCGTCGTGGCGGGTTGCCTTGCGCCGAATGGCTCGGGGCATGGGCTCTGCGTCATAGAACGGGGTCTCGACCATAAGCGGCATCGGGTTGTTTCGTGGGTCGAGCAGCGCCTGGAGCGTCAGTGTTTCGTCGCCGTCCCCGCCCGGGGTCCACGGGCTGACCGGCTTTGAAAAGTCGCTTGTGCTGGTTGTTTGCTGAGCTGCCGGTGCGGTTGCTGTGGAGCTTTCGACGATTCGAGTATCTGGGGCGGAGGCCACCGAGGTCTGGCGCGCCGTACTCAACTCTTGACCAGCCGGGATTGTTTCTGTCGCCGCCGGGGAGTTTGCCTGGGCGGGGCTGGGGCCCTTTCCGGTGGGCCGAGCGGCAGCTGTCGTTGACTGGGAACGGCGCTTGCGCAGCAACGCGACGATCTGTTCGACTTGCTCGAGTTCTTCGGCGCTGGCGTCGAGAGTGCGGGGAGCGGGAGCTTGTTCGGCGAGGTGCTTTAAAGCCTGAAGCTGCTTGCGTAACTTCTGCTCGCTCTGAATCTGTCGTTGGCGGAGGTCGGCGATCTCGCGTTCGGCAAGATCCAGGCGATCGAGTGCGTTGTCCCGCTGGGCCTGAAGCCCGGCTACCTGACGGGCTAGAGACATCAGCGCGCGTTCAGAACTTGCATCGGTTGGCGTTGCTAGCGAGCGTCCCGAAGCCGCCGACAATGAATCGCGCTGCACTCGCGCCGAATCGGCTGAGGGTTTTGGCGTCAACGCGTCGTCCGCTGAGCGCAGCCGGGAAGGTTCACGACCAGCGGCGGCACCGGACCGGAGCATCGTCGTCGGGGCGTCCCGGCGTGCCGTCCATACGTGGCGTTGTTCGCTGTTCGCCGTCTGGGAACCGGCGTCGAGGCTTGCTGGTTCGGAGATGGACGGTTCTGGGTCGGACGATTTCTGAGCGGAGGTTGCGTCGGTGTCCTCTTCAGCCTCCGGTTCAACCGGATCGCTGGACGGAATCAGCCGCAAATGGTCAACGGGGTCATCGTCGAAGGAGATCGTGAGGGTGGGGTGAGCTGCGACTGCCATTGTGAAACTCCAGTCATCGCATCAAGCTGACACTCAAAGTGAGGTCTAGGCATTCTGCCCACCCGTGTAAGGCGAGTGGTGGATGGTGGAGAAGTTTCTTCTGTGATTGACGTGAAACGTCAGTAGGACGGAAACGCAAGCGCTATCAATCGATGACGGCAGCCTGGGCTCGCTTGGACCGCGGAGCGAACAGTAGGAACAGCCGCACGACTACAACGCGGACAGTGGCGGCCAGGATGGCCAAATCAAGCCCGACCGACGCGTTCTCGATGTAGAAAAGGTCGAGTCGCCGATACGGTCCAAACGCCGGATTATCGCGGGCCTCGACTTGCCAGAGGCCTGTCACTCCGGGGCGCATCTGGACTCGACTCTGCAATTCGGCGTCAAAGGATTCGAACTCCGATGGCAACGACGGCCGTGGGCCGACCAGTGACATGTCTCCCCGAATGACGTTCCACAGTTGAGGTATCTCGTCGAGAGAGGTGATGCGCAGCACCCGGCCAATCCGCGTCACTCTCGGATCCCGTTCGACCTTGAAGAGGGGTCCGGAACGAACATTCTTCTTGGCCAGAGAATCGAGCCGTGCTTCGGCGTCGGTCACCATGGTCCGCAGCTTGAAGAGTTCGAAATGTTGGTTGTGGAGCCCCACTCGTTCTTGTTTGAAGAAGATCGGCCCCCGATCGCTGAGCTTGATCGCTGCCATGATCGGCAACATCACCGGGGCGCTTAGGACCAGCAACACGCTCGATCCAACCACATCGATGCTTCGCTTGAGGGCCAGTGATGTGCGTCCCAGCCGCGCTGGCTCGACGTAGATGAACGGTTCTCGAGCAATCGACTGTGTGCGAATGCGACGCTGTTCGACCCCGGCGAGCCCTGCGGAGCACAACACGTGAATGTCGGCGTCTATCAGCGACCGGACCAGCGAATTTCGGAAGGCGGCCGAGCCGGCATCTGAGGAAATGATCACACCGTTGATGCCCATGAGCCCCAAGACGGCTGGCGCGTCCTGCGCTCGTCCCAGTCGCGGGATGCCCGCAAGAGCACCGAGGAGACCATCTTGGTCAGCAAAGTACCCCTGCACCCTGAGCCCTTCTTCGGGATGCTCATCAAGCAGGGTAAACAGCGAGAAACTTTCGTCGCCGCAACCGATCAGCGCGATGGGGCGGATGTACATCCCCGCGGCGCGTTGGCGTTGGATCCATGTTCTAAACCCGATACGTCCCAAGTTGATTGTTAAGAAGCTGAGGGCGGTGAAGGTGATGACTTCTGCCGGTCCGATCGGAGCGCCCAAGCCGGTTGCTGCAAGACCTAACGCTCCCGTCAATAGCGTCGCACGGGTGATCAAAACGATCTCCACGCTGCGGATTGACGAGACGCGGCCCAAATGGAGCTTCTGCATCGATACGATGACAAACAATGCGACGACCGCTCCGACCACGATGGCGACGGAAGCCAGGGGGCTCCGGTGCGGGTGGTGGATGAGTGGCATCGTCAACGCCCCGGCGGCCGCCACGAACGCCGCAAACAGGTCGAGTGACTGCAACACGCGCCGAAGATTGGGGTGTTGGGATCCCCCAAAGGGTGGGTTGCTCAAGTGCGATCCAGAGAGATGATCGCCCTGCAACGTGACTGTGGCCGAGGTGTTGCCGTCCATAACGGACATATCGCCGAATATGGGCTGGTTCTGAAGCCCGATTTGTGCGCTTAAGTGGACTCGGGGCCGCGTCGATACCCCAGTGGAATAGGTTTGCGAGGGCAAAATATTGCCCTTGATTGGGTACGGCGGCGGTCGCAGGCTCACTTCGGTCCGCCTCCGAACGCGCAATACGGTGGCAACAGGCGGAGAACTGGCCCATGAACGAGAGCGTTGACGGCGGCTATTACCTCAGGGTGCTGCGGCGTCGTTGGTATGTGGTGTTGCTCGGCGCGCTCATAGGGCTGATTATCGCGGTCGCCTTTGCCGGTTCTGGCGCACCGTCCACGTCGGCGAAGGTCTCCGTTGAGGTCGTCGTACCCGAGACGAGTTCGGGAACGGTTCTTTTGGGCACTATGACGACCGAGCAGGAATTCGCCCGGTCGACCGTTGTCGCCACCCGGGCAGCAGAAATCTTGGGTAGCGACGAGTCGCCTGACGATCTGCGCGACCAGATCGCAGTCGAAAACACGTCCGGTTCTGCGATTCTCAACTTCCGTTCCACCGGACAAAACGCCAAGGCGACCACGTCTGTGGCGCAGGCCTTTGCCGAGGCGTACTTGGCCGAGCGTTCCGATCAAAAGGAAGCGGATCGGCGGGACAAGGTGGCCAAGCTGCGGAGCCGCATCGCATCGCTCGAGGACAGCCTGCAAAGTGCCATCGAAACTCAGACCCGAGCCGAAGAGGATTCGCCGGAGTACGTTCAGTCGACGACGCAGCAGACCCTTCTGGTCGGTGAGATTTCCGGTCTTCAGGACCAGGTTGCGTCGTTGGTTTCGGTGAGTGACGACGTTGGTACGGTCGTCACGGTGGTGCCCGCGGCCGAGCCGTCTAACTCGCCTGCGTACTTGGTATGGATCCTCGGGCTGGCAGCTGGCGGGCTGGTCGCCGCGGCCTTGGCATTTGTGCTGGATCGGAGTGATACCCGCATTCGAGGTGACGAAGATCTCGAACGGATCTCCGGAAGCCCAGTCTTGGCTGATGTTTCTGGTGATCGTCCAGAAGCGGCCTATAGCCGTGCTGCCGCTGTTATCGCCGCTCGGCACCAGGCGGCCAGCATGCGCAGCCTTCTGTTGGTTGCGGCCGTTGCTGATCCCGATCTGGCTGACAGTCCTGTTCGGCTTGCCCGGGCGCTGACCGATAACGGCCTTCGGGTGTTGCTCGTGGAAGCCGATCGACGAGGGGGAACGATTGATAAGGCTTTCGGCCTTACTGGTCGTCCCGGCCTCGAAGACATCATTGGTGGTGTGGCCGGCGTCCGACCGGTCCAGCCTGAACCTCAGCTCTACGTTCTGCCGTCGGGCACTCCGAGTGGCACATCGCCGCGGGCGTTCACGCCGGGGATCCTTCGGTCGCTTGTTGATTCGGCTTCCCAGTGGGCGGACCTGGTGGTCGTCCACACCCCTGTCGGCGTCGACGAGCCAGACACGCTTCGTCTCGCCGGTTCGACCGACGGGGTGGTCGTGGGAACCCACGGTGTGGGAGCCGACAGGAACGAGGTGCAGCGAGCAGTCGCACTGCTTGACGGTGTTGGCGCGCGAATCGTCGGCCTGCTCACCGTTGGCGCAAGAGGTCGACTTGGTGCGATGCGTCGTGGGAGTGCCAAGCATTGAAGCTCCCCAATCGGGTCCGATAGTCCAGCCGGATTGCCGCAGCCCTCTGTTACAATATTGATCACTAGTGCATCCTGTCGAATACCAGAGACTGTTGTTGGTGGGTCAATGGGGCGGGGACTTCCTCGTCGGGGCCGCTGGGGGCTTGAGGCTGGCAGGCGCCGCCGATCCAGAAAGAAGGCGTGTCGAAAGTGAGTGCCATCGTGAACACCTCGACGCCGGTGCGATATCGCATGGGTCGACCATCCGAACTCACCCGTTCCGTCGATGCTTTCGCCGACACCACCCCGCCACCTGATGGCAAGCTCATTGCCCTCGTCGGCTCCTCGGGTGGTCACCTGGCGCACATGCGCGCCCTGACCCCATGGCTTGACGGACACCGAACGCTGTGGGTGACTTTCGACAAACCCGACAGCCGGTCGACCCTGGTCGGACAGGATGTGGTGTGGGCGTTCCATCCAACGACAAGGAATCTCTACAACCTCATCCGCAACATCTGGCTTGCGTTCTCCCTCCTGCGGAGACGCAGGCCAGACATGGTGATTTCAAGCGGCGCCGGTGTGGCCTTCGCTTTCTTCCTGGTCGCCCGAATGATGCGGATCCCCACCGTCTACGTCGAGGTCTATGACCGGGTCGACTCCCCCACCCTCACCGGGCGGCTCTGTCGTCCGTTCTCAACCCGGTTCTTTGTTCAATGGCGCCAGCAACAGGCGTTCTACAAGGGATCCGAAGTGATTGGGCCCGTCCTTTGAGCACCTCCGACTTCGTTTCGCACCCTTCGGCCAACGCGCAGGCAGCCGCGCCACAACAGGCTGGCGAGGCCGGTGCTCGGCCTTGTGTCGTCATCACCGTTGGCACCGACCACCACCGCTTCGATCGGGTCGTCGACTGGGCCGTCGATTTTGCCGGCCGTCATTCCGAAGTCGACCTGGTGGTGCAAGCGGGTACGTCGCGTCCGCCCAAACAGCACCCGACAAACGTTCGAATCGAGCAGTACCTGAACTTTGACGAGCTTCGGGACGCTATGGATACAGCCACCCTCGTGGTGACGCACGGCGGGCCAGCGACCATTGGAGATGCGCTCGAAATGGGCCAGCGACCAATCGTCGTGCCGCGCGACCCTGCCAGAGCCGAACATGTCGATGGTCATCAGCAACGGTTTGCAAAGTTCATGGCCGAGAACGGGCAGGTCGACGTCGCCAAGGAAATGGACGACCTCGAAGCGGTGGTCGTGAGACGGCTCAAGGACCCGTCGCGTTCGAAACGGACCACGACTGCCCGGACTGGCGTTCGCGAACTCGGCGTCCGATCTAACGAGATTCTCGAAGCGATTGACGCCTGGGACGCGAGGGCAAAGGTGTCGCCGACGCTGACCGTCGGCTACATCGGTGGGCTGGGGCGGAGTGGGTCCACGGTGCTCACAATGCTCCTCAATCAGGTTCCTACGGTGGCAAGTGTGGGCGAACTCGGCCACATCTGGAAGCGTGGGCTCCTCGACGACGAATTGTGTGAGTGCGGCGAACCGTTCCACCAGTGCCTGTTCTGGACGGCGGTTGGGCGACGGGCGTTCGGCGGTTGGGATGAGCTCGACCCGGACGAGGCTTACGCTCTGCAGCGCCGAGTCGACCGGAACCGCTATGTAGCCAACGCCCTCGTTCCTTCGGCCTGGGACCGTTACCGGATCGATCTGGCCGTCTATAGCCAAAGGCTGGCGCGAATCTACGCAGCAATCGCGCAAGTCGCCGGTGTTTCGGTCGTGCTTGATTCAACCAAACATCTGTCCATGGCGTACGTCCTGCGGAACATCCCCCAACTGGACACGCGGGTCGTTCACCTGGTCAGAGACCCACGCGGCGTCGCCCATTCATGGCAACGGCAACGTCGCCGACCAGAAATCTCGGACCGTGTCGAGATGATGCCGACCATGAGCCCAGCTCGGACTTCGGCTCGATGGCTGGGATACAACCTCGGCTTTGACGCGCTGGCCAAACTCGGAACGCCAACCATGCGGCTCCGCTACGAGTCGTTTGTCGACGACCCAGAGGCGGTTCTTGTCGACGTCGCTGACTTCGTCGGATTCGACATCCCAGACCCCGCCGGCCTGATCGAGGGCCGGGCTCGGAAACGCTCCGCTTCGCACTCGATCGGCGGCAATCCGGTTCGATTTAGCGATGGGCCAATCCAGATCCGAAATGACGCTCAGTGGAAGACGTCGATGGCCGATAGGGATAAGAGGCTCGTGACGCTCGCAACCGCTCCGCTCCGCAGGCTCTACGGGTACCGACATGAGGAGTCGCGTTGAGCGAAGAACCAACCGAACGCGTACCTGGCCGGGAAGTGACTTGGCCGTCGGTGACCGTCTTGCTCGCCACCAGGGATCGGCTCGAACTTCTCGGGATTGCGATCGATGCTGTGCTCGCCCAGGACTACCCAGGCGACATTGACGTGATTGCCGTCTTCGACCAGGCCGATCCAGTTGCAGAACTCGAACGTTTCAACCGTGTGACGGTCGGAGGTATCGACGTTGCTCGTCGGGTACGAGTCACCGCAAACGTGCACACACCGGGACTTCCGGGGGCGCGAAACAGCGGTATCGACCTGGTCGAGACTCCGCTGGTTGCGTTTTGCGACGACGACGACGTCTGGCACTTGGACAAACTGCGACGTCAGGTAGCAGTCATGCTCGCCGACCCGAACGTTGGCATGGTCGCCACGGGGATCAGGGTCTTGTTTCAAGGTGCTGTTACCGACCGGATCGACACGGCATCAGAGATTTCCCTTGACGGACTGCTCGAAAGCCGAATGTTCGCCGCGCACCCATCGACCATCGTCGCGTCGAGCGACCTAGTGCGGGACCAGATCGGCCCCGTCGACGAAGAGATTCCCGGCGGGTATGCCGAGGATTATGAGTGGATGTTGCGGGCGTGTCAGGTAACCAAGATCGCAGTCGTGCGCGCTCCGTTGGTCGACGTGTTGTGGCATCAGTCGTCCTTCTTCAGTGAGCGTTGGCGGATGCGTGAGGATGCACTGACCTACCTGTTGGAGCGTTATCCCGAGTTCGACCGAAATCCGCGGGGCAAAGCGCGGATCCTCGGCCAGATCGCCTTTGCACGCGCCGCAGCTGGCGATAGGGCAGGCGCCGTTAAAGGCGCTGCGGCCACGCTGCGCGCCTCGTGGCGCGAGCCTCGGACCGCTCTTGCGCTCGCCGTCGCGTCGGGCATGATCTCCGCGGACCGCGTCGTGGCCGCATTGCAACACCGCGGGCGCGGGATCTAACGATGGCGGTCCTAGCTCCAGAGCCGTTTGTAGCGTTGCGGGCTCGACGCGTCGCAACGACCAGCTCACTGCGGGCCAATTGGACGAAGACCGACACATTCCTGCTGCTCAGCATCGGAATTCTGCCGGTGTGGTGGGTGCTCGGCTTCGCCCAGTTCTTGTGGGGAGGCATCGTCTTCCCGTTGTTCTTCATGGTGCTGCGCCTCCCCGAAATTCGACTGCCCCGCGGCAGTGGCCTCTGGATGCTCTACATCGGGTGGACGTTGCTGTCGGCCAGTCAACTCGACGCGCTGAGTCACGTCCTCGCGTTCGCGTACCGAATCGTTGTGTTGTTCGGGGCGGCATTGCTGTTCGTGTACCTCTACAACCAACCAACCGACAAAGTGCCCCGCAATCGGGTGATCGCTTGGATGTGTGTCTTCTGGGCGTGGATCGCGCTTGGTGGTCTGCTGGGAGTCCTGGCGCCCAACTTCACGATCGATAGCGTCGCGCACAAACTGCTGGTCGGTCTGTTGCCCGGAGACCTGGCAACCAACGGCTGGTTCGTGAGCCTGACCACTCCCAAAGCTGCCCAGGTGCAGGACTTTTTGGGATTCCCGCTCCCCCGACCGGCAGCACCGTTCTCGTACACCAACGAGTGGGGTTCGTGTTTTGCGTTCATGACGCCGTTTGCGTTCGCGGGACTGTCGTTCACGCGGGGTTGGCACCGGACGCTGTTGCTGGCGGTGACGTTGACAGCTTTTGTGCCAGCGATCGTGTCGCTCAACCGGGGCTTGTGGGTCACGGTGATCGTGGGCGGCCTCTACTTCGCCGTCCGCTCTGCTTGGGAAGGTCGGCCGCAGGCAGTCATCACGGTCGGCGCGATCGGCGCCATCTTGGGGCTGTTGATCGTGGTGACTCCGTTGCGCAGCCTCGTCGAAGGCAGATTCGAGTCCGACCATTCCAACGTGGCTCGCCTGACTCTGTACACGACGGTGGCCGAACAGGTCCAGGACTCACCGCTGTTCGGCTACGGCGTACCGCGCGTTTCTGAGGAGTACCCAAACCTTCCGGCAATTGGAACCCACGGCCATTTTTGGACCGCGTTGTATTCGCAGGGTGTCCCCGGCCTGTTGCTCTTTTTGGCCGCCGTGTCGGCGACGGTGTGGAGGACCGGTACGCGCTGTCGGGACGACTCTGTTGGCACGTGGATGCACATCGTCACCTTTATGGTGCTGGTCGAAATGTGGTTCTACGAGTTTCTGCCGGCGCAGTGGTTCATCATCGTTGTGGCGATGGCACTCGCCTTGAGAGAGCCGGCCAAAAGCGCGTCCCGCCCGCCGAAGCCTGGCCTCTCAGCCTGGTCTTTTCCGTCCACTCCCAGCCTCGCTGGCACCGGGCGCGATCACACCCACACCGAAGAACTGATCGCCTCGTCCGCGTCCGCTTCAGATGCATACGTCAAAAGTCGGTTTGGCGGAGAGACCTTGGGTCCGAGTGAAACGGATAGTGGTCACCAGGAGGCTCCGCCACAACGATCGATTTGGGTGACCGGGGAAATAGGTAACAGCGCTCGCGGCGGCAGTTCAGCGAGAGCGTCGTGGGCGTTGGACCCCGCGACAGCTGTTGCGACAGCGGATACGACCGGTTCGTCGCTCCACGTAAGTAACGGCTTGGCCTTGGAGAGGTTCGCCACATGAGCGCCCTCCGCCGTAGTTCCGACACCCAGCCGTCGGCTCCGATGATGCGACTCGGCACCGCGCTGCTTGGCGGGATCGCACTCGAACGGCCATGGACGCCGGGCATGTCAGCTGACGCTGGCCGGACGTTCATTCCGCTCCCCTCGGTGCGCAACCCGCAGTTGCTGCTGCCCGCCGGCACGGCATGTCAACAGGCCGCAGCACTAGAGCGGCCAGACTCGGTTGCCTCTGGCACTCGACGAGGTGCGTTGGCCGGAGCCCGGCGGGCGCTCGCGCTCGGTGCGGGCCGGACTCTGCGCTCGCGCGCGTGGCACTTGGCGGAAGCATTGCCGACGATCGTCGAACATGTCGCTGCACAGATGCCCGATCAGGCCGTCGTCTACGCCCCCGCAACAGGTCCGGTCAGACCCAACCAAAAGCCCGTTGGTCGGCTGATTGCTCCCGATGGCGCCACCCTCGGCTGGCTCAAGATCGGGACCGAGGGCGCAACCTCCGCGCTTGTTCAGCATGAACAGGCGGTTCTGCGAGCGCTCCCCGCCACGATGCCCGCGCACATTCACGTGCCCGAGCTTCTGGCCGGTGGGCCTTGGCAGTCGATCGCGTTTCACGTCACCAAACCGCTCATCCGCCCCACGGGCCCGCCGAACTTCGATCCCCAGATCGCGTGCCTCGAAGCTATGACGCGACCATCGCGGCGGCGGGACCTGGTCGCGACCAGTGACGCCTGGAACGACTTAACCCAACGCGCCTACGCGCATCTTTCGGCGGCACACTTAAACGCATTTGAGAAGAGCGCAGAAACGTTGCAGGCAACGCCTCTCGACCTTGGCCTTGTCCATGGCGACTGGTCGCCCTGGAACCGCCACTGCGGAGCCCGCGAGGCATGGATCTGGGATTGGGAACGAGCAAGGGCCGATGGGCCGATCGGCATGGACGTGGTCCACAACGCCGTTCAGGTCTCCCTCGTCAAATGGCCTGCCGACTGGGTACGGGCACTGCGCGCGGGCGCGGCGTCGCTCCAGAGCAACTCCGCCTCGCTGGGTCTCTCGGCTGAGGGAGAACGCTCGGCGATGACCTGGTACTTGGGGGAAATGCTCGTGCGCTACAGCGAAACGGCGTTCGCTGATATGCCCGCAATCGCTGCAGCTCGCCACCACCTCTTTCAGGCGCTCGCCGCGTTCACCGAAGCAAACTCATTCACGAAAAGGACGCTGTCACCATGATCGGACGTCGAGTACTGGGTCAACGCGGGCTGCCAAGTCCGCTGATCAAGGGTGGAAAGTCAGCCACACGGCTCTGGTACCGCCCGACGGCGGGACGACGAGTCTTTCCGAACACTTTGATCGTCGGGGCACAGCGGGCTGGCACGACGTCGCTATTTCGCTATCTGGTTCGTCACCCTGCGGTCATGGGCCCGCATCTCACGAAAGGCGTCCACTACTTCGACACCGGCTTTGAGCACAATCCCGACTGGTACCGGTCGCATTTTCCGACCGAGCGAGCGGTCGAATCGGTCGGCGATGCGAACGGCGTCGAGCCCGTCGTGCTCGAAGGCAGCCCGTACTATCTGTTTCACCCGGGGGTTCCCGCGCGGATCGCGGGAGCTCTGCCGAACACGCGCATCCTGATCGTGCTTCGCGATCCCATCGCACGGGCCCGTTCGCATCACAAGCACGAACAAGAGCGCGGCTTCGAAAGCCTTGATTTTGCTGCCGCACTTGCGGCCGAACCCGAGCGCCTCGCGGGATCAGAGAACCGTCTTCGGAGGGATCCGCTGGCCGCCGACTTCGAGCACCAGCACCACAGCTATGTCGCACGGGGTCAGTACGGGGCTCAGGTCGAACGGTACTTGCGCTATTTCCCATCGGAGCAGGTGTTGGTCGTCTGGTCGGAGGCCCTCTCCTCGGCTCCTGCCAAGACCATGTCAGCGGTGTTCGAATTTTTAGGTCTGCCTGCCCTCGAGACTGCCGACTACCCGCGTTTTAACGCGCGCACCTACGAGGAGCCAACCGACGAGATCGAGCTCTGGCTGTCAGACCAGTTTCGTCAGTCTGATCAGCATCTCGAAGAGCTCGTTGGAATGGCGTTGCCCTGGCGAGGCGGCGCTCTTCTCACGGGAGGCGGCTCGATCGAGCCCGTTTCGCATTCGGATTCGATCTTCGCCTCATCGAATCCGGGCTAGCTCCGGGCGCGCAAGGGCCCGTGTCCCGATCGTGGGCTCGGGACTGCTCTTTTAACCAAACCTTCGTGTTGGTCCGAACTGTTGTGATTCTTGATTACTCACACTGGTCGGTTTGTCATAGGGTTAGGTTGTACTGACAGACATGCTGCGTTGATGGGACGACTCGCGCGGCTGTCGTGACCGGTAAACGATCTTCCCTGCTTGGGTGACAGCGCGCCGAGGCGCTGACAGCAGACGTCTGCGAAGGGACGCAAAACATGCGATTGTGGGCATGGGGCCTGGCACTAGTACTGGTCCTGGCGGGGTGTCCGTCGGGCGGGGGCTCCGGAGGAGCGGGTGGTGGCGCCTCTACAACAACCACACGTCCGCAGAACGCCGTCTGGCCTCCCCGTCCGGGGATGTCGTGGCAGATTCAGCTCCAAGGCACCCTCGACACCAGCATCGATGTTCAGCTCTTTTTCATCGACCTGTTTGACGTCTCGACCGCAGCGATCGATGAGTTGCACGCGGACGGAAAGCGCGTCGTGTGTTATTTCAGTGCCGGGACCAACGAAGACTGGCGGACCGACAAACTCGACGTCACCGACCCTGCACAGGCAGCTCTGCTGGGCAGTGTCTTGGGTGCTCACCCCAACGAGCGTTACGTAGACATCAGGGACACCCAGTATTGGCGACCCATTATCGAAGCTCGTATGGACTTGGCTGTCGAAAAGGGCTGCGACGCCATCGACCCCGACAATGTCGATGCCTGGAACATTCCCAACAATGGCCTGACCATCACCGCTGCCGATCAGCTCCAGTACAACCGGTGGTTAGCTACTGAAGGTCATGAGCGGGGCATGTTGGTCGGCCTAAAGAACGACTTGTTGCAGGTCACCGACCTTGTAGCCTCCTTTGACTTCATGCTCAATGAGTCCTGCTATTTGTTTGATGAGTGCCAGTACTTGACCCCGTTCATCTCCCAAAACAAGCCGGTCTTTGGTCTTGAGTACACCCTTCCGGTCGCGGATTTTTGTGCTGATGCCAACTCAAAGAACTTCGATTTTCTGAAGAAGGACCCGGCGTTGTTGGCGCTTCCACGGGTGGCGTGCCGCTAGCCGATCGAGCTGGGTTTGTAAGCCGAACAACGAGGGGGCGAGGCCTGTAAGGCCCCGCCCCCTCGTGATGTGGGGACCGCTCTTCTGTGGCAGCTGCGGCTCAGCGCTGCTCATCACCCGGCGGACACCTTGCAACGCATGCAGCACCCGAGCACGCTCGCTCCCCTACGGCCCGGGACCGTTGGAGCCTGAGCGGCCCGTCCTGTGCAGCATTGGTCCGCCTTCGATCGCGCTGGCGTCCTCCTCGGAAGCATCACTTGCATCATCAAGGTCCGCACTGAGCTCCACTCGTCGTGTCGTGGGTCGCTCCCCTGCACGGGCTGCCGAAAGCGCGTGTCAGAAGCCGACGAGCACGACAAAGACAGAATGGGGTGGTCCCAAGCTATGCAGGACCACCCCATTCTCAAATGTGTATGTCGTTCGCTCGCCCGATCCGGCGCGTACCTGGCCGACAACGTCCCAGGCGGATGGTGGCGGTTAGGCCGTTTCGGTTGCTGGATCGACAACTGGCTCCAATTCGGGCGCAGAGTCCACCTCAAGTTCGGCCGCTTTACCGCCGCTTCGACCCAACTGGGCTCGAAGCGACCGAAGCCGGGCCTCGGCTTGAGTATCCAAGACGGACTGTTCGACTTCCAGCGCCTCGGAGTTAACGTTGATGGCGGCGATCTCGCCGCGACCAGCTGCCTTTGCGTAACGAGCTTCGATCTTTTGCTCGATCTCTTCAAAGGTCGGAACATCGTCGCCGACGGTGTCGTTGACGATCGCCATGGCGTCGTTGATCTTTTCCTGCATCTTGGCTTGTTCGAGCTTCGACATCAGGCCGCGCTTGCGGGCCAGGGTTTGTTCCATCAGCATTGAGTTCTGTCGAACTGCTGCCTTGGCCTTATCGGCATTCTGAGTCGAGTGCAGCAGGTCGACCTTGAGTCGCTCGACCTCTTCTTCGATGGTCACCAACTTCAGACCGAATGACTTCGCCGCGGACTCGTACTTGACCTGCGCCGCGGTGTCGCCGTTGGCCGTTGCTTCGTCCAACATCATCAGCGCCTGCTGAGCATTTTTCTCTGCGCGCTCGCGGTTTTCGAGGGCCGTTTCGAGGTGCCGTTCGTTCCGCTTCTGGGCCGCGATCACGTTGGCTGCCTGCTCGCGAAGTTGGCGATCGCGTGTTCTGAACTCGTCGATGGCTTGGTCGATCTGGACTTCGGGATCGGCCCGCTCATCGACGGCGCGTTCTGCCTTCTTGCTCTGGTACTTCCACCAGCGCCGAATCGCTTTGAACATGTGATCTCCTTGAATAAATGCCTGGTAGTGGTCAGAAGATGGGTATCTGAGCCCACGGGCCAAGTGGTGGCCGAAGCCGGTTGTGTTTAGTAGGTCTCGGACGCTTCTTTCAGCGCCGCTTGCATTGACTGCACGTCAACAACTGCTGAGGTTAGTTGTTCTTCAATCTGTGGGGTTTCGAGATGTAGTTGCCCCGTGTGGACGAGGGCGACGGTACTGACGGTCGCCTCTTCCAGTTGGGCGTCTAAGAGGGCGATCTGGCCGCGGGTCTTTTCTATGGCCTGGCCGATGGAGGCGACCTGGGCTTGTTTGCGTTGAAGCGCCGCTATCCTGCCAGATCTTTGATCGCTGGGTGTAGCGGTTTCTTGCATCGCACGACTGAGTTCCCGCTCCACAAGGGGAGGGTCGAGCTCTACCAAAACCCGCTGGAGCTTCTGGCCGATGGTTGCCAGTTCGGTCACGGCCTCGGTGCCAGAAAGCACAGCCCGCTCAACCCGTTCGATCTCCTGTCTGATCGACGTCGATTCCCCGGCCTTTAACGCGTCGAGTTCGGCGGGGCGGCGTTGAGCGTCGCGTACGTAGTCACGCCACGGCGGAACAAACTGTTCAAAGGTTGCAGCAGCTAAGACCGATCGAGATGCGCGGCTCTTCAGCACGATCACCGCCACACAAACGAGGGCGACTCCAGCGGCGAGTCCGACGTAGAACATCGCGTGATGGTACCCCTCCGCCTTTGACGACCTCAGACGGTCCGGCGAGGGGGGATGAGTCTGGCTACGGGTACCAGCCACCGTTAAGGACGGTCTTGAATCTGGTCGAGACCGACCTGTCCGCAACGCCTTTGGCCGAAATCGTCGCGCCGCCCTCGCCTGTGCTTCGTCGCTGTGCCATCTCCGTCGTTGCAGCCGAAAGGCCCGTACCTTCATGTTTCGCTGTTGGTGCGGGTCCTTCGAGGCGTTCTGGCTTTCGGGGTACAAAGGCTATGTCCGCCACGGCATCTTTTTCTGGCGCGAACAAGCGAGCGTCCGGCTCTGACTCCGGTGGTACGGCAGCGGGTCGCTCCTCTGCGATGCGCTCAAATGTGGCGCCCAGATCGGGGTTGGCTGCTGACTGGGTCGCAGCAAAGAGCGTTTCGGTGCGGGTCAGCAAGAACACCGCGAGGACTCCGAGAATCAGCAACAGGGCGGCCGACAAGAGGTTCTTAGACCGTGTCCTTTGGTCTAACGGCAGTTCGACCAGCGCAGCTTCCCAGCCGAGAGTTGAGAAGGCGACGGGGTCGAGGCGCGCCAAACTCAATCGACTCGGCCGAACCGGCTGGTGTGCTTCCGAATGTTGCAGGCGCGGGTGAGCCACCAGGGCGGTGCACGCGTCGAGAGGGATACCGAGCTCGGGAACTGGAACCTGGAGCTGATGATGTGCTGTGGTGTCGTGCGCCGGGTCGACCGATTCCGCTGGCCAACCGTACAGGTCCTCTGATACCTCGCATGGCCCGTCATCAACTGCTGTGACTGGTACGCCCTGATCGAGAATTGCTGGCCACGCAGCGCTTTCGCGCTCGGCGTGAACCTGTTCCACCGCTCGGAGCGTAACCGCCAACGGTCCACAAACCGCCTGGCTCAAAGCTGCATCTAGTGATTCGCTAATGCGGTACATCGGCTTAGAGACCCCAATATCGCTTAATAGTCGCGATTTTAGGGCTACTCGCAGTGAGTAAGGTCGCCTGAACCGTCGAGTTAACAGCGCGTTAGCGCGCCATTGGGCTGGTGTTGTTCACCCTGGGCAAAGGCCCTGCATCCCCGTGGTGTCCCCAGGCCGGCGGGCCAGGCCCCACGGGGGCTTTCTGGCACCTGTCAGACGTGGATGACTCACTTACCGTGAGCTTGTGTCAGCGTGATAATGGTCGCCAGGGTGAGGTGGATCGTGAGCCTGACCACGGCGGGCTCGGGTCGCGCCCGTTGGCGTCGTCGTCGCAAACGTCCCGCGACCACCACGGCAAAGCATCATCAGAACGCCACTCAGAGTCGTCAAACGGGGCTTCCGTTGGGTCGGCCGCAGCGTCCGCCGTTGCATCGTCCAGGTCGACGGGCACGGCGTCCTCCGCAGGTTCAAGCACCGCGCTGTCAGACCACCAAGCGGTGAACGGCGCGGCATTTGTCGAAGGGGTCGTGTCTCGTTTCCGCCGCCAGGATTCGTCGTCTAAGAGGTCGCCGAGGGTTCTGGAAGCCGGTTGCGGCGAGGGCCTGAGCGTCCGACGTTTGGCGAGGGCGCCTGCCTCGGTGGCCGCGTCGCGGTGAACGTCGGCATCTGGTGCCCGGCCCCGTCTGGAGGTTTCAGCCGTCATCGCCGGGGAGGTTGTGTCACTGGCGTTCTGAACACCATCGGGGACGCCCGGAACAGGCGGCATCGTGGGCTGGACAACCAACGTTGCCGTTCCCTCAACGCCGCGCAACGGTTCTCGATCTTCGTCGATTACGGATTCACCGTCCCGCGTCGTTGCTGCTGCTGGCTCGGCTCGTTGTGTCGTTACCGTCTCGTTGTCGGCGCCTGGATCAGTCGATGTCGGTCGCGCCGCCAGGCCCGTGGGTCTGGGCGCGTCCGGTCTCATTGGAATCGCCACCGCGTCTGGCCGCGACATGTCTGGCGCGCCTGTGGATCCCGGGTCAATCCAATCGATGAGCCGGTCGCCTGACACCGAACGAGTGGTTGCAAAAACGTTCCACAGCGGGTGGCCAGTCTTGCGGTAGTACTGCCGCCGATCGCCCCCCTTGGGCATGCGATCAAGCATTCCTAGGCGCGTAAAACGGCGCAGTTCTTCGTGCACGCCTGACGGACTGGTGTCGAGCGCGTTTTGGACTTCGCTCACGTAGAACGGTTCTCCACCGCGAGCGTGCACCCACTCGCCGAACTCCAGTCGGAGAGAACGGCCGAAAAGGAGTTTGCCGACATCGGGATGGGCGGTCATGAACGGCCCTGCGGGTCAGCACCCGTATGTGGCTCGATGCGCGTTCGCAGAAAGGGCTCCAAACACTTCACAAGCCACTCAAGTGCCTGGTCAGGATCGGCGACTCCGTTGGCGAGGTCACGTCGAATGTCGGCGACCGCCTGTTGAATGACGAACTGATTGGCCTGCAACTCGTCAATCACCGAGCGGCTAAAGACAACCTCGGAGGGCCCGAGGCCGTGCGCGTCGGCGAGTTTGCGAGCCATGTGAGCTTGTTGGCGGCACCCCTGCCTGCAGTACCGCCGAGGTCGGCCGGGGCCAGTTGCAACCATGAACGAACGTCCACACCAGGCACAACGTTTTGCTACCTGCCGACGTTCGCCCTCCTCTGGTTGCATTTCTAGAGTTTAGAACCTCACGGGACGCCACGTGGGCATACGCCAGGTGGCAATTGAGCGAAGGGTGAATCGTTTCGGTGGCGCGACGACTCCTCTAAGAAGTGCCCTGTCCGGACGAACGAGCGGCCAGAGTGCCGTCTTGTGACACTCTTCGTGGCGGAGCGACCGCTGCGCCGGTGGCAACGCGGCTGCCCTAAGAACCTCGTGAACGATGGAGCGTTAGCGAGCGGGCCTTGAAGCCGTGGGACTCAAAGAAGTTCTTGGTGTGCCGGTCACCCGGCAATGCGGTCGCGTCCCATCCAATCACCTGGTCATCTCCCCAGGCGAGACCTGCTTCGATGAGCGCCTCGCCGACTCCGACCGAACGCGCATCGGGTAAGACGTACAACTCATCGATGATGCCAACCTGGGTCGCGTCGCGCAGGCGATCGACTCGAAAAACACCGAACCCGACCGGCACGCCGTCGATCTCTCCCACAACCGTTGTCGAGTCTGGGTCGGCAAGGGAAAAGGCCCACCAGTCTTCGGGGGACCCAAAGCTACGGTCCTTGCCGAGGGAAAGGTGACCTCCCCGCTGAGTCCTGACCACCGCCGCCGCAGCTTCTGTAACCTCGACAATCCAGTCGATATCGTCGGCAGAGCCGGGGCGGGTGGTTACCTCCATCGCTGGCTACCTGGTGAGGAGTTGATCGACCTTGTTCAAGACCGTCTTGCGGTTCCGGTTTTCGGATTCGTAGGTCCGCACGGCTTCGAGGTCGGCAGTCGAGAGGCCGCTCAGATGTTTGACGACCTGGCTCGCTGCGAGTTGGTCGTAGTCCGCGATAGGTAGCGCCGCCTCTTGAATTGTCGTTTCGGCTGCGGGCGCTGGCGGCTTGGCGGCCTGTGCGGCCGTCGCTTCAAGTTGTTCAGGGGCGACTGCGGTAGAGCCGAACTGTTCCGCTTTGGGGTCGTCGCCCCCGAAGAACGCGCTGGTCAACTGGCCTGCCTGCTGACGAACCGAATCGATCTGCTGGTCGATACGTTGGCGGAGCATCGGAACTCCGGCCTGGACAGCGAACTGCCCGATCATCTTTGCCTGGGTGATCTGCATATCAAGACGCTGTTTGGAGGCACTGATCTCGGAGCGACCGCGCTCGACCAAAGAGTCGATCAGCGGCGGCACCGTGTCCCGGGCGATTGCCGCAAGACCGATTGGTGCAAAGAAGGCGAGTTCCAACGCGTTGTCGGAGTTGTCGTCATTGTTGGAGTTTGCGTCAGACATGACGGGACCTCTCGTTGAGCCAGGTGAGCCCGATTCTAGGGTTGCACGGCTTCCGCAGGGCCAACACGGGGCCGGACTTTCTGAATCACCAGAGCTGCGCAGATAAGCAGCACGGAGAACGCGACCATGAACGGCCCAAATCGGACATAGGGCGTTTCACCGCCTCGGGTTTCGACCGTGGCTGAGACCGTCGCTGCGCTGAGCAGCGGGGTCTGTTCAAGGACCACGCCACGGGAGTCGACAACAGCGGAGATACCGCTAATAGCGGAGTGAACCACGTACCGTCCGGTCTCCGCCGCCCTCATACGACTCATCGCAAGATGCTGGCTGGCGTTCGAGGTGTCGCCGAAAGAACGATTGTTCGTCGACACAACCAGTAGCTGGGCTCCTTGGCGGGCTAGGGCCCGCGTGTCTCGACCAAATGCCGACTCAAAACAAATGAGATTGCCGACCGGCGTTTGCTCAATCATGAAGAGGCCGTCGCCCGGGCCTGGTTCAAAATCAACGGGTACCTGAGAAACCTGTGGGACAACCTTTTCGAGAACGCTCCGGAAAGGGATGTATTCGCCAAAGGGGACAAGGTGTTGCTTGGTGTACAGGTCGACAGCGACCCCTTGACGGTTAAACAAGATGTTGGTGTTTTGCCGGAGAGCGTCTGGGCCAGGCGTCAACGTGCTGTTGGTCATGACATAGGAGTCCAAATACCTTGCGAGGTTCTCTACCCGGGGCGTCAGTTCGGCGTCGTTGCGCGGGTCTCGCGACCCGAAGCTCGACTCGGGAAAGACCAACAAGTCGAGGCGGTCGCTCGGGGCAAAGCGTGTTGCCAATTCGAGGTGACGTGCTGGGAGCAGTTGGGACTGCTCGGAACCTGTCAGGTCGCGATCGAAGTCGTTGCCTTGCACCAGGGCCACATTGAGATCCGCAACGCTGTAGGTGCCGTCGGTGTCGACGACTCCCGCCACGCCCCAAACGATCGCGAGGCCGACCAGCGGCGCAGCCAACACCAACCCGCTTCGCCGTTCGGTTCCTTCTGCAGGAGCCGGGGCCCTGCGCCTCTCGAGGAGCAGCGCAACGGCGGTGGCGGTCGCCACCAGCATGAAAGTGACGCCGTGAATTCCGCCCCAGGAAGCGAGGTTTCGCGCAGGGCCCAGATCGATCAGGGCGTACCCCGGATCGCCCCAGGTGAAACCCCCGTACGGCCACAGGCCCTTGACGTATTCGGCGGCGGTCCACACGCTGCCAGCTAGGAACGGGGCGAACCAGGGCGGGCGCGCGCTCAGGGCGACACGGCGAATCGCAAAGAACGTCGCCGCCCACCAAAGCGAAACGTACAAAATGAGGAAGGGGTACCCGGGCCCTGCAGCGACCCATGCCCAGAACAGCATGGGCGTGAAGCAGCCCACCCCAATCAGAAAACCCCGTTTGGCAGCGCTTCTCCCCGACTCAGCCCCTAACCCCCGCAAAGCGAGGCTGAGGATCACAAATGCGACAGGCCACCATCCTCGGGGAGCGAACGCAAAGGAAAGGACGACGCCGGCAAGAAGCCAGACGCCGTCCCTTAGGAAGGCCCCGGGCGGACGCCGGGAACGGCTCAGACGCAGTCGTTGCAGAACTGATTCGCTTCGTCGGCGAGCTGGGTTCGCGACTTGACCAGGAAGCAGCCCCGGCACGTGAACTCGTCGGAGCGCTTGGCCGCGATTTTGGCGGGCGACTTCGACGCCGACTTCTTTTCGACCGCTTCGTCTTCGAGATCGCTCGAAAGCCGGTCTCGAAGCATTTCGTCCAGGGTTTCTTCGGTGTCGTCGGGGTGCTGCTCGTCCTCGAGGTCTAGGACATCGTCGCCGTCATCATCGTCGGCATCTTCATCCGATGAGTCGTCGTCATCATCATCGTCATCGTCATCGTCATCGTCATCGTCATCGTCATCGTCATCGTCGAAGTCATCGTCGAAGTCGTCGCCGTCATCGCCCGCGGCGGTGTCGCCGTCGAAGTCCTCGTCTAACTCCTCTTCGCCGATTTCCTCATCGGCAAGATCGTCGTCAATGACGTCATCGTCGAGATCGTCGTCTATGTCGCTATCGAGATCGTCGTCAAGATCGTCGTCCATATCGAAGTCTTCGTCTACCACGGAATCGGGCCTCCAGAATGCCGGAATCGGGCGGAGTATAACGCTAGGAACCTTTGGCGCAACGCAGGCTGAAAGAAACCCGCTAGACCAGTCCGCTCCACCGCTCGTTGCGGGGAAGTTAGCGCTACATCTGCCGAGGAGCCCGAGATGCTGCCACCACTGGCTCCGTCATGACCACCTGGCCGTCAACCGGCAGACGGTGGGCACCCGATTGTGATCGCTTGGGGAGTCTCCGACTGCAGCGGCGACGGCTACTGGAAACGCTTGCGGATGAGTTGGACGTTGGCAACGTACTGCTTAGTGTCGGTGTAGAGACCCTTCTTCATGACCGAACCTTGGCCCTGGTAGTACGCCGCGATCGCGAGTTCGGTGTTGCCATCGAAATAGTCGAGCAAGTAGCGGACGTAGCGGACGCCCATCTGAATCCCCTGTTCGGGAACATGTGCGTCGAGCACCGTTGGCGAACGAAGCAGCGAACGCGAGATCCATTCCTCGGTAGCGGGCATGATCTGCATGACGCCCTTCGCACCGACATTGCTGACGACATGGGCTTGCCAGCCAGACTCTTGGTAGGCGATCGCCTTGACCAAGTCCGCGGGAACTCCATACTGCTGTGCCCAGTGGTCAAAGACAGGGTGCAGTGCCCAGCGATCGCCTGGCGCCGCCTTCGGCCCTGTTGTTGCGGACGCCGGTGCCTTGCCAAGGCTTTGGGGAGCGGGAGCCGACGCTGCCGCTGGCGCAGTCCCAGACAGGCGCAGCGTGCGCCCGGCGAGGATCTTGTCCGGTGAGGAAAGTCCATTCATCGATACGAGAGCGGCGGGGTCGACGCCAAAGCGTCGAGCGATCGAGCTCAGGGTGTCACCGGACTTGATGGTGTAGCTCGCCTGCTTGCTTCCGGGAATTGTCAGCACTTGCCCGGAGTAGATGTAGTCCGCCGACGAAATGCCATTAACTCGAGCCAGTTCCGAAACCGACACGCCAAAGTATTGGCCGATACTGGTCAAGGTGTCAGCTCGCTTGACTTGATAGGTCAACGTGGCGTCTGAGGCGACAGCGGCGAGCGCCAATGCGATGAGGACGCTGAGGGTGCGGAAACGACGAAGCATGGTTGGCTCCCAACGGGACGGATGTGCCTTCCATGGGGTTGTCGTCGTGTTCTGCGAAAGCCTTTACCCAAAAAATCTTCACAACTGTTACAACTTTTGTTGAAGTTGTGGTGAGGTTGCCGCGACTTTCAGGTCACGGGTGCCCCCGTCGCCGGGGCCTGAGGAGCGCTTAGTTGGCTGAGCGGCGCTGATGCGCCCTTCTCTCGGAGTCGAGGCGTTCCAACTCGTAGACGCCGTGGTCCACGAAATCCATGGCCGCGGCAATACCTGTGTGTTTTGCCTGGTCGCGGATCAAGTCGTGCATCTGTTGACACACCTCGCGATAGCTGGGGTGCCCCTGAGGCGTCGTACGCAGTTCGATGACGTGCATCGCTTCACGAGCATTCATCTGCATCACAAAGCGAATCTTGAACCCGAGCGCAACGGCGTACTGAGCCTCCTCGGGGAATGAGGCCGACACTGCGTCGTACAACGCCGCGGACCGATCCATGACGCTCCGGTAGCGATCGTCGAGCCCCGCCTCCGTGATCGATTCCGGTACGTCGTAGCCGAGTTCCGGGTTGAGGCGCTGCCATTCAATCGTCAGCATTCGGTGCCGTTGGAGGTCCCGAAACGCGCCGTAGTCTGTGAGGATTTCGAACCGGTAGTCGGTCCGCTCAAAGGCCCGTCCAGGCCGGTGGCGACGATTGGTCCGCTCCCCCGCATACGTCAAAATCACTTCAGAGCGCTGCTCGGGGGACATTTGCGCCACGAGCTCAGCGATCCGGCTTTCGCTGGCGTTGGTCGACCCGAACAACGCAGCGGCGACAACTTTCGCTTCACCGTCTGGGTCAAAGTCGGTCAGCTTGACTGCGGGGTCGTCGGTCTCGGGCGAAACCGCGCCGAGGATGCGGTTGGCGAGGTCTTCCGTGGCGGCCCGATTCTCGGCGAAGTACTGGGACCAACGACCACCCCGGTCTGGCTTATCGACTCGGGTCAGAAACGACGGGATCGTTTTGCGAAGCTCGGTGAGCATGAGGTCTGAGTAGGAACGAACTTCATGGAGGGGATGTGCGCGCATTCGGAGGAGTAGCTGTTCGTAGCCCTGCCCAGTGCCGTAGATGCCGACATTGGACAAGGTCGAGGCCGGCAACAGTCCGCGCAGAGAATCGCAAGCCTTCGCCTTGATCGTCGATTGATAGACCATCTCGTTATCGCTCGGATCGCGTGGATAACGCTCTTTTGCCCATCGCAACATCTTGGGCATCATCTCGGCGTACGCGTCGAACATGGCGTCCATGTCCGCGACGTAGCGTGCGCCGAGGGGCGAGTGCCCGATGGAGGGGTCTCGCCAGTAGCGGTAGCGGCCCCCCAGGCGTTCGTCGTATGCGATGTATCGAGTCGACTGTTCGAGGTAGGACATCAGCCGGCCCCACTCAAGGACCTTGGTCAGGATATTGGAAGCCTGCTCACACGCCAGGTGCACGCCACCGAGTTGCGCGACGGAATCGTCGCCGTACTCAAAGAACACCTTCTCGTAGAGTTCTTCTGCACGCTGCAGGCCGATGGTCGCGTCAAGAGTTTCGTCACCTGAGATATCGAGCTCGCCGACGAACTCGTCCAGGAAAAGTCGACGGAGGCTTTTGGGCGAGCGCGAATAACGGGCAAACAGGGCACCTTTGACGACCTCTGGAAGGTTGACCAACGCAAAGACCGGTCCGTCGAGGTTGGTGAAGTACCGCCGTAGGATCTCGGTTTCTTCTGGCTCGAAATGTTCAGTGGCATACAGCATTGGTCATTCCTTGCCTGCGTGTGAATCGGTGGATGCGCTGAGCCTGTTCGGTGCCAGCGCGCTTGGATCGCACAGATAATCGACCGCGGTCATTGCCAGCGCAGCGGCTGCGTCGGTGATTGCTTGGTGGGCACTAGCTGTCCGGGCTTGGGCAGCGAACGCAGCGGTGTGAATGTTGAGCGACGGGTCGCCGATGCCGACCATGGGATGCAGCGACGGGATCACTTGACTCACGTTGCCCATGTCGGTACTGCCGACCATCACACCGGCGATCTCCGACAAAGGCGTCAGCTGCCTGCCGAGGCTGGCCCAGTTACTGGCGTACCACGTTTCGAGCCGATCCCAGCGACGAATCTCCGCATACGGCTCGCCGTCGATTCGGATCGCTGCTGTCGCACCAACCGCCTCTGCCGCTCGGGTGAAGCAGTTTCGCACCCGATCAACCAACTCGGGGAGGTCTGCCATGAGCGGGGTGCGTACCATGAACCTGGCGGTGCAATAGTCGGGCACGACGTTGGCCGCACTCCCCCCGTTGGTGATGATGCCATGCATCCGAACTCCGTCAGCAACATGCTGGCGCAGCATGGAAACCGCTTGGAATCCGCCGATGAGCGCGTCCAACGCGTTGATCCCTGCCTGTGGCTGCGCAGCCGCGTGCGCAGCGCGGCCGAACGTTTCGATCTCCAGAATTGCGACCGCCAACGAAGGCATAGTGATTAGGTCCATCCCGGCGGGATGCGCCATGAGGGCCAGGTCGACATCGTCAAAGGTCCCAAGTTCGAGGAGACGGATCTTGCCTCCTCCTCCTTCTTCTGCCGGGGTGCCGATCACCGAAACTCGAGCGTTCAGCGACGACTGCATCAAACCCCGCTGCAATGCAGCGCCAGCCCCAACGCCGATTGCTGCGATCAGGTTGTGTCCGCAGGCATGCCCAATCTCGGGGAGGGCGTCGTACTCGCACAGGAACGCAATGGTGTGAACCCCCGACCCGGCATCCATCCGGAACGCGGTCGGTAGCGTCTCGATCGGATCGCCAGAAAAGCCGAGCGTTTCAAGGATCTGGCGAACCGCGTCGGCGGACCGATGTTCGTCGAAACCGAGTTCGGGATGTTCAGCGAGATCTTCGGCGAGCGAACTCAGCATTGGTCCCATCGACGCAAGTTCTGAGCGGATGACCGCTTTGACTTTGGTGCGCTCCTCGTCGATCGTGCTCTCTGGCGCGTTCGACCGGAGCGGTTGTGTGTCGAGGCGGTCGGTTGCTGGGTGATCGTTGCTAGGGATCATTCGACCACTCCGGCGCCTTGGGAAAGACACACCTTCCCGAACTGCTGGGACTCCTCTAAGTAACTCAGCGCCTCCGGGAACTGCTCGAACTCAAAGACGCGGTCGATGACCACTGGAACGCCGTGCTCGCTGACCATCAACGTGGCGGTCTCAAACTCGGCGAAGTTGTTCATGGTCGAGCCGATCAGTTCCTGTTGGCGAAAAAACAGCGAGGGTAAGTGGACCTCGACGGTCTGGCCGCTGCTCGCCCCGCAGGTAACGAAGCGGCCACCCCGGCGAAGCGACCTCATCGCTTCTGTCCAGGTCGCTGGGCCGATCGTGTCAAAGACAACGTCGACGCCGGTGCCGTTGGTCGCAGCGAGGATGTCGGCGCTGAACTCCTGGGAGGAGTTGAAGCCGAGATCGGCCCCCAAGGTTGCTGCCTTAGCGAGCTTGTCTGTGTCCCGTGAGGTGACAAACACGGACGCGCCGGCCGCCTTGGCCAACAGCATTCCAGCCAGAGCGACGCCACCGCCCACCCCCAGCACCAGGACGCGCTCACCGATCTGCAGACGTGCGCGGCGATACATTCGTACGGCGTTGGCATAGGCGGTTCCGAACGATCCGGCCGTCAACCAATCGAGTGACGCCGGCTTGGTAACAGCGTTCTGGTTGGGTACCACGACGTGGGATGCGAGCGTGCCCCACCGGTGCTCTCCGAGGATGCGAAAACGTCTGCACAGTGGGATATCGCCGCGGGTGCAAGCGTCACAGGTCATACATGCGGTGGATGGGTTGACAATGACCGCCTCGCCCCGTCGGTCTGGCACGCCAGGGCCGCACGCGTCGATGATTCCTGCGCCGTCTGCTCCAGCGATGTGGGGAAGGGGCGGCGCCGGTCGGCCTTTGGAGACCCACAGGTCCAAGTGGTTGAGGGCGCTCGATTTGAGTTCTACGCGGACCTCGCCTGGACCTGGTTCGGGCGTCGGGACCTCAGTCAATCGATAACCACTTGGTCCATTTGTTTCCGTCAAGAGCCATGCCCGCATCGCCGCGAGTCTAATGACGCGGTCCTCGCCGGTTGAGTGACCCGCCAGCTCCGTTGACGTGCGTTGCCGGTATTCGACGTTCGCTATCGGCGTTTCGGTGCCGAAGGGTTGGACCAGCGGGTCGGGATGCACAGCGCGATCGGCGCTGCCGCAACACTCACCCTGATGTGGCTTGCCCTGCCCACCAACTGGTCGTCGAGCCAGACCTTCTTCGGCTTGTTGAGGTTGAGTTCAAACTC
>JAGNEX010000001.1:125518-183095 GCA_018003035.1 Acidimicrobiia bacterium
CGGATCGAACGGCCGGACTAATCCCCGCATGACCGACTTCTCAGCACGCCCAAAGTTTCCATCAGGACGCGCTGCGGACAGCTGTCGAAGTAAATCCGCAACCTGTCGGAGGTGGCGAACGAGGTCTCCCGGGGCAACTCCTGAAGAGTCGGCGAGTGTGGCAAATGTTGCGCCGTTCGCCCACGCTTGAACGCTCGCCGCCATCGAACGGTCCAGCTCGCGCGTCGGTGCCAGGTGGAAGCGGGTCTCGAGGCCAGCGGTGTTGAACCAGCAGGTTTCCAACTGTTGGAGGGCTGTGTTGAGCGCCTTCGATCCGTGTGCGCTTGACACATCGTCGCGTCGACCTTCGTAGACAAGGGCGGACGCGATCGCCGCAACTGTCGCAGGATCTGCGTCAAAGATGTCGGCGCGTAACGCTTCGACGCACACGAGTTCTGTGTCTCCGTGGACGGATCTGAGCATTTGCCCCAGATCCGTTAAGCCTCCATCTTCTAGATAGCCGAGTTGCTCGAGAAGGCTGTGTTGCCGACGGAAGATGTCGATCAGACCTGAGCGTAGGTTTTCAATATCTCGCTTCACCCAGCGGATTCGTCGGAGACGGCGCCGCTCTCGTGCCGAAAGTCCTGCTTCGTCTCCGGCGTCGGCGGTGTTGGGTCCCCGGTTGACGGCCTTGGGTGTCGCTCCTGTCGTGCCAGGAGCCTCGATGTCGCGTTCCAGGTCTGCGAGTTCCTCGATGAGCCGATTCGCCCGCTCGTCGGCCTGGAACTGAGCGAAGGATTCGCGCAGGATGCGCTCGATCTCCACCATGCTGTGTCGGGCGACGAGATTGGCAACCATGTTGTATGACGGTCGAAACGAGCTCCGGAGCGGGAATGCGGTGCTGTAGACCAAGTCCAACACATCGGGAAGTTCGGTCCAGCGGTCGTAGAGAATCAGGGATTCACCCCTGGGGTCCAGACCCCGGCGTCCCGCTCGCCCGGTTAGCTGGGTGTAGTCACCGCCTCGAAGCAAGCGGTGGGTAGTTCCGTCGTACTTGGTGAGGCGCTCGAGAACGACAGTCTTCGCCGGCATGTTGATGCCCATCGCCAAGGTTTCGGTCGCGAAGACTACGGGAAGGTTTCCCGCTGCAAAACACTCTTCGACGACGGTCTTGGTGATTGGGACCATCCCGGCGTGATGCGCTGCAAAGCCCAGACTCAGACTGTACAGAAACTCGTCGATCTGTAAAACCGTGCGGTCGGCCGCAGTCAAGGGCTCGAGGATGTTGTGAGCGGTCTCCAAACAGGCAACCGATTGGGCTTCGTCGGCGACGACGAGACCCCAGTCCGTGCATTGGCGCACAGCGTCATCGCACGCGGCGCGGCTGAAGAGGAAATAGATTGCCGGCAGACCGGTGCGGTGCTGCAGGTACTGCACGACTTCATGGCGTCGCGGCGTACGAAGCGGGCTTTTCGGCCTGCGGTCTGAACGGCTTGATCGTTCCGAAACGGTGGGACGATCGAGCCGATCGAGCGCTCGTTTTGCGGCCCTCGTCCAAACCTTTCGTGCCGCGAGGTCGTCTGAGTGCCCCAGGCCGACCTTGAAGAGTTGACGGCGCTGTTTGACGCCAACCAGATACGAGTGGTCAAGCGGGACCGGGCGTTTGGCGTCGGTGATGACCGCAAGGGCGCCATGGACAGATTCGATCCACCGGCCAAACTCGGCCGCGTTGGACACCGTTGCCGACAGGCACACTAAGCGGACCGACGGTGCCAACTGCATGATCGTCTCTTCCCAGACCGCTCCCCGATCCGAGTCCTGTAAGTAGTGCACTTCGTCGAGCACTGCGATCGCTAGATCGTTGAGGCCACTCGAACCCTCGTAACACATGTTGCGGAGCACTTCGGTAGTCATCACGACAATGGGAGCGTCTGGAAGGATCGAATGGTCACCGGTCAGTAAACCGACCTTGTCGCTCCCGTAGACCGCGACGAGGTCGCGGTGTTTCTGGTTAGAGAGCGCTTTGATGGGCGTCGTGTAGAAGGCCCGCTTGCCTTCGGCGATGGCCAATGCGATCGCGAATTCGGCGATCGCGGTCTTGCCCGACCCGGTTGGGGCGCTGACAAGCACCGAGGCGCCGGCGGCGAGGTGCTCCATCGCTTGTCGCTGGAAACCGTCGAGCCGATAGCCGCAGCGAGCCTCAAAGTGATCGACGGTGATGCTCAACGGTTCAGGTCTGTCTAGATCGCTGGCGTTGCATGATCGTGCCTACGACCCAGACGATCTCATAAAAGATGTACATCGGGATCGCGAGCACAAACAGGGTAAACGGGTCGCCGGAAGGGGTGACAATGGCCGCCGCCGCCACGATCAGCACGATCGCACCGCGGCGCCACTTGCTGAGGTGCGCCGGGCTGATGATTCCGGTCAGTAACAAAAACGCCAGGACGATCGGGAACTCAAAGCTGACGCCGAACGCCAACACCATCAAGATCGAAAACGTCATGTATGACTTGGCGGTCAGCTCCGGGTCGAACGTGTTTCCGCCGAAGGTCAGCAAGAAGTCGAGCGTCGTGTCGCGAACGAGCTGTGAAAGCACAGCCCCGAACACGAACAGCACAACAGAGGACGCCACGAATGGTACGGCGTAGTTGCGTTCGCGCTGGGTGAGCCCGGGTGTGATGAAACGCCAGAGCTGGTACATCAGGACAGGGAACGCCAGGGCGAACCCGCCATACATGCAGATCGACATCTTGAGGGTGAAGCCGTCGGTGGGGGCAAGAAGCACCAGGTTCTTGCCCGTCTGCTCCCTGTACGGCTCGGTCAGATACTCGAGGAATGGGTCATACAGCCAAAGAAATGAGACCAGGATGCCGACCATCACCGCGGCGATGCTGATCATGACCCGCTTACGGAGTTCGGTGAGGTGCTCTACCAGGCTCATCGCCTGATCGCGTTCAGCCGATTTGACCATCAGTTGTGCGATGCCTGCGGTGCTGGCGCGTGATTGTCGCCCGTTTGGTCCGCCGAGGGAACCATGCCATCTGCCCCGTCGGTCGCAGCGGCCTGGTCGGTCTGGGCTCCAAGGGTCCCCTTTGCCTCAAGTGACCCCAATGCTGGCGCTGCCGTAGGTTCGTCGACAACGAGTTCGATTTCCTCAGAAGCGCCGTCAAGATCTTCGCCCACTACTTGTGAAGCAGTTTCGGCGTGCGGGGGCACCGTTGAAGCCGCACGATCGACTTCGTCCCGTGGCGGACCTAGTGGCCGTTCCGGGCGTGGCGGAAGACCTTCGATGACCGGTTCAGGCTGCGGGGTCGGTGGAGCGTCGAGTGGCAACAGGTTTTGGGGATTCTTGATTGCTTGCGACATTTCTTCGACCGTTGGTCGGATGCCACTGAATTCCTGTGTCACGGTCTGCAGTTCGGCCTGAACTTGACTCTGAGCGTCTTTCAGTTGGCGAAACGCTTTAGCGAGCGTTCGGGCAACTTCGGGAAGCCTTTCCGGGCCAAGAATGATCAGCGCTACCAACATGATGACGATGATCTCGGGACCTTGAAGGCTGGGAAAAATCACGTCAAGACCTTTGCGACGGTGGCGACCTGAACAGGTTACCGGTCAAACGGGCCAGGTTAGAAGCGGGCGTTGAGGCGACAAGGGTCGCGTCGCAGACCATGACACCCCGCCGATGTTCAACAGTGAATCAACAGGCGACCACCGTGACATCGAATCTGGCTGTTGAGTGTGAATGCCCAGGCAGACTGCGAGTTACACAGGTGAAATTTATGGGAGTTGTCCTCAAGCTATTCGCTTTCACTGACGATGCAACAACCATGCGTATGTCTGCACCGTGGGAGGAGCAATGACAACGATTCGAGCCACCTGCCCCGACTGTGGCGATGTCGTGTTGACAACCGCCGACGTGACGGTCAGAAGGTGTGTAGATACCGACGAAGGTAGCTACCGTTTTAGGTGCCCTCACTGCGAGCTGACCGTGACCAAGACCGCGCCGCGTGATGTGGTCGACGTACTACTCGGTTCCGGCGTGGCCCTCGAAGAATGGTCCCTTCCGGCCGAGTTAGCGGAACTTCGCGATGGTCCAGAGCTGACCATGGACGATCTGCTGGCGTTCCACGAACTCTTGGATCGCCAAGACTGGTTCGACACCTTGCTCGAGGCCGTCCACCAACCCCCAGCGGACTAGTCGTCTCAAACGGCGTCGCTTCGAAACGACGCACGCCCAGGGCGCGGGCGCGGGCGGCAGGAACGAAGCACGTTTGCCAGCCGTGAGGTGCGCCGCCAATCGCATTCCCGGCCGAGGTCGCGCGAACATCTGCACTCATGGCCATCATCACGTTTGCGCACCGCGGCGGCATGGGCGATCGCCCAGAAAATTCAATGTCAGCGTTTCGCGACGCGCTAGCCCGGGGCGCGACGGGCCTGGAGTCTGACGTTCGCCTGAGCGGTGACGGCGTCGCCGTGCTCGTTCACGACAAGGCAATCTGGAAACGCGGGCTGCGCAAGACGGTTGCCAAGATGAGTGCTGGCAGCATGACCGCCTCAGGAGTCGTCAGCTTGCAGGGCCTCTACGAAGAGCTCGGTTGCGATTTTGAGCTCAGTTTGGACCTGAAAGATCAGGACGCCGCTCGGGTGTGTATTGAGACTGCTCGGGCGATCGACGATGCGGCTGTCAAACGGCTCTGGCTTGTCGATACGACTCTGGAACGGCTTCACGCGATTCGCGAACTCGACCCGAGTGTACGCACGGTGCTGTCGACAAGATTTGCCCGGATCGAGTCAGACCTCGAGCGGCTTGCAAGCGATATGGCGGCAGGTCGCGTCGATGCGGTCAATCTCCCGGCCTCGGAGTGGAACAAGGGCGTGGTCGCCATGTTCCATAGATTCGACATTCTGGCCTTTGGGTGGGACGCCCAAGAGGAACGCCAGATTCGGCGTGCTCTGAGCATTGGGTTGGATGCCATCTATTCAGACTGGGTGGACCGGCTCGTTGGCGTCACCGCTGAGTGGACCGACACCGACTAGCAATAGACAGAAACGGCTCAACCTGGGTCGGTGGGACGGGAAAATTACAGCCCACCCCAGCGGCTTAACGGCCAGACCCGCAGGCGGGCTTTGCCGATAATGGAATCCTCGGGGATCGGTCCAAAAACCGTCGAATCTCGAGAATTGCCGCGGTTGTCCCCCATCATGAAGTACTCGTTCTCGCCGACGGTGACTGGTCCGAAGGTGACGGTCGACTCCGGTTCCGCGGTATACGGCTCGTCCTGCTGAACCCCATTGAGGAACAGGCGGCCTTCTCGACCTTCGACCGTGTCCCCAGGGACGCCGATCACCCGCTTAATTAGCACGTCTGGGACGCTCGGGCCCCTCACCAGTTCGGGGGTCGAGAACACGACGATGTCGCCACGGGACGGCGAACCGAACCTGGTGGACAGCTTTTCGACGAGGACCCAGTCGCCTTTGTCGATCGTGTGCTCCATGGACTCTGACGGGATCGTGTACGTCTGCATCACATACGTGCGTCCCAGGAACGCGACGAGAAGTGACGCCGCAATGATCAGAACCCACTCGATCAGACGGCGCCTCGGGTCGCTAGCGTCGTCGTCGTCGTCGTCCTCGTCGGCGCCATTGTCGTCGGAGTCGCCACCGTTAGGTACTTGGGCCTCCTGCCCGTCAGGCGCTTGCCGCCCCCGGCGGGATCCGCGTTCACCATCGTGAGCGGTCGCCAAGCCGTCAACGGCTGAGGTCTTTTCAACCTGCCCGTCCGAGCGAGGAGGCTCGGATGCGTCTTCGTCAAACTCGTGCTGATCAGAGAACGGTCCTTGGCGTGAAGACAACGGTTTACCTAACTAGATGGGCGGTCGGCGCGGGTGTGGGGCCGAGAGGATGAAACAACCTGCAGCGAGTAAGCCTGCCTGGCGTTGCCAGAACTGGCGCCAAACACGCGCGCTCAGCACCTGACAGCGCGCCTCGCCCGTTCAGAGTAACCGCCGACACGGCCCGGTTTGGTGACGGACGAGCGCGGCCGCCACATACAGGGCCGCTGCCACCTGACACACTCGAGCCGCACAGCACAACGGGACGGCCCATCAGTGCACGGCGAACCTGGGCCTTCGGTGTTTAGGTCAACGAGTACCGACGAAGGATCGTGTTGGCCCGTTCGGCGACCCGGGTGGACAGCCACGCGGGCTCAATGACTTCAGCTGCTGCGCCGAGTCGCAGCAACAACTGCTCGATCCATACGCCATCGGCTGCTCGAATGACCACTTCCCAGCCGCGTTCGTCGGCGAGGACGACCGTGGCCGGCACTGCGTGGAGTAGCCATTTGGCAGCCGGTGACAGCCGGATCCGTACGTCGATCGAATCGTTGTCGTCGTCAAGTCCGGGAGCGCGAAGCGCGACAGTGGGAGCAGAGATCTCCCGAGGGTGATCTGTTACTGCGTCCAAGGTGACGATCCGGTCCACTCGAAAGGTCCGTTGTTCTTCGGCGCGGTGACAAAAGGCTTCGAGATACCAGCCCGTCCCGTGCTGAAGGAGCGCAAGAGGATCGACTTCGCGGGTCGAAAACGAGTCGCGGCCCGCTGTGTAATACGTCATGGTCACCGGTTGGTTGTTAGCGATCGCTGCGTTCAGTTGAGCGAGGTGCGTTCGCACGATGTCGCTGGCTTCGTTGGTGACGTGAAACGCCGTTCCCAGAGACTTTTTGAGCTTGTCCAGGGCATGGGCCAAAGGGCCGTCGTCGTCGGAACCCGGCACATCGAGAAGGCGCTGACCTGCCGCAGCGAGGGCGAGTCCCTCTTCGGCGGTGAGTCGGACCGGTCGGTCGAAGTACTCAGCGAAACGAACTCGGACCTCCCCTGCGACGATGTCGACCGTGATCAGACGGTCGGGGGTGTATGGGGGTAGTCCGCAAAACGACAACAGTCCCAAATCCGCTTCGGCCTCTTGGACTGTGGTCCCAAAACGGACCGCCAGCTCTTCGAGGGAAACCCAGGGGTGTTGCGCGATCCAGGGAAGCATTGCGAGGGCTCGCTGCAATCTCTGCTCGGCGGTTGTGCGCTTAGCCATTGGGATCCCCCACAAACGGCATGAGTTCGAAAATAAAACGTTCCCGTGCGGATGGCGGCGACAACACTTCGGCATGTTCGAGGAACTCAAGTACGAAGCTTCGAAGTGCGTCCCAATTCGTGACCGAGAACTCAATATCGACCGAGCCATCGGCTCTGACAACCGCCTCCTCGCTGCTCGCCCGTGACCGGGCCAGCGAGGCGTAGTCTGGGTCGAACCTGACGGTGACGGTTGCGGGTGCAGCATCCCCGAGGCGCCAAGCGGGCTGGTCAAGGCGTAATTCGAGGTCGGGTTCTGGCTCAAATGTCCCAGGTTGTCCAACATCTAGAATCTGGTCGACTCGATCGAGTCGAAACGACCGTGGCGCGTCTCGATCGATATCGCGTCCCGTCGCGTACCAATTTCCGCCTCGAAGCGCCAGAGCTGAGGGTTCGAGTTTCCTGACGGCATCCTTGTAAGAGAACGCAAGGGAGCGTCGTTCCCGCACCGCGTCAACGAAGGTGGCCAGATGCGGGGACGTCGGAATTTGAGTGGCAAGTGAATCCTCAGATTCCGGGTTTCCACCAACTTTCCAGACAGCAGAGTCATAACTTCCAGAACCCCGATGCATCGATACCGCTGCGAGCTGAAGTGCCCGACTTTCGGCCTCGGTCAATCCAAGGTCAGGTAGGTAGTACTCGTCGGGATCGACGTAGTACCCAACATCACCCTCCCCCAACTGCTGGGTGCGGATCGGTACGCCGATGCCCCGCAGAGCGTCCTTGTCCCGTTCGAACTGACGACGGTACGACGCCTTCGAATCCGGGTAGCCACTAATGCGCTCAACGATTTCGGAGAGGGGCAGCGGCCGGCGCGTGTCCAAAAGTAGGGCCAACAGGTTGGTGAGGCGTTCGAAGCGGTCGATCACGTCAAGCGAGAGTAGTCGCCCGCGAGGCGGCGTTTAACGACCCCGACGAACTGCGGCTAGGCCACTGACTGCCAAACGTCAACAGCGCCCAAGGTTGCCGGCGTTCCGTGACGAGTCGCAGGTCTACGAGCCGTCAGATTCGTTTCGGATTGACGACGCTGCATAGACGGCAGCTGCGGCCGCGGTCAGAAACAGCATGGGGTCCTCCGTGCTCGGGCGTCCCATGGAGGACACCTTCAATCCCATCTGGTCGAAAAGCGCAACAACGTCAGGAGTGTCGACGTCGACCACGGTGTGGCGGCTGATCAACGGGCTGGACGCCAGCTGGCGGCGAACCTCATCGAGTTGTTGCGTCGGAACATGAGACCCTGGCGCAGGGATGGGGATCGTCACCTCGCAGAGCAGCGCTTGACCGAGGGCCGTTCGGGAATGGTGCGAGATCCCCTGATGACGTACGCGGGGATCGGCAAACGACACCCGAAGTGCCGCGATTCCGCGAGCGCCGACCGCTTGGGTCGCGTGCAAGATTTCGGTGACGTCAAGGGCGGTGTTGCCCCACGTGCTGGCTGTTCCAACGATGCCGGGGCCGACCCCGGCGAGGAGAATGTCGCACCCCGCCGCGTGCTGCGCAGCGATAACTCCACTGTGCAGGGTGATCGCTTCGAGATCGCCACCGAACGCATTGCGCGCCGTGACCGTGATGTCCAGAAGGTCCCTTTCGCGGAGCTGGTCAACCATGTCGGACAGCGCAATTGGTAGCGACGCTCCGTCGGTCATCATGTATCCAATGCGAGCGCCTGGCGCGACCTGGCGGATCGCAACGCACGCCGCGGGAAGCTGAGAGTGAAGTGCCAAAGCAACCACCGGCAAGCCCGGGGCCTCGGACACTTCGCACAGCTCTGGGAACTCCTCCTCGGCGGCTCCGACGTCACGCTGCATCCCGGTGTAGCGGAGCTTCATGATGTGGCCGGGACCGGGGATAGAAACTCGGTCGTGCTCCAAGTTCCAGACGACGAAATGCCAACCGCCAGTGCCGAGGTTGCGGTCGACAGCGGTCGTATTGACAACGACGCGGTCACCGATCTCGGCACCGGGAACGAGGTCTGTCAGCGCGTACGCACGCTCAACACGGTCTCCAAGATCAACTTTCAGCTTCTCAAGGCCGCGACGGCGGCCGATCACCTCGGTGACTCGGCCAGTTGCGTAAGAACTCACTCAAGGGCCTCCAACAGGCGATCTACCCGTTCGTCTTCAAACCTGAACGGGTCTTTGCAGAGCAACGTTCGTTGAGCCTGGTCGTTGAGCTTTAGATGAACCCAATCGACGGTGTAATCCCGTCCTTTGGCTTTCGCTTCTTTGATGAACTTGCCCCGCAGATGAGCCCGGGTCGTTGCGGGTGGCGTGTCCATGGCGATCTGAATATCGGGGTCGTTGCACATTCGTTTCACGAGACCGCGGGACTGCATCAGGTAAAAGACCGACTTGGACCGCCGAACGTCGTGGTAACTGAGGTCGAGTCGGGCGAGACGAGGGTCGTCCCAGGAAAGGCCGTGCTTTTCCCGGTACCGTTCGAGCAGTCGGTATTTGATGACCCAGTCGACCTCTTGGTCGAGGGATAACGGGTCGCGCTCACATGCTTCGAGGGTTTCGGTCCACATGTCGAGCGCCATCGTTTCTTCCGGCGACATCGGGCGGTTCTTGGCGAATCTGTGTGCTCGAGCCAAGTATTCGAGCTGCATTTCCAGAGCCGTCAGTTCG
Source organism: Acidimicrobiia bacterium (assembly GCA_018003035.1). Classification (GTDB taxonomy): domain Bacteria; phylum Actinomycetota; class Acidimicrobiia; order IMCC26256; family JAGNEX01; genus JAGNEX01. The sequence goes on from JAGNEX010000001.1 coordinate 135,249, forward strand.
CGTCCGTTGGCCAACTTGACCCGTGCAGTGCAGGTCATGTCTTGGCTGATCTCGCGGATCGACCGAATCGAGTTTTCGAGCGTCAGGTCACGCCAGGGCGTGCGATCCTCTTCGAGCATGCGAAGCATCAGCGCGGTGGTCCCGAGTTTGAGGAAGGACGTGTATTCGCTCATCGATGAATCGCCGACGATGACGTGAAGGCGACGGAACCGTTCGGCGTCTGCGTGTGGTTCGTCGCGGGTGTTGATGATGGGGCGGCTCCTCGTCGTAGCAGAGGAGACGCCTTCCCAAATGTGATCGGCCCGCTGGGAGATGCAGTACTGAACGCCGCGGCTGCCGACCGCTAACTTTCCGGCGCCCGCGTAGATCTGGCGGCTGACCAGAAACGGAATCAACACGTCGGTCACTCTGCTGAAGTCGCCGGAGCGTTCCACCAGGTAGTTCTCGTGGCAGCCATATGAGTTGCCAGCAGAATCGGTGTTGTTCTTGAACAGGTAGATCTCGCCCTGGATGCCTTCGGCCTGCAACTCGTCCTCGGCGGTCGCTGAAAGGTGTTCGAGGATCCGCTCGCCTGCCTTGTCATGGGTAACGGCGTCGACGACTCGGTCGCACTCGGGTGTGGCGTACTCAGGATGTGACCCCACGTCGAGGTAGAGCCGCGAACCGTTTTCCAAAAATACGTTCGAGGAGCGGCCCCACGATACGACTCGCCGAAACAAATACCGGGCGACTTCGTCCGGGCTGAGCCGTCGTCTCCCCTGGAGGGTGCATGTGACGCCGTATTCGTTCTCTAATCCGAAGATGCGTCGTTGCACGACCCGTAAGTGTAGGTGCTGCCGACCAGATCTCGGCGCGGGTCAGCCTTGTTCGTCGTCGCCAGGCCCAGGTGTTTCCGAATCACCCTCCGGAGCGCCCGAGCGCCCACTCGGATCGATGTCCTCGTTGGCGAGACCGCTACCGGGTTCGACGTCGGCGGCGATGTGCGGGGTCGCCCCACTCAAAATCTGGTCAACCTCATCAAAGGTGAGGCGTTGAAACGTGCGAGGCGAGTTGCCGTGGTCGAGCACGCAAACTTCGAGTTGTTTCGCAGACGGGGCGGACTCACCCGCGAGTGCAATTGCACAGGTTCGAACCACCGTGTCACGGCCGTCGCCAACGTTGTGCGTACGCGACATCTGCGCCACGATCGGGTCGGTCTGTCCCCCGAGGACAGCGAACCCGTGTTCATCCATGACAGTGCCGTCGTAAAGGATCCGGTACATCTGGTTGATCCCACCCGGATCTTCTGCGATTTCGGCGACGAGTATTTCGACCTCGAACGGCTTTGTCTCGTGCGTGAACACCTGGCCGAGGGTCTGTGCATACGCGTTCGCAAGCGATCGCGCCGTCACATCTCGTCGGCTGTAGGAGAAGCCCTTGAGGTCGGCGTGTCGGATCCCAGCGATCTTGAGGGACTCAAACTCGTTGTATTTACCAACGGCGGCGAACGCCATGCGGTCATAGATCTCTGCAAGTTTTGACAGAGTGTTGGACGGGTTCGAAGCAACGAGCGCGATTCCGTTGTCGTACTCCGCCGCGATGAGTGAACGGCCGCGGGCTATGCCTTTCCGGGCGAAATCAGCCCGGTCTTTCATCAGCTGTTCGGGTGAGACATAAAACTGTCCGCTCAACGAATCACATCTTCCACGAGCGACCGTGCGAGGTCGGCGACAACGTCGTTGTCGACCAGCGAAAACCCGTCGGCTGAAATCGTTGCGACGATCGGGTAGATACCCCGAATGAAATCGGGCCCGCCTGTTCCCGCATCTTCATCGGCCGCGTTGATGAGCGAAGCGATCGCCAGGGCCACCGCGTCATTGGTGGTTTGATCCGGTGACCACTTGGCTTTGATCCAGTTGCGGGCGTGAATCGACCCGGACCCGATCGCGTAGAAGTCGCCCTCTTCGTAACGGCCGCCAGTGAGGTCGTATTTGAACACCCGGCCACGCTCGGCTCGCCGGTCAAAGCCCACGAACAACGGGACGACCGCTAGGCCGGCCATCGCGGCAGAAAGATTTGAACGAACCAGCGTCGAGAGGCGGTTGGCCTTACCTTCGAGGGTCAACGCCGTGCCCTCGACCTTCTCGTAGTGCTCTAGCTCGACCTGAAACAGGCGAACCATTTCGACAGCAGGTCCGGCCGCACCAGCGATACCGACAGCGGAAAACCGGTCGGTTCGAAACACTTTGCGGATGTCGCGGGTGTCGATCGCGTGACCCATGGTTGCCCGTCGATCGCCGGCGATAACCACGCCATCAGCCGAGCGGATTGCGACGATCGTTGTTGCGTCGGGCGTCGGCGCGGACCACCCCGTCTCGCACGAGATGATGTCGCCGCGGTTACCTAACCCACGCTGCGCTTCAGACGCAGTCAACAGTTGGAAAAAGGACGACCCGGGATCGGAACCCGCCGTAAATCGCGGCAGTTCTGCCACTACTACTGGCCTCCCTTTTGGACGTAGTTGCGCACAAAGTCCTCAGCATTTTCTTCGAGGACCTGGTCGATCTCGTCCAGGAGGTCGTCAATCCCGTCAGTCTGGTCGTTCTTCGCCTTCGTTGCGGCGCTCGTGTCGGTCGATTGTTCTGTGCGATCGTCGCGTCTGCGAGTGCGTCGCTGCGATTGTTCTTGTCCGCTCATGTTGCACCTTCAAAGCAAGAGTTCTGGACTGCTTAGCGAGCCAGGCGTTCGAGGAGATCCCCCGCCGTCGAAACAGAATCAAAGATATGGCCGACGAGGTCCCGTGTTCCTTTGAGTGGGTCCATGGTAGCTACCCGCTGGAGAGAGGCGCCGCCGGTATCGAAGACGAGGCTGTCCCAGCTCGCGGCTCGAACATCGTTCGGCCAGCGTGACAGGCAGGTTCCCCGGAAGTAGGCCCGAGTCGATTCGGGCGGAGCGTATACAGCCGCCGCCACATCGGCTGGATCGACCAATACTTCCACTCGACCGGCCGCCTTCAGACGACGGAACAACGATCGGTCTGGTCTCAGGTCGTGGTACTGAAGGTCGATCAACGCAAGCTTCGGATCGTCGCCCGCAAGGTCGTCTCGGCTGGCGAAGGACTCGATCAAATGCTGTTTAGTAATCCAGTCGACCACCCCAACCAGCGAGTCGTGATCATGTTCCAGACCGCTGAGCACCCGCTCCCAAGTGTCGACGAGCCCGGTCACTTCTTTGGTATCGGCAACGGTCTGGCCCCCACACCGTTCTACGTAGCTATCGATGAGGGCGAGGAACTCCCATTGGAGGTCAAGCGCCGAAATGGTCTGGCCGCCTTGGGTTTCGAGAACTGTTCGACAGGTTGGGTCATGGGACACCTCCCACATGGCGGTAATCGGCCTGGCCAACCGAACGGGTGGTTCGGCGAAGCCGTCTTCTAGAGCCGAAAGCAATAGGGCGGTCAGACCCATCTTGAGCCACGTTGCGGTCTCGCACAGGTTCGCGTCACCCACGATCACGTGGAGCCGGCGCCATTCCTTAGGATCGGCGTGCGGTTCGTCTCGCGTATTGACGATCGGCCTTTTCAGCGTCGTCTCGATCCCGACAACCGCCTCAAAGAAGTCTGCGCGCTGCGAAATTTGGAAGGGAACCCCTGGCCGCCCGTTTTCGGCACCGACCTTTCCCGCCCCCGCGAAGAGTTGACGCGAGACGAACCACGGAACGAGCATGTCAATAACGTCATCGAACGAAATTGCTCTGGCGATCAGGTAGTTCTCGTGACAGCCGTAGGAGTTTCCCTTCCCGTCTGCGTTGTTCTTGTGGAGGATGACCTCGTCGCCCTCGGGCAGGCGCGAATTGGCCCGTTCCATCGCCCGCACGGCCACTTCTTCTCCCGCCCGGTCGTACAGCACAGCTTCGAGGGGTCCGCGCACCTCAGGTGAGGAGTACTCGGGATGCGCATGGTCGACATAGAACCGGGCACCGTTGGTCAAGACCGTGTTCAGCATCGATGTTTCGACGAGGGGTGCGTAGCCCTCTCTAGCGCCCCGTCCTCGTGCGTCTCGATCCGGGTGCTCGTCGTCGAAGTTCCAAGCAACCGGGCGCTCAGCGTAGGACTGCACGATGAGCGACGAGGCGGAGACAGGATCCCAGTCGGCGGCGCTTCGCTGCATGATGCCGAATTCTGTTTCGATCCCAAGGATTTTGGGTGTTGCCACAGGTTCCTCCGGCGTGGGTTCGGCTACTTATGGGTTGGTGTGGGCGCGGCAGCGAGCAGGTCGGGGGCACCGTGTCGATGGCTGCCCGCTCTGTCGATCGCCGCCTTTTCAGCCACGCCCCCCCGTCGCCGGCGTAGTTCGGTCGTTCGAGTCTGCTCAGAGGTACTGGCCGGTTGGTGCTGATTCGATAGTCCGACCCCCGCTCGTTCGTCCGCCATCTCCGACGAGGGTGCGGACGTAGACGATGCGCTCGCCTTTTTGGCCGGAGATCTTTGCCCAGTCGTCCGGGTTGGTTGTGTTGGGCAGATCTTCGTGTTCCCGGAATTCCTGAGCGACCGAGGCCACAAGGTCTTCGGTACAGATGCCCGGTTCGCCCGAGGCAATCTGGCGCTTGATGGCACGCTGTTTGGCTCGGCGGACGATGTTCTCGATCATTGCGCCCGAAGAAAAGTCTTTGAAGTACAAGACGTCCCGGTCGCCATTCTGATAGCGGACTTCGAGGAACCGGTTGGCGTCGTCGAGCGCATACATGCGTTCTACCGCCGCTTCGATCATCTGGGCCACAGCGGACTGACGGTCTACCCCGCCCGACAGCTCCGAAGAAGAAATCGGCAGCTGGTCGTGCATGTATTTGGCAAAGATTGCCGTTGCCGCTTTGCGATCCGGCCGTTCAATCTTGATCTTCACGTCGAGTCGTCCTGGACGCAAGATCGCCGGGTCGATGAGGTCTTCACGATTGGAGGCACCGACGACAAGTACGTTGCGGAGCCCTTCGACACCGTCGATCTCGGCGAGAAGCTGCGGGACGATCGTCGATTCAATGTCGCTGCTGATCCCGGTGCCGCGCGTGCGGAACAAGGAGTCCATCTCGTCGAAGAAAACGACGACGGGCGAACCATCGGCTGCTTTTTCTCGAGCGCGTTCAAAGATCAGGCGAATCTTCCGCTCCGTTTCGCCCACGTACTTGTTGAGGAGCTCGGGGCCCTTGATGTTGATGAAGTAGGAGCGAGGAACTTCGGTACCCGTTGTCTGCGCAACCCGGTGAGCCAGGGAACGGGCGATCGCTTTGGCGATCAGTGTCTTACCGCAGCCTGGGGGGCCGTAGAGCAGCACACCCTTTGGCGGTTGCAGATCGTGTTCTCGATACAACTCGTGATGAACGAATGGCAGTTCGACCGCGTCTTGGATTGCTTCGATCTGGTTGTCGAGACCGCCGATGTCTGAGTAGGAGACGTCGGGAACCTCTTCCAAGGACAGTTCGTCCACCTCGGGTCGAGGCAACACGTCGAGCACGAGACTCGACCTCGAGTCGATCAAGACTCGGTCGCCGGGACGAAACCGGTGATCTAACAGGGGCTCGACCAGGGTGCATACGACTTCTTCGTCGCCCGTGACTCCCACCACAACCCGCTGGCCGTCGTCGAGCAGGTCACGGAACGTCCCGATACTTCCTGTCCGATCCTGGTCCCGGATCGAGATGATGGCGTTTGAGTCATTAAGCGAGACCTCTGAGCCAACGACGCAGTCGTCGGGATGGAGCTTTGGATCGAGGGCGACCTTGAGCTTTCTGCCGGCCAATGAGATGTCGGCAGTTCCGTCGTCATTCAGGCCGACAAGGACGGCGTAAGCAGAGGGGGGTTGTGTGAGGCGAAGGATCTCTTCGCGAAGGGCGGCGATGTTGTCGCGGGCTCCGTGCAGCGTGGCTGAAAGCTTCTCGTTGCGTGCGAGAGCTGCCATCAGCTGAGTTTTGCTGTCGGCGAGGTGTTCTTCGAGCTGACGGATTCGGCGTGGCGCCTCGTGAAGTCGGCGCTTCGCTGCGACGAGTTCTTCTTCGAGTTCCTTGACGCGCATCTGGAACCGCTGCGTCTCGCGTTCGTATTCGGCGAGTCGCTGTTCAAATTCCGATGGACCTGGCATCGTTCCTCACTTCGCCAAGCGGCGCTGGTCTGGCCTAACCCTACCCAACCTGGATCGCACGGGGCTCGGCGCGTTAGACCGGACTTGAGTGGGCCAGCGGCCGATTTCCTCTGGGGCCAGCAGGAACGCGGGCACGGACGGTGCGCCGAGGAGTGCCAAAACGTCTTCGCCGATGGTCCTCGGATAGGATCGCCGCAACTGGCGACAGTTTTTACGGGTGCGCCCGTGTAAAATCACCGCCTAGACGCACGGACCAGCGTTCGGACGCTGGCACTACCCCGGCGCCTGTGCGCCCAAACCCGGAGAAACAGCCATGGGAATGAAGGTTTGGATCGACCAAGACCTGTGTACGGGTGATGGCCTGTGCGAAGAGATCGCACCGGACGTGTTCACCCTGCTCGACGATGGTCTCGCCTACGTAAAAGAGGGCGACAAAGTTTTCGATAATCCCGGTGGCGCCGAAGGTTTGGCCAGTTTCCCCGAAAGCCAGCTCGACGCAGTCGTCGAATCGGCCGAAGAGTGCCCAGGCGAATGCATCTTCATCGAGGTTGAAGACTGATCAAGGCGTCACACCTTGCCAGGCGTCCGCGATCCACAAGCGGGTGGCGGGCGTCCTGAACTTTTGAGATCGGCCGGGGGCGTGTCCTCCGGCCGATCCGCGTCTGCCGTCAGATCAAACACCTGCCGGTCTCGACCACTCCAGTGCCCGCGCCGTCAAGAGCGTCCCTGATGGCTTCTGACGGCAAGGCGTATGCCGTGGAATCGTCGTCGGGTGCAATGGCGAACGCGATGCCCACGACCGTTCCGTCGTCGGAAAAAAGCGGCCCTCCAGAATCGCCGGGGGCGAGGCTCGCCGCTACGAACAGGACTTCTCGTTCGACGCGGGTGTTGTCATAGATGTCTGTGCCTTCGGCGCGGGTCGCGCGATCGATCCGAGCAGGAGTTGCCCGCCGCGGTCCCCCCGACGGGTGACCGATGATGGCGCCGACCATGCCGGTTTCGGGGTTACCAAGTTCGACCTTGGCAACCGAAGTGTGGGGGATCGTGACGAGCGCTAAATCCGCTGCAGGGTCAAACCAGATCACCTCAGCGGCAAAGGCATCCCCGTCGTAGAGTTGGACCGTGGTGTCATTCTGCCCGGCGATGACGTGAGCATTGGTGACCACGACGTCGCGGTCTCCAATCTGATCAACCACAAAGCCGGTGCCTTGAAGCGTCCGTCGACACGCCGAGCCCGAAACGAGCACCGTCGACCGGTCGACTCGTTGGACCACATTTGGGAGCGGGAGATCCTCGGGAGGCTCACCGACAGACGGCGCTGGCTGGAGGTCTGCAAAGACCTGGGTCGCCCCTTGGTCGCGGACTACGCGTCGGAGGGTTTGAGCTGCGTCTGGCGGTTCGGGGGTTATTGCCTGCACGGCAGCGACGACCGTGGAACTGCGGGTTAGACGGGACCATTCGCCGGGAAGCTCGGCAATCGCGGGCGAGATGATCCAGACGATACAGACCATGCCGAACAGGCCCAACACTCCCCCGGCGAGGTGATCGACGAATTCGGCGCGCCCCGGCCATACAAAGCGGCGTTGGACCAGCGTGCCAAGCGCCAGTCCCAACCCGAACCCGATCGACGTCAACCCAAAGATGAACCCGAGGGCGACCACCCCTCGGAGCATCGGACTTGAGTCGCCGAGAATACCGGCGAGGTCAGAGACGTAAACGGTGCCAGCTGCGAGACCCAACGCCAGACCGACCCAGCTTAAAAGGCGCGCAAAGAAGCCGACGCGAAAGCCCCCAAGTGTGGAAGCCATCATCGCAAGGATCAGCACGATGTCGAGAGAGTTCACAGATCTGACTGGGGGTTAACTGTTCGGATTGTGGGGTGTTTCGTCTTCTGGGAGGTCGACCCGGGGATGGTCACTGTCTTCACCAGCTTCGTCCACACCTGTTGGTAGCGCGTCGAGACCAATATCGCCATCTTCAAGTGCCGCCGTTTGCGAGCCCTCGTCGTCGGTTGGCCCATGGTACGGGGCTTGTAGCCGTGCGGCGGTCAAGAATCCCGTGTGGCCAACCATGCGATGTTCGGGTCGGACCGACCGTCCCGAAATATTCCACCCTCGGTGGAACACCTCGATCGTTTCGGCCTGGACAAACCGGCTCAACGCGAGGGTTTTGCGCAGCTCGTCGACCTGGATAATCGTCGGCAGATATGCGAGGAAGGTACCGCCGGACGCGAGCGCTTTCTCTGCGTGTGGCACCAGTCGCCACGGCTCGGGAAGGTCCAAAACAATGCGGTCGAGATCGGTCTCGTCGATACCCTCATAGACATCGCGAAGTTTGATCTCTAGGTTGTCGAGGGGAGCGAACACGGCGATGTTCTTGCGCGCACGGTTGGCGAAATCTTCCCGCAGTTCGTAACCCACGATGTGGCCGGTGGGGCCGACGGCTCGCAGCAACGCGGTCGTCAACGCTCCCGAACCAACGCCCGATTCAAGGACCCGAGCCCCGGGAAAGATGTCCGCCATCAAGAGAATGGGCCCGATGTCTTTCGGGTAGATCACCTGCGCCCCTCGGGGCATGTTTAGGACGTGATCCATCATCCGGGGCCGTAGCACCAGGTACGTCGAACCTTTTGAGGTACGGACCCGCGTACCATCGTCGCTGCCGATGACTTCGTCGAAGGAAAAGTGGCCAAGGTGGCTGTGATGGTCCTTGCCTGGGATAAGGGTGACCATATGGGTCTTGTCGCGCCGTTCGTGGATGAGCATCACCCGCTCACCCGCCTGAAGCGGCCCGCGTGGGACGTGACGAGGTTCTGCAACGTTCTCAGGCATCGGTGCTGGCACCAATATTCACTTCGATCTCTTTCGTGATCAGGGTGGGGTCGGCAACTCGCTCGGTGAGGCGGCAAAAGGCACAACGTTCAGACGTGGTTGGCGTGCCGCACTGCTGGCAGGTCATCAGGTCGTCTTTTGCGGATTCATCTGCGAACGCTGGGTGAACCCGATCGAAGAACTGTTGGACAAAGACGTATTTAGATCCGGGGGCGTCGTGTTCGATCTCGTTCAGAATCGCCTTGAGCCGCAGGTGACGGTTGCCGGCCGACATGGGACATTCCGACTCTTGGTAGTCGATGCCAGCGACGATGCAGTAGGCCGCCATCTCTCGTTCGGTGAGACGAACGAGCGGTTTGACCTTCTTGGCAAAGCCCGGCGATGCGGGAAGAACGGGGAACTGTCGAGCGAAGTATTCGGTTTCCCAGCGCATGACGTTGCCAAAAAGTACGGCGGCTTCGTCATCGAGGTTGTGCCCCGTCGCGATCACGTCGCTGCCCAGCCGCAGCGCTTCGGAGTTCAGGATGTGGCGCTTGGAGAGTCCGCAGGACCCGCACGGGCTCCTACGCGTCTTGGCCGCGGCTGTTGGGATATCGAAACCGAAGGTGTCGGTCAGTCTGGTCACGTGCAGGGTGAGGTTCCGTGTGGTGGCGAAAGCTCGGACAACTTCCTCGGCTTCGTCGGAATAGTCCTCGATCCCAAGGCCGAGGTAGACCCCTTCGGTCTGAAACCCCAGATGATCGAGAATGGCCCACAACGCCAGGCTGTCCTTTCCGCCCGAAACAGCGACCAGAACTTTTTGCCCCTCGTCGATCATCTTGAAATGGTGGATCGCCTTTTCGACCTGGGTGTGCACCAGATGGATCAAGCAGTCGGAGCAAAAGGCGGCGTTGTGCCGAGGCAGATCGATGACGGCAAGGTGAGAGCACCGCCGACATTTCATAGTGCGCCGCCTGAAATAACAGACCGAACCTCCACCGTGTCGCCGACTCGAAGCATGTCTCGTCGGGTGACGAGGGTCCCGTTGCAGATCACCAGGTGGCCTTCGGGGTTCAAGCCCAGACGTTCGAGCATCTTGCTCACCGGCATGGCCTGATCGAAGCGGTGTTCGGTAGATGGATTGCGCGTTGTCACGATCATGCGAAGCGGTCCTGGGTCGTTCCGGTCGGGGCCACGATAGGCGGTCCACTCCTAAGGTTGGTGGCACAGCCCCGAGCTACCGTGCCGCCAAACGTAAGGCCCCGGAGAACGACGAGTTCATCAGGACACTCGCGTCAACGTTGGCCCCCCAGTTCCAGTTGAGGTGCTGTCCCAAAGCCACGGCGTCAGAGTTTTGCGGTTGTCTGCTCGCCGGTTCGGCCTCTTGTGGAGGCTTAGACGAGGTCGGAGGAAGCGGCGGCTTTGGCAGCCTTTTTCGCGGCCTTCTTCGACTTTCGAACCTGCTTGGAAGACGGTACGTCGACCGCCGTGATCGTGACCGACTGGCCCGGCTTTAGTTTGGCCTCGTAGACGGTGCCTTGTGGCCGGGCTCCGAGTTTGCGGGCCGCCATCACGGCCGCAGCCGCCACGCCAGTGGCTGCCCAGCCGGTGGAGCCCCGCGCTCCTTGTCGCACTCCACGGGTCAGCAGGCGTCGAAGAATCAGGCTCAGCACGTCAGACCGAACGGACTTCGATGATGGTGCGGCGCTTCTTTCCAGCGCGACGGCCCATCAAGAAGATGAACATGATCAACAAGAACGACAAGATTCCGACCCCAGCAATCGACACGGTCTGGATCGTCTCGGTTGCCTCTTCAACGGGTTGGGTGATCGCACGGAGCTTTTGCTCAAGGTCGTCGCGGGTGATCCGCTGCTCTGGTTGCTGCTGGTCTTTAGCCACGCTCCCGCCTTCCGCGAGTCAGCCATGCCACCGCCGCTACTGCCAAGAGCACGACGACGGTAATGAGGTATGGGATCCAAGAGAGATTCCCGGTGAGGTGCTCACCGGTTTCAGCCTGCACGAGTCGGAGGACTCCAAGTGCCAGAAAAAAGGCTGCCATTCCAAACAGCACCGAGGCCGCAGCGCCCACACCGAGGTAGCGGCCGAGTGCCTTAGCGGGCTCGACCGTCTCCTGTTTGACGTAGGCGGTCAGCAACGTGCGGAACTCGGTCACGTCGGTGACAAGATCGTCGCTTTGCTTGACGGTCCGCGTCGGTTCGGGATACTCCAGCTCCTGACTCGCCACGACTGACTCCCGGTGTAGATGGACAGGGCGCGGTGCTGGCCGATGCTAGCTCACCATCCGTGGCGGCAGCAGTGGTGGGGATCAGCCGGGCCCTTGGGCAGGATCGACGGGAGCCGCTACCGCTGGAGGTTCGCCCGCTGGCGGGGGAACGACGTCGGGTGGTGCGGGCGTGACAACCGTCGGCTCGGGAACTTCTGGGCTTGGAGTTGGAGAGACGGGCGGCGCCACTGGAGTCGTTGCCGGCGGCGAAGTCGCCCCTGGTGCTGGCACAGCCGGAGTCGGGGCCGGGGGCGTGGTCGCCACGGTTGGGGTGTTCGCTGGGTTGTCGGTCGCGGCTGTCGTTGTGGTCTCGGGGTTGTTGACCGGTTGGGGTTGCGTGGTGGTCGTCGGCTCAGGCTCGCCCGGCGCGAGTACGGCGAGCTCGGGGGTGAGCTTGTCAAGACCGATCAACCATCTGGTCAACTCGTCTTGAAGGTCATGTGCAGACACCCCGTCGAGTGGTTCGTTCGAGATCCACGCAGCTGTTGACCCGCCGGCGGCCACGGCAGCCAGGGACGACACGTCCTGCAACGTGCCCGTCTTGGCTCGCACATCGGTGATCCCGTCGGGCTTTACCCGCGACAGCGTTCCGCGTTCACCTGGAACGCTCATTGCCTCGATAAACCCATCGAACTCAGGCGTCTGGGCGACCGACAATGCCTGGCTCAACAGCCGACAGGTCAAGCGGTCATCTCGGCTCAGACCTGAGCCATCGCGGATCACGGCGCCAGCAGTGTCGATCCCGAGCCCCTGGAGCGCCTCGATGACCACGGCGGTCCCCTGGTCGGTGGTTGCCCCCGAAGTCGCATCTGTCGCGGCAAGCTCCCGAACGATCTGCTCGGCTGCATGGTTGTCGCTGAAGGACAACACATCTACGAGGATGTCCCGAAGCGGGGGCGACTGAATGCCTGTCAGCACGGTCCCAGCGGCAAAGCCAGGGTCATGTTCGATCGACCCTGTGAACGTCACCCCTCGATCAACCAGCTTGCGCGCAAGCTCGTTGCCGGCCACTAGGGCTGGGTCTTCGGCTCGAACCCAACGGGGATCAAACGATGCCCAACCGTCGTTGACGACCAGGGCGCCGAGCGGACCGACCGAACCTTGGTCGGCGTAGTCAGCCTTCCAGCGGTCCGACAGGAACCGTTCAGTGCTGTGCCGGCCGTCCTGGACGACGAGCGGTCCGTCAACCGTGGTGACCCCTTGGGCGACGATGCTGTCGGCGAGATCGTCGAGCAGCGTGACCGATCGGCCTTTGTCGTCGAAGTCTCTCACCGCTTCGTACTCGACAGTGGTCAAGGTTGGATCGCCGCCACCAACCAACACGAGTGCCGAAACAGTTCCGTCGATCGGCGGTGCCGGGACGCGCACTTCGGTCGAAAAGCGGTAGTCCGGCCCCAGCACTTTCCACGCCGCCAGCGACGTGGCGACCTTGAGGGTCGATGCAGGGATCAGTGGCGCGTCGGGTCGGTGAGCCAGAACTTCGCCAAACGCGCTGTTGGCAACCACACAGGTCTGTTCGCCCTGGAACTTGGCCGGCAGCGTGCCCCCGATCCGCCCTGCGACGTACACCGCTTCGATTCCGTCGGGGATTCTGCTGGCGCTGAACCACGGCCGTTCGTTTTCCGTGTCTGCAATCGTGTCGGGTGATCCAGACGCGTCGAGGCGAGTATCGGCGACCAGCATCAGGATCGCTGAGAGCAACACGACCGCTGCCACGATTGGAATGAGGCGTCGCACCAAAAATGAGGTCACACAAGTCCCCTTCGCGCCCGCCACCGGCGGTCTGTCCACATGTGGCCCAGCGCTTCCAAGGCGAGTTCACCGGACGGGTAGCAAACCGTCCCCGACGCTCGAACCGCTCGCGGGCCAGCGTTATCGGGGTCGGCGTTGGCCAGTTCGCTGGCTACGAGCACAGGCTTCTGGCTGGCCAAAGCGACTTCACGGGCGGTCACCGCGTACCGCTCATCTTGGCGTTCGTGAAATGCAACGATGCGTTCCGTACCGAAGTCTGGATAAAAAGGCCCGTTACGAATCGCCGCCGCTTGGTTTGACTGAATACCGATGCCGAGAAACAGCACCGCGTCGACCGCGGGGTCCGCGGCGACGGCGGCCAACACCTCGGGGACCGTGTCGCGGGTCTCTCCCCCGGCCATATCGATCGGATTGTTCTTGCTCCAACGGGCGGGCAACACACGGTCCAACGTTTCGCGAAGCGCGGGCGAGATCTCCGCGAGCTGCAGACCGTTGGCTGCAACGGAGTCGGCGGCCAGGACTCCCCAACCGCCGACCGTCGTGACAACCGCGACGCGTGGACCTTTCAGGGCGGGCTGTGTTGCCAAGCTCGCCGCGGCCAGATACGCGGACTCGATGGAACGTGCCCTCAACAGGCCTGCCTGCCGGGCTATACCGTCAAAGATTCGGTCGTCTGTCGCCAGCGAACCTGTGTGTGAGGTCGCCGCCCGCTGACCGTCACCGGTGCGGCCACCTTTTACCAGCACCACAGGCATGCGCGACGTGATCGGCCGAACTCGCTCGACAAATGTGGCTCCATCCCCGATGCCCTCCAAATATGTGAGCCCGACGCGGGACGCGTCGTCGGTGGAGAAGTAGTCGATCATGTCCAAGACATCGATCGACGCGCTGTTGCCGACCGACACTGCCCTCGCAACACCGACTCCGTGTTGGGATGCGATATTCATGTAAGAGGAGACGAAGTTGCCGCTTTGGCTGGCGATCGAGATGGGCCCAGGTGGCGGGTACGGCGCCACGATCTGGGCGCACAAACTTGCGGGCGTCGAAACGACACCCTGGCCGTTAGGTCCGACGAGCGCCATGTCGAGGGAATCGGCGAGCGCTACCAGTTCTTTCTGGCGCAGCGCTCCCTGCGCACCGGCTTCTTGGTAGCCGGCCGTCACAACAAAGGCGGCCCTGGCGCCCCGCTGAGCTGCCTGGGTCAAGACGTCATGAACCGCCCCCGGGGGAGTGCACACCACCACGAGGTCGAGAGGTCCGGCGGGGAGCGACGCAAAGTCGGTTTGGCACTTGATGCCGAGGACCTCGGCTCCGTCGCGCTGGGTCGCGTAAACGGCGCCGCGGTAACCGTTTGCTAACAAGTTGTGGAGAGCAACAAAGCCGAACTTGCCGGGATGGGTGGACGCGCCGGCGATCGCAACACCCCTGGGCTCGAACAAGGCCTGCATACCGCTCGTGGTGAAGCGGGTCATCGAGCGACCACCAATGCGTCAACACCAACCGGCCGGTCACCATCGATGAGGACCGGGTTGCAATCGATGCTTTGAATATCGGTTCGAGCAATGATCAGGTCGCCGAGTCGAGCAAGAAACTTGGCCAGCGCGCCGCGATCGATCGGCGGCCGCCCCCGAAACTCATCGAAGAGCCCTCCAAGCTGGATCTCTTCGATCATCTCGCCAGCATCGATCTCGCTGATCGGCGCCTGCCGAAACACCGCGTCGCCGATGAGTTCGGCGGCGATTCCGCCGACGCCGAGCATGAGCACCGGCCCGTAGGAAGCGTCTCGGGTCGCTCCGACGATGAGTTCTCGTGCCGTATCGAGCATCGGGCTCAGCAGAAGGTCGCATTCGCCGTCTTCCGGAGTCAGCAAGTTCGCGAGCTCGAACGCGGCGGCAAGGATTTGGTCGCAGTCCCGCAGCCCGAGGCGGACAAGGCCACGCTCGGTTTTATGAGCGACGTTGGGTGAGGACACCTTGAGGACCCAGGGCCCTGAGCCGCCGCGAGCAGCTTCGTGGAGCTGCTCGGCACCCGCGCCATCGAGTGCCGCGACGGGTACTTGAGTGGCGCTGACCAGTGAGATGCCTGCAGAGATCAAGAGCTCACGAGAGTCGGCTTCGGACCAGGTCTGCACGGGGCCACACCATAGTGAAAGTTGAGGCCTTCATTCTGAGCAGCGTGTGGCCGAGTTTGCGCAGTCCGTGGCACATGCTGGGCCGCCAAACGCAGCAGGCAGGCGGTTCACTCCGAAATTGACCTACATCCCAAGGAATGGAAGTGCGTCAATCGACACGCGCCAACGCCAAATTGGCCACAACGGCCGCTTCAGATTGCCCAACCAACTGCCGATAGAGGAGTCAAGGACCGCACCAACGTGGATCCCAGATCAAAGGTTCGCCAAGCCTTAACCCGAAAGCGGCCACATTTCGGTCGCTCGAACATGGCTCGAACAACACCTTAACCAAGCAGGCCGGGAATCGATCGCGATATACCGCGCAGACAACAGGGAGATGGCTACGCTCATGGATAGCAACCACGCACCAACCCGTCGTCGTTTGAGGGGAGGTGCTGGATCCCACTCCACCCCATTTCGGTCGCGCGTCCGCGGCCGCCAGCCTGCAAGTGAACGCACAGGCGACCTTTCCATGAACCACGAACCCGCAACCACAACGACCGTGTCGATCGTCCTGCCCGCGTATAACGAGGCAGAGATCCTCGAGACGACGGTCGATACCCTCCGCAAAGAGCTCGCGTCTCGTCCCTACGAGGCCGAACTGCTGATTGTCGAGAACGGCTCAACCGACGACACCGTCGCGATTGGCGAGGCCCTGGCGGCATCGCACGACAACGTTTCATTCCAAAGCCTCAATGTCGCCGACTACGGCGAAGCGCTTTGTGCAGGCCTTCGCTCGGCAAAGAACGAGTTTGTCGTTAACTTCGACGTGGACTTCTACGACATTGATTTTCTCGACCAGGCGGTCGCGCGCCTGGCACAAGAAGACGGGCTTGCTGTCGTCGTCGGATCCAAGCGCGGCGAAGGTGCTGCAGACACCCGGTTCATCGGGCGACGCCTCGTGACCGAAGTGTTCTCCACAATTCTGCGATATGGCTTTGGTTTGTCGCTGTCTGACACACATGGGATCAAAGCGATGAGGCGGGCGCCGATCGCCGCGTTGTCCCACGACTGTCAACTCCGCCAAGACCTTTTCGACACTGAACTCATCATTCGAGCTGAACGCGCCGGTCTCGGTACTGCCGAGATCCCTGTCAAGGTCGTCGAGATCAGACCAGCTCGCTCGACCATCATCAAGCGCATGGGGCGTTCGATCCTGGGTTTGGTGAAGCTGAGGGTCGCCCTCTGGCGCAAATGATCGAGGCACGGTGACGGTCGAGTCGCTTCATTTTTCGAATGATCCGGCAGCCAACCGGCGCCTTGCCTTTGATCCGATGGCGCTCATGATCGGCATGCTGCTCGATCAGCAAGTGGCGATCGAATGGGCCTTCCTTGCGCCACACACCTTGGCGAATCGGATGGGGCTGTCGAACGACCAGCCCATTTCGGCGAGGACGTTGGCCTCGTTGTCCGAAGAGGAAGTGGTGAACCTTTTTGTCACCAAGCCAGCGCTGCATCGGTACCCGGCTGCCATGGCTCGCCGCGTCCACAAGCTTGCTCAGGTCATCGCCCAGGACTACGACGGTGAGCCGCAACGCATTTGGCTCGACGCCCCGTCTGGCAAGGATCTGTTCAAAGCGCTGAAGGCCTTGCCCGGATTTGGCGACAAGAAGGCCCGGATCTTTGTAGGGATCGTCGGCAAACGTTTAGGGGCTGGGCCCCCGGGTTGGGAAGCCTGCGCTGCCGAATGGGGCACTGTCGCCGACGCCGACTCCCCCGGTTCGGTCGCTGAGATCCGCATGCTGCGCGCTCACAAGGACGGGCCGGCGATTGCGTAGCTCTGGTCCGTTCAGTTAGGGGCGGGTCAGGGTCCGGGCGGCGGACGTGAACCGCTAGCCTTCCCGGATGGCTGATTCACAAACCCAGACCTCGGTCCCAGCGGAATTGCAGGCATCGGCACCGCACCCCGAAATCGTCAGTGCGCTGTTCACCGAACAGATTGATTTTCGCCAGGTAGCGGGCGGTTCGACTCGCATCGACCTGACAGGCGTCTACTTCTCGGTACCCGTCTCCTCTTTTCCTGCCTCGCTCGAGCCGCACCTGGTCGTGCTGCTGCGAGCCCCTGCCAACAGTGACGGTGCGGTGGCGCTCGTCGTTGATTTCGTTGACGAATCTGGCGAAGTCATCGCGTCCTCCCGACAAGATTTCTTTGTCGAACCCGGTCGCTTTGGGTATCGCCTGATTAAGGGCAGCCTGACTTGGGACGGCCCTGGAACGATCGAAGCGCGCTGCTCAATCTTGGGAACAGATCAAACGATCACCGTTCCACTTTCCGCTGTGGCGGCTGTTGGTGAGGCGTATAACGCTCCTCGTCCGCCGTCGGCCCCGCCAGCGCCGTAAGCAGCAGTCCGGTCCTTGTAGCGATAAAACGCGCCGGTGGGTGTCGAAGAATCGGCGGCACAAGCTGCTGAGTTCCGCTGAACTTCCCACGGTCAGGACCAGCCCCGTCGGTTCAGTGGTGCGCAGTGCCCCACCCTTGCAGGGCAACCCCTATCATTCGGCGGGTCCGAACCAGTAGGAGCGTCCAACGGTGTCAGAACCAAGCCAATCTTTGGAGCAACGAGCCGTAGACGTGGCTCGCGGGCTCATCCTCGATTCCGTCGCCCAAGCGCAGTCTGGCCACACCGGAACCGCCTTGGCGCTGGCGCCTCTCGCCCAGGTGCTGTACGGCCGGGTGATGAAGTACGACGCGGCCAACCCGACATGGTTCGACCGGGATCGCCTGATCTTGTCGGCGGGTCACGCGTCGATGCTGCTGTACTCGTCGCTGTTCCTCCACGGGTTCGGGCTGACCATCGACGATTTGAAGGCGTTTCGCCAGTTCGGTTCGGTGACTCCCGGTCACCCCGAAAGCGGCGTCACGGCTGGGGTCGAAGTCACCACAGGCCCACTGGGTCAGGGCTTCGCAAACGGCGTTGGCATGGCAATTGCAGAGCGCAACCTTCGTGCCCGCTTCGGTGCTGAGATTTGCGACCATTCGATCTTTGGCATCTGTTCCGACGGCGACCTGGAAGAGGGCCTCTCTCACGAAGCGGCGTCGCTCGCCGGTCACCTTGGGCTGGGCAAGATCGTCTACATCTATGACGACAACGACATCACGATCGACGGCAAGACCTCGATCGCGACGTCTGACGATGTCAAAGGGCGCTTTGAGTCCTACCACTGGCACGTCGTCGAGATCGGCGAGTCCGCAAACGACCTCGACGCGCTGGAGTACGCGATACGCACGGGAATCGCCGAGACTGAACGCCCCACCCTCGTCGTTCTCAAGTCTCACATCGGGTACCCGTCGAAGCGTTATCTCGACACCAGTGCTGCCCACGGGGCAATTACCGATCCGGACGAGATTGCTGAGATCAAAACGAGTCTCGGGCTCGCACCGGACGAGAAGTTTCAAGCGCCGGCAGACGTCGTTGAGTTCTGCCGCCTTGCAGGCCGTCGTGGTGGTGAGGAACGTCGCGCCTGGGATGATCGCGTGGCAGCGTGGGCCGAGGCCGATCCAGAGCGAGGCGTCGACTTCGAAGCTGCTCTGGCCGGAACGGGCCGGACAAAGTGGGCCGCTCACCTTCCCCGCTTCGACGCAGGCCAATCCATCGCGACGCGAAAAGCCCTGCAACAAAGCTTGAACGCGATCGCCGACAGTGTTCCGGGTCTGATCGGCGGGTCAGCCGACCTCACCGAAAGTACCGGTGTCGATCTCACCGGCCTTGGGGTACTGAGCAACGCAGATTTCTCGGGCCGCGGCATCCATTTTGGCATTCGTGAACATGCGATGGGCTCAGCTGCGGTCGGGATGGCGCTTCATGGGGGCAGCCTTCCAGCGACCGGGACATTCCTTGTCTTCAGCGACTACATGCGCCCGCCCATCCGGATGGCGGCCCTGTCGCAAGCGAAGGTCTTGTTCTGCTTCTCCCACGATTCCATCGGTGTCGGTGAGGATGGCCCGACCCACCAACCGGTCGAACAGTTGGCGTCGTTGCGCATCATCCCTGAACTCAACGTGTTCCGCCCAGCGGACGCGAACGAAGTA
Organism: Acidimicrobiia bacterium; assembly: GCA_018003035.1. GTDB lineage: Bacteria > Actinomycetota > Acidimicrobiia > IMCC26256 > JAGNEX01 > JAGNEX01. The sequence goes on from JAGNEX010000001.1 coordinate 154,405, forward strand.
GCGGCATCCCTGGCGGCACATATCGACGGCGACGGTCCCTCAGTTCTCTTGGTGAGCCGTCAGAACCTGCCTGTCTTGGCCGGCACCCTTGAAATGGCGGGAGCGGGCGTCGCCCGAGGCGCGTACATCCTGCGATCAGAACTCGCTGAAGACGCCGACCCAGCGCTGCAGGACAGATCCACGCCCGACCTCGTCCTGGTCGCCTCTGGGTCAGAAGTCAGTTTGGCTGTTGATGCCGCCGAACTGCTCGAGGAAGATGGCGTCGCCGCACGTGTCGTGTCGATGCCCTGCTGGGAACGTTTTGAAGCGCTAGAACCATCGGAACGGGGTTCGGTGTTGCCGCCGGACGTCCCGACAATCGCCATCGAGGCCGGGACATCGTTTGGTTGGGATCGATTCGCCGATCTGGTCATTGGCCTGGATCGTTTTGGGGCGTCGGCTCCCGGTGGTGTGGTGATGAAGGAACTCGGCTTTTCGGCCGAAGCGGTCCGAGATGCCGCCCTCAGATTGCTGGACAGATCTGCTTGATCGCTGGCTCGGCCGGTCAGGTAGAACGACAAGGGATTCGAACCATGGCCACAAACGTCGCCCTCCTGGCTGACTACGGACAGAGCGTTTGGTACGACAACCTTCATCGGGGGTTGATCGACAGTGGCGGACTCTCGGATCTGATTAGCGGTCATGGCGTTCGCGGCGTGACATCCAATCCGACCATCTTTGAGAAGGCCATTCTCGCTAGCGACGCCTACGACGAGCAGCTTGCACAACTCGGCGGCACATCTCCCGAAGAGGCGTACTGGGAGCTCGTGCTGCGCGACATTCGCGAAGCCGCGGATGCGCTGGCCGGCGTTTATGAGGCCACCGAAGGTGCCGACGGATTTGTCTCGGTCGAGGTGGCGCCGTCGCTTGCTCACGATGCTGACGGGACCGTCCAGCAAGCCCACCACCTCTGGGAGCGGCTGGGGCGGGCGAACGCAATGATCAAGGTCCCCGCGACTACCGCCGGAGTTCAAGCGGTCGAGGCGCTGACCTTCGCCGGGATCAACGTCAATGTCACTCTGATCTTTGCCGTGGACCGATACAAAGAGGTCTTGGCAGCGCACGCCCGCGGCCTCACCCAGCGTGTGGCGGCCGGGCTCCCGACCGACTCCGTCCAGTCGGTCGCGTCGTTCTTCATCAGCCGGCTTGACACCGACATTGACCCCTTGTTGCCGGTTGATCACCCCAGTCGAGGGCAGTGTGCCGTGGCCAATGCGCGCATCGCCTACAGCGCGTTTCGTGAATTTTCCGACGGTGATGTGTGGCAGCGGCTGAAAGATGCCAGCAATCCCCCACTGCAACGCCCATTGTGGGCGTCAACATCGACGAAGAACCCCGAGTACTCATCGACCTTGTATGTGGACGAGCTCATTGGGCAGAACACCGTGAACACCCTCGCACCCGAAACTCTTGAAGCGTTTGAAGACCACGGATCGCCGCGACGCGACACAGTTGAGGAGCGCCTCGATGATGCCTATCGGTGTCTGGAAGCGCTCCCCGAAGTCGGAATTGATCTCGACGACGTGACCAGACGGCTGGAGGCGGGTGGCGTTCGATCGTTCTCGGCATCCTTCGATGCGTGCGTCGCCGGAATCGCCAAACGGCTTGGGTGATCCAAATGGCTGCTTTTGCACTTGTCCCGGACGCCGCACCTCGTTTAGCCGCTCGCGACGTTACGTTGTGGCCGCCCGGGTCGGAGGCGCCTACTCGCCTCGGCTGGCTAGACGTCCTTTCTCGACGACCCCGTCGCAGCGACCTTGCCTCCGCAGCGGCCAAACTCGCACCGATGACCGCCCTCATCGGAATGGGTGGATCCTCAATGGCGCCCATGATGTTTTCCCAGGTCGCCGAACTGTGGGGGAGTGGGGGCGGTCAGCTGAGCGTCGTCGACACCACTCATCCCCAAGCTGTGCAGCGCGCTTTTGCTCAATCCGCGACTGCGGTGGCAGCGTCAAAATCCGGCGGCACTCTCGAAGTACGAGCCCTGCTCGATGCCTGGCTGGCGGAACACGCCCCCGGAACCGTGACCGCCGTCACCGATCCCGGATCACCGCTTGCCAGTCGCGCAGCAGCAGTGGGTTTTGATGGTCAACTCCTTGCAGATCCTGAGGTTGGCGGTCGTTTTTCAGCGCTGACCGTCTTTGGATTGCTACCCGCAGAGTTTGTTGGTCTCGACGTCGACCGACTGCTCTCCTTCAAGATGAACACCGCCATCGAACGAGGCGCCGAACTCGCAGACGCGCTTCTCGGCCAGCTGCGCTTGGGCAGGGACAAGATGGTGGTGCGGGTACCCGCGCAGTTCAACGCCCTCGCGCTTTGGCTCGAACAGCTGGTGGCAGAGTCCACCGGAAAGTCGGGGAGAGGCGTAGTGCCGGTGGCGGCACCGGACGGCGTGGCGTTGAGCGACACGGCCGATGCGTTTCTATGCACGGTTTCGGTTGGTTCGCACCGTCCCGCGGAAACGGGTGAAAGGACGGGGGGCGGACCGGACGCCATTGTGCAAGAGATTCGTAGCGTTGCAGAACTGGGGGAGTGGATTGCCACCTGGGAAGTTGCAACCGCCCTCATCTGCTCGGCGATCGGTGTAGATGCTTTTGATCAGCCCGATGTCGCCGCAGCGAAGGCAGCTACGGACGTCGTGATGAAGCGTGGGGGAGGAGAGTGGAGCCCGGTTTCTCACACGTCGGCACTGTTCGACGTTGTAGACCAGCTCGACGTGGACGTCAGCCACATCGGTATCCAAGCGTTCGTGGACGACTCCCCCGCCAACTATCACTTGCTCGGCCAGTTTCAAGGTGTTCTTTCGCAGCGTGCCGGCCGAACAGTTTCGCTTGGTTTTGGCCCTCGTTATCTCCACTCCACCGGACAGCTTCACAAGGGCGGGCCGCCGGGTTTTGCCGCAGTCCAGGTGCTTGACCAGTACAGCTCTGGCGCCGGGCTCGTCGACCGAGACCTTCCCACCGAGGACCTTGTGGATCGCTTGTACTCAGGGATGCTCATCGCGGCTCAGGCGCAAGGTGATCACGACTCGCTCAAAGCGCGCGAGCGTTTGGTCGTTCGAATCGATCTCGCCTCGATCCTCGAGACTTTCGGGGAACGATCCGGGTCCACCTAGGGTTACGCGCGCGGCTGTGCTGCGCGTAGCGCAGCCGTGGACAACGCCTCGGTCGCTCGTCAGCTCTTTGGAGCCAGACGCCGGCACTTGGCCCGAAGAAGAATGGCGCGAAACCTAAGATGAGCGCACGATGAGTACAACGAGCGACGCCCGCGCATTGCTGCACGAACCCCTGGGTTCGCTGATGGCTGAAGCTTCTAAACGTCGAGATGGCCTCTTCGGCAACCGGGTGACCTATTCCCCGAAGGTGTTCATTCCGCTGACGATGTTGTGTCGTGACCGTTGCGGCTACTGCACCTTTGCCAAGGCGCCAGCGCGGGTGACGGCGCCATTCCTGAGCCGAGATGACGTGCTCTCAATCGCTCGTGCAGGCCGCGACGCCGGCTGCCACGAGGCCCTGTTTACCTTGGGTGAGTCTCCCGAGTCGCGCTATCCCGAGGCAGCGGCCTGGCTCAAATTGCACGGGTACGCCACGACCCTTGATTACCTGATTGATATGTGCGCTGCGGTCCGCGACGAGACCGGGCTCCTGCCCCATGCCAACCCGGGTGCACTCGATGGTGACTCCTTGCGTCGACTCCGAGCCGTGAGCGCGTCGCAGGGCATGATGATCGAATCGTTGTCTCTGGCCTTACACGAGCCGGGCGGCCCGCACTTCGACTGTCCCGATAAGACTCCCGAGCGTCGCCTCTCGACGCTTCACGCCGCGGGTAGTGAGGCAATTCCGTTTACCACCGGCATCTTGGTCGGCATCGGGGAAACGTGGGATGACCGCATCGAGGCTCTCACTTCGATTGCCGCGGCTCACGAGCGACACGGCCATGTGCAAGAGGTCATCGTCCAGAACTTCCTGCCAAAGCCGGGCACCAAGATGCATAAGTCGGCGCCCTTTGTCGGCGAGGACTATCTGAGAATCATCGCTGCCGCCCGCCTGATCTTGCCGCCGAAGGTGCATCTGCAAGCTCCGCCGAACCTGTCCGAAGATCCCGCCGCTCTGTTGGACGCGGGTATCGACGACTGGGGCGGCGTGTCCCCCGTTACCTCAGACCATGTCAATCCCGAGCGCCCATGGCCGGGGCTTGGCAGGTTGACCGCGGCGGCACAGAGCCGCGGTAAAGATCTGGTACCACGCCTTACCGCCTACCCTGAGTTTGTTTTGGACCCGCAGCGCTGGATCGCTCCCGAGATGGCGGCGACCGTGTTGCGCTCGAGTGACGCGAGCGGGCTGGCCCGCGAAGACGAGTGGTGTTCGGGTGGCGAGGCGCCGCCGCCGGCGTTGCTGCCGATGCGGCGCGTAAACCCCATCTCAGGACGACTGGCCGAGGTGCTGGCCGGGGTCGACCAAGGTCAGGAAGTTGGCTTCGACGAGATCCTCGTCCTACTCGAGGCCCGTGGTCAAGGTGTTGGTGCTGTTGCTGAAGTCGCCGATCGACTCAGACAAGAGGTTGTTGGTGACGACATCACTTTCGTGCGCAACAGGAACATCAACTACACCAACGTGTGTACGTTCAAGTGCAAGTTTTGTGCGTTCTCGAAGGGCCCCCTCTCGCTCAACCTGCGCGGAACCCCCTATCTGCTCGAACTCGAAGAGATTCAACGACGGGTTGTAGAAGCCGAAGAACTCGGCGCCACAGAGGTCTGCCTCCAAGGAGGAATTCACCCCAGTTTTGACGGGGACTACTACCTGTCGGTCGTCAAGGCCGTCAAGGAAGTCGCCCCAGATATCCATGTTCACGGCTTTACGGCGCTCGAGGTTCACGAAGGTGCGCACCGGCTTGGCGTCGACGTGCCGACCTACCTTAAAGAACTCAAAGACGCTGGCCTTGCGACCATTCCAGGGACCGCAGCGGAAATCCTGGACGACGAGGTTCGGGCGATCATTTGTCCTGACAAGATCAATACTGAGCAATGGTTAGAGGTCCACCGCAGCGCGCATCGCCTAGGCATTGGATCGAACATCACCATCATGTTTGGTCACGTCGAAGAGAACCGCCATGTTGCTAACCATCTGCTTGCTGCCCGTGACCTCCAAAAGGAGACAGGCGGCTTCAGCGAGGTTGTGCCCCTCCCGTTCGTACACATGGCCACGCCGCTGTACCTCCAAGCTCGTTCTCGCCGAGGGCCGACCTTCCGCGAGGCGTTGTTGATCCACGCGGTCAGCCGCATTGCGATGCACGGCTTGATCGACAACGTGCAGGTGTCGTGGGTGAAGCTCGGGGTCAAAGGCGCCCAACAGGCTCTTCAGGCGGGCGCCAACGATATTGGTGGCACCCTGATGGACGAAAATATCTCGAGGGCTGCCGGTGCCGAACACGGTCAGCTTCTCGACGACGACATGATCTTTCAGATAGGGGCGCCGCTCGGTCGGCCAATGGTGCAGCGCAACACCAGGTACGGCAGGGTCGCGACCCAGCCAGCGACCACGCCCAATTCGGTCGTGACTCCCGAGTTCTCCCCGGTCGCGCTCCTCCCGACCCGCACCGGCTAGAAACTTCGATGACGCCGACACACGAAGCGGCGCGTCAACGTCTGGCGCTCCTGTTAGAAGAGCATCCGCGCGACGCTGTGTTGGCTGGCGCAATCTTGCAGGACCTGCACGAAGAACAGACTGCCTTTGCTCCCTATGCGGGAACCCGAAAGGTCGCCGTGTTCGGGTCAGCGCGCTCGCCCGCGAATTCTCCCGAAGCGGTCATGGCGACCGAAGTCGGCCGTCTGCTCGCTGCGGACGGATGGATGGTGACTACCGGAGGCGGACCGGGGGTGATGGCCGCGGCCACGGCGGGGGCAGGACTTGAGCGGTCATTTGCGATCAACATCAACCTCCCCTTTGAATACGATTCGGCGGGCTTCGCCGCCGACGACCCCAAGGTTGTTCACTCCGAGTTTTTCTTCACCCGAAAGCTCGCCTTCTTCCGCCAGTCTGATGCGTTTGTCGTCTTTCCCGGCGGCCTCGGAACGATGGATGAACTCTTCGAGCTGCTCACCCTGATGCAGACGGGCAGGACACCGATCGCCCCAATCGTGCTCGCTCAACCCTCCCAGATGGACTACTGGGATCGGTGGCTGAGTTTTACCGCTCACCTCGCCGACGGCGGTTTCATCTCTGCCGACGACCTCAGTTTTGTGCGCCTTGTGCAGGATCCAGCGACGGTCGTACAACAGGTCTCGTCGTTCTGGGCCAACTTCACCGGACTAACGATCGACGGCAGCACTGCTCGGATTACCTGTGAACACCTGCCCTCAACAGCACGCGGTACGCGGCAGAACGAGGGCCCTCAACCCGAGGCGGCAATCGAAGTTCCCGGTGAACAAATCGAGACCGGGTGGGTGACGCTTTCCAGCGTTGGGGTTCGCGCCGCAATCCAGCGACAAAGTGCTCCGGATGCCACCCCCCAGCCTGGCCGGTCCCAAGCCTCTGACGAGACGGCGATGGGCGGGTATGCCTTGACCATGGACTTTGACGGGCGGAGCTTTTCGCTGCTTCGCCAGGTGATCGACGAGGTCAACTCCTGGGTCCCGCCAGGCCGATCGACCTGACCTCCCGCCGCCGGCGCTGGACTCCCCTGACCGGGGACTGCGACCAGACAAGTGACTGGCGTTCTACCAGTCGATCGATTGCGGATCGAGGAGGTCGGCCGCCTTCAAGACCGCTCGACGGGCTCGTTGAAGTCGCCGTTCATCTGCGCTTCCGGTCTTGCCGTCGAGCTGATCGCGCAGCTGTTGATGGACAAGCTCTTCCAGGTCTACAGCGATCCCGCGAAGGGTCTCGGCAAGCTCTGTTTCATCCGCCATGGCTAAAGGTAGAGCCCGGTCTCGCCGTCGGTCCGGCGCGAGGCAATGGCGTGCAGATCACGTTCGCGGACGATCACGTAGTCCTCGCCTTTGAGCGCCACCTCAAAGCTGTTCTCGGGCGCAAAGAGGATTCGATCTTTCGGTTCGACGTTTCGCACCGTCGGTCCGACGATGACTACTTCGGCCCAGGTGAGGCTCCGGCCCAAGTCGGCCGTTGCCGGGATCAGGATGCCTGCCCGCGATTTACGTTCGGCCAGCTCTGGCGAGGGAAGAGCCAAGATCCGGTCGGTCGCCATGCGCAGCGACCGGCCTTCGAGGCTCGGTTCTGCAGTCTCGTCGGGTTTGTCGGCGTTGCCGTCTTCTGCCATGGGGCGAGATGTTAGGGCGCACCGACGCTGCCGCACGGACAAGACAAAGTCCGAATCCTCGACTGATCCACCAGTTCGCGTGGCCCCTGCTGCGACTCGGTACCCGACCAGGGGTCAGAATGGTGACCGATGCACCGCAAAGTAGCCGGAACGTTCCTTGTCGCAGTCGCCATCCTCGTCAGTGGATGCTCGTCACCGTCGACCTCTGAGACGGGTGTCTCCCCCGACGGGGCTGATGCGAAGGTGGTATCCACCGGCACGAACTACGACTCGGGGTCCTACGAAGTCACCACGGGCGGCGTCCTGTCCTACGAGAACGACGACAACATTTTTCACAACGTCGTGATTGAGGATCAAGATTTCACACTCGATGTCAGACCGGGTGACATGGCAGCGCAAGTAGTGGATCTCCCGCCCGGTCGTTACGTCTTTTACTGCTCGGTGCCGGGGCACCGTCAGAGCGGTATGGAGGCTGATTTGGTGGTCACCAAATGACCGCTTCTGGGGTTCCGGCCGCGTCGGATCGTGAAGGTTTGGGGCCGGTCGATGTCGACCACCGCCATGGCTTCGGTAAGCGGGTCTTGACCTACATCCGTCTGACCAAGCCGCGGGTCATCGAGCTGTTGCTCGTTACCACGGTTCCATCGATGTTCTTGGCGGCCAAAGGCGTTCCGGACTTGTGGCAGATGTTGATCGTCCTGATCGGCGGCGCACTTGCTGCGGGCGGGGCCAACACGATCAACGCATATGTCGACCGCGACATCGATCAGCACATGGCGCGAACCCATGGCCGCCCGCTGCCGACGGGCGCGGTAACCCCAAACAACGCGTTGTGGTTTGGGATAATCCTGAACGTCATAGCGTTCGTCGTGTTGACAGCGGTGGTCAATCTTCTCTCCGCTTTACTGACCTTGTCCGCGACTCTGTTTTATGTCTTTGTGTACACCATTTGGCTGAAGCGTCGGACGGTTCAGAACATCGTGATCGGCGGTGCCGCTGGCGCTGTCCCCGTTTTGGTTGGCTGGGCCGCCGTTACCGACTCGGTCGGAGCGGCCGCCTGGGTGATGTTCGCGATCATCTTCTTTTGGACGCCCCCTCATTTTTGGGCGTTGGCTCTTCGCTACCGGGAGGACTACGCCCGCGCCGGTGTGCCGATGCTTCCCGTCGTGGCCGGGACGGCCGAAACGGTCAGGCAGATGATCCTGTACTCGATCGCTGTCGTGAGCTGTTCACTGCTGCTGATTCCTGTCGGACACATGGGCCTTGCCTACATCATCTCGGCGGTGACCTTGGGGGCCTGGTTCTTGTGGGCGACCGTCAGACTCCGCAAAGACGCCGATCCGCAGAAGGCGATCAAACTGTTCACGGCTTCTAACACCTACCTGTCGGCCCTGTTCGTGATGATCGCCGTAGACGCTGTGCTGGTCAACTAGGCAGAGCTGACCCGCTCGGATCGCCACTCGGCTTCCAGCTCGCCAAGCGGCGTCGCCGGGGGTCCGCCTTCTCGATATTCGGCGAGGATGCCCCGCCAGCTATTAGCCGCGTCGAGTTTGCCGAGGATGGCAGAAACTCCCCACACAACGCGATCAAGCAAGACGAAGCTTTTGGGCATGTTGAGCGCTTTGATCACTTCGGCGTAAGGGCCGTTGAGATTCAGCACCTTGCTGAGGGTCCGCCCAACAAACTCTGAACTGAAGACAAACTGGTCGTCCAAGTAGGGAATGTACGGGCTCCCGACGAACCGCCAAACGTCGTAAGAGTTGAGTCCGTGGTCAGCCACAATGAATCCGGCCGCTTCCATCGCTGCGACGGTTGCTTCGTGGTCGCGGGCGAGCAACCCATCGAGGACCGGGTTCATCCCCTCGATCTCGCCGGCATCCCAGATCTTGGTCAGACCAAAGTCGAGGAAGGTCACCGACCCGTCTTCGTGGAACTTGTAGTTGCCCGGATGAGGGTCGCCATTGAATCGGCGAAGTTTGAAGACAGACTGCTGCGCGAAACGGAAGATGGTCTCCGCCGCCAGCTGTTTGGCATCGTCGGAGGCGGTTGCTAAGAAGTCCGCCCAGGAGAGCCCCTCAACCCAACTGGAGGTCAGAACTTGCTGCCCCGAAAACTCGGGGATGACCTCTGGAATGTGAATAGTCGGATGCCCTCGGTAGCTCTCGGCGAAAAACTGCTGACCGCGGGCCTCTATGCGATAGTCGAGCTCTTCACCCATTCGGGCGCGCAACTCATCGACGATGCCGCGCACATCCATACCGGGCAGAGCGAAGGCCGAGAACATCGAATACATGCGTTCGGCATTGTTGAGGTCGGTCGAGATGGCGTCGCCAACGCCTGGATACTGGACTTTGACCGCCACATCCCGGCCGTCGTGTAACCGCGCTTTGTGGACCTGACCGATCGAGGCCGCAGCGATCGGCATCTCGCTCCATTCGGCAAATAGCTCGTGAGGCGGCGCGCCCAGGCATCGTTCGATGACCTGCCGAGCCAGCTCGGGGGCCATCGGCGGCACATCTGCTTGTAGCTGGGCCAACGCTTCTTTCGCTGGCCCCGGAAGCCCGTCAGCGATAAACGAAAGCATTTGACCTGCTTTCATAATCGCGCCCTTCATCTCGCCCAACTGGGCTGCGACGTCGCTTGCTGATCGGATCAAGAACTGCTCATCCAGGGACGCGTGTTCGCTCTCGTCGGCAAGCACCCTCTTAACTCGGTAGACACCCAAATCGGCGGCTCGCCTCATGCTGAGCTGCAACATTTGGGACGACCTCGCGAGTTCCCGCCGACGTTGATACGCGCGAAAGCCGAGTGCTGCTGCTCCAATCGTGCCGATGGCGATCGCGGTTCGTCGAGGATCTGGAGACATCTGCACATTCCAGCGCAAAGCTCAAGAACGAACAAGGCCTTTCGGGTAACAGGCGGGCAATCAGGTGGGGACGGCGTTGATTGGTCGTAGTATCCACGGCGATGTTCAAAGGTCTGGGTTCGGTGGTGGGTTCCATACTGGTGACGGCGGGCTTGACCGCGCTGACGGTCCTGCCTTCGTCAGATCCCTCGAGCCTCACCGCCGACGATGCGGGGCAGGTCGTTCGTACATCGGACGACCTCGGCGGGTCGTCGGATGGCCCCGATACTTCGGGACCGGCCGGAGTCGAAGGCCCTTCAACCACGATCCTCGACGGGGAGGGGTCCGGACGGGTCGAAACGGAGTCCTCGACGGGTGGGGTGACGACCTCGGAGCAAGCAGGCCCTCGAGGGGGCACGGAAACCACCTCAACTGATGCAGCGCCTGCCGAGCAACAAGAGTCTGGGGCTAGCGACCCGGGCCCCGACGGCCAGTCGGAGTTGACCGACGTGAACCCCGGGCCGGTCCCTGAAGGGTCGAACCAGACTGGCGACGACGCAATTTCCTTTGCGGTCACCGGCGACGTTCTTATCCACTCACCTGTCGCACGGGCAGCGTCGACCGGGACGGGATATGACTTCGTCCCGATGTTTGCCCAGGTCGCTCCGCTGATCTCCGCGGCCGATGTCGGCATCTGCCACATGGAAACCCCGATTTCGGCAGACAACAACGACCTGAGTGGCTACCCGGTGTTTAGCGCACCCCATGAGATCGCACAGGCCCTGGCAGCGAGCGGCTACGACGGTTGTTCGACAGCGTCCAACCACTCGATCGATCAGGGCTTTGACGGTGTGACCGCGACGTTGGACGCTCTTGAGGCCGCGGGTCTGGCCCATGCGGGGACCGCCCGCAGCCAACAGGAGTCGCTGGGCGTGACGACGTATGTGGTCAAGGGGCAGCGGATTGCGCATTTGTCGTACACCTACGGCACCAATGGCATCCCAATCCCCTCAGAGCAACCTTGGTCGGTCCAGCTGATCGACGCGAATGCCATCGTGAGGGCAGCGAGCGAAGTCCGCCAGGCGGGCGCTTCGGCGGTGATCGTCAGCCTCCATTGGGGTCAGGAATATCAAGTCGATCCGACCGGTGAGCAGGAACGGGTCGCAGAAGCGCTCGCCTCCTCTGGGGCGGTCGACGTGATCGTTGGGCACCACGCGCACGTGGTGCAACCGGTTGAATTCATTGACGACACCCTCGTTATTTGGGGTCTGGGCAATCTGCTGTCCAATCAGGGCGCAGGATGCTGCAGCGCTCGTTCCCAGGATGGTGTTGTCATCTCATTTCGGCTTGTGTCGGTTGACGGCAGACTACGACCAACCGGTGTGTTGGCCCACCCAACATGGGTGGATCGAGCGAACGGTTACAAGGTCGTCGACATAGCGAACTCGCCAGCCGGATCTGAGCTGTGCGCGTCGTGGAATCGAACGGTCGAAACGATGCGGGACCGCTCAAACGTCGTTGAGATACCGTCGTCGAACTGCGGTTGACTCAGGCTCCACCGGTCGCAGCAGGCTGGTCCGGCCTGACCGGTATAGGCGTTGAAACTAGTGTGCGCACCGTTCGAACGAATGGGGTGAGGCGTATGGACGACGTTCAGGCAATGAATCTTTTGACGCTGTTTATTCGCGTCTCCTTGGGTGCGATGATCTTCGTGCACGGATACAGCAAAGTCTTTCGGGGCGGGGGACTGTCCGGGACAGCTGGTTGGTTTGAGAGCATTGGTCTGAAACCGGGTTTTCTCCATGCCCGGCTTGCCTCCTTCACCGAAATGGGTAGCGGTGTCCTGATCCTTCTGGGTCTCGGGACACAGTTCGGTTGCGCCGCTCTCGTCGGTTTGATGGCGGTTGCTGGGGTGACGGCCCACGGCAAGAAGGGCTTTCTGATCACCAAGGACGGCTGGGAGTACAACTACATCATCGCCACCCTGGCCATTACGTTGGCCGGGTTGGGCGCGGGTAAATGGTCCCTCGATGACGCCCTTGACCTTCCGTTTGCTGAGTTCTCGATTGCGGCCGGGATGGCGATCGCAGCGGGCCTCGGCGTTGGCGGCGCAGCTCTGCTGCTGACAGTGTTCTGGCGGCCTCCAACCAGTAGCTGACCGTCCGTTCACCTGTTCACCTGTCGTTCACCTGCGCGCAGGGGCAGGGTTACGCGGCTCTCGTATGGTTGCTCCGTTCCTGCCACCAGGTTCGCGTCTTTCGGCTGACTGCTTATTGCTGACGACCGAAAGTCGCCGGGGGCGCTTTGTCCGGAGATCGGAGACACAAGCGTGAGCGTGATTCCATCCGAAAGCGGGCTGTCCACGAACCCGTTCTTGCGGTCAGCCAACAAAGAGCGTCACCGTCGCGAACGCCGTGTGCGGACCATCTTTAAAGGTGTGACCTTTCTCACCCTCGGCATTAGCGCCTTACTGGTGCTTTCTTTGGTCGGGCAGGCGCTTCAGTTCTTGACCCATATTGATCTCTCGAGCCTGCGGTCGATCGGGTGGTTTCCACGGCGGGACTACTTTGACATTGGCACGCTGATCGTCGGTACGGGTCTCGTCACCGGGATCGCCATGATCGTGGCGACTCCCCTCGGCATAGGTGCGGCCGTGTATCTCAGCGAGTTCGCCTCGCCACGCACCTCGAAGTTTTTGAAGCCCATCCTGGAGGTCCTGGCTGGGATTCCGTCGGTGGTGGTGGGTTACTTCGCTCTCTCCTTCATCGGCCCCGACTTTGTCCAGTCATTCTTTGATACCTCACAGCCGCAGAGCCTCATGGCCGCGGGTGTCGGTGTTGGCATCCTCATCGTCCCGCTCATCGCTTCGATCTGCGAGGACGCGTTTTCGGCGGTTCCCCGTGAGCTTCGTGAAGCGAGTTACGGGCTCGGCGCCCGTTCGACGGCTACCACGCTCAAAGTCGTTCTGCCGGCTGCCTTCTCGGGCGTTGTCGCCGCGCTGATCCTCGCAATTTCGCGGGCGTTCGGTGAAACGATGGTTGTTGCGATCGCGGCGGGAGGCTCGGGTCGCTCACTGTTTACCGCCAACCCTCTCGATAAGGGCGAGACCCTCACCGGAGCGGTCGCGTCGATCGCGAGCGGAACCGACCAAGTCGCGGGCGCTGCTGAAGCTTTCAACAGTCTTTACTTCGTGTCACTCATCCTGTTTGTCATCACCCTTGGCCTCAATATCGTCGGTGGACGATTGGTCCGCAGCCGCCGGGAGAAGTACTAATGGCAACTATCGCACCACCAGCAGAGGGCCAGTACGCCGGCTCGGTCGCCGCGACCATTCGTCGAAGGGGCAGGTTCGGCAACTTCGATGGGCTGTTCAAGGGGATCCTTCTCTTTAGCCTTTTGACTTGTCTCGCGTTCTTGATGATCCTGGTTTCAGATGTCTTGAACGGTGGGTGGTCGACACTGGCCGATCGTGGCCTGTCGTTTCTTACGTCGGGTACGTCATCGAGCGCTTCGGATGCAGGTGTCTGGCAGGGGCTGAAGGGTTCGACCATCATCGCTGCCTTTGTGATGACCGTCGCGATTCCTATCGGCGTAGCGACTGCGATCTACCTCGAGGAGTACGCGCCGGATAACCGAACGACCCGCTGGGTCGACGTCAATATCCGCAACCTCGCTGGTGTGCCCTCCGTCGTGTACGGGATCCTGGGTCTGGCGATCTTTGTGAAGTTTGGTGAACCCATTACAGGTGGCCGGAGCGTGATCTCCGCAGGGCTGACAATGTCCCTGCTCGTTCTTCCACTTGTGGTCATGACCGCTGCAGAGGCGATCCGCTCGGTGCCAGCGTCACTACGCGAGGGCGGTTACGGGGTGGGCGCAACCCAATGGGAGGTCACCCGAGAGCTCGTCCTTCCTGCGGCGCGCGGCGGCATCCTGACCGGCGTGGTGTTGTCGCTCAGCCGTGCGCTGGGCGAGACTGCACCGCTGATTTTGGTCGGCGCTCAGACCGGATTTTTCTCATCTGGCAACGCTGGCTGGACCGCCGACTTTACCGGTCCCTTCACGGCGCTTCCGATGCTCGTATATCACTGGGCGCGCCAGCCTGGCGGCGATTTTGGGACGCTCGTCTCGGCCGCGATCATCGTGCTGCTGGCAATCACCTTCGTGTTCAACGCTTCGGCAATCGTGCTTCGAGCACGCTCCTTCAAGCGGCGTTAAGCCGGTCTGGCGGACAGCGAAACCTTTCGCGGTAAACCAAATGTTTGGGCCGGCGCCTCCCACACTTGCGGTGTTCCGATCACCCCGGACGCTCGGAGTCGTGCGGCCTGGTCGGGCGGTTGGCGGTGTATCGGGGCTGGTCGATGCCGTGCGGGCACGGACCCGGCGCCAAAGCTCCCGTGGCCGCAACTCCACAGGCTATGAACGGATTGGGGCCAACGGCTCGAATCGGTAGCCAACGCCGCGCACGGTGTGCAGTAGATCGGGTTCGGCCGGGTCTACTTCGATCTTGGCGCGCAGGCGTTTGATATGGACGTCGAGGGTCTTGGTGTCGCCGACGTAGTCAAAGCCCCAGACACGATCGATCAGGACCTGGCGTGTCAAGACCATTCCGGCGTTCTTCATTAAGAGGGCCAGCAAGTCGAACTCTTTGCGGGGCAGATGGGCGAGCACCCCGTCGACCGTTACTTCGTGCCGAGCGAGGTCCATGCTGACTCGACCGTAGTGGAACCCGTCGTCCACATCGCCGGTGTCCGCCGACGTTTCATCCATGTGCTGGCGCCTCAGTGCTGCTCGGATTCGAGCGACCAACTCGCGGCTGCGGAACGGCTTAGATACATAATCGTCCGCGCCGATCTCTAGCCCCACGACCGCGTCGAGCTCGGAGTCCCTCGCTGTCACCATGATGATCGGAACGTTGGATTCCGAACGCAGGCGACGACAGACGTCAATCCCCGACATCACGGGCATCATGACGTCGAGCAACACAAGATCGGGTTGGGATTCCTGGAATGCTTCGACGGCGGCCCGCCCGTCGCGAGCGACGACGGTGCGGAACCCCTCGCTGCGGAGCAGAATCGAGATGCTGTCCAAAAACGATGGCTCGTCGTCGGCGATCAACACGAGTGGTTGCGACATGGTCAACCTTGTTCTTTCTCGTCGGCAGTTTTGGATTTGCAGGACGGCACTGGGTCGGCGTCAGCGAGGGGAAAGCTGATCGCGACGGTGGTGCCGCGACCCTCGATGGAATGGATGGCAACTCGTCCCCCATGGCCCTCGACAACGTTGCGAACGATCGACAGGCCGAGCCCGGTTCCGCCGGTCAGTCGGGAACGTCCACGATCTACGCGGTAGAAACGCTCAAAGACTCGCTCGACGTCGTTCTGGGGTATGCCGATTCCCGAATCGGTCACCGAGATCATGACTTCGTCACCAACGAGACGGGCCGACGCCACGATGGAACTACCGGGATCTGAGTAGTTGCTGGCATTCTCGAGCAGGTTCACCAAAGCGGTTTGGATCTGGCCCTTATCGCCGAAGATCCGCAGGTCGGGGTCGATTTTGAGTACGAGATCCTGCGATCTCTGCTCGAGTGTTAGCTGGACTCGGCGGGCGACGCGGTTGATCAGCTGGTCGACGGTCACAACTTTGAAGCGGCTCGCGCTTGTCTGGACAGCGGCGTGAAGATCGAGCAGGTCTTCGACCAGGCTGGCTAGGCGGACTAACTCGTGTTGGACCCTTGAGACGAGGTGGGGTCGCTCGCTTTCGTCGGCCACCACGAGCGCATCGGCCAACACCACCGCAGCGGCAACCGGGGTACGCAGTTCGTGGCTCACATTTGCGACAAAGTCAGTCCGTACACGTTCGGCTCGTTGCGTTGCGGACACGTCCTCGGCAAGGCATGCCGATCCGATCGGGCCTTCACCTGAGACGATCGGCCACGCCGTGACCTGAATCGTCGTTGGGCTGGGACCCGTGAGTTCGATGGTTCGTGTCCCCCGCTCACCCGTTTCGGCAAGGGCGATCAGGTCGTTCATATGGCCGGTGATCAGAGCTTCGTCGGTGATGCTGAGAGCATTCGCCAAGTTGTACTGGCTAAACGCCGTCTCTCCCCGGACACTGCGAACCATGATGGCGACGTTCATCGACGCCACAGCGCTCTTCAAAAGCGTCACATCGGCCGAGTTGCGTTCGCTCGCGTCGATCAAGGCGTCGAGTTGCCGGTACGCCGAACGGTCCCCGACCTCGGCAGATGCCTGGTCGGATGGAGCCGTGCCCGTCGATGTCGGTTCGGGCCGGGCCGGTTCAGGTTCGGCCTGTTCACGCGGGACTGCGTCAGGGTTTACGGGAAGGTCGGCTGAAAGTCGTCGCAGTCTTGCGGAGATCTCGCCACGAAAAGTGCGATCCCGATTGCGCTCTTTTACCAAGAGCACGGCAAGGGTTGCCGCACACACTGAAGCGACGATGGCGATCCCGATTGCGACGACGTCCACGAGATCTAGCCGAACCGACCAGTTATGTAACCCTCGGTCCTGGGGTCGGACGGCGCGGTGAACATCTGGGTGGTCTCGTCGAACTCGACGAGAACCCCGGTTCGGCGCTCGTTCTGATCGACGTCGGTCGCAAAAAATGCCGTCATCGACGAGACCCGGGCCGCCTGCTGCATGTTGTGTGTGACGATGATGATGGTGACGTCTTCTTTGAGTTCGCCCATCAGGTCTTCGATCTTTGAGGTGGCGATCGGGTCGAGCGCCGAACATGGCTCGTCCATCAACAGAACCTCAGGCTCGACCGCGAGGCAGCGGGCGATGCAGAGCCGCTGCTGCTGCCCACCAGACAACGAGAACGCGCTCTGGTCGAGCTTGTCCTTGACCTCGTCCCACAGCGCCGCTCGCCTCAGTGCCGATTCGACGACGTCTTTCATGTCGCCCTTCATCCGCTGCACCTTCGGTCCAAAGGCGACGTTGTCGAAGATCGACTTGGGGAACGGGTTCGGCTTTTGGAACACCATTCCAACCCTGCGTCGTACCTCGACGGGGTCGACGTCGGGGGCGTAAATGTCGAAACCCTTAAACAGGATCGACCCTTCGACGCGCGCACCCGGGACGAGATCGTTCATCCGGTTGATCGAGCGCAAGAAGGTGGATTTCCCACAGCCGGATGGCCCAATGATCGCCGTGATGCCCTTTTCGGGTACAGCCAACGTGACTCCGGTCACGGCTTTGAAATCGCCGTAGTAGACAGCGACGTCTTCGGCGACGATCGGCGATGTCTGAGCGCTTGATGCGCCTCCGTCTTCGGCAAGGGTCGGGTTGACTGTCATGCTTCTCCTGTTCCCGGCTGACCAAGCAGTCACGGGTGACATCGATTTGGGAACGTCTGGTCGGCGCAGGCGAATGCTTGTGGCCACGTCAACACGCTCTCGCGTCGACATGGTCGCATCGCGACTCTGGCACATTTCTGACTGAACGCGAAACACTCGGTGAACAACACGACCAAACGGTTCCTTATGTCGCACACTGTCGACATGAGAGATCTTTTGGTTTCGGAACTGAACGCCTTGCGTGCCGATTTCATCACCATCGGCGCTCGTGTGCTTTCGGCAGTAAATGTTGGAACGCAGGCGTTCTTGGACGCTGATCTGGCTGCAACAGAAGCCGTCATTCAGGAAGATACACAGATCGATGCCCTGTGTGACGACCTGGAAGAGCGGGCGATCCAGGTCATGGCGACCCAGCAGCCAATCGCTCGGGATCTCCGATTCCTGGTGGTCTTGCTCCGAAGCGTCCACGAACTGGAACGTGCCGGTGACCTGGTCTGCAACATCGTCAAGGGCGGCCGCCGCATCTACCCTCGTGAACTCGATCCGCGGGTTCGCGGTGTGATTGCTCAGATGGGTAATCAGGCCGCACGCCAAATGGAGTTGACCATCGAGGCGTTTGCCGAACGCGACGAGAACCGGGCTGCAGCGCTTGTCGACATGGACGACACGATGGACGACCTCCTCAAGGAGCTGCTGGTTCTGGTGTTTCAAGGCGGCGCTGCTGACCACAATGAGGTCCAAGAAGCGGTTCAGGTCGCGTTGATCGGTCGCTATTACGAACGCTACGCAGATCATGCCGTCAACGTGGCCGAGCGCATCCAGTTCTGGGTTACCGGCAACTTTCACGGCCATGACCAGGACTCGGACCCCGACCAGAGCATGGGCCCGGTCGCGGCGAGCGGCTAACGAGCGGCATTCGCAATGCCGCGGTTATCTACCGCCTTCCCTGCTTCACGGGCGGCTCGGGCGGCTCTGCGAGCCGCTCTGCCGACCGGCAGCCTCACCTGAAATCCGGCGTTGGCTCGTTGTTCTTCTGACTCACCGCCCCAAAAGCCATACTCGCGGCCGTCGCGTGCGCGGCTCCGGCACGGCTCGAGGACAGGGCACCGAGCGCAGTACTGCGCCGCGACTGCCTCACGCCGTTCTCGCGCTTCGGGTCGTTCGCCCGGGCGCGGGAAAAACAGATGCGTCCGGCCTAGGCACAGCGCCTGAGCGCTCCAATGCGTCTCAGTCGACTCTGCCGCACCCACTTCGAGTGGGCCTGCGGAAGGAGGAGTGGTCGCGCTTGTATTTGTGATGGTTGGGTGCATCGCCCAAGACCCCCTCGGGGTGAGTGTGGGATGCCCCGCGAGCCTACCAATCGAACCCTTTCCATGAAAAGAAGTATTGGAAAGTATCTGGTTTTCTGATGCGAGATGTCGGGTAGAGTCGCCATGTGCTGTTTGGAGCTGCCTGGCCAAGTGCCCTCGATTCGGACACCCTTCGCGTGGTCGTCGTCGTCATTATCTTGGCCATCGTGGGTATTTCCATTGCCCTGTCGCTGTTCATCACCAGAATGGTGACCAAGATGGTGGTGCTCGGCATCGGTGCGGTCTTAGTGATCACCTTGTGGAACGCTCGAGCCGACCTGGGCGACTGCGCCCAGACGTGCTCCTGTTCCCTGTTCGGCCAAGACGTGACCGTGGCCGCCTGTGAAGATCAGCTTCCAGGTGGCGTAGAGCTACCGGGCCGCAACTAAGTAGGCGGTTGCCTCGGCGACGTCGACGCCTCCACCGGTGCGTTCCAACCTGGCCCACTTGGGGTGACCACGGTGATGCGATCTCCAGGTTCCAAGGTCACGGTGCTAGCGCCGTCGAGCCGGACCCGGGATCCGTCGCTTCTCACGACGACGTCCTCGCCTGGCATTCCGCCAGCGGCGCCGTTTGCCCCGCTGGCACCCCGCGTTCTGTGGGACCCGATCACCGTGACAGTGGCGCGCTGGAGCGTCTCGATCGTTCGAACCATCCCGTCGCCGCCGCAGTGCTGCCCCTGCCCACCCGATCCGCGCGCGACTCGGTACTCGACGACGCGAAACGGGTAGGCGCGTTCAAGGGCTTCGATCGGCGTGTTCTGAGTGTTGGTCATGCCTGTGTGCATGGCGGTGGCGCCGTCTGCATCGGCGAACGCCCCTTGTCCGCTCGCCATCGTCTCGTAGTACACCTGGCTGCCCGATCCGATGATCAGGTTGTTCATCGTTGCCGGAGACTCCGACCGTTTTTGAGACTCGCGCAGTTGTTCGAAAGCGCGCATCGCCACTTGCGCGAGTAGTTGGCTCACTTCGACGTTGCCGGCGCCGACCGCGCACGGCCGGATCGCATCCACAACGGAGCCCGGCCTGGTAAGGATCTGGATCGAACTGTCGACGCCGAACCCGGCTGGCAGCCCAGGATCAAAGATGCAACGCAGGGCGTAGGAAACGGCGCTTGTCGAGATCGCCCGCACCGCGTTGACACTCGAGTCGGTCTGATCAGAGCTCTCTGACCAGTCGACGATGAGCTGCAACTGGGATTCGTCCCCTATCACGCCAACAGTGCAGGCGACCGTGGCGTTGATGGCGCCGATGTTGAGCTCACCTGTCGCAGCGGCAGTCTTGTTGAGGTGCGGAGCAAGCAGACGCTGAACCCGGCGTCGCGCGTATGCGTGCTGCGCATCGAAGCAACGTGACAGAGCGCCAAACATCTCGGTCAGCGGACCAACTGCAGCTGTCAACTCAGAACGCCCCACCCGGTTTGCGCCGATCTGCGCGCTGAGATCTGCTGTCCGTTCTTGGGGACCGCGGGAGTTGGCTGCGAACAGTCGCACAAGATCCGGGCTGTACAAGGTGGGTGGGATGCAAAACCCTTCGCCGAAGAGTTCGGTGTGTGCAACCGACAGCGACCCAGGCGTCGGCCCACCGACATCGGCGTGATGCGCTCGGTTCGCCAACCATGCAACTACCCGCCCATCGATGAGGACCGGTGAGACCACGGTCACGTCGTTGAGGTGCGTTCCGCCCGAGAACGGGTCGTTCAAGACGACATGGGTTTCGTCATCGACCTTGTGGCCGGTCGTCCCGAGCCACGAGAGCGCGCTCTGTACCGATGCGGGCATGCTGCCCAGATGGACCGGTATGTGTTCGGCCTGTACGACAAGGCGACCTTCAGCGTCAAAAACGGCGGTCGAACAGTCAGCACGTTCGGCAATATTTGGGCTTACAGCGCCGCGGCGCAGGGCGTGACCCATCGCGGTTGCAATGCCGATCAGGCGCGCTCGACTGACGGCAAGGTCGCCGGGGCTAGGCGGCGGCCGATCGCCCATCTCACGGTCGAGGGGCATCACATGCGGTCCAAGATGATGTGTGACATGGGCCCCAGGGAGGCTCGCCAGCCGTGCGCAATGACGATGGTCGTATCGGCTTCGACAACGACATCACCTGCTGCACACGTAGCGGCGACCCGGAGCGAGTCCATTCGGCTGGGTTTGATGTCTGTTGCGTTCGCAGCCGACGCGGCGCGAGCCGCGGCGCGCACGGCCACAACTTCAATCGCGCGATCAGGCCAGGAATAGCCGTTCACCTGTTGATGGACAGCATGAAAGTTGTTCAGATCGCTTACCGGCAGCTCATGGTGTTGACCGAAATAGCGCGCCGAGTACTCAACGTTCACGGTGCTGTCCTCCAAGTCGGGCAACTGGTCTCGCAAAGCGTCGACGAGTTGAGGCAACAGCCGGCGCCTGTCGTCATCCTCGAACGACCCCACCCAACTTCGAGTGACATGAGCGGTTCGTGGCGCAAGCAAGAGGCCGTAGGCGCATAACACGCCTGCGCGATCTGGAATGACCACCCGCCTGATGTCCAGAGCGTCGGCGACTGCGCAGGCGTGGATCGGGCCAGCCCCGCCAAACGCGATCAACGAGTGTTCGTTGGGGCTGAACCCGCGTTCGAGGGTCAGCTCTCGTACGGCCTCAACCATGTTGGCTTCGGCAACCCGCAAAACGTCATCCGGGTCGATCTCGGCTGCGAGAAAGGCGGCCTCGGCCCGCGATGTCGAAAGCGGGCCAATTCCCGGGAGAGTCGGCGCTGGCCCCAATCGTCCGGTGAGAAGTTGGGCATCGGTGACCGTCGGCTCTGCGCCGCCGAGGCCGTAACACGCGGGCCCGGGCCGCGCGCCCGCACTCTCGGGACCGACCCGAAGCGAACCACCGCTGTCGATCCAAGCGACGGACCCGCCGCCCGCGCCGATAGTGCGGATATCCAGTGACGGGACCCGAACCGGATATCCGTGGACCTCGCGGTCGGTGCTCGGGCTTGGCCGGCCGTCACGGATCAACGAACAGTCGGTACTCGTGCCACCCATGTCGAGGCTCACGGCGTTGGCAATGTCACAGGCCGCTGCGACCGACAATGCCGCGTAGACGCCGCCGGCAGGGCCCGAAACGAGCAGCCGTACGGGTTCGGTCGCCGCTCTGTCTGGTTCGATCGTTCCTCCCGAAGACGACATGACAGTGACGGTTTCGGCCAGGCGAGCAACGCCGGTCATCGCAGGCGCGCACCTCTCCCGCAGCCCAGCGTTGATGACCGTGGTCACCGTACGTTCGTACTCTCGGAACTCAGGCGACACTTCGTGCGAACAGGTGACGTCGAAGCCTTCGGACCGAAGAACCTCGCCAACCAGGCGCTCGTGGGCAGGATTCAGATCTGCATGAAGAAGACACACCGCTACAGCGGTAGCGCCGCTTCCTCGCACTCGATCGATCAGGTCGTCCAATTCGAGCGGTTCGAGTTCTGCACCCGTCGCGTCGAGACGCCCGGACACTTCGAAGCGCAGCGACCTGGGGACGAGAGGCGTCGGTCGGTGCACGCGTTCGTCGTACATGCTGGGCCGATCCTGCCGAGCTATCTCGATCACGTCGGCGAAACCCTTGGTGGCGATGAGCGCGGTCCGTGCCAGCTTGTGTTCGATGAGGGCGTTGGTCGCGACGGTGGTGCCGTGCGCGAGGTGAGCGGGGTGGTCCCAAGCACACGCGCGCCTCATTCCCATAGCTACCGCGGCGTGTGGCTCGGCGGGCGTCGAAGGGATCTTAAAGACCACACCGTCGGCGGTTACAACGTCGGTGAAGGTCCCGCCGGCGTCGATTCCGACAGTTCGGCCGCTAACTGACCGCCCTGCGGGTGGCATTGGAGGGTCTGGGGCGGGCGACATGTTCGTGGCGTCCACTGCAGGAGGCCTCAGCCTTTGCGTTGCAGTGCGTACTGCTCAGCGCGTTCGCTGAGCTCCAACCACGTGTTCTCTGCGGCGTCGAGGTCACGTACGATCTGGCGGAGTTGCTCGCCGATTTCGGTCAGGCGCTCAGAGCTTTGTTCGCCTTCAAGCTTGGTGGTCAGTTCGTCGCGCTGACGCTGGAGACGATCCATGGACCGCTCGGCCGCCTTGAGCTTCTGAGAGTCCGCGTAGGTGAGTTTGGTCGCCTGGCGCGCAGGTTTGCTGCCTGCCGACTTGGCGGCCGGCGTTGGGCCGTTCCGCCACGACTTTGCCAACCGGCTGTACTCGTCCCATTCATAGGGGACCTGAGTAATCGCCCCATCGGGCGCTACGGCGATTCGCACGTCGGTTAGGCGGTCCAATAACAGTCGGTCATGGCTGGCTACCAGCAGTGATCCTTTGAACCCATCCAAGAAGTCTTCGACCGCCTGGAGGGTTTCGATGTCGAGGTCGTTTGTGGGCTCATCGAGGATTAACACGTTGGGCGCGTCCATCAGCACCTTGCAGAGTTCGACCCGCCGACGTTCACCGCCAGAAAGGTTCTTGACGGCCGCGTGTTTCATGCTTCCGGAAAAACCAAACCGTTCCAGCAAGTCACTGGCAGTAACAACCCGGCCGTCCTCGAGTGGGATCGAGTCCGCGGTCGAAGTGATGTAGTCAGACACCGTGAGCGACAAACTCGCTGGCGTCGATGCCACCTGGTGAAACATGCCGATCTGAACGGTCTTGCCGACTTTGCGTCGCCCGCCCGACGGTTGAAGTTCACCGGCGAGAAGGCCGAGCAGCGTGGACTTTCCAGACCCGCTTGGTCCGATGATTCCGATCCGATCACCAGGCCCGACGCCCCAGTTCGTCGGTGAGATGATCTGCCGATCCCCAAAGCTCACCGTGGCGTCTTGGAGTTCGATCACGTCATTGCCGAGCCGGGTCCTCCCGGTGCCCAGCCGTAACGGCGGTTCGTCGACGTCAAGGACCTGTTCCCTCAATGCTTGGGCCTGTTCCAGCCGGAATCGAGGTTTGCTCGACCGTGCCTTCGGGCCGCGGCGAAGCCATGCGAGTTCTTTACGCAAGGCGTTACGATGCCGGCGATCTGCACGCTCTGCTGCCACCGAACGAGACGCCCGCGCTTCGACGACATCGGCGTACGAACCGTCGTGCCAGAACCCACGCTCATCCGCGATTTCAAGCATGGCGGTAGCGGTCCGATCCATGAACCAGCGGTCGTGGGAGACGAACACGACCGCCCCTGAAAAATCGCGCAAATAGCGTTCGAGCCAGTCGATGGTCCAGATGTCTAGGTGGTTGGTCGGCTCGTCCAGGATGAGCAGGTCCGGTTGTGCCCCCAGCCCCGCGGCCAACGACATCCGCCGGCGTTCGCCACCCGATAGCTCGTCGACCTGTCGATCGAGCAGCCCGTCGACTCCCATCTGGGTCAAAAATTTGGTCGTCTCAAGCCGGTAACTGTCGTTGGAACTGTCGACGCCGGAACCGTTTGCCTGGGCAAGCTGTCCGAACACCCAGTCGGACGCGGTCGTTCCTGACGCCGCCGCCGCAGATTGCGCCACGTAGCCAATCCGTAAACCGGAACGCGCAACGACCGCCCCGCTGAGGGGCGTCTCAGCGCCGGCGATCAAGCGCAGCAATGTGGATTTACCCGAACCGTTGGGGCCAACGACGGCGACCCGGTCGCGGTCAGAAATTCCGAACGCGAGGCCGTCGAAAAGGGTTCGCCCTTCATAGCCGTGGGTCAGCGCAGAAACGCTGAGTAGCAGCACCCGTCAGTCCTTAGTTGCAACTTGGTTGGGGGTGACGTTCATTTTCGGCTCATAGCGAGGAGCTTCGGGAGCGTCGCTCTGCGGGTCGGCCCCGAGCCGGGCGCGCAGGTCGATTCGACACTGCGCGCACGGCCCGTAAAACGCCTGTTGATTGACGGTTCCGCAACGCGGGCACTCGACTTCGATCGGGTCGTCGAGCGCGATCTCGGTCATGAGGACAGGGTCAACGACGACTGGGAGATGACCGGTGTGCCGCGTTCTTTGGACTCTGACTCGACGATGATCTTGCCGTCTTCTTTCCAGAGTTTGGTGACCATCGTTTCTCCCGGGAAAAACACCCCCGCGAAACGAGCGTTGTAACTTGCAACGGAGCTCACGTCGCCGTCCAGAACCGCGTCGACGGCGGCCTTGCAACAAATGCCGTAGGAACACAGGCCGTGAAGGATTGGGCGGTCAAATCCGCCGAAAGCCGCGAAGTTCGGGTCGGCGTGCAGCGGGTTCTTGTCGCCGCTGAGGCGATAGAGGAGCGCTTGCTGAGGCAGCGTCGGGGATTCGATCACAAAGTCGGGATCGCGACCTGGAACGGCGTTTTCGGCCTTCGGCCCAGGGTCTCCGCCGAAGCCGCCTTCGCCACGAAGGAACAAGGAGAACCGGTTGGTAAACAGCGGCCCGTCCGCGTCGCTGGTCGTAACTTCCATGATCGCAAGCGCGGCCTTGCCCTTGTCGAAGATGTCGCTGATTCGAACCTTCGACGTGACCTCGGCGCTCGTCGGGATGGGGCGGTGCAGTTCGATCGCCTGCTCGCCGTGCAGGAGCTTGGTGAAGTCGACGTTGAAGCCGTCGACCGCCAACATGCCTGCCATTGCCGAAAACACGGGCACAACAGCGAAGCTCGGGAGAACTTTGAGGTTGCCCTCGTAGGTGTAGCTCAACTCATTGGGGTCGGTCGGTGGGTCACCGGCGCCGATTCCAAGGTGGTACAAGATCACGTTGTCTGGACCCCATGACGTGGTCGCCTCAGGCAGGTCTGCAGCCAGCACCTTGTCAACATCGATTGGCATCTCGCGGGACTCCTAGTTTGTCGAACTCTGGGTTATCGAGGATTGGATTCTGTCACCTCGATCGTTGTCGCACGAACACCCTTCACCGGCACCTGGTTCGACGCCTGTCGGACACGGTTTTGGTGCGCCCAAGGTCGCGCCCCTAGTGTCCGACCACGAAACCAGTGGGGGGCAGTTAACGGGTGGACATGATGCGGCGGCTGGTGGTCATCACACTCATACTCGCAGCAGCCCTCCAAGCTTGCTCGTCGAGTTCGTCTGGCCCTGCCGACCCGACCTCTGGGTCAGCGGCCGAGAAACGACAAGATGTCGCGGGTTCAGATACAACAAACCTGGGCAGTACCGGGGATTTGGCGATGCCTCAGCCAGGCGAAGTCGGAGACCCGGTGGCGACCGCTGTGGTCGAAGATAACGGCGTCGTACCCGTTGACGCACTCCCGTCTGGGGCACAGACCTTTGAGTTCGAGATCGACTCGTTTCCGTACCGATGCGAGCGCCGCGCGAGCAGCGACACCCAGGCTCGCTGCCGGGCGACGTCGGCGTCTGGTCCAGCGATTATGTATTGCAGCGACCAGGCCAGCAGTTCTTCTTGTTCTGCAGCGTGGTATCCAGACGAGTTCGCGGGCTATGTGCTCCGAACAATTGAAGGCAGCCAGTACCTCTGCGTGTATCGGGGCGCACAGTGGGCGTGCTCGTTGTACGAGGGCGGGGATCCTGCCAAGACCGAGCTCATTCCCCGCTTGTTCTGCACCGCGCAGGCCAGCACGTTTATCTGTGACCCGGCGGGCAGTGTCCCGGTACCGGGTCCGAGCGAACCGGTGCTGGACCCGGTCGTGCCGCGGTCAGTTCCCGCGATGACTCAGGACGCCGTGCCGGTGGAAGTGCTGTCCATACAGGGTGGCCGCTACTTGTGTGAGACGTATCAGGACGGCACGCGCGGCTGTTATCCGGACGATGGCAGCGGCCTGTTGGTCGGTGACCCTGCCTTCATCTGCTGGCCAGACTTGGTGTGCGAATCCACCCCTTAAGGCTGCTGGACACGCTCACAGAATCGGCGATGATCCTGGCAGCGACGGAATGGACGCCCAAGCGCCCGCGGCGCCGGGGTCTCCCGGGCTTACCTGCAAGATTGGCAGGAGCAGGTTGATTGCCAGAGCCACGCAGATCACCGCGACCACGATCAACAGGATCGTCGGAAGGCGCTGGCGCCACGCTGAACGGGCTGGTTTGGGGATCGACGGCAACGGCCGGGCCGGTTCCGCTGTTGGGCGCCGAGTAACTTCCAGGGCCGGAGCGTCGGCGGAATGTTCGGCGTCGGTGATCGCCTCAAATGTTGGCGCGGATTGGGCCTCGGTCACTCGGAGGTCGATCTGGGACCCTTCGGGAAGCGCCCGTGGATCAAACCGAATCGGCTTCGCGCTCAGCGGCGCTTCGTGCCAGCCGACAGGATCGGTGAGATCGATCGAACCTGCTGCCTCTTCAAGGGCCGCGAGGTTGAGTTCTCCCGATTCATCGAACGCGGACGGCGCGACCGGAATGTCGGTCCGAACGTCGGCATCGCCCTCGGAAAAAGCGGTTTCTCCAGACGGGTCTGCTGCCCAGGCCCACGGGTCCGCTACCAAGGAGTCGCCCTGCGTGTCAGGCACATCAGCGAGGCTCGCTGTGCCAGCGCCGGCCGCGACGGTAAAGCCCGGCCCGGTAATCGGTTCGAGGAAGGCGCTCGACGGAGCGAGGTCCATGGCTGAATCGAGGTGAATGGCGTGCGTGTCAAAACCGGCACCCGATGCGGCAGAAACGGTGACGGATTCTTGCCACTCAAACTGACTGGCTGGCTCAATGTCGAGCTGTGGCGAGATCCCAACGGGCGATTGAGAGGCCGTTGGGGCAGTCGACTCGTCGGTGCGAGTCCGCACCTCGTCAAAGAGCCATGTCTGGGCGTTTGGGTCGCCAGGAATCCGAGGCGGCCAGTCAGATGCCACCGGTGCACCCGGGTCGTCGGGTGAGAACCAGGCAAAGCTAGAGCTCACAGGGGCAAAACTTGCCTGATCGTGTGCCGGTTGAATGGGCGCACCTCGATTTGGCGCCAGGTGATTATCTGATCCTTCGTCGACGCCTGGTCGGTCCGCCGATGGTTGAGCGGGAGCGCCACCGGTAAGGGCAGGCTCGGCTGGCCTCAGAACAGTGCTGTCATCACGTAGAGGTTGGTTCGCTTGATCGCCTTCCACCTCTGAATCCGATATCGCCGCCGGCTCGGACGGATCACTGATTGGGTCACCGTCGTGGGCTCCATCGTCCGGTTGGTCCGCGTCTGCTGGGGCCTGCATCGGAATAACTTGTGGCCGGTCGGCTTCCGCGGCGGGCCCGGGACCTGTGGATGTATCGATCATCGGCAGCACGTCGGCAATTTGCGTCGCGTCATCGAAGCTCAGCGGCCCTGATGTTGGCTCAGCATCCAGCGGCGACGTTGCCTGTGTGCCAGTGGTCCGACCGGGTGATCCGATGAGTGCCGTCGTACCCGTGTCGCCCCTCAGATCCTCGGCGGCGGGTAGAGGCGGGTTCTGAGCCTCTGCCAGTTCGTCGCTCATGGTGGCGATATCGGTGTCGGCAACGAGGCTGCTTGGAACCGGCACCATGGGCTCGGCCGAGTCGAGGGGAGCGGGACTGGTGATTGCTCCCACACGCGCACCGAACAGTTCGTCGAAAGGTGAGTTGACCGCGGTCAGTGGTGCTTCGGAAACCGAGCCGCCCCACGCGGGGCTCTCGACATCCTCCTCGGCGGCGCGCCACAGGTCATCGATCGCGGAACTCGTTGAAGCTTCTCGTTCACTCCACCTGCCAGCTTCCGCAACAATCCGCGCGTGGGCGGGTGGTTGAAGTCTTGGCGTCTCGACGTCTCCCAGATCAGGACTAGCAAACGGGTCGCGACTATGCAGCGCCGACCCGACGGGGGACTTGCCAGAGGCGGAATGCACGGCGGGCGGAGGGGAGTAGTCCTCGAACCAGCCGCCCTCAGCAAGGGTCGCGTCCCGTTCAAAGACCAGTGGCGGCATGGCGACGGTCGGCTGGTCACCCTGGGACTCGGCCGGTAAGCCTGGGGCT
>JAGNEX010000001.1:183195-186671 GCA_018003035.1 Acidimicrobiia bacterium
GGGGGACAGGGGAGCGGGGGAGCCCACTGCCCCACCTGTTCGAGGCGCGAGTGAACCGCGCCAGCGGCCATCCGCCGGTGCAGTGTGTGAGTCTTGGCTGTGTCGTCCGGCGCGCTTGAGAGCGGCGATTGGATCGATATGCATTGGATGCTTCGTTATCTGCTCGGCCATGCGGGCCTCCAAGCCTGCGCATCACGTCGTCATTGGCTTCTGCGCTGGTAGCGCCCTTACCTACCTGTAGAACTCTCGCTGTTGTGTTGCGCCCGCCCCGCCCTGGCACTGCCTGGGTGCTTGATAGCGAGGAAGCGCACTGTTTGCATTGTCGGCGCGGTAGTACCCGACCTTAAGGGCAAAGGGTGAGCGCATGGCAGATCCAGATCTCTGCCGGTGATTCCAAGCGAATACCCGGGCGATGGAGCAGTTTGGGAGTGACCGCGGACTCCCACAACGTGTGTTGAGCGCATTCAAGCGGCTGGCAGCAATGGTCAACTACTGATGCCTTGTTGTAGCCGGTGAGCTACGCCAAGGTCTCGAATCGATAACATCGACGACCGTGCTCACCAGACGGCGGTGTGCAATCTGAACAATTCGGGCACACAGGTGCGCCCGCAGGATGAGGAGTTCCCATGGCGGACATTGTCTTTGACAATAAGGTGGCAATCATTACGGGCGCAGGTGGCGGCCTTGGGCGCACGTACGCACTCGCACTCGCCGAGCGCGGCGCACGCGTCGTCGTCAACGACCTTGGTGGTTCGGTCGACGGCAAAGGCTCAGACGCCGCCGCGGCCGATGTGGTCGTCAACGAGATCATCGCTGCTGGTGGCGAGGCGGTCGCAAACTACGACTCCGTTGGTAGCCCCGAGGGCGGCGAGTCCATCGTTCAAACCGCGCTGGACGCGTTCGGAACCGTAGACATCCTCGTCAACAATGCTGGCATCTTGCGCGACGGCTCGTTTGCCAAAGTCGAGCCGGCAGCGACCGACGCGGTGATCGACGTCCACCTCCGTGGTGCGTTCTATGTGGCCCAGCCAGCCTTTCGCGTTATGAAGGACAAGTCGTACGGCCGCATTATCAACACGTCGTCGGCCGCTGGTTTGTTCGGCAACTTCGGCCAGGCCAACTACGGGGCCGCCAAGATGGGCCTTGTCGGTTTGACCAATGTGCTGGCTATTGAGGGTGCCAAGTACAACGTCAAGGCCAACGCGATCGCTCCGATCGCCCGCACCCGTATGACCGAAGAACTCCTCGGCGGTTTTGCAGACAAGCTCGACCCCGAGTTCGTCACACCGTTGGTGCTGTTCCTTGCGTCAGAGCAATGTGACGAGACTCACGGAGTTTGGAGCGTGGGTGGCGGTCGCTACGCACGTGTGTTTGTCGGCATGACCCAAGGATGGATGGCCCCTCGGGATGGCGATCATCCCAAGCCTGAAGACGTTCGGGATCACATGGATGAAATTAAGGACCCGGCAGATTTCGTCACACCCAATGGTGTTCAGGACGAGATCATGATGCTGCTGAGCCGCCTCCAAGGGTAACCCTAGAGAACAGATAGCCGGCTGCTGACCCGGGGAGCGCTGCTCTCTCCGGGTCACGCCCCCAGATTGCGGCGTGCATAATACAGATTATGCACAATTCAGCAAAAGCGGTTCGAGAGGGGTCGGGACGCCGCTCTCCGTCGCCAGCGATCCAGCTTGTTGGCGGCGTTGTCCCTACCTTGAAGTCGACAACGCGACCGTTATGCTCAGCGCCCATGGCTGACATGATGCGTTGCCCCGAATGTCGAGATGAGTTCCGCCCAGGCGTCAAACGGTGCCCCGACTGCGGCATCGATCTCGTCCCCTCCTCAAAACTTGCCGAGGCGATCATCGAGCGCCGCGCGCGTGGCACGGTTACTGGCCAGGCGATGGTCGATGAGTCGTCGGATTCGCCGGCGACTGCCGACCCTCGACCTGCTGGAGGGACCGGCGAGCCGCCAGACGATGAACCAACCCAAAGCGCTGACGACGATTCCGATACCCGAGTCGACGCCGGCTCGCTGGTCGATGAGGTTACAGACGCCTCCGAAGAGGGCGACGACGAGCCGCAGGAGATCGCCACGCCAACGGACGACGCCTCGAAGCAGCCAGCTACTCGGCGCGACGTTCCCGCACCATCCGAGGGAACCGACGAGCTGTCCCTGCTCGACGACTTCGATCCGCAAAGTGCGGCGGACATGATCCTCAAAACGGTACCGCCAGTGCACACGCCCGAACTGGTGGTTTGGCACTGCGAAAGCCTCGAAACGCCGGTGTTGGCCCGACTTCAAGCGGCGCTCGTGTGGACCAAAGTCCCATTCGAGATGGACGGCCGAGACCTTTCTGCTACCGAGATCGACGAACAGACGATCGATGACTGGATCGAAACGTTTGAATCTCTCCCCAACCATGTCGGCGAACCCACCATCGTCCCCAGCGGCTGGACTGAAGAAATTCAAGCGGCTTTTGACAATGTCGGCGCCCAACTCCGGTCGGCTGGAGTGGTCGAGGGCGAGGATCTCCTGACGGATCGAGAACTTCCCGACGGTCGCCCCGACGCGATTGCCCTGCTCGCTGGCGACCTTGACGCTGCCGCGGCGGTCAACCTCGATCCCGACGATCACCCCGACGGATTTGCTGCGTATCTAGGGATGGTCTCGATCCTGCGTTCGGCTCTTGAGCAACAAGATTTTGCAGACGAGCGCTTTCGTAACATGGTCGATCTTCATGACGCTGCCCAGAAGCTGGCATCTGACCCCAAAGATCTGGCAGCGTTTGAATCGTTCGCGAGTTTCGCGGATGCGACCGATGCCAGTGCTCCTCCCTTCGGTATTTCCGTGGGGCAATGGGGCCGGGTCATAAAGACGGCGGACGACGTTTTTACGGCCTACGACGCTCGACGTTGGACGGCGGTATCAGACAACGCAACCAGGCTGGCTCACGCGTTGGAGCAATGGCTCTAGTTTCTATGGGGGAAACCATGTCCGATATTGGTCGCCAACTTCGGCTTCCTGATGGCCGGGCCCTGGGCTACGCGGTGTGGGGCGAAACGAACGACTCCGATGCGCCGGTGATCATGGCCTTTCACGGCACTCCTGGGAGTCGTTTTGACTTCCAGCCGTCGCCCGTCATGCAGCACCCAGAAGGTGCGAGGATAGTGGCGGTGGATCGGCCCGGCGTTGGCCTGTCAGATCCGTTGCCCGGTCGCACGCTGACCGCCTTCGTCGATGATGTCGAAACGCTGGCAGACCATTTGGGCATTGACCGATTTGGGGTGCTCGGCTACTCCGGCGGCGGAAGCTACGCGCTGGCTGTGGCTGCGGGCCTTCCTGGTCGCGTGACCGATGGGACACTGGTCGGTGCCCTCGCTCCCCCGCCCGGACGTTCAAACGATGACGGCACCAGTTTTGCCCTGCGCCTAGCGATGGAGGCACGCAAGGTTTTGCCGGTCACCGCACCGGT
>JAGNEX010000001.1:186771-205816 GCA_018003035.1 Acidimicrobiia bacterium
GACGCCGCTGACCGACGCCGCCTGGGCGGTCAGTTATTTGCTAGTCGTTGTCGTGTTTTTGCCGGGTTCTTCTTCGACGCACAACTCAGTGCCGTCGGTGCGCTTCCCGCAGCTCAGCCCGAAGGCCTCATAGTCAGAATCCGCTGGCGCCCGCCTGAATAGATCGTCGCAGGCCGGCATGTCGCCGTCCTTACACCGGTCATACAGCGCGTCGAGCACGTCGTCATCGCCGTAGTTCATCGCATCTTCGGGTACTTCGTCGTCACCGCAGACTCGAGGCGACTCGAAGCGTTCACCACACGTTGCTGCAAACTGCCAATACTCAGAGAGATATGGCGTTGCGGGGTCGTCGTACAACGCGTCGCACTGGCCCATCTCCCCTTCTTCGCAGGCATCCCACAAAGCGTCGAGCGACGGGTCGTCGCCGTACTTGTAAGGTCCGGAGTCCTTGGGAACGGCGCATACTCCCGGACGTCGTTCGCGGTCACCGCAACTGGCCCCGAAGGCTTCGTACCGCGATTCCGCGGGCGCATTGATGTACAACGTGTCGCAGTCGGCCATGAAGCCGTCCCGACAGGCCTCGTACAGGGCGTCGAGTTCGGGAATATCGCCGTAGCCAGCGCTATCGGCGCTCACCGTTGTGGTCGTCGTACCGACGACGCTGGTGCTCGTGGCGGAGGCAACTTTGTCTGAATCGACCGAGGTGGTCTGAGAGCCGTCCTTGCTGTCTTTATCGTCGTTCGAGCACCCGGCCGCAATCAGCACGAGCGCCATCAGCAATATCGCAACGCGCCGAGTGGTCCGCATTCGTCAACTTCTGCCTTTTGGGGTCGTTCAAGAGCGCCGATGCCGGAGAAAGCGCTGCACCGGCCGGGATGCATGCTAGCTCGGCCTACTTCCCGTCAGATGGCTGGTGGCATTAGGTAACTCAGAGGTCCACGTTTGCCCAGTACAGTGGTGCGTTATGGGAGGCGGCATGAAGAGTGAATACATCGATACGCCCGAGGCGTATCGCAGGCTTGTCGATCGCTTGGTCGCCTGCGACAAGATCGCCATCGATACCGAATTTCACCGAGAGCGGTTTTACTTTCCTCGGGTTGCCTTGATCCAGGTCGCATGGGCTGAAGGGTCAGCATTGATCGATCCGCAGGCAGTAGATGTGTCCGATCTCGCCCAGATTTGGCGTTCGGCCGACACCCTGTCGGTCATGCACGCCTGTGAACAGGATCTCGATGTCATGGCCAAGTTCTGCGGGGGAATTCCCGCACGGCTCTTTGACACGCAGATCGCCGCGGGGTTTTTGGGCCATGGCACTCCGTCGCTTGAGAATCTGTTATACGACGAACTAAAGCTGCGAATTCCGAAGGGCGACCGGCTAACCGACTGGACGATCCGGCCGCTGACCGATGCCCAACAGCGTTACGCCGCCGCCGATGTCGACCACTTGCTGGAGTTGCACTCGCGCCTTACACGGCAATTGCAAGCGCGAAGCCGCGATTCCTGGGTGACCGATGAGTGCGAGCAGGTTCTGGCGAACTACCACCTGCTTCCCAACTTCGACCAGCTTTGGTGGCGATTGAAAGGGAGCCGCCGCTTGCGGGGCCCGGCACGGGGTGTCGCCCAGTCCTTGATGGCATGGCGCGAACGAGTGGCCGTGGACGAGGATGTGCCACCGCGATACATCACTTCTGACTTGGCATGCATGTCGATTGTCCAGCGTCAGCCGGTCGCGCTTGATCAGTTGGCGGGTATCCGAGGTCTCGACGCTCGAGGGCTCCGGCGCGAGTGGGCGATCGGCGTTGTCGACGCGGTCCGGCGCGGGCGTGATCTCACCGAAGCAGAACTCTGCATACCGCCATCACCCGACGGCGTTCGAACGCCTCGAGCGCTGATCGCTCTGGTGACGGCATGGGTTCAGCAGCGTGCATCCGACCTGGATATCGACACGGCTCGACTCGCCACCCGCGCTGATGTCCAGTCCTACCTGTCGGGTTCCAGTAAGACCCGTTTGGCAGACGGCTGGCGTCGGGATGAACTCGCAGGAGATATCGACCGATTGGCCGCCGGAACCGCCGGGGTGACGTGTGGATCGGATGGACGGCTCAAGCTGGTCGACGTCGCCAAATAGCAAGTAAGTCAGCGAGTGGCAGCCACATCGCTGTCGCTGTCGTGGCCGGTGCGCTCTGCGAGCCATGGGATCAACGCCACAAACGCAAAGCTGACCGCGGCCAAAAGGATGCACAACCCGACGTAGCCATCGGGGGCGCCGAGCTCGGCGGATTCCGTGCCGTCTGGCCAGGGCCACAACACCCGAAGCGACCCGATCATCAGGCCGATCAACGCCGCCAGGGTT
The DNA here is from genome assembly GCA_018003035.1 of Acidimicrobiia bacterium. GTDB lineage: Bacteria > Actinomycetota > Acidimicrobiia > IMCC26256 > JAGNEX01 > JAGNEX01. Next base: position 189,125 of record JAGNEX010000001.1, read on the forward strand.
CGGTCACCGTGGTTGGTGAGCGCCCAACGAAGACCTTTGGAAAACCCGGTGAGGCCGACGAGTGCTCCGGCGGCGAACACTGCGAGATAGCCAATGTCACGGTCGGCCACAGCGTCGATGGTCGGCTCGTACATCCCAAGCATCAGCAGCACAAACGAACCGGAGATCCCGGGAAGGATCATTGCGCAAATAGCCACGGTGGCGGCAAGGAACACCGCCCAAAGCGGAGGGCTTAGGACATCGCCCGAAGTTAAGCCAAGAAAGACGGCGAACACGGCCGCCGTGACGACCATCAGGGCGATGAGTTGGTTGTCCCACCTCTCGACCAGTCGCAGTGCGACCAAGATTGATCCACCGACCAGGCCAAAGAACACCGCTGAAACCTGGAGCGGGTTCGCTTCGAGTTGATGCTCCATGAATGAGGCGAAGCCAAACACGGCGACCGCCATTCCGAGCCCTAGAGGCAGCAGCATCGCCCAGTCGATGCCGTTGAGGAACTCTTTAAACCCCTTGCCGCGGTTGCGGACCACGGCAATCGCGCCGTGCAACGTCGACTCAACCGCGTTGATCAATCGGTTGTAAAAGCCAAAGACCAGAGCAAAGGTCCCGCTTGAGACCCCGGGGATGAGTTCGGCGATTCCCATAACGAAACCGCGCAACACGAACATCAATCGGTCGCTCAACACCACTGTCTCCCCGTGACCCCACTGCTGCGGCGCAGTAACTAGCATTACGGCCGCTCTAGCTGCCCGCCGAAGTTGGAGGCCGAGTGTCGCCCGCAGATGAAACGTCGCAATCTAACACGCACCTTGAACGGTGCGGCCACTGCGGTGAGCGGCTGCGGCCGACCGCAACGTTTTGCGATCACTGTGGCGTAAGAATAGAACGCGAGGCTGCTGTGGCAGGTGGGGCAGTCGCTGCGGCCGAAGAGTTTGAACCATCGCCCGACGCTGCAGACGCCACGGTGGTCGTCAGTGGCGCCGGTGGCGCCAGCCCTGCCGAGACGATGGTTTCCCCGGCTTGGAAGAACGACGGTGTGTGGGAGCCGCCCACAAGCGGCCCGAGCACCATGGTCATGGGGCCTCAAGGCGTTCCGTCGGTTTTCGACCAGCCGGACGGTCGCCAGGATCAGACCGTTAGGAATTTGGCGATCGTCGTCGGGCTGCTCGTCGCTGCGGCAATCATCATTGCGGTCGTTCTCTTGAACGGAGGCGACGATTCGGAGCCTCCTGCGTTCCCTGCGACCAGCAGCACACAGGCACAGACCACCTCATCGAGTTTCGGCGCAACCAGCTCGAGTTCCTCTGGTGCCGCGGCGACCAGCACCCAACCGGCGCCGCAGACAACCGTAACGAGCCAGCCGGTCGAGACGACCGTTTCATCTGCGCCCCCGGTCGCTTCGACGGCATCGACAGCGCCGCCCGTGGTGTCCACCGAACCGCCGACCACCGTCACGACGGAGCCGCCGACCACGGTGCCGACAACGGAGCCCCCGACCACGGTCAGTACGACGCCGCCGGTCCCAGCAACGTAAGGCCTGGACGGGCGCTGGTTGGTCCGCGGTCTGATTCGGCAGGTTCAGCGTCTGAACTGGCCGCTCGGAGGCTGCGCCTCGCAGCCGCGCCGTGTGGCGCGCCGAGCGTTAGCTCTGAACTTGCGGCGGGCGGCTAGCTACCAGAGAAGTTCGGAGGGCGCCGCTCGAGGAACGCCGCCATTGCCTCGTTGAGGTCGTTGCTGCGGAGGTTGGCGCTGTTCCAGACGGCGACGTACTCCAGGGAATCCTCGACGGACATGTCACGCCCGCGGCGCATGACGTGTTTGGCGCCTTGAACGGTGAGCGGCGCGTTCGCCGCGATATCTGCCGCCATCTGACGAGCTTCGCTGATGAGGGTTTCTGCAGAGTCGTAGGCCCGATTGATGAGCCCTACCCGTTCGGCCTCCGCTGCATCAAAGTCCTTGCCGGTGTAGACCAATTCGGCAGCGTGGCCCGGACCTACGATTCGTGGCAGTCGCTGGAGCGTGCCCACATCGGCGACGATGGCGATCTTGGTCTCGCGAACCGAGAAGACGGCATCGCTACTGGCGAGTCGAATATCGGCTGCAGTAATGAGGTCGATACCACCCCCGATGCACCATCCGTGGATGGCCGCGATGACAGGCTTGTCGGTCTGCTCGAGGCACGAAATCGACGCCTGGAGCCGTCGAACCTCACGGTGGAGAGACTGAGCTCGCTGAGCCTGGCTCTTGGTTCCCGAGCCGTCCCCGAGAATCCCGCCAAACTCCACGAGGTCCAGGCCGACGGTGAAGGCCTTGCCGCGTGCAGCTAGCAGGATGCAGCGAACCTCTGGGTCAGCGTCAAGTTCTTCGACCAGCCGGGGTAGGTCGTTCCAGAACGCGGTCCCCATCGCGTTGCGCTTTTCTGGCCGATCGAGCCACAAGGTGGCGACATGATCGTCCTTCTCGACGGTGAATACCTCAGAAACGAGCGACATGATCCTCTTTCTCGGCTAGCGGACGCCTGACGACGAACCCATCGCAGTAGCGAACGCGAAAAGCGGGGTGGTTCCTTCGAAGTTCCGAGCGCGATGGCATCGGCTTCGAAGGAACCACCCCCAACATAACTAGGACTTCTTACCCCCTGCGGCGATCTTGTCATCTTTGCCACTGGCGTCGTCTGCAGTTGTGCCCTTGACGCGCTCTCGGTAGTTCGCTTGGGCGTCGCCAAGCGAGTCTGTCGGCGCATCCGGTCCACCCGGTTTGAAGCTCTTGATCTTGGGGTTCCGGTCAGCCCACAGAAGGAACGGCGGCATGACCATGAGAGCTACCAAGATCGCTGTCAGCACGTTGACGGCAACGACGATTCCGAATGAGCGGAGCAACTCGAGCTCAGCGAAGGCGAGGATTCCAAAGCCGAACACCGTGGTCAGACCTGATGCTACGAAGGCTCGACCGGTGCGGGCGGCTGCGATGTTGAGGGCCGAACCCGGGGTGAGGCCCCGTTCTCGTTCCTCGACGTAGCGGGCCATGATGAGTACCGAGAACTCGGTACATGCGGCCACTGTGAGCGGTCCTGTGACGGTGGTTAGCGGACTGAGTTCGATACCCATCAGGTAGATGATCAGCGAAGAGAGCGCAATCCCGACGATGACCGGGATGAGCGGCAGAATCACCATCATCGTCTTGCGGAACATCAGACCCAGCACGACGACGACGAAGAGCACCGAAAGCAGGGTCATCTCGTTGCGGCCAGCTTGGAGTGCTTCGACCAGTTCGATGCCGACCACGGTGATGCCCGACGCGTAGAACTCGATCTTTCCATCCAACGATGTTTGAGCCAGTTCGGCGCTGAGATCCGACTCGAGGTCTTCGATCAACTTCTTTTGTTCGGTCAGCGAACCGGACTTGACCAGGAACAGCAGGTTCATCTGGTCGTCCTTGGGCGAGACGATCGCAGCCCGGATCTTCGGCGGGATGAATGGGTCGATGATCTCGAATGCGTCCGCTGACGGAGCAGTCGAGGTCAGCGACGCCGTCACCTCGGGCGCCGAAAGCGGCCGAACGATGTCGTCGTAGCGTTCGGTCTCTGCGTTCGCCCAGCGCCAAACCCGGTAGAAGAGCTCGTTGTCGATGATGCTTGAACCATCGGTCGTACGTAGGTGGATCCCCAACGACTGAATGGCGCCGAGTTCATCTTCGACGGCCCGGAGATCCTTGACCACGGCGGTGTGTTCACCGGCCCAGTCGGCCGGGTCGGTCTGGATCTTGAAGTTGTTGTCCGCCCAGAATCCGGTGATCGTGATGATCACACAGGCGATTGCGACCGGGCCCACCCACTTCTCGAACAGGGTTCCGAGGCGCTGGTTGACCGCTTCGATACCGCTGTCTTTGACCAGCCCAGTCCGCTCAGGTGTTGGTGAACGCTTCTCCCGGATGGCGAGGTACGCCGGCGGAACGAAGAACGCCAACACCGCCAAGGTGCCGACACCGATGGCGAGCATGACCCCGTATTGGCGAATCATCGGCACTTCGGACAACTGGAGCGACATAAACCCGCCCAATGCCGCCAGGATCGCGATGAACAGCGGCGGACCCATCGCCCTGAAGGTCCGGTGCATCGATGCCGAGGCGTTTCCGTCCTCTTCGACTTCTTCTTCGAACCGAGAATGAACCTGGATCGAGAAGTCAACGCCCATGCCGACGAAGATCGGGAGCCCAGAAATGGTGACCATCGTCAGGGGAATGCCGGTGTAGCCCATAATCCCGAAGGTCATGATCGTGCCGATGATGACGGCGAAGAGCGACAGCAGGCGGCTGCGCACCCGGAAGACGAGGCCCAACACGAGGAACATCATGACGAGCGCAGCGCCACCCATGACGTTGATTCCGGTCGTCAAGTAGTCGTTGATGTATTCGAGCAATGCCGGTTGACCGGTGACTTGAGCGGTCCATCCGGGGATGGCCTCATCGCAGTCGTCATATTCTTCGGGCTTGACGGTACGAGACGGTTTTCCGTCGGCATCGATCGTGATGTCGCCCTTGTTGGCGAGGCACTGAGCCGCGACGATCGACCGTGCCTCATCCAAGGCGACGATGGCTTCTTCCAACGAAACGTTGGGTTGCATCGACAGGACGATGGTGACGACAGATTCTTTGGGATAGTTGAGCTGGTAGATCCGGCGGATATCACCGAGTTCTCCGGTGTCATCGGCGGCCTGTATGTACTCAGCCGTACTGGCGTAGTCCTCGGGCGGTGTGCCCGTGTCTGGGAGTTCGCGAAGCACGACATCGAAGAGGGCTGGGCTCTTGTCCAGCTCTTCCCCGACGACGGGGAGCAGTCGGCTGGTGAGAATGCCAAAACCGTACGCGACTCGGTCTGCGGAGTCAGCGAGTTGGGCTTCGACGTAAGCGTCGGTTCCTCCCGCCTCCTCGATGGCGCCAGACACGTAGTCGGGCAACTTCTCGTCTGCCTCAGCGGCAGCCGCGTCTGCTTGCGCAACCGCTTCGGTCACCTCTGGCTCAGCTGCCGTCACCACCGGGAGCAGTGCTCCAGCGGCCTCTTTGGCGGCCTTGGCCGCCCACTCGATGTTGGTGATCGGGTTGAAGGAGGCGAAATACTGGTCCGACGCGTCGAAACGTTGGCCCAGCTGACGCAACGCCTTGTTGATGTCCTCATCGAACCAAAGGTCGTCAGCCGTCGCGTTCTTGTCGTTGGCCCTCAGCACCAGGATGATCGGGTCCCCACCAAAGGCTTCCTGATAGTCCTGGTTTTGGGTGTACACCGGGTTGCTCTTGGCCAGCACCGAGTCGACGTTGGTCTCGAGTTTCAGCTGGGTAATGCCGATTCCCAGCACTATGGCGAGCACGATGACGGTGATCAACACAGCCTTCGATTTGGTGTAGGCGAGGTCGGCAAGGCGATCCCAAATCTTGGACATCGTGGTCCCTTCAGCAGGTCTCAGGTCCGCGGTATCCCGTTCACCGCGTCGGTTGGGACGCAATTATGTCGGATAGCCTCCAAAAGCGACAGTGATGCCGCACAACTCTGTGTTGGGAGCCCGGATGTCGACAGTTGAACAATCGCTCAATCAGCTACAAGGCGATCTCGCCCAGGCGATGAAAGCCAAGGACAAAGTACGTGTCGCGTCGCTGAGGCACATGCGTACCGCGCTCCAGAAGCTCGTCACCTCTGGTGCAGACAATGTGTCCCAAGGCGATGTGATTGGCGCTTACCGCACGTTGGTGAAGCAACGGCGAGACGCGGCAGAGGCGTACCAAGCTGCGGGTCGGACAGAACTTGCGGACCAGGAACGCGCAGAGCAGGCCGTGATCGAGGAATACCTCCCCCAAGCCCCCAGCGAGGACCAGATCAGGGTGGCGACGCAAGCCGTGGTCACCGACATGCGAGCAAATGGCACCGAGCCCAACATGGGTGCGGTGATGAAAGCCGTGATGTCGCAATTTGGGAGCACGGTGGATGGCAAAACGGTGTCGAACGTCGTTCGATCCGTTCTGGCGTAGTTCCAAAGCGACCTTTTAGGGAGTAACTGTCGCCGAATTGGATCGAGGGCCGCGCCCGCAGCCGCCCATCCGATCAGTTCACATCGCCCGTGTAGACCATGACGTCGTAGCCAATAATGGCGAGCGGAGTGGACCCCTCGTATTTCCGGCCAACGCGGCCCGAGTAATACAGCGAGAAGACCAAGCCGCGGACCCCGAGCCGCAGGAATCGCAGCAGTGACGAGATCGGTCCCGGTTTGCCATTGGGGTCCACGGATTCCCACCAGCGGGTGAGGATGCCGACCAAACGATGCGGCAGTACCGCAAGCACGGTGAGCAGCAACTTCAGTTGGCTGACGTCTGCTGCGTTCATGTGGGCCAACAGGACGTCGACATGTTGGTCACACCCGCTGTCTGCGAAGGATGGCATGTGGTCGTCGCCCGGACAGTAGACGTTTCCGAGCTTCCTGAGCCCTTTACGTTGCAGCTTCGACAGGGTCGGCGGTACTCGGTGGGTTGACGTGCCTGTGCGAGATGTCATGCCAGGTTCATAGTGTTGTGCGGCTCCAGAACTGGTCATCGTCCCTCCAAAATTGCGACCCCCGCCAGGTGGGTCAGCGCCATGATCGTGTACGACGGATTGATGCCAGGAGCGCTCGGAAACACCGATGAATCCGCGATCCGTAGCCGAGGGTGCCCGTGCACACGAAAGTCGGGGTCGACCACTGAGGTGGTCTCGTCGGTGCCAAGGGCACACCCTCCCATCAGGTGCAACCCAAAGAGTTGATCGGAGAAAATGGTCTCCCCTGCTCCCGCTTTGGCGTGCAGTTCCGATGAAATTTGGCGTCCTTGCGCGAACTTCTTTCGGTCCAGCTCCGTGAGCGACTTGTCGATGACGAGCGCTCCTTTGCGGCTGGTAGTCAACGTCCCGGAGTTTTCATCGCGGATCGCGACCTCAAAACAGGACAGATATCGATACTTACGCATTCGCTCGTGGTGCTGTTGTCCGTAACCGGGGATCAGCATGGCAATGGCGATCGGCGGCGCAAACACGTTTTCGAGCTTCAGACCGGCACCGCGTATGCGGGGGTCGTGGCCCTCAACGGACTGCAGCGCCCCTTTATGTGAATCGACCGGCTCGTCATAGAGGCCGAAGCTCATCATCTGGGGGTGACAGGCAAACCCTCGGCCCAGTGCTGGAAGGGTCTTTGCTAACCCCGAGTTGGCGAGCAGGGTGCTGTTGCCGAACGCGCCGCCGGCGAGGATCACTTCCCGACCTTCAGCCGTCGCTCGCTGACCGCGGTGAGTACCGTGAATTCCAACTGCGCCAAAGGGCCGTTCGACGATCTTTTCGACCCGCCACTCGGTTTCCACGGTGAGCCCGGCGGATTCCGCAGCGGGGATCTGGGCGACCAGGGTGGACTGTTTGGAATCGCGCGGGCAGCCTCCAAGACAGACGATGCAGTCCGAGCCTTGATCGAGGCGGCAGTCCGATTGCGCCCGATCGATCGGTTCCCAGCCAATGCCGTCTGCGTCGAGGGCTCGGATGAACAGTTCCGCGCTGCGGTTGCGGAAGTGCTCGGGAATCCTGCTGTGAACGACGGTCGAGTCCAAGTAGTCATAGACCGGGTCCATCGCGTCTTTGTTGAACCACTCGATGCCAGAGCGGTCGCGCCAGTCGTCCCAAGCGAGCTCGTCGAAGCGGCTGAGGTCGGCCTGGTTCAACACCGATGTTCCACCGAGGCACCGGCCGCGCATCATGCCGATCGAGCCGTCCTTGGAAACTTCAAGCCCCCCCGACCAGAACATCTCGGCGGTGTATCCGAACTCGTCGGCCGGAAAACTGTTCCGGTCAAAACGCTTCCCTGCCTCGAGTAAGAGGACCTTGGCGCCTCCGATCGTTAGATCATGCGCGATCCGGCCACCCGACACTCCCGAACCGATGACCACAAAGTCGTAAGTGATCGTCAAGGCCTGTCTCCCCTAACCCAGTGCGGCTTCACAGCCGGCTCGAACGCCTCGAAAGCGCAGCGAGAGTTCGCCAAAAACCCGGCGATTCTTGCGTGGCGCATACCGAGGGTAACCGAATCGAGGCGGGGACCAAATTGCGTGGCAACATCAGGGAATGACGACGCGAAGTTCTGATGTAGAGCCAGTTATGGCCCGGGTCCAGGAGCGCTGTTGCGCCGTCCTGGAGGCCGTTAGCGGGTCTCAGACGTTTGCAGACGACATCTGGTCCCGCCCCGAAGGCGGAGGGGGGAACAGCAAGACCGTCGCCGGATCGGGAGTCATCGAAAAAGCGGCAGTGAACTTCTCGGCGGTGTGGGGTACGGCTCCGCCCGAACTGGCCGAGCATCTGACGAACCCCGCCACCACGTTCTACGCAACGGGTGTCTCGCTGATCGTCCACCCAACCAATCCCTTTGCGCCAACTGCGCATGCCAACGTCCGCTATTTCGAAACTGATAACGGCGACTGGTGGTTCGGCGGCGGCGTCGACATGACGCCGTACTACCTGTTCGACGAAGACGCCGTCGACTTTCACCAACATGTCGCCACGATCTGTGGGCGACACGAGGAAGTAGCTGACTACCCGGCTTGGAAGCGGTGGTGTGATGAGTACTTCTACCTGCCCCACCGCGGTGAGGCCAGGGGCATTGGCGGGATCTTTTTCGATCACCAGAATGCCGATTTCGACCTCGTCTTCTCGTTCGTCGAAGACCTTGGGATGCATCTGCTGGACGGCTACGGGCAGATCCTGGAGCGTCGCAAAGCCACGCCGTTCGGCGACGAAAACGTCGCCTGGCAGCGGGCGCGACGCGGTCGATATGTCGAGTTCAATCTGTTGTGGGACCGGGGCACCAAGTTCGGTATCCAGTCCCGTGGCCGTACCGAGTCGATCTTGGCTTCAATGCCGCCAACGGTCACCTTCGAATACGGGGGTCCGGTGCCAACAAACCCTCGGGAACAGGCACTCATCGACCTCGTCACCGGTGAGCCGCGAGACTGGTTGACCGTATGAACTTTTCAGCCGATCACGTTTCGAACCCCGCGCCAACGCCAAACCGGCCGCTTGTCCAGGCGGTCCTCGGTCGTCCCACGCAAAGGACGCCGATGTGGATGATGCGCCAAGCCGGTCGCTACCTTCCCGAGTATCGAGCACTACGTGAAGGGCACTCGTTCCAAGATTCGGTTCACGATGTGGCGACTGCGACCGAAATCACGCTCCAGCCGATTCGGCGTTTCGGATTTGATGGGGCGGTGGTGTTTCTGGACATCATGACCCCCCTCGAAGCGATGGGCGTCGAAGTCACCTTCGCTCCGGGGCCGCAACTGGCGCCGCGTTCGCTCCGCCAGATCGCAGAGTTCCCCGAACTCGACACCAGCCGGCTCGAGTTTGTTCGGCAGATCATCTCGTCGGTCCGTCAGCAGGTTCCTGAGACATGCTCGGTGATCGGCTTTTCCGGCGCACCGCTCACCTTGTTGGCGTATCTGACCGAGGGTGGTGGAAGCCCCAACTTCTTCGCCCTCCGGAGCCAGTTACTCGCCGACCCGTCGCTCGCAAAAGAAGCGCTCGACCGCGTAGCCCGGGCCATGAGGAGCTATCTCGAACTCCAGGTTGCGGCCGGCGCGGATGTGGTGCAGCTCTTTGACACATGGGCCGGGCTACTCGCCGCTGACCAGCTGGAAGGACTGGTTTTTCCAGCGGCGGCGGCCACCCTTGACGGCCTGTCCGTCCCGCGGATCTACTTCGCTCCGAACTCGGCGCCCGGACACGGCTTTGTGCATTCCGTCGTTGGTGCCGACTGCTATGGCATGGACTGGCGGAGCCCGCTCGTCAAGGCGTGGGACACGATCGGTTCGCACTCCGTGCAGGGCAATTTGGACCCGGCGACCTTGCTGACCGACGAGGCGACGGTCAGGCAAAAGTGCGGTGAGCTGCTCGACGAAGTGGGTGACCGCCCGGGATTTATCTTCAACCTCGGCCATGGCATCGACCGGCACACTCCAATCGAAAACGTCGAGGCCATGGTCGACGCCGTCAGAAGCCACCGTCGCGAAAGGACGGCCCAATGATCGACTGGGACGACTCAGGCGCTGGCGGAATCGGTATCGCTGTTGCCCAACTGGGCGGGCCGCGCAATCTCGACGAGGTTGAACCGTTTATCCGGCGGATCTTTCTGGACCCCGACACGGTTCCGCTGCGCGGCGGTGGAGTCGTTCGCAGTGTCTTTGGTTACTCCGTTGCTCGGCTTAGAGCTCCGTCGGTCAAACGCAACTATCGACTGATCGGCTCGGGCTCACCGATCCTGCCGATCACCGAGCGTCAGAGTCACCTCTTGGAGGACTCGTTGCGGAGCCGCGTGAAACGGCCCGTCTTCACCTCTGTCGCGATGCGCAATGCGCGTCCCGACACCAACGATGCCGTTGCATACCTTCAACGGTGCGGTGTCTCTCAACTGGTGATGTTCCCCCTCTACCCTCAGTATTCAGAGGCAACGACGGGGTCGTCATACAAGGTCCTTGGTGAGGTGCTCGCAGGCACTGCCCCGCACCTGCCGGTGACCCTCATCCACGACTGGTTTGACCACCCGTCCTATGTTTCGTATCAAGCAGGCCTGATACGAAACACCCTTGACAGTTTGGCTTCACCGACCGACGAGAACACGGCACTGCTGTTCTCGGCACATGGTCTTCCCACGCGCCTGATCGACGCCGGCGACCCCTACCAGCGCCAGACCGAAGCCACCGTCGCCGCACTGGTTGCAGAACTGGAGTGGACGGGTGTCCACCGGCTCGCCTACCAGTCAAGAACTGGACCGGTCCAGTGGATCGGCCCGGGTACGGAGGAGGTCATCGACGAACTGGCCGCGGCGGGAGTTCGTTCGATCGTCGTCGTGCCCGTTTCTTTCGTCTCGGACCACATCGAGACGCTCTACGAGCTCGACATTTTGTTTCGGGAGCGTGCCCGTGCCGCAGGCGTTACCGACTACGCCGTCGTTCCGGCAATGAACGATTCGGCGGGCGTCGGCGAGGTACTTGCCGACGTGCTCCTCGACAAGACGAGGTGATCGTGCCGTCTAATGAGCCCTCCGAGCCCCGATCAGTCAACCAGTCGGGCGACGTCGCCTCGTCGGCGCGTCGCCGCCCGTCCAACGACCCAGTCGTTGTGGGAGGCGGGCTCGCTGGGCTTTCGGTCGCCGCGTTGGCGCAGGCCGGAGGTCTCCTTCCCAGGGTGCTGAGCGCCGATCCCGAGCCCGGCGGTGTCGCCCGAACAATCGTTGAGGACCGCCTTCGCCTTGAGCCTGGCGCATCGACATTGCTCGTACAAGAACCCGCACTCGCCCAGGTCGTTCAATGGAGTGGTGCGCAGACCGCCGAGTTGGCCGCAACCGATCGCTGGGTATTTCTGGGTTCTGGAATGAAACGACTGGCTCCTGGGCCGGCGCTTCTCCTCTCCCCCCCGGGAAGTCGGCGTGGGCTTGCGTTGGCTCTGGTCTCAATGTTGCGGTCCCGTCCGCCGTCTATGGAGGTGTCGCTGTCTGATTACTGCTCAGCGCACTTTGGGCCCGAGTACGGGCGGCTGTTGTCGTGGCTCGCTGCCAGCGGGATCTACGCCGGCGACCCCACCAAACTCTCCGCTCAGGCCTGCTTCGCGCCGCTGCTTCAACTTGAGGCGCAAGAGGGCAGCTTGCTGGGCGCCGTCAAGGCCTTTCGCGCCCGTTCAAAGGCCGCACCGCAGACTGGGCCGCGTTCGGTGGTCGCCGTCGAGGGTATGGCCGACGTGGCCGATCGCATAGCAACCAAGCTCGGTGAGCGTTGGTATCCCAACATCAAAGTAACGAAGGTGGCCGAACCGAGCGAGGGCTCCGAACGCTTGCGGTTTAACCGTGATGCTTCTCCGGCCCGGGCGGACCTCGACGGCCCGTTGGTTTGGGCGGCACCGATCCCGCCAGCTTTATTCGAGGCTGCGCCACCACCGGGAGGTCCCAGCGGCGCGGAGGTTGCGGTCGTCTTTTTCTCAGGTGACCGCAGTGCGTGGGTGCCGCCTCATGGCATGGGCGTACTCGTTGGACCTGACGTGCCGTTCCAAACCCGGGGTGTGCTCTTCGAAAGTGAGTACACCCCACCGGGCGCTCGGTGCCCGTCCTCGCAATGGCTCCTGAAGGTCATTTTCGGCGGCGACGGTCCCGAGCCAATAGACGGTCTGACCGACGATCAGATTGCACAGCGGGCGCTCGTCGAACTCCGGGCGATGATGGGCGCTGGGGTATCGCCGCGGACGATGACCGTCGCAAGACGTCAGATTCCTCAGTACCAGTTGGGATTTCCGGCCTGGCGTCAGAGCGTTGACGCCTGGGCTCTGGCTCAGGATATTCATGTAACCGGCTGGGCCGTCGCCGGAGTTGGCGTTCGCGACCTTGCACGGACCGCGGCTCAGGTGGTCGGAAAGATCCGCTTACAACCGGTGTCGTCCTAGGACGACACCGGTGGGTGCGTCCCAACCTTCATGGGGCGCCCACGCGATCCCAAGGTGCCCGCTCACATGGGGCCAACCCTCAGCTCTTTGGATCGCTTGGCCAGGAGGGTGAAACAAGTCGGCGGCGCGGGCAGCTTCCGCTCTCCAAGTGGCCGGACGACCGCGTCGGCCGAGGCCCTGGAAACGGGCTATGAGGTGATGATGACGGGCGTGCCCCTGGGGACAATCCGCGCTACTTCGGCGACGACCGGGTTGTACACCCGCACGCAGCCGTTGCTCACCGCTTTGCCCCTGTTGGAGGAGTTTGAGGTGCCGTGGATTGCGATCTGACCGTTTCCGCCCATGAACGTTTGATGCACGTTCGAATAGGCAGAGAGCGCTAGGGCGAAGTTGCCAAACACCGTGCCTTTTCCGCGAAGGTCCCACGTTTCAGCCACGAAATACTGCCCCGTTGGCGTCGGGGTGGAACCCTTTCCAACCCCCACGCAGTCGGCGAGAATCGGGTCTGATCCCTCGTAGACGACGATCTGCTTCGAACTGAGGCTCACTTCGACGTGGTACGGGATGCTCGTGAGTGACACTTCACTTGCGTGGATCCAGCCGTCGGCCCCGTTCGGGCGGCGATTCAAGAGAACATGGAGCCATTCGCCCTGGGTGTCCATCACCCAGAACGTCGCGGGCTGCACCTGGCCGAACTGGGTGCGTGCAGGACTGGCAAAAGATTCCCTCAGCGCGCCGTTGGGTGAGTCATAGACGTTGACGACGCTGCCGGTCGCTGTTGCGGCCTGGGAAACCCCGACGTCCCACTTTGGCGCGCCACCCTCGCCGCAACGTCCCGATCCGCCGCCACCCCGACCAGATGAACCGCCCGAGGAACTCGAAATCGCCTTGGCTGACGAAGGCTGCTGTGCCGCGGATTCGGCGTAGACCAGACCCGGACGCTGCATCCCCGCAAGCTGACCTAGTTCTTCGGCTTCGCCGTCGACTGACGACGCGCCTGACTGGCGAGTGGCCGGTGCCTCATCGGGTTCTTGGTCTTCGTTGCCCGTCGTCACCACCGAATCGTCGGTGTCTGCCACCCGGCTCAGGCTCCACACGGCCAGGGAGATCGGCAAGAAAAGCAAGAGGAGAACGAGCACGCGACGCTGCATGTCAGAAACACTACCGGCTCATTAGCACGTTCGAACAGGGAGTGTTGCGAGATTTTATGCAAATCGGCTAATGGCTTTATTGTCTATTCGCGCTATCAGTGTGAGTGCAATTACCGAATGTGGCGAGAACTGGGAACTACTTCCGAGTGTGACGCGCTCGGTGTTCCCCAACCCACTCATCGACCTTGGCCCATTGAGATTCGAGCCAAAGTCGTTGTTCGGTGGGGTCGGCCGGAATGTCGGCCCGTGGCACTCGCCAGCATTCGACTTGTACGTGCGCGCCAATGAACCGGCCGTTAAGAAAGTCGGACGCGCTGGCGGTGTCTTCCAGTCCGGTGTGTGCGACGATCAGAACATCTGCGTCGGGAAGCTCCCCGATGAGCGTCTGAGGGCCGCCGGGCCGGATCGGGAGGACGTGCTGCAGGGCCTCGGCACGGGTGAGGGCTTCGACGTTTCCGTCATCGGCGAACTTCTTGCGTAGCCGCTCCTGCTTATGCGGCGTAAACCTGGTGCCTTCGGGATAGACGACGATCACGTCGCGGGGCCCAACGTTTGTTGCGAGCGTCGCAACCTTCTTGAGTTCGGACGCCGTATCGGTCCCTGACCTATCCACGAACACATTGGGGATCACCTGTGACGCGAAGAAAATGGTCGGGTCGGCAATGAGCTCGCCCTTCATCACGTAGTTGAGGCGCATGCCGGTCTCTGGACGATGCGCGAGATCAACGGGTAACAAGGTGTCGAGGATGGACGCGTGGCGGGCCAGCATGATTACAGGCCCAGGCGCTAGAAGGTCTTGCCCTTTGACCGACCAGGAGACGCCGTAAAACCGCCGTGCGGCGTCCAGCATGCTGTTGCCCCAGGTGTCCTGAAGATGGACCATATGGCGTTTGCGTCGAGGCCTCCGACCCGGTCCGAAGCCTGCTGTGAAGAACTTGACGAAGGCCGCGGTGAGGGCTTTCGAATACGCAAACAGCACTGCCACTGCAAACCCGTAGAACCGGAGGGTGGCCCAGTTTTTGCGGCGGATGACGTCGACTACCAGCGCCGCGGGGGCAAGGACCGGCGCCAGAAGTACCAAAAGGATCAAAACAATGAAGATGCCGAGCACCGTGAGGGATCCCCGTAGGTATCCGCTCGGGTGCTCGACACCTTCACCCCAGTTCTTCCATTCAGCTTCGGCCAGTGAACCCGCCAAACCGCTGGGCGCCTCGGTCATATCAGACCCACCTCCAGATCAACTTTGGCGCTCATGGTAACGCTCCGAAGAGCGTGGCTCGCTAGTGCACTTTGCAGGCGTTCGTGAGCGTCTCGGGGGAGGCGACTTCACCGCTGGGCAGGGTGCACGCGATGCCTCGCTTATCAGCCAACAGCTTCTTGACGTGGTCGGCGTGGGCGCGCATGTTGGCTTCGAGGGTCGGGCGGACCAGCCAGTTCGGCATGTAGCCCTGGCCTTTGAAGTAGTTCTTCCATTCCGATCCCAGCTCGTACGGCGGATCGGTTTTGACCGGACCGTCTTCGCGTTCGAGAGTGACCAGAACGATGTCTTCTGTCTTGACGCGCTGGTGGTCTTTGTCGGTGAACTCGTAGGGCAGGTACGAAAACTCCATCGGGCCGGCGGTCTCGATCGCGGACACGATCGCAGCTCGGTCGGTCACGCTTCCCGCCTTGTCGACCCCCTGCAGAAGCGTCCAGACGGCATCGGCCGGGTTTTCTTCGCCGCCGGTCAGGCGCGTGCCGGGCTTCCACGCTTCGGCCATCTTTGCGATGGGAATATCGGCGCTGTCGAGCAGTCCACCAATGTGCCACGCGGTGATCGAACCCACTTTTGCGGCGTCGCCAGCCAGTTCAACCCACCGACGCTCACCCATGTTGGCTGGTGTGCCGAACAGCTGGGGTCGGAATTCGTCACTCTGAGCAGTGGGCAGGTCGATGTAGTCGTTACCTCTGGCGGCCAGCTCGCGGGCGATGAGCGCGGTCTCGTCAGGGCCGCCAGCGATGAAGACACATTCCGCGTTGGTTTCCTGGAGCTGCTGAACCAGCGCCCCGAAGTCGGCGGTACCGAGGGTGAACTCGACGTCCGGGAACGCCTCCAAGCCGGCTTCCTCGGTGACTCGGGCGTAGACCTCTTTAAGAGGCTTTTCGAATGGGCCCGTCAACAGGATGTCCCGTGCCATCACGATGTTCTTGAACTTCCGGTCCACGCTCGCGTAGTTGATGATGGGATCGATTGCCGCCTCAACCGACAAAAGGAACTGAAACACTGACCGGGCCGAATTAGGAGCTGGCCAAAGGGCGCGTTCGAAACTTACGTCCTGGAACACGCTCATGACGACCATGTTGTCGCGCTTGATCGCATCGGCGTTCTGGGGAATTCCAAGCGCCGTGCACCAGAGGATCCCGGCCATGTTGTCGATGCCCGCGAGCTTGTTGTAGCTAGCCGTGGTCGGCGTCGACGAGTCCTTCCACCGGCGTGTTTTCGGTGATGATGCTGACCTTGCGACCGCCGACGCCCCCCTTCTTGTTGATGGCGTCCTCGGTGATTCCAAGGGAACGTTCGACGACGTTGCCGATGAAGGCACCCAGCCCCTCGGTGGGCACCACAACACCCACCTTAAGGGTGTCGTCAGAGCCCGTGCCGGTGCCTCGGGCACCAGTGCTGTTCGACGTGTCCTTGTCGACGCTCTTGTCGCTACACGCGGCGAGCGACGCCGCAAAGCCAGGCACAGCAAAGAAGCCTGCCAGTCCGCCAGCGCGTTTGATGACTTCGCGCCGGGTGATCGAACTTGTGGCTCTGACGGATACGGGGCGCTGCTGCATATGTTCTGCCTCTCATCTTTCTCGACGGCGAATCGAGAAAACGGGGTGGTGATGGGCCGAAAGAAACGTCGGTCAAAAGCGGGCAATGCCAGATCGGTTCGTCCCAAACCGTGTACGGATGAGTGATCATAGGGAAGGCTCAGCTGGACGTAAAGCAAACGATGATCGTGCTTGTCGACGATTGGTTGACCGGGGCGTAAGTGTGCCGTGAGACGCCACAAAAGTCCTCGGGATCTTGAGCTG
>JAGNEX010000010.1:0-7942 GCA_018003035.1 Acidimicrobiia bacterium
GTGCGACAGCTGTGACCCTGGTGCCCAAACTCTCCAAGGTGGCGTCGCGCGTGACCATGTTGCAACGGTCGCCGACCTACATGATCTCGTCGCCGACCGCGAACTTGCCGACCAAACTTGGCAGCCGACTGCTGCCTCGGCGGGTGCGCGGCGACGTCCTCAGACTCGCGTACGTGGCGGTGACCCTCGGCACCTACCAGGTCAGCCGCAACCTGCCGGGGGTGATGAAGGCCGCGCTGCGGGCCCAGTTGGCGCTCCAGCTGCCCCGCGGCTTCGACATCGATAAACATTTCACCCCGACCTACGAACCGTGGGACCAGCGTCTTTGCGTAGTCGCCGACGGCGACCTGTTCCGTGCGATCCGGCGGGGCAAGGTAGACGTCGTGACCGACCACATCGAACGTTTCACCTCCACAGGCATTCAGCTTCGTTCTGGTGAGACCATCGACGCGGATGTCGTCGTGACGGCGACCGGTCTGGACATTCAGGTCGGCGGAGGAAACGAACTGATCGTCGACGGCGACAAGGTCAACGTGTCAGAGCGGCTGACCTTCAAAGGTTCGATGCTGTCGGGGGTACCGAACCTCGCCATGGTCATCGGCTACACAAACGCCTCCTGGACCCTCAAGTCCGACCTGACCTCTGGGTTTATCGCTCGTGTCATCGCCCATATGCAGCGATCCGGGCTGTCACAGGTCACGCCGATCAGCGACGGAGCCGAAATCTCCGACGACAACCTCATGGGACTCAAATCGGGTTACATCGCCAGAGCTGACGACCGCCTACCGCGTCAGGGACGCCGGCACCCATGGCGCAACGAACAGAGCTACTTCAAAGATCACCGGGCACTCCGCCGAGGCAGCGTCACCGACCGCCACCTGCAGTATCGCTAACCGCGTCGTCTCTTCAGGGTCCTTGCGTCGTCGCGACTGCCCAGACAAGACACCGGAACCTTGTTCAGGCCACACCCTACGGTCTGGTCCTTCGCATCCAGCATGGAAGGGCGCGCCGCAGCTCTTGTTAGGCGATCTCCTCCGCGGCGCGCAGCCCGCTGAGGTACGCGCCGTGGACCGTCGAGAAGTACGACGGATCGGTGTGTTCACCTGCGAAGTGGATCGGACCGACCGGAGTGCCCAACACCTCGAAGTCCTCGGGCGTCGTGTCAACGCTCGTGAATGAGTAGGCGCCACGGATGAACGGGTCGTCGACCCACCGGCTGCGCAGCAACGTCGTCGGTTGGGGGACGTCCGGGCCGTACATGTCGGTCAAGTTCGCGACTGCCAGAGCGACCAGGTCGGCATCATCGGCTCCTTCGGCGGCGCGCGCTTCGTCGGCATAGGCGAACGTCATCAGGGCGTTTGCTCCGGGCCGCAACGAGTTGACGTTTAGAAACCAGCCAAAAATGTCCGGCCGATCAGAGGCGTAGACCAGAAAGTCGGTGTCGTCCCAGAACGTTTCGTCCCATACCAGCAAGAACTTGTCGACAGCGCTGAACCCGACCCCGGAAACCGCAGCACGGTACCGGTCGGGTAGCGGCGGCTCGAAGTCGATGTCTTCGGCCTTCATGACTCCCAACGGGACGGCGATGATGACGTCGTCGCAATACAACGTCTCGCCCGCTGCCGTAATCTCAACGCCGTCGTCAGACACGTCGACTCGCTCAACGGGCAGACCCAGTCGGATGTCCAGACCGTCGGCGAGAAGTTCAGCGATGCGGTCATATCCGTCGCTCATGACGACTTCGGGGCCGCCCATGACCTCGCCTAACTCGGCGAGCGTCGACGACAACTGGTCCAAGTCTCCGGTATCAAAGGTCTGATAGCTCGACGTGAAGAATGCCTGTAGAGGATCGTCAAACCAGTCGGGGGCGACTTCGTCGATCACCGAGCGGAAGGAACGATCGTCGTCACCGGCCTCGGTGACCGACTCAGAAAGGGAGTCATAGGCATCCTGAGCCTTTTCGAAGTCGGTCGTGGTGAGCCGTTGTCCACCTTGCTGAAACACGGTGACATCGTCGAAGTCGAGCTCGACGGTCGGTGCGTCGGCCTCACGAGCAAGTTCGGTAATCGGGTTGCCGTCGATACCGTGGATCCAGCTGGCGCCGAGGTCAAAGGCAATTCCCGTGCTCCGATCGGTCCGGACCCGACCGCCGATCCTGTCCGCCGCTTCTAACACGATGACGGACCGCCCTGCCGCCGTGAGCTGGCGCGCCGCCGCCAAACCGGCGATTCCCGCACCTACGACGATCACATCAGCTTCCTCGCCTGGTCCGGGAGCGGCGGCGGCGCCGGAGGTCGACGACCGGTCGACATCGTCAGCCTGGTCGTCGCTCGAACACGCTGCTAGAAGGGTGGCCGTACCGATCGCTGCGCCGAGCTTGAGCGCCTGCCGACGGGTGACCCGTGCTGGTACCTCGTAGACCGGACCGGCGCCTTCCTCGGGAAGCGACCGCCCCGGTCCGTTGGCGTTTCTCGGGCCGTTCTGAGCGGCGTTGGCATTGTGAGTTTCAGAGTCGTTCACGAGCGGAAGGATACGGCGAGCCGGCGCGGTCAGATCACTTCGCCTTCGCCTGGAGCCCGAGCGGCGGCGGATGACCGGTTACCCATGGCGCAGAGCAACGTCGGTCCGTAGTTTTTTCCTCGACCGTCGTTTTTCGACCCTCTGGAGGGGACAGAGTGCACCAGCTGTTTGGAAAGTACAGGGCCACCGTCACAGACACCGCCGATCCACGAGGAATGGGCCGCATACAAGTGCGGGCTGCCTCCGTCGATGGAACGGGCGATTTCACGGCTTGGGCCGAGCTGTGTCTTCCGTTCGATCCTGCCGGCCCCGGCGTGTTCACGACACCCGCGGTCGGCACCGAAGTTTGGGTCGAGTTCGAACAAGGAAACCCAGCTTCTCCGGTGTTCGTCGGCTATCAGAACGGTGACAGCGCCGCCGTCGCAGCAGATGGTCAGGTCGTCGTGCGAGGTGGCGGCGTCACGGTGCTGCTGAACCCTGAAGGAACGACCCCTCAGGTCGAGGTCACGATCGCGAACACCGTCTTTGCACTGAGCGCCGAAGAGAACGCCTTCGAAACGGGGACGGTTCAACTGAGCGGCCCCGTGGTGGTCAAGACCGACGTCGGCCCGCCCATCTAGGTTCGCTGGCAGGGGTGCCATCCTTGCCATTCACCCCACTTCAATGCGCTCCACGCCTGCGGCTCCGTGCTGCAAGTTGGCGCTCCTTCAGACTTCGCCGGACTAGGTTCGCCGGGCCGGAACGCCAACACAGGTGCAGATCCGCGGAGGTACGCAGTGAGTTCAAGCGGCTGTCTCATGGTTGTTGGTGCGACCAGCGGAGCGGGAAAGTCGACGGTGTCTGCAGGTCTTTGCAGGTGGCTGCGTCGCAACGGGCATCGGGTCGCCCCGTTCAAAGCCCAGAACATGTCGAACCACGCCGCTGTCACTGCGGACGGCGGGGAAATCGGGCGTGCCCAGGCAATGCAGGCCGCGGCCGCCGGCATCGATTTTGAACGCCGAATGAACCCGATCCTGCTCAAACCAACAAGCGGGAACCGCAGCCACATCGTCGTGTTAGGTGAAGAGCGGGACCTGACGACCGCAACCGGTTACGGGCCTACAGCGGAAGCCCTCAAACCGGTCGTCTTTGACGCGCTGGCGTCGCTGCGGCGCGACTTTGACTGGGTGGTCGCCGAGGGCGCGGGTGGGGCCGCTGAAATCAACCTTCTCGACCGGGACCTGGTGAATCTTCCACTCGCCTACGCGGCGGGTATCCCCGCCATCCTCGTCGTAGATATCGAACGCGGCGGTGCCTTCGCATCAGCATTCGGCACGATCGAGATTCTTCCGCAGCATCTGAAGAAAGCCGTCGCCGGGATTGTCTTTAACCAGTTCCGCGGCGACCCGGCGCTTCTCGAAAGAGGTATCGCCGCCCTTGAGCAGCGCACCGGCGTTCCGATACTCGGCGTGCTCCCGTACCTCGAGGATGGTCCGTTGCTTGGCGTGGAAGACTCCCTCGATCTGTGGGACCGAGCCCCCAGACCGACCAGGTCACCCCGGCCGGTTCGCGTGGTCGCGATCAGGCTTCCCCACATCGGGAACCCGTCGGACCTCGACCCGTTCCTAATCGAAGACGACGTCACCTTCAGCTGGGCAACCACCCCCGACCACCTTGAGTCCGCCGATCTGGTCGTCATACCCGGTAGCCGAGCAACCGTCGCCGACCTCGACTGGATGCGCACACAAGGTCTCGATCGCACCATCGTCGAGATAGCTGCATCGTCTGGGGTCACTCTCGTCGGCATATGCGCCGGATACCAGATGCTCGGCACGCGAATCGATGACACGGTCGAATCCAAGCGGGGGACCGTCCCCGGCCTCGGCCTGCTCCCGTCTACGACGACGTTTATGCACCCAAAGATCGTTCGCCGATCGGCTGGGACCGCGGGAGGCATTCCCGTCGCGGGCTACCAAATGCGTTTCGGGCGCCCCGAGTCGACCGGTGACGCCTGGTTGATGCTCGACGGCGAACCCGAGGGGGCAATCTCAGGGTCGGGCAGTGTTCTGGGCACCAGTCTCCATGGCATCTTCGACAACGACGCGCTGCGAACGGCGGTACTAACCGAGGTCGCGGCCGCCCGCGATCGGGAGTATTCGGCGTCGGAACGCACCTTCACCCAGGCCGTCGAAGTGCAACATGAGCGGCTGGCCGATTGGTTGGAGGAGAGCCTCGACCTCGCCGCGATCTGTCAGATCGGCGCCACCGCAACGCCCCCGGCAAACGCTCCCGGGTGGTACTGATGACATCCGATCCAAGCGCGGCGAACTGCTCTGTGATCTTGGCCGGAGTATCGGACCTTTAGGCCACTGGCGCCAGGCCTGCACGGGCACACCCGTCCTGCAACGGATCAAGCCCAAAGCCAGCAATTGGACCGAGCGCGCCAACACCTTTCAGCTGCCCGTCGGCTGCAGCGCGAGCACCCCAAGCGAGGATGTCGGCGGTGAAGTCGTATGGATCGGCGCCTGCGAGGGTGACCGTTGCCAGCAGGTCACCCGTGTTGCTCTGCGCTTGAGCGATCGCAAAGGAGGTCGACGTGGATCGGCTCAGTTCGTCGGGGCCACCGGTCGAGCCCTTGAGGAGGCGATCCGAGATCGACACCACGCCCTCGCGAAGTCTGCGAAAGCGCAGCGCAGCGAAGGCCGCTGGCGAAAGCGCGTGCACAATGCGAGCGCCGACCCCGGGGACGCCGAGGTGTACTCGGATCCGCTGGAGTTGCGGATATGACTGCGGGAGGCTCAATTGTTCAGCGGCGGGAACAGAGATCGCCGATCGCCGTTTGCCGTTGAGTTCGAATCGGCCGAGATGGCTGCCAGGCCGTTCCGGCGCGATGCGCCCGGCCGAGAATCCGTACCCCTCCTCGAGCATCACCCGGATCACCGATGCGCGGGATCCGCCGCTGGTGTTCATATCGGTGGGAAAGTAGGCGATCTCGATGTCTGTCGCCTCGGGGGCCTCCCTCAGCGCAAGGCCGGCGGCCAGCGCTCCCGGCACAAAATCAAAGCCGAAAGCGGGTAACAGTGCCGCCCCATTGGCTGCCGCGACCGGGCCCCAGCGATCAAAAACATCCCTGATGAACGGACCTTCCCCGGTGGAGTCGAAGTAGTGGGCGCCTGCCTCTGCAGCCGCTTGAACGGCCGGTGTTCCGAATTTGAGGAAAGGCCCGACGGTGCTGATCAGCACGTCGCCGGCGGAGAGGTGTCTGCGAATGCTGGCGGGGTCAGCGACGTCGGCAACACCCCATTCCAGATCGCCAAGTTCGGCTGCCAGCGCTTCGATTCGCGCTGGGTTCCGGCCGACCAGGACCGGACGGATTCCCTGGCGCACCAGGCTCCGAGCGGTCAGATCCCCGGTGTATCCAGTGGCTCCGAAGACGATGATGCGAGTCATGGCTGGCCTCGATTGCGACAGGGGCCATACCGCCGCCTGCTACGGTATGTTAACGGTGCCCACATCAGCATAGGAAGCGGGTGTTAGCGGTGTCAACATTACCACGAAGTTCCTATCACCACGGCGAACTGCGCGTCGCTCTACTCACAGCCGCCATGAATATGCTCGAGGCGGGTGAGCAGTTCTCGCTTCGCGCGGTGGCCCGCGAAGCCGGCGTGTCACCGACCGCGCCGTACCGACACTTTGAGGACCGCAAGGCCTTGGAGTCGGCGTTAACGGCGCAAGGACTTTCCGACCTACAGGAAGCGCTGCTGGCCGGCAGAGATCTTCCCGCGCACCCATCAGACCTTGCAGATTTTGGTGTTGCATACGTCGAGTTCGCGCTCGAGCGCCCCGCCTTGTTCCGATTGATGTTCGGCAGCGCTTGCGACGTCGACAACCCCGATCGAGTTGCCGCCGCCAACGAGATTCACTCCCTCGTGGCGGCCGCGGTCGGCTCCCTCTTTCCGCGTTCAGATGTCGACAACCTGGCCTCGGCGCTCTGGGGAATGGCCCACGGTCTGGCGTTCCTCTACCTCGAAGGAAAGCTCCCCGCCGACCAGCCGAGCGATGTATCTACCGGTGTCCGAGCGGCCTTCGACGCGATCGTCGCAATCGCGCCGGCCTAGCCCGAAGCCTCCGCTGCTAACGACGTCCGGTGGCGCGCCTGT
Source organism: Acidimicrobiia bacterium (assembly GCA_018003035.1). Lineage (GTDB taxonomy): Bacteria > Actinomycetota > Acidimicrobiia > IMCC26256 > JAGNEX01 > JAGNEX01. Next base: position 6,660 of record JAGNEX010000010.1, read on the forward strand.
CCGTCATCTCCGCCTCGCCGCCATCTAAAGCATTCAGTTCACTCTCCGCGTTCCCTTCTCTATGTCGATCAACTCGGCGGCCCGGCCCTTCGGAACTCACTCTCGGACCTGCGCAGATCATGCATGTCATGCGCAGGGGGTACCTTTATGCAACCAGAGGGAAAGAGGTGGGAACTGATGGATGAAAAGTGGACGCGGGCCAGATTGATTCCCGTTTCAGGAATTGGTTCCGACAAGGAGGCTGAGACCAGGGCGGCATCGGCAGTCTTAGCCGTCCTCTCCGTCGTTCGAGACCTGTCGAGCGCTTTGTTCTCGCCCATGGGGGCTTCCAAGGCGAGTCGTGCTGTGGTCGAAACCTTCACCGAGCCCATCTTCGAAACAAAGGGGCACAAGGTCCGGCCGGACGGACTTGTCCGAGTGACCTTCGGCAAAACGGTGTGGACAGCCCTCGTCGAGTTCAAGACCGGAAACTGCCGCTTAGAGGCTGACCAGATCAACAGCTATTGGGATGTAGCTCGCGATAACGGTTTCGACGCCGTCGTCACCATTTCGAACGAGATCGCGTCCTCTCCCGGGTCGCACCCGACCGAAGGTCTGAAGGTCAGGTCGAACTCTCGGATTCAGGTACATCACATCTCTTGGACCGCACTGCTGTCGGCCGCCGTCGTTATCAAGGCTCACAAGGGTGTAGATGACCCCGAACAGGCTTGGCTGGTAGGAGAGCTCATTCGCTACCTGGAGCACTCCGCGTCGGGGGCAATGGCCTTTGACGACATGGGACCCAACTGGGTCGCGGTGCGCGACGGGGCGCGAGAAGGGGCGCTCAGGAAGACCGACGCCGCGGTGCCTGATATAGCCATGCGCTGGGATCAACTGCTGCGCTATGCGGCCTTGCAACTCGGGGCGCGGATCGGAACTGACGTCCAGCACCTCCTTTCCCGCGCTCAGACTGACCAGCGCGTTCGCATCAACTACCTGGTTGACAAGCTCATCCGGGGTGAGCAAATCGACGGAACGCTCCGAATCGCGAACACGGTTGGCGACATCGAGATCTCCGCCGACCTCAAAGCGAAACGCGTTGTTGCTGCCGTTTCAGTGCAAGCCCCAACCGACCGAGGCGGGCGGGCACGAATTTCCTGGCTACTGAAGCAGCTAAAGGATGCTCCGCCGTCCCTCGTGATTGAGGCATACGCCAAGAACTCCCGGCTGCCATCAGTCGCGAGCCTTGCGCTGTTGTCAGACAATCGTGACTTGCTTCTTGGCGAAGACAAGCGAGAACCGGC
>JAGNEX010000010.1:8042-31905 GCA_018003035.1 Acidimicrobiia bacterium
GACCAACTCGGATCGGTGTGCGCTGTCACCAGGATGTCTCCGGGGTGCAGGTTGGCCGACGCTGGATCGGTCGCAACGCGTGCGATCCCTTCGACGACTCCGGCCGAAACGCCAAGTCCGATCAGGCAGCCCTCGGTGGCCTCACGCTGCCCGTATGACCCGATCACGGCTTCTCCTTCGGACGTCAGAACACGCGGCGGCCGGAGGCTGGCGAACGTCGCGAACTCAGCACGACGCTTGGCGATCAGATCATGATCGATCGGGCCGCCTTGACTCGCGTGCGCGAGTTCGTCGAAGGTCAGGAAAAACATGTCGTCGACTTCGCTGAGCCGCCCCGCAGCAACCCAGCGGGCCGCCTCTGCAAGCAACGCCTTCTTGTAGGCCCAGTAGCAGCGAATGATCCCGTACTTGGGGTACTCGCGGTACCCGATGAAGGTTCGGAGCAGATCGATCTGCGCTTTAGTTTCTGCCACCTTGATTGCCCCGTCCGGCAACTCGGACAGCTGGTCGAGGATCGCCCGTTCGGCATCGGCGGCCGCCTGGAGCCCCGCGGTGACGCGCCGTTCCGCTTCGCCCGCCGAAAAGTTGTCGACGTTCGAGAGAATCAGAGGCACCAACGTCTCGGGCGCCTCCGCCCACCGGACGCGGGTGATGTCGATTTCGCCCGGACAACGCATGCCATAGCGGTCGAGGTACCGCTCCACAGCGGCCGCAACGTCGGCGCCGCCGGACATCTCAGAGATCGCCGACAACAGAGCGGCGGGATTCCGGACTACCCCCGAGCCATCGGCCGGATCGCCCGCCAAATCTCGCAGAAAGGCCACGATCTCGTCCCGGGGTCTGACCAGGTCTGCCAGATCGAGGAGGTCGAGCCCCATCTGGGCAACGATGTTGTCGGGTGCCGCCTGCGCGAGAGGATCGGCGAGACCGGGCTGCCCAAGCCATTGCAACAGATGCTCGTTCAACCACGACGTCGCGTCGTGAGAGGCGGCGATCGCTTGGGCGCTTTGGGGACTAAAGAGCGAGGTCTTCAATCGTTCGAGATCGCCAGCCAAGAACTCAAACAGCTCGGGCCCCGATCGACCTGAGATCTCGGCCTCAAGCTGGGAAACCGCACGCTCATTCTCGGCCACAAGCTGTGCGACAACATCGCGGTCGGCCGGCAGAGGGGGACGTCCAGCAGCGGCGGCCAAGGGTCCCCCGGGAGGCGCCCCGGTTGCAGCAGGCGGCTCGGGAATGAACCCCGGTCGAGCGAGGACCGTTTCGACCGCGTCGCCGAACAGAGGGTCAGACGAGCGGAACATCTCAACGATCATGGGACGGGCTGGCGATGACAGCGTCATGGTCGAATCGACAAACATGCGGCCACCCGCGTGGCGCACCGGTGCCGGCGACGTCATCTGCCAGATCGAGATGCCCAACGGTTTGATGGGGTCGGTCATCATCTGCTGATGGCCGACAGAGAGATAGATCCGGTTGGAATCATCGGGAGCGTCGGGGATGGGGAACAGGGTGGTGATCGGTCGGGCCTGAACCACCCAGAACGAGTCGCCGGTCCTGCACCATTCGATGTCTTGGGGCGATCCAAAATGCGCTTCGATTCGCCGACCCAGATCGGCTAGCCGGATCAGCTGAGCATCGGTCAGCACCCCACCAGGTGCCGCTTCCTCGGTCGGTTGTTGAACGACCCCGCCTCGGTGGGCAGGGACCGAACGCGTGGGCTGGTCGGCAAGGATCCGTTCGATGACGGCGTCCTCACGCACCTTGTAGGAGTCGCTCGGGACCTGCCCACTAACGAGCTGGTCGCCCAGCCCAAACACCGCCTCGATTGCGGCCACGCGGCGGTTGCCACTGACGGGGTCGGCGGTGAAGAGCACTCCCGAAGCGTCCGCGGACACCAGTTGCTGCACGATGACCGCAACCGCGCCGTCGGTCGCTGAACGATCGTGTTCCAGCCGATACGCCACCGCTCGATCGGCGAACGCGGACGCCCAGCAGTCTTTGACGCGGCTGAGGATCTCATCGAGGCCGACCACGTTTAGATACGACTCGTACTGGCCCGCGAATGAAGCGGCCGCACCGTCCTCATGGGCGGCGCTTGAGCGAACAGCGACAGGGCCCACAACCCCCGCGAGCTCCAATGCGTCAGAAAGTTGAGTGGCTAGGGCCTCTGGCACCTGAACGGCGCCCCGAACGTCGGCACACGCCGCCTTGAACCGCTCATCGGACGGGGGAATCGCGGCGAGCCGGTCGAGCGCAGCGGCGACAGAGGTGTCGTCGCTGAAGACAGCCCGACCGGTGCCAAGGGTCACCGCGCAAGCTGGCGGAACCGACGCGCCGTCCACACCGCACAGTTCATTGAGGTTGGCCGCCTTGCCTCCGACGACGGAAGCCGATGCGGGCGTCCGGCCGTCGAGCACCACCAGCATCTGGTCAGCAGTCGGCGCAGGTGAAACGTTTGAAATGTCCATGGTTGTGTTCCCTCTGTGACGCGTCGCCGAACTCACGTTGATCCTTCGTAGGAATCGCGCGTGGACGCTGCTGACGGCTCGGTTGCTTCATTCATGATTGTCTGCGGAGCTGCCCCGCCCCTGGAACCGTGGGGACTGCTCGCCAGTTCGCTCCGCCGGCCAAGCAATCGGTTCGGGTCGGCGCATTCGCACCCCATCGCCGTGTACCTTCGGGGGCCGATCTCTACCCACGTACATCCACTCCGGGAGAAGCCGACATGGGAGCCGTTGCCCTCGCCGATCTCGCCCAGCCGGGCGTTCTTTCCGATCCAACCCCGTTCGCTGACTTCCTCACCTACGTGCTCACACCCGATCCGCTAGAGCCGGACACCATCGCCGACGCCCTCAACATGCTGAGCAACGCTCGAAAGTCCATCGGGCAAAAAGACACGTCCGCCAACCTAAGCGTGACCGTCGGCTTTAGTGACCAGGGATGGGCACGATTGTTTCCCGATCGACCCCGGCCCAGCGAACTGGCCCCGTTCAAGGAACGTCAAGAGGCGGGCAGGCGCTTCCCGTCGACCCCAGGCGACGTGTTCATCATGGTGAAATCGTCGCGTATGGATCTCAACTATCAGGCTTCAAAGCACCTCACCTTCGGCCTTGCCCCCATTGCCTCGCTCATCGACGACGTTCAGGGGTTTGTCTACCTCGATGACCGCGACCTGATCGACTTCGTCGATGGCACCGAGAACCCTGCAGGAACGGCACGCGTCGACACAGTGTTGGTCGCTGCCGAAGGTCCCGACCGGGGAGGGTCGTATCTGACGGTCCAGAAGTACACCCATCGGACCACCCAATGGGACGCCCTCGCCACTCACGAACAAGAAGGCGTCATCGGGCGTACCAAGTTCGACGACATCGAGATCCCCGACGCTGACAAACAACCCTTCGCTCACAATGTCCGTTCCAAGGTCACGATCGACGGCACCGAAATGAAGATGTACCGCCAGAACCGACCGTTTGGGAACGCACTTGAGCGGGGGACCATGTTCGTCGGCTTTTGCGCCTCCCCGTCAACGATCGAGAAGTCACTTGATCGGATGATTCACGCCGACGAGGACGGGGCCTACGACCACCTTTTGGATTTTGTCGATGCTGTGACAGGAACCAACTACTTCATCCCTCCGCAATCGCTGCTCGACGACTACGCGTAGAGCGAACCGCCCCATCGCTGGGACTCAAGCAGGGTTCACTGGGAATGCCGGCGTTCCTGATCAAACCGGCCGGGGTCGATGTCGAGCAACGAGCGATCCCAGTGCGCGAGATCAGCGGCTAGTCCATAGGTCTCTTCAAGAAACGACATCAGCGTCGCGGCGGGATCTTCGCTTTGCCTGACATCGGCGTAGTCGAGGATCCATTCGCCGATGGTCGTATCAAAGCGTCCGACCGATAGGGATGCATCTGTGTACCCCTTTGGAGAGGGGCTCGCATATGCGTAGAAGCTTCCTTCCTCAGACCCGCCAGGCCAAAAGCCCGCGCTCGCGCACTCTCGGGACTCGGCTTCTTGGAGGACCCACTTGGGACAGGCCGGCGGCGGTTCACCGACCCATTGCGGCGCCGAACGTCCTGAGTACCGCACACAGGACAGGTCCATCGAGCCCCAGAAGACCTGCACCGGACTGGATTTACCGCCGAACCTTGCTCGCCACGTCTGAAAGACCTGGTCGGCGGCGACCAGTTGTCGCCAAAAGGTCTCGGCCGCTGACGGGTCAAACTGGCGGTGTGTTTCGTCCTGCGCAAAGGGAATCGCCGGATCGACCTCGTTGGGTGTGGCAGAGATCTTGACGTGGAACTCGAGCTCCGAAAGGGCCTGGGTGGTCGCGTTGTAGAAGTCGGCCACTGAGCGCGACGTGAGCGCCACCGAGCTTGACGCGCCGTCGGTCGATCGAAAGACCAGCTGATGGTCGATGAAGTCGAACTCGGCATCGAAACGGCGGTCGCCCCCGTTCATGAGCCCGGTACGCAGACCACGAGCACTGACCTGCAGGGCTGCATTCCACCAGTGGTTCACCAACACCGTGGATTCGAGCTCAATCTTGCCGAGGATCTGGAGCCACATGTGGAGGGTCTCTCTGGTGCTCGCCCAGTCGTCGAGCTTCAGCTGCGGCCATTGGGGTTGAGAAGTCATGTATTGGTCCTTGTCAGGTGTCTGCCGCGGAAAGCCGAGTATCGCAGATCAGCTCCGAAGAAGCTGCGAAATCAACAGGACCATACTTACGTTGTGAACACCTTGTGAGCAGAGTCATTGTCAAATGAAATCCCAAGGATTTGTTCGGTGTTTCCGTAAAAATTCCGATTGCCTTGACCCAGATTTTCCGAATTCCTACATTGTCCTTAACACGTGTCGTTATCCTGAGTTGCGGCCGATCTCGGACGGCCCCTCAACCCAGTGCGTTGCGATTTTGACCGGAGACAGCCGTGGCTAGATCCGGCAGGACCCGTCCTCGACGAGCGACCCTTCAAAGGCAGGTTGCCATGCACGAGCCATCGAAGCCCCCGCTGCGAGTTGCCGTCGTTGACCGCGCCGGTCTCGGATTGGAGCCTTTGCTGGCCAGTGCTGGCGTGCGGGTTTTGCCTAAGGACGCCGAGAAGTTCGCCGACATCTTTCTGGTCTCGATCACCTGCCCGTACCAACTCGAAGAGATCGCTCGGCTCACCGCACTCGCTCCACACGTGCGTGCCGTCACCATCGCCACCTACGAGAACAGCTCACTGAGTGCGGACGCCTTGGCAGCTGGCTCCTCTGCCCATTTGGCCGTGCCGATCGACCCGTCCTTGTTGGCCTCGACGCTGCAGATCGTGGCCGAAGCACCCAACTTTGGGGGCCCTCCTCACGTCGCCCAACGACGAATCACCGGGAGTGACGTGGACAGCGATCCCGCACCGATCACACAGGACGCTCCAGCGCCGCGTCTTTGCATCATCGACGACGACAGTTTGGTGCGCGAAGTTCTCGGACGAATGTGCGAGAAGTTGGGTGCGCACACATCGGGATTTGCGACCAGGTCAGAAGCGATCGCTGCCGACGAAACTGGCGAGTGGGATCTCGTTCTTTGCGATAGCAGGATCCCGTCAGACCCACTTGGAGAGCCCGAGTTTCTAAACGCCCTCCAGGAGAAGAACCCGTCCGCGGTCGTCGCCCTCATGAGCGGCGGCGACCGAGCGTTGCCCCCAGGCGTTCATTTCTTTGAGAAACCGCTTCGGGCTGTGGATATACGCACCATCGTCGACCTCGCGGCGAGAAAGGCACCCAGGTACGTAGCGTGATCCCGATCGGACAACACCACACGCCATCGCGGGCGGTTGGGCGGCTCCTGTGCAACGCGATCATTGCCTTGTTGTGCGCGCCGTTGCTCGAGTTCGAGCCCGCCGGAGCTCAAGCCGACACCGATCCGACGTACACAGATTCAGCTGATCGACTGGTCAGAGTCACCACGGCAGACGGACTCCCGACGAACCGAACCTTTTCGATCTACCAAGATGACGACGGTTTGATGTGGTTTGGAACCTTCGCGGGACTGAGTCGGTACGACGGCGTCAACGTCGACACCTTTGAACGCGATCCGGCGCGCTCCGACACCATTGCTGACAACGCCGTGCTCGCCGTGGTCGGCGACACCCGGTATATCTGGGCGGGAACTGGCAGCGGCAAGGTCTCGCGACTTGACCGGACGACCGAGAAGTTCGTCACTTTCGATGCGGAACTGGGGCCGGTGTCAAGCCTGCTTCGGACTTCTCAGGATCTGTGGGTCGGGACGATCGAAGGTTTGGCCCGCATGGATCCAAAGTCTGGACGTACAACCCCCGTTCCGATCAAGAGTGCTGTCGCGGACATGGCGGTCGGCCCGGACGGCGAACTGTGGGTCGCAACAAGCGACGGTCTGCACCGTTACGAACCAGAGTCCGGAAAGACCCGAGTCTTCGTCGCTGAGAACGACGACGGCACGACCAAGGCCAAAGAGATCACTGGCGTCAAGGTGGCCAATGACGGCACCGTCTGGTTTGGTACCGACCGCTTCGGCCTTCAGGGCATTCGACCCGATGGGACCCGGACGACCTTTGCCCGGTTTGAAGGTGAAGAGTTCGACTATTACGTCTATGCACTCGAAATCGATAGTGCTGGCGATCTATGGACTAACTCCGGCGACCGTTTGTATCGCATCGATCCCGAGACCGGTTCGACAGTCCGTTTTGCGCCGTATCCGACCGACCCGGGTTCGATGGCTCCCGGAGCTACTTCAGACTTGTTTGCCGACCGCGATGGGGATATTTGGGTTGCCAAACAAGACGCCGGGATCGGCCGACTCGACCCGTCGCCCAACCTTGCCCGCATCCTCAGGGTCCCTGCGTCGAGCCCCGATGCAACCGTGAAGAACCGAATCCATTCCATCGCTGCGATTACCGCTGAAGGGCGAGAACTCGTGGCCGCCACGACGCGTTCGAGCCCGACGCTGTTCGACCTGGCTCACAACACCACCAAAGACCTGGACGGTCCCGAGTTCCAGGACTGCAATGTGCTGACCTCGAAAAGCTCCACGCCGACCGTGTGGTGCCTGGGCGATTCGGTGCGGACCCACAATTTTGAAACGGGAACGACCGAAGTACTCATCCCTGAAGGTTTCGGCGCTGCGGTTGGGGACGCGCCCCGGGCAGCGGCCTCCGACGGCGGGTCCGGCGTCTGGGTCGCAGGCCAGGCCGGTCTGTTTCACGTCGATGAGAACGGCCAGATCATCGAGTCCTTCAGTTCCGAAGAGCTCGGCCTTGCCGATGGGACGAGCACCATCGCTGTGTCGGGCGATCGGGTCGTGGCCGGGCACTGGGGCCTCGGGCTCGCAGTCATCGACTTGACATCAACATCGATCGTCACCATTACCGGTGAGGGCAACACCGCCGGAGGGCCGGCGGTGAGCGATCCGACGATCCTCGATGTCGCGATCGCCGCGGATGGTTCGGTACTCGCGGCCACTAACGCGGGGCTCGATCGGTTCAGCGCAGACCTCAAGTCGGTCGACCGTTACAACCCATCCACCTCAGCGATGCCAAGCGGGGGCCTTTCCGGCCTGATCTTGGCCTACGACAACATTGCTTGGGTCGGCTCGCCAGTGGGAATCACCGCCATCGACCTGGAGACGGGGCGTGCTACCAACTTCACGTCAGAGGACGGGCTCATCTCAGGTGCCTTTGAGCCAGACGCCTTTCTGCTCACACCATTGGGCGTCGCAGTAGCCGGGGGGAGCGGAGGTATCAACACCTTCGACCCGACCAAGACGACCCGCGAGGATTGTGACCGCCCAGCAACGTTGCAGAACGTGGAGGTGGATGGACACGACGTCGCACGTACGGCGAGCCTCGATCTGGAGTCCGGTGCGCGCATCGTGGCGTTGCGTTTCCGCCAGCTCTGTTTCGCGAACCGCAGCCTTGCTCAGCTTCGCTACCGGTTTAAAGGCGAATCTGATTGGGCGCTCAGCGAACGCGGAAGCTTCGACCTTGTCTTACCGTCGCTTGGCGATGGATCACACCGGATCCAGGTCCAGGCCTCGGACCGTGCTGGCGGCTGGGTGTCGACGACGAGCGAGTTGACGATCACGATGCACCCGCCGTGGTATCGCAACCGGGTGCTCCAGGTCGGGGCGGTCGTCGTGTTGCTCGCATTCGGCATTGGCGCCGCCGCGCTTCGGGGTCGCGCAGCGCGCCACCGCCAGCGGGAACTTGAACGGGAAGTAGCCGCCCAAACCGAGCACCTGCAGCAAAAATCTAATCAGCTGCAACGGGCCGTCGAGGAGCAACAAGACCTCTTGGACATCGTTGCCCACGACATTCGCGCCCCGGTCTTACGGCAGATGATCAACCTCGGCATGGTGGGCAGCAAGCCGATCGTCGTCGATCCTCTCGTGCTGCAGCGGGAGGTCGAGGTGATGGATCGCCTGCTTCGACGGCTGATGCGATCCCGCGAGCTCGAAGGCGAACGCGAAATGAAGCTCGTAGCGGTCGATCTGGCCGGTGTTATCACGGCTTGCCTTGAGCAGAACGCATCCGCGATGGCTGCCAAAGGGTTGACCGTTTCGTTGTCGTCTGCGACCGCCAGCCTTGCCAGGGCCGATCGCGACTGCATTGAAGAGGTCGTCGAAAACGCCGTCGACAACGCAATCAAGTACAGCCAGCCCGGTGAGGCAATCACCGTGCGCGTCTTCTCCCCAGATGACGTGACCGTGGCATTCAGCGTCACCGATACAGGGGTGGGCATCGATCCGTCCGAGATGAGCCGCCTGTTCACCAGGTTCGGCCGTGCGTCTCAGCGGCCGACGGCCAATGAAGAATCCGTCGGACTGGGACTGTTTGCCGTCGAGCGGCTGGTAAGCCAGATGCACGGGTCGGTGGCCATGACCTCTCCCGGAGTCGGTCAGGGAGCAACACTCACCTGCACGCTGCCTCGTTGGCAGAACGGACACCCTCCAAACGGTCGCCGTCCTGACCTGCTTTCCAACTCCACGTAGTCCAAGGTGGTACGTGCCAGAATCGGCCGGCGGAGTCCGTCGGCCGATTCTTGGTCGCCACCGTGTACCGATGTGATGAGCAGTGAGGTCAGTTATGAAGGGCGTCTTTCTTCACGGCAACAGGGACATCCGGGTTGAGCACCGGGACGACCCGAGCATCGTCGAACCGACCGATGCCATCATCCGGCTCTCGGCAACCTGCATTTGCGGCTCGGACCTCTGGCCGTATCGCGCCGAGAGCCAGAGCGGTCTGCCCGCGCCGATGGGTCATGAGTATGTCGGGGTGGTCGAAGCGGTCGGCAGCGCAGTGAGGACCATTCGGCCAGGACAGTTCGTCGTTGGATCATTCTTTGCCAGCGATAACACCTGTGAGATCTGCCGGTCTGGATATCAAAGTGCGTGCATTCATCGGATCGGGATGGGCGGTATCGGCACCCAGGCCGAACTAGCCCGCATTCCGCTGGCAGACGGCACCCTGGTCGCAACCGACGAGTTGCCCGACCCGTCGATGGTGCCCAGCTTGCTCGCCGCGTCCGACGTCTTGGGCACGGGCTGGTTTGCAGCGCAAGCGGCCGAAGTTGGCCCTGGCAAAACGGTGGTGGTTGTCGGCGACGGGGCGGTTGGCCAGCTCGGAGTGCTGGCGGCAAGCCAGATGGGCGCCGAACGAATCATCATGATGAGTCGTCACCCCAGCCGACAGGAACTCGCCCGAAGCTTCGGCGCTACCGACATCGTTACTGAGCGCGGCGACGAAGGGATCCATGTGATTCGGGAGATGACCGGCGGCCTGGGGGCCCAGTCGGTGATCGAGGCGGTCGGTACGCGCGAGTCGATGAGTCAGGCGATCGGTTCGTGTCGCGCCGGGGGACATGTCGGTTTTGTCGGCCTCACCCATGGCGATGTGTCAGGCGGCCAGCTGTTCGGATCGCACGTTCACCTTCACGGTGGTCCTGCACCCGTCCGCCGATTTTTGCCCGAGCTCATCGACCTGATTTTCGCTGGCGACATCGACCCTGGAGTCGTGTTCGACCTGACGGTTCCTTTGGACGATGCGGCGGCTGGCTACGACGCGATGGATAGCCGCCAGGCGATCAAGACGATGCTGACCGTCTAAGCGTTGGGCGGGCTGTGCTGACCCGAGAACTCCCCGCGGACCGCCGGGCCGGCAAACGCCACAGCCCGCCTCAGGTGAGATAACGCCTGAGTATTTGCGCCTCGGTGCGGAGTTCTTCAGCGCTCGCGTCATGGCCCAACTGCTGAAATGATGCGGCCTGCTCGAGACGAGAGGTGATCTGAGCTCGGAGAAGTGCCGTCACGTCGGCGCCACTCAGGGTCCGGCGAGCTGCTTCACCTGCACCCAGGCCTGCTTTGGCCCCAGCAATATGCGCGGACGTTGTTTCGTCGAGCTTGTCGGGAATCTCCACGGCCTCAGCGTTGTCGAGGGCGGCAATGGCACCCCGGATGGCTGCAACTTCTAAGCGCTGACGCGCCTTCATCGCTGCTTTGAGATCGGCTCGGAGAGCGGCCTTCATCGTTTCGGCGGAAGCGTTGACTGTGGCGTCGTCCATGGTCACGTCGCGGTCTGAGGGGCTGAGCGGAATCGGCAACTGGCGAGGAACTGTTCGGTGACGGCGTCGGCAAGCTCGTTCAGTCCATCGAGTTCGTTGTTCATCGCAGCGAACATCAGCGGGCCGATCAACAGGTTCATGATCAACGTCGGATCGGTATCTGGCGGCACGAGTCCCTCGTCGATTCCGCGTGCGAGCACCGCTCGAAGAAGCGACAGCCGGCATTCGCGATCTGCTTGAGTGAGCTCGCGAATATCGGGCAGGGTGTTTTTGAGCGACATCAACGCGGGAAGCATGCGCGCCCAGTCTGGGTTGTCCATCGACGCCACAGCACGCGACATGACCACACGCATCGCGTCTTCGAACGAGCCCTCAGGGACCTCAAGGTCGAGGGTCGGCATGTTGTGACGCAGCACGTTGACCAGCAACTCGGTTCGAGACGGGAAATGCCGGTACATCGTCGACTTGGCCACACCGGACCGCTCGGCGACGGCATCGACCGTCACGGCACGGTGCCCGCCTTCGACCAGCAACTCGGTGGCTGCTTCAAGAACCTTCGATCTGCTTCGAGCTACCCGGGGGTCTTCGGTCGGGGAATTTTCTTTGCCAGATGACGAGTTCATAGTTCCACTACGATACAGTTTCGTTTCGTAAGTTCACGTACAGCTTCCATTCTGGCACTCAGCAACGACAAGGAGTTTGCTGTGAGCGCTACTCAAACCCTCAGCGACCGACAAAAGCGCAACATCCTCATCGCCATGTGCGGCGCGTTGATCGCAGTCGTCGCATCTGTTTCCGGGCTCAACGTCGCCCAACGAGAGATCGCAGAAAGCCTCGACGCGTCGTCGGGAGATGTTCTCTGGATCATCAATGCCTACACCATTGCGTTGGCCTCGCTACTGATGCCGATCGGTGCGATCGGTGATAAGTGGGGACGCCGCCCGGTACTTCTGGGCGGACTCGCCATCTTCGGCTTGGCAAGTATCGGCGCGGCCGTTGCACCGTCGGTCGGCGTCATGATCGCCGCCCGCGCCCTGGCTGGCGTCGGTGCTGCCATGGTCATGCCCGTCACCTTGGCCGTGATCACCTCGTCCTTCTCTGAAGAGGAGCGCCCCCGGGCCATCGGCATCTGGGCAGGCTTCTCTGGCGCTGGCGGAATCCTCGGACTGTGGATGTCGGCGATCATGGTCGACTTCTTCTCGTGGCGGTGGCTGTTCACACTCCCCATCGCGATGATCGTGGTCTCCGGCGTGCTGTCCTTCGCCGTGGTTCCCAACTCGCGCGAAGCAAAAGGTCGCTTCGACGTCTTTGGTTCGATCCTGTCGGCCTTGGCAATCGGTGGCTTGGTCTTCGGGATTCACGAAGGCCCCGAAAAGGGCTGGTCGGACGCACTTGCCTTGTACCCGTTGGTGATCGGGGTTGCCGCACTCATCGGTTTCGTCCTGTGGGAACGTGCCACCGACCACCCACTGCTCGACATCTCGGCCTTTTCTGACCGCGGGCTCTCCACCGGATTCACCACCATCACACTGGTTTTCGCAGTGATGTTCGGGGCGTTCCTGGTCCTCTTCCCGTTCTTTCAGACAGTCATTGGATGGTCGGCAGTTCGGTCCGCTTTTGGACTTCTCCCCATGGCCCTCATGATGATGCCCATGTCGGCGCTCGCGCCCGTCGTGGCGCAGCGGATTGGCCGCCGTACCACGATGCTGCTCGGTCTTGGGATTGCCATGACGGGCCTCTCCGTCCTCGCGCTCATGGCGTCGGTCGAAGGCGGCTACATGTCGGTGCTTCCCGGTCTGCTCGTGCTTGGACTCGGTATGGGTCTCACGATGACGCCATCCACCGAGGCCATCACAGCGACCCTGCCCGCCGACAAGCAGGGCGTCGCGTCGGCGCTGAACGACACCAGCCGTGAACTCGGCGGCGCGATCGGTGTGGCTCTGCTCGGTTCCATTCTGACCAGCGGATACACCAGCCGAGTTGCCGACTTCGCGGCCTCGCTGCCGAAGTCGATCGGCGACGCTGTGAGCAAGGACTACTTCTTGGCCCTCGGCGCAGCCCAAGGAGTCGGCAGCGACAATCCAGGGCTCGCAACCCAGATCATCGACGCAGCTCAGCACGCCTATGTGAACAGTTGGACCTCCACGATGTGGGTTGGTGTCGGCATCCTCGCGGCGGCCTTTGCGTTCGTAGCAGTGGTCGGCGCCAAGCCCCGTCAGGCAACAGCGTCCGCCCCGCACGCAGAGCCAGAGATGGCTTTCAGCGGCGCAGCACGTTGAGAGCTCACACCCCCGGAGGACCGTTCTCTTCGTAACGCTCCGACGCTTTTCGGTGCAACCAAGCGCCTCGAACGGGCGGGCGAGTCTTCGGGCTCGTCCGCCCGTTTTGCGCATTGCGGCGGCCGCCATCGCCTGGTGGCGCTCGGAGGTGGGGCAGAATCGTCGGGAGGGTAGGAGGGGACCAGATGACGGCTCCGACATCAAGCGACCAAGACCTAGCTCGCCAGCGTGTGAAGGCCGGCCTGAGGCGTTGGTTCTTGACGCCACCACGACAACACGGCGAAGTGGACTACGGCCGGCGGGTGAGCAACCTCGAACTCTTCTACGACCTTGTATTCGTCGTCATCATCGGACGCGCGACTCACCATCTGGCGACACATCTGGACGGTGGGGGTGTCGTCGACTTCGTCGTCTTGTTCTCGCTCATCTGGTTGTCCTGGTTTAACGGCACGGTTTGGCATGAGCTACACGGACGTCAGGATGGGCGAAGCCGCCTAAACATCTTTTGCCAGATGGGCGTTCTGGCAGTGTTGGCGGTGTTCACCGCAGATGCGGCCACTGATAGCGGGCCAGCATTCGCCCGGACCCTCGCGGTGCTCTACGGCGGCCTGACCTGGCAATGGTTCCGGGTCCAGCAGGTTGACGAAGATCCGCAGTACCGCCCACGGACGAGGGCTTTCATCGCCGGTATGGTGTTGACGACGACAGCGTTCGTCGCTTCCTCATTCGTCGAAGACGCCGACGTCCGCATGACGATCTGGGGTGTCGTCGTCGTCCTGTGGGTGATCGGCGGGTTTGTTTTCAACTCAGCCGATCGGACCGCGGGCTTTGGTGACGGGGTTACCGAATCGCTCGTCGAACGTTTCGGCCTTTTTACGATCATCGTCTTGGGCGAAGTGATCATCGGCGTCGTCGGAGGGATGAGCGATGCCGCCAATCACGACACGGCGACAATCGCCGTCGGTGTTCTCGGGCTGATGATCGGCATGGGAATTTGGTGGAGCTACTTCGACCTGCTCGGTGAACGGCTGCCATCGCGTCGAGGTATCCGACTTGGCGGCTGGATGAGCCTGCACCTCCCCATTTCGACCGCCATCGCCGCATCGGGCGCCGCAATCACCAACCTTGTCGAACACGCCCATGACGCCCGCGCCCCAGAAAGTGCGTCGATCCTGCTCGGCGCCAGCCTCGCCATTGTCTTGGTTTCGATCTGGCTGGCAACCTTTGCCATCCCCGACGAACTCATCCCGTCCGGCCTCCGGTCACACTTTGGCCCCACGCTGCTGGGTGCCGCCGCGGTGATTCTGATCACATCCATGATCAACCCGAGTCCGCTCATACTTCTTATTTCCATCAACATCGCTCTTTTCATTCAATGGTTTTGGCTCTTCGTCGTCTACCTCGCAAAAGGTGCCAAACTGCCAAATGCGCCGAGTGAAGAACTCGCCCGGTAACTACCCACTTGAGTCCGTCAAGAGATGAGGTCACCATGGAACTCCGTCAAGTTGCTCCCTCTTTTGTCGAAATGGCACACCGCATTGTGTGGGCCACTACGGCGACAGTCGACCGTTCGGGCGCTCCTCGAACCCGCATTCTTCATCCCATCTGGGAGTGGGAAGGCGGCCGTTTGACGGGTTGGATCGCGACGTCACCGGAATCGCCGAAAGCTTCAGATTTGGCACACGAGGATCGTGTGTCTCTTACCTACTGGGACCCGACACACGACACCTGCACAGCGCGCTGCGTCGCCGTTTGGGAAGACTCGCCCGAACAGCGGCGCGCCGGCTGGGAACGCTTCGCGGCGGCGGAACCTCCGGTGGGTTATGACCCATCGATCATCCCTGGATGGGTGGGTCCGGAGTCGGAGACGTTTGGCATTTTGCGTCTGGAACCTACGGCGCTACGCGTGATGCCGGCCTCGGTGATGATGGGTTTAGGCGGAGAGATTCTGACTTGGAAGTCTTAGAGATTTCTGCCGTGTAGGCTGGCCCGATGCTTCTTCTTGCGATTCTTGTCGTAGGCCTCGCTGCAGGCTGGCTCGCCCAAATCGTCCTCGGAGGCGACATGTATGAGGTCGATTGGACCCTTGCGTTGACCTCCGGGATCGTCGGCTCATTTATCGGTGGGATCATCGGCAGTTTGCTATTCGGTGACGGCCTGTCAATCCATGCCACAGGGTTGTTAGGTTCCTTCGTCGGCGCGCTCATCGTGACGGCCGGATACCACGCATACAAGACCAGGTTGCATTAGGTCTCGATGCCCGAAACGGTCTCCGCAGCTGCGTGCGCTCCGACGGGAATTGCTCCGAGCGGGCGACGACCAGATCGCCTGCCTACCTGAGGGAACAGACCATTGGGCATTTTCAACCACGACGACAAACAAGACGCGCGACTCGACGAGCTAGAACGCCAAATGCGTCGGGTCGTTGAAGAGGTACAACAGTTAAGTATCGACCTCGGCGTGACTCGGATGGAGCTCCTCCGAGCGCGAACAGATTTGGAAGGCACGGTTCAGAAATCTTCCGTTGATCCGGCGTTGATTTCATTGAATGAGACGGTAACAGCTACCCGCAAAAAGTTGAAGGAAGCAAAAGGTTCGAGCGAGCAGCAGTGGGACGCCATCCGCGAAGAAGTCGACGCTCAGCTCAATCAACTACGCACCAGCCTCGACGAGGCGTTGAGCGATTCGAACGCCAGCGGCTCTTCGTCGAGCGGGGCGAGTGCCGATAAGTAGCGCTGGCACTCAGCCGTGCGCCCGGGTCGCTGGCGACCCGTCGCGAGATCTCATTCGATGTGGCCGCTCCATTCGAGCGGCCACATCGGCATTTCTGCGAGAAACAGTTCGCCAAGGTACCGACCACCTTCCACCGTTTCTCGGTTTCGAGCAGCAGAGTCCCGACGGGCCTTACCGACTCCGCACACGTAGCATCTGCGTCCATCATGAACCGTCGCAACTGCAGCCACCAAAGCGATAGAGCGTCGACGCCGCCGTTTGACTCCGGCGCCGTCAGGGCGAGAAGGAACGGGTAGATGGGGCGTTGGAGAGGGCGCCAGACGGCAGCCCCAGAACCCCTGTCCCCAGAAGAGGGCCGCATCAAACAAGCGCGCCAGGTTGTCGAGACGTCTTGTACGGACGCGTCGATGCTCTCCACGTTCGCCGAACTGGAGTCGGTGGTCCGCTCCCTAATCGCTGACCGCGATCGATTGAACGCCCAGCTGGCAACGATGGACCCGGAGCGAACGGCAAACGAACTCAAAGCCGCGCTGCGTTCCCGCATGGATCCGACGGCGCCAGACACTCCCGCCGTCCAGGCGCTCCGTCGTCGGTACGAAGCGGTGAACCGCGCGTTCAGCCGTCGCGATGAACTTAACGACTTGATCACCGCGCTGCTGATCGAGGCCGAGACCACCGCCGCCGAAGCAGCGGCAGGGTATCTGGCGGGGGACTCAGCAGCGCTCGTACGAACTGCAGTTGGACGTTTGCGGGGCGACCTCGACGCTCTCGTCGCCGCCCGCGCCGAAATCGATGACCTGGGGAAGATGTGAACTGCCCACTTTGTACCGATACGACGCTCAACCCGATCACGCGCTCCGGGGTCGAGATCGACATCTGTCCTACCTGCCGCGGAGTATGGCTGGACCGGAATGAACTCGAGCGCCTGATGCAGACGACGCCCAACAGCTCGGCCTCGCCAGCACCTTCACCCCAAGGAGTTGCCGCCCCGGGCCAGCTGAGCGGCTACCCATCTGCGCCAACCCCCAAGGGTAAGAAGAAGAAGTCCTGGGGAGCTCGACTCGGCGAAATCCTCGAAGAAGCACTCGACGCGTAGGACGCCAGCCGCCGGCCGGAGCACCCCGGCGCCGGCGGCATTGCATTAGAGGCGTCGCGCATCGGAGGCGTGAGGCCTCGGACTAGCTGACCGGTCGACGGCTAGCTAAACAACGCTTCGCCCAGAAATTCGCGCCCTCGAGGCGCCGGCGGTACGAAGAAGTAGCCGCCGCCCACAGGTCGGATGTATTCCTCCAAGGCTTCGCCATCGAGTCGCCTCTGCACCGCGACAAACCCATCATCCAGCCGGCGTTGAAAGCATGTGAACAGCAGCCCTTGATCGAGCTGACCATTGGAGTCGAGTCCACCGACGTAGTTGTAACCCTTGCGGAGAATGAGGTTGCGGTCGCTTCCGGCGGTTCTGGGGTTTGCGCGGGCGATATGGGAATCCTGGTGTGTACCGAACTCGGGTTCGTCGAGTTCGCCTGCCTTGCCGAGTGGAGCCCCTGTGTCTCGTCTACGACCAAAGATCCGCTCCTGCTCACTTAGGCGGGTTCTGTCCCAGAACTCGGTAAGGGTCCGGATGACGCGAACGACCAGGTACGTCCCATCCACAGTCCAGGCGGGTTCGTCGTCATCTCCTTGCACCCATACGACCTTCGACATGGCGGCGCTATCTGAAGCATCCGGGTTCGCCGTCCCGTCTTTGAATCCGAGCAGGTTCCGCATCGGAGCGCCACCGGTGACTCGATCCTTGATCGGCGTGTTATTGCCCATCTGAACCCAGCGAGGACGCAAGGCGCCGCGGGTGTCTCGCATGATCTGGCGAAGCGCGTGGACCGCGGCGTCTCGATTGTCGGCCGTGATCAGCACCATGAGATCGCCATCGCTGGCTTCTGAGGTGACCATCTGATCGTTCGCGAACCGGTCCATCGGCCTTAGCTGTGTGGGCGAACGACTCATCAAACCGAACCGGTCGTCAAACAGCGACGCTCCAAAGCCGATGACAACCGCCGTGCCGGTCGGACCAGGCACCGGACCGAGCAGACCCGTATCAGCGGGCGGGAACCCACCGTCGCGTACCTCGAACGGCTCTCCGCTCATGAGGTGCTCGCACGTTCTCGACAGCGTCAGAAACAGGTCCTGCAATTCGGACTGGTCTGTTGCGCCGAGATCAAACGCTGCGGCGACAGCATGATTCGACGGAGGTGCTAACACCCCCGCCTGATGCTGTGAACGGAAGGGATACAGCGCCGAGGTTGGATCGCTGCGGTGTGTTGTTCCGGCGGACAGAACATCCGTGGACCTGGGCTGTTGCCCGGCGTTCGCCGGGGTCTCGGCTTGAGACGAGCAGGAAGCGAGTAAGCCAACGGCTGCGCCCGAGGTGGCGGTTTTGAGGAAATGGCGACGGTTCATCAGCTAGTCCTGCGCCTAGGCGAGGCCCAAGGTGCCGTTGATCAGAGACAGCTCCTCTGACAATTCACCCAGGGTCGCTGCAAACTCGGACCGCTGTTTCGCCGTGACATCGCTATAGGGGGGATAGCCCGATTCGAAGCTGCCCAGAGCAGACAACTGTGCGTTGAGGTCCCCGAAAAGTGCGTCGATCTCGGCGAGCAGCTCCGGGTCCGCGTCTGCCAACGCCGGAGCCAACATCTCGACAAGGGCTTGTGAGCCTTCCACGTTGGCTTGAAACGAGTAGAGATCGGTCTCGGAGTAGCGCTCCTCTTCACCGGACAGTTTGCCGTCCGGCGCGGCAACCTCCTCGATGAGTTCCTGCGCCCCGACCGTCAGGACTCCAGCACTCAATGTCAGGGCCTTAGCCTCGTCTGCGAGTACCTGGACATCGGCGTCGAGTTGGTCCGCCACCGGACCCGCGCCAGACAGGTCACCCGTTTCCCAGATGAGGTATTCGAGGCGATGCCATCCTTGAAAGGCGGGGTCGTCGGGCCCGTCAAAGTCGTCTTCACGAGCATCGAGAGCGCCATCGATCTCGGGGATGAGCCCGGCGATTGGCTCGATCCGCTCCCACGACCGACGCGACACCGGATACAGCGCCTTGGCGCGCTCAACCTCGCCGGAGCGGACGGCATCGGTGAATCGGGTCGTGTCGGATTGGAGGGTGGCGATCTGGGCGGCGACGTAGACCTCGTAGTCCTTGACTGCCTGGACGACCAGTTCGTTGTCGGTAACGGTCGCCAGATCTTCTTCCGATATCCCGGTTGCAGAACCGGATGCGTCGATGCCGGATGCGTCGATGCCGGATGCGTCGATGCCGGATGCGTCGATGCCGGCACCGGTGCCTGATGCCTCGGTGTCTTGGCTGGAGGCGCTGGTCAGTTCGGTGACCGAACCAGCGTTCTGATCGTCGTCCGACGCGCAACCCACAGCTACCGACAAGAACGCGGCAGCGACCATGGTCGCGGCCGCCTTTTGCCAAGCCAACGGGTGCGAGCGGGCAGCGGTGCGGTCCGCACCCCCATCTTCGCGGATTAAGCCCTCCGTCGAACGCGGCACTGACCTCGGCAAAGGGGTCGCACCGCTCGCCGGTGTTCGAGCATCATTCGTGTTCACGGGACACCTCCAAGCTTTGGAGCGACTTGCTCCTCGCAGCGCGCAACGGCGTGACTGCGTGATCTCCACGTCGCAAAGTCAACCAACATCTACAGATAAAGTTAGGGAACCTTAATCACCCGCCACTGTCGGTCGCCGTATCGGAACACGTCTTTTGTAAGGCTCACCCCTGCATGGAAGCCGGTACCCCACTCGCAGTAAGTTAGGTGCACCTAATACTGGTGGATCACAAGGAGGTCAGCACCGATGGTCGTGTGTCACTGCCTGGCAATGAACGATTCGGTAATCGCCGACTTGGCACGTCAAGGCGCCGTATCGGTCGACAGCATCGTCGATACCTGCGGCGCCGGCGGCCAATGCGGCGGATGTCGCCCCTTGATCGCCGAGATTCTCAGCGGACTCGATCCGACGCCGCGGGCCGCGCTGCAGCCAACGAACGGAACGCTGACCAGCGACGCGCAACCTGTATCCTCGGCCGCATGAACAGTTCGCCCAAAGTCATCGAGTTCCTCAACGAAGCGCTTACCGCCGAGCTCACAGCGATCAATCAGTACTTTGCTCACGCCAAGCTGTGCCAAAACTGGGGTTGGGCCCGGCTGGCAGAGAAGTACCGCGAAGAGTCGATTGAAGAAATGCGCGACGCCGAACGCCTTACCGACCGCATCATCCTGCTCGGGGGAATGCCCAATCTTCAGCGACTCGGCAGCGTGCGGGTCGGCGAAACACCGCTTGAGCAGCTGCAACTCGATCGCAAGCTGGAAGAAGCCGCCGTCGAGATGTACCGGCGTGGCGTTTCGCTCACCTTGGAAGAAGGCGACCCGGGCACCCGCGAGATGCTTGAAGACCTCGTCGTCGGTGAAGAGGACCACCTCGACTGGATCGAAACGCAGCTCCACGCAATCGACGTCATCGGCATCGAGCGCTATTTGCAGTCCCAGTTGTACAGCTAGCCAAACGCCAGGCGCGGCCGGCGGCTACGACTCCCGGCCGGTGGCGACGGCGAACGCTTCGCTCCACTTCACCCGAGTACCCGTGCGCAACAAGAGCATGCGGTAAACGCGCCCAGCCACTTTGATCATCCACCAGGTCCCGACCAGCAGCAACCCTGTCGACAGCGCCACCTGCCAGATCGGCACGCCGCCACTTGCAAGGCGAAACGGCATCACGATAGGGGCGGTGAACGGAATCAGCGACGCCACGACACCGACCGGGTTGTGCGGTTCGGTGACCGCGCCAGCGGTGATGATGTAGCCGATGATCAGCGGCATTGACGCTGGCAGGCTCACTGCCTGAACGTCTTCTTGACGCGAGACCAACGTCCCCGCAGCGGCGAACAGCGTCAGGTAGAAGGCAAGTCCGAGCACGAAGAACAACAGCAAGCCGGGCGCCGCAGCCCAGACGTCGCCAGGGATCGACAAACTGTAAAAGGCCAGACCGCCGATCACTGCCGCAACCAACATGGTTCCCATCTGGAAGGCCGCAAGGAGCCCAAGCCCCAACGTCTTGCCAAGGAGGAGGGTGCGCGAGTCAACCTGGGCGAGCAGCACCTCAACGACTCGCGACTGCTTCTCTTCGACGACGCCCATCGTCATGTAGGAGCCCCAAAGCTGGATCAACATGAAGATCACGACCGACGTCACCAGCGCTGCGGTCAGGCGGGCACCGTCCGTCGCGTCTTCCTCGTCGATGAACTCGTTGGCGATCTGGGGAGGGGAGAGGAGATCTGAGAGATCCTCGGGCGAGAGGCCCGCGTCGGCGGCACGCTGGGCAACATCGCGGTTAAACACCACCGATGAGACGATGACCTCGACCGACGGATCTGCCGACTGATTCCACAGCAGACTCTCACCGTCAAAGACAACGTCGACGTCGCCGTCAAGCAGAAGCTGTCGTTGCTTGTTACCAGCGACGACCTTGGTCGACACGTCGGGACCGACCGATGAGAAGTCGTCGACGTACTCGATTCCTTTGCCGTTCAAACCAACGACGATCGACGACGTAGTCGTGTCACTCGACGCCACCTTGGACAGGCCGATGCCGCCGAGAATCAAGATGAACATGATCACAACGCCAGCGCGGTAGGCCTTGGTTCGCGACCGGGTTCTGATCTCTCGGCGGGCCACCAGCCACACAGCTGAGGCGCTCGAGTTGCCGCGAGAAGAGGAGTTCTGGGCGGCGGGCGGTTGCCGGTTAGACGGCGTCATGCGGGCGCTCCGTCCGAGAGGTGGCCGAAGCAACGGCCTGGGCGAAAACCTGCTCAAGGGGCGGAGGCTCGAGGCGGATCGAAGCAATCTTGCTGGCGGCGCTGGCCGCCACGAGCAACTCGTTCAGATCGCTCGCGGCCGGGACCTCCGCCACCAACTCTCGACCCTCTCGGCGGACGATTGTGCCAAACGGTGGTACCCAACTCGGAGGCTCATCCTGCCATTCAACCGTCAACACCCTAACGTCGGCGGCAGCCCGGAGGTCGGGAACGGCGCCGGCCTGCATCTCGCGGCCGGACGCGATGATGACCACCTCGTCACAGAGTTCTTCAACCATGTCCAGCTGATGCGAAGAAAACAGCACCGCCGCCCCCAATGCCGCCCGTTGCGCAATGATCCGACGCATCGTCTGAGCAGCGATCGGGTCGAGCCCGGCGAATGGCTCATCTAAGACGAGCAGCGGCGGATCGTGGACCAACGCAACAGCCAACTGAACACGCTGTTGGTTGCCACCTGACAGCTCTTGGACCAGGCTGTCTGCATGGTTGCCGAGGTCCAGGTCGTCGATCCACCGATCGGCGCGTTCGCTTGCAGCGCGGGCACCCAAACCTGACAGCTGACCGAAGTAGATGATCTGCTCTTTGACGCGCATGCGGGCGTAGAGCCCGCGCTCTTGGGGCATGTACCCGATCATTCGGCGCGTGGACGACGTGATTGGCGCGTCGTTCCAGGCCATGGTGCCCGAATCGATCGTTGTCATCCCGAGTAGCGCTCGCATGGTGGTGGTTTTGCCCGCGCCGTTTGGGCCTAGAAAACCGACGACCTTTCCGGAGGGAACGGTGAGGTCTAGCCGATCGACCGCCGTGAGCCCCTCGTAGCGTTTGGTGAGGCCTCTCACTTTCAACCCGGTCGTACCGTCTCGCTGGGTCGGGCCCGCTGGTTTCGCGCCGGCAGATGTTGCGCTGGCCGCGTTCACGTTGCCGTCAGTTCGTCAGGGAGCACGACCCGGAACCTACCAGAGCACCCCATCCCCTAACCTCCCCGGGAAGGTTCGTGCGCGAAAGGGATCCGGCCATGGTGGACGTCCGCGAAACTCCTCTTCCCGGCGTTGGAGTCAGATACGACTTTGACACCGAAGACGGCGACCAACTCGGCGTGATCGTCCACCGGGGCGGACGCCGCGATGTCCTGATCTACAGCAGTGACGACCCAGACGCCTGCGCCACGACTCTGCGCCTCTCCGTTGGAGAGACCCGCGCGCTCGCCGAACTCTTGGGTGCAACCCGGGTCAGCGAAGTCGCCGCAGCGGTCCAACAAGATGTCGAGGGCTTGGCCATCGACTGGTTGCACGTCCTCGACGGCTCCGCCTACGTGGGGCGGTCGATCGGCGAGGGCCAGATTCGTTCCCGATCGGGGGTGTCGATCGTGGCGGTTATCCGAGGTACTCAGACCTTCGCAGCGCCCGAACCGGACTTCACTTTCGAAGCTGGCGATGTCGCCGTGGCCATCGGTACCGCCGAGGGGCTCGCCACTGTCCAAGGGCTCTTCGGAAAATGAGCTCTCGCTCGACGGATGGCGCAGGAACCTGCCGTCGCCGCACGGCCCCATCGGCGCTGCCATGATCGGCGCGGCGTCAGCAGACGCGGCGCAGGCATTCATCGAGATCGGGCTGCTTACGCTGCTTTTGGCTGGTCTGTCGCGAGTGGCGTCGGGTTTTGGCCTGTCGGCCGTGCCGTTCTACCTGATCGCTGGACTCGCGCTCGGGGAGGGGGGCATTGCCGATCTTGGAGTTTCTGAAGAGTTTGTTGCTCTCGGGGCCGAGATCGGTGTCCTACTTCTTTTGTTGGCTTTGGGGCTTGAATACACCAGCGACGAGTTGCGTCATGGTTTGAAAACCGGAGTGAAGCCGGGGCTCGTTGATTTTGGGTTGAACTTCACCTGCGGATTCGCCGCAGGCCTCCTCCTGGGTTGGTCAAACCAGGCGGCACTGATCTTGGGCGGTGTGACCTGGGTTTCTTCCTCCGGAGTCATCTCAAAAGTGCTGACCGACCTCGATCGTGTCGGTAACCGGGAAACCCCGTCAATCCTCAATCTTCTCGTGATCGAAGACCTTGCAATGGCGGTCTATCTGCCCCTTGCCGCCGCGCTCGTCATTGGGGGCAGCCTGTCGTCCACGGCGACGACGGTCCTGATCGCACTGAGCGCGGTCGGGGTCGTGCTCTGGTTGAGCCTCAACTGGGGCTATCACATGTCGTCTCGCCTCGACCGCGGCAACAACGAGGCGCTGCTACTCGCTGTGTTCGGCTTGACCCTGCTAGTCGGGGGGCTTGCCCAAGAGCTTCAGATCTCGGCCGCGGTCGGAGCGTTTCTCGTCGGACTCGCGCTCTCCGGGCAGGCTCAAGAGCGAGCGAGCGCGCTGATCGAACCACTCAAAGACCTCTTTGCTGCCATCTTCTTTGTCTTCTT
>JAGNEX010000010.1:32005-45696 GCA_018003035.1 Acidimicrobiia bacterium
GACAAATGTGTCGACGAACTCTTGACCGCGATCACCCGCTTGGACGGTGTTGAAAGTGTCCACATCGACGGCCACGGGACGCACCCCGATTCTCTCCAGCTCTGCTTGCACGTCGCGCCGGGGGCGGTGTCGGGGCAAGACCTCGGTGACAGGGTGCGGGCGCTCGGAGCGCGGATCGACAGTCGGTACGGCCACCTGATCTCTCAACTGGGCGCGGTTGGCAATTCCTCTCGAGCGAATTCACTCACCCACCTCGTGCGCTCCCTACCGGGCGTGCTCGACGCGGTGGTGACCATCGAAGGTCTGGTCCGCGTGGAGTACGACCGGACCATGACCTCGGAAACGCAGATCCTGCGCGGGGTCGACCGCCTTGACCCATTCGATGGTGACCGTTCTGCGCGCAACGGTCATGCGGGCAACCGTCATGCCGCTCACGCCGGCGGTCAAGGCGCCGGTCACCGCGGCGAGCATAAGCATGACCAGCAGCGCCACGACGCCGAACCGGGGCACCAGCACCACGGCAGCACTGGCACGGCCGCCGTCCTCTTGGCGCTCGCCGTGTTCGTACTCGCGAGGGCGGTGAGCTGGTTCGGAGGTTCCCAACATTGGATTCCGGACGGGACCGTACGTGCGCTCGACATCGTTGCGACGGCCCTGAGTGGATGGGTAGTCGGTCGGGATGTGGTGCTGTCGCTTCGCGCCCGGGCCTTCGACATTGACCAGCTCATGTTGATCGCCGCGATCGGGGCGGCGCTGCTCGGAGAGTGGACCGAAGCTAGCTTGCTGCTCATCCTGTTCAGTTTGGGTCACGCACTCGAAGGCTTCGCAATGAACCGGGCGGGCAGCGCGATCGACGCGCTCAAGACCCTCACCCCAGATGAGGCACGCCTCGCCAGTGACCCGAACAACGCAGTCCCGCTGGCCGCGCTCTGCGTCGGAGACGTCGTCGTGGTTCGTCCATATGACCGCGTCCCCGTGGATGGCGTCGTCGTCGCTGGGAGCTCGGCGGTCGACGAATCCGCGGTGTCGGGCGAGCCGATCCCCGTCGACAAGTTTCCGGTACACCTCGGATCGGGAGAGCAGACCGTCCCCGATATCACTGAGGTCGCACCTCAACACCGGGCCGTCTCAGGCACGTTAAACGGCAGTGGAACCCTCGAGGTGTCGGTATCGCGCCTCGCCAAGGAGTCGACGATGGCTCGGGTGGCCGCCATGATCACCGAGGCCGAAACGCAGGTCTCTCCAACCCAACGCCAACTTCAACGGATTGTCAGCGTGTTTGTGCCCGGAGTGCTGGTGCTGGCAGCTGCCACGATCCTTGTGCCGCCCTTGTTCGGGGTACCGATCAGAGACAGCGTCGCCCGCGGCCTTGCGGTGCTTGTCGCCAGCAGCCCATGCGCGCTCGCTATCGCGACGCCGAGCGCCGTGTTGGCCGCCATCGCACGTGCCGCCCAGCGTGGAGTCCTGATTAAAGGCGGCGGTCCGCTTGAGGCGATGAGCACCGTCGACACGCTGGCATTCGACAAAACCGGAACGTTGACACGTGGAGAGCCAACAGTCACCGATGTCATCCCCGCAGCCGGCACCAGCCGAGAGCAGGTCCTCGGCCGCGCCTACCAGGTCGAGTCGCTGGTCGATCACCCGCTGGCCCGTGCGATCACCGACGCTGCCGTCGCCGAGGGGATCGACCGTGTTTGGCCGCGTGCCGAAACGGTCTCAGTACAGCCGGGGAGAGGCGCATCTGCCCGGATCGACGCGACCGACATCCGGGTCGGCCGAGCCACCAGTTCGAACGTTGCTCCGGGCGCGGATGCTTCCCTGGCTGCGGATGCCTCTTCTGGCGCGGACGTCTTGCTCAAAGGGCTGACCGAAACCGGCGACACGATGGTGTCGGTCGCTGAAAGCGGTCGTGTCATCGGCGTGATTGCACTGCGAGATACGGTTCGACCCGAAGCGGCTCAAACGATTGACGCGTTGCGAACCGCAGGCATTTCCAGGTTTGTGGTCCTGTCGGGCGATGCCCACGCGACGGTCGCGTGCGTTGCCGGTCAGCTCGGTATAGATGACGCACGCGGCGCACTGATGCCGGCCGACAAGGTCGCCGCCGTCAAAGAGCTCCGAGCCCGCGGCGGAGCCCCCGCCATGGTCGGCGATGGGGTGAACGATGCACCGGCGATGGCGGCCGCCGATGTGGGAATCGCCATGGGTGCAAGCGGCAACGCGGTGGCGCTTGAAACCGCAGACATTGCCTTAATGAGCAACAGCATTGAGCAGCTCTCGTTCTTGGTTTCCCTTTCGCGCCGAGCCCGCCGAACGATCCGCCAAAACCTCGCGATCAGCCTCGGTATGGTCGCCGTTCTCGTGCCCGCAACTCTGTCGGGCGTCGGTATTGGGCCTGCCGTCATCGCGCATGAAGGGTCGACGCTCGTCGTCGTTGCAAACGCCTTGTTGTTATTGCGTTTCCGCTAACCGAATTTGTTCTCAACTCAGAGCAGTTTTTGCTCAAGTTTGATAGTGAGACACCAGCACATATCGCAATTTTCCGTGACGACATGATGCGGCGGCCCGTAGCATTTATTGACGCGTTCGACCCCGCTTTCGTCATATTTCCAAGAGAACTGCCCATTTGAGGGGAAAGCAAATGTCCGAAGAGTTTGATGTACCTGTCGCGCCGGGTCCCGGTACCGTCGAAGCCGATACGGCACCGGCGGCACGATGCCCGGTGATGCACCTGCCAGCCAATGCCACGGGTTCGACCGCCAACCAGCACTGGTGGCCCGAACAGCTGAACCTGCGCGTCCTCAACAAGAACTCGCCCCAAGTAGACCCGATGGGGGCCGACTTCCAGTATGCGAGAGCGTTTGAAGATGTAGACCTCGACGCCGTCATCGACGACTTGAACGCGCTGATGACCGACTCCCAGCCCTGGTGGCCTGCGGACTTCGGCCACTACGGCCCCCTCTTCATTCGGATGGCTTGGCACTCGGCTGGTACCTATCGAATCTCGGATGGCCGCGGGGGAGCCAACACCGGCAGCCAACGATTCGCGCCGCTCAATAGCTGGCCAGACAACGTCAACCTCGACAAGGCACGCCGCCTACTGTGGCCGATCAAGCAGAAATACGGCAGCTCACTGTCGTGGTCTGATCTGATGATCTTGGCCGGCAATGTCGCCCTCGAATCGATGGGCTTTACCACGTTCGGATTTGGCGGCGGACGTGCCGATGTATGGGAACCCGAAGAGGACGTCTACTGGGGGCCCGAAGCGACGTGGCTTGCCGACGAGCGATACACCGGCGACCGTGAACTCAGTGACCCCCTGGGAGCGGTGCAGATGGGTCTGATTTACGTCAACCCTGAAGGCCCAAACGGGAACCCCGATCCGGTTGCGGCCGCACGCGACATCCGCGAGACCTTTGCCCGCATGGCCATGGACGACGAAGAGACCGTGGCGCTCATCGCGGGCGGCCACACCTTTGGGAAGGTGCACGGCGCGGGGAGTGCCGATCACGTCGGACCCGAACCCGAGGGCGCCTTGCTTGAGCAGATGGGGCTTGGTTGGGCGAACAGTTTCCGGTCGGGCAAAGGCGCCGACACGATTTCGAGTGGGCTGGAAGGCGCCTGGACCTCGTCGCCCGCGGCGTGGGATATGGGCTTTTTCGACACCCTGTTTGGCTACGAATGGGAGCTCACCAAGAGCCCGGCAGGAGCCCACCAATGGAAGCCCAAGGGCGACGCCGGCAGCGGCACGGTGCCCGATGCGCATCTTCCCGATGTGACCCACCAGCCGATGATGCTGACCACCGACCTGTCGCTCCGGGAAGATCCGATTTATGGACCGATCTCGCGACGCTTTCACGAGAATCCAGACCAGTTCGCCGACGCGTTTGCTCGCGCGTGGTTCAAACTCACCCACCGCGATATGGGCCCGTTATCCCGGTACAAGGGCAAGTTGGTCCCAACCGAACAGCTCCTTTGGCAAGACCCGCTCCCCGCAGTGGAGCACGCGCTGGTCAGCGACTCAGACGTCGGCGCGCTCAAAGACTTGATCGCCCAGAGCAACCTGTCGACCGCTCAGTTGGTCAAGTTGGCTTGGGCGTCAGCTTCGACGTTCCGGGACAGCGACAACCGCGGGGGAGCGAACGGCGCTCGGGTGCGTCTAGAGCCGCAGCGTCACTGGCCCGTGAATGACCCCGAGGAGTTGAACGCCACGCTCGAAGGGCTCGAAACCATCCGCGGCCGATTCAACGAAGGTCGGACCGATGACGTGCGTATTTCGCTCGCCGATCTGATCGTTCTGGCGGGCGGGCTAGCTATCGAATCGGCCGCGAACGCAGGCGGGCTCGACATCTCGGTGAGGTTCACACCCGGCCGCACCGACGCCTCTGATCTGCAAACCGATCCCGGATCATTCGGTCCGCTCGAACCTCGGGCCGATGGCTTCCGTAACTTCAACAGTCCTGCGGAGCCCCGCCGCCCCGAAGATGCCCTCATCGACCGCGCGTGCCTCCTCGGCCTGACGGCACCCGAAATGACGGTGCTCGTCGGCGGCCTCCGAGTACTGGGGGCGACTGCGGGTTCGACCAACGACGGTGTGTTCACCGATCGGGTCGGCACGTTGAGCACCGACTTTTTTGTCAACGTGCTTGACGCCGGAATCACGTGGTCCGACGACGGTACCGGTCAGCGCTTTGTCGGCACGGACGCGGGGACCGGTGAGCCGAAGTGGACGGCGACACGCGTCGATCTGATCTTTGGATCTAACTCGCGGCTTCGGGCGCTGAGCGAGGTGTACGCGGCGGCCGACGGCGCGCAGCGCTTTGCGGACGACTTTGCTGCCGCCTGGTCAAAGGTCATGGAACTAGATCGATTCGACCTGCGCTAGGTCAGTCCTTGGGGAGTGGGTCCACGCTCGGTGGAACCCACGCCCAGGGCTGGCGCTTTGAACAGATCACGATCGGACGGGGGCGTCCTGTACACCGGGGCGCCCGCGTGCTTTCTGCCCTCGAACTCGCGGTCTTAAGAAGCAGGAACTACCTGAACAACGGGCGCCGCTTGCTCGCCCGCACTCGGTTCGCTCCGCCAACGGCGAACGCGGATCAGCGAGGTGAAAATCTTCTGGTAGCCCGTCGGGGCGATCCGTGCGATCAGGTCGTACAGCTTGGCGTCCGGTCCGACGAGCACCCGCCGCTTGTCCGCCTCGACCGCACGCATGATCTGGCGGGCAGCTGAGTCGGGCGACGTTATGAAGGTCCGCTCAAAGTCGGTTCGGGACGATTTCGACGACGAACCGGTCACCCGCTCAATGCTGGGATCGACCCGCGACGATTTGGCGATGTTGGTGCGAATGCCCCCCGGGTGGACGCAGGTGCACGACACCGGCGAATCGGTCAGTTCGAGGTCTTGGCGGAGCGATTCGGTAAATCCCCGAACGGCAAATTTGGTCGCGTTATATCCGCTCATCAGGGGTTGTGCGGTGAGCCCGAAGACGCTTGACACGTTGATGATGTGGCCTTCGCCCGAGGCCTCTAAATAGGGCAAAAAGGCCTTCGTTCCGTAGATCACGCCCCATAGGTTGATATCGACGATCCAGCGATAGTCCTCGATGGAGAGATCTTGGACCGTGCCCGACAGCGCAACCCCGGCGTTGTTGAAGACCAGGTTGACCTGGCCAAAGTCGGTCGCCACAGCATCGGCCCACGCATAGACCGCCGCCTCGTCGGCGACGTCTAGCACCGTCGCCGACGCCTCGATCGGGTACTCGCCCAGCATCTCCAGGGTTTCGTTTACCGCTCGCTCATCGATATCGGCGAGGGCGACATGGCACCCACGCCGAGCGAGGCGAAGCGCCAACGCTCGTCCGATTCCGCTTCCAGCGCCGGTTACCGCGGCGACCTTTCCAGTGATGTTTCGCATGTCTAGGCGGTCCTTAGAAAGTCAAGCCCATATGAGGCGTCGGTAAAGGGGGTTATGAGACGACATGATGGCTAGCCCGAAAGAACCGCGCCATCATGCGAAAGCTAAACGAGAAGCCCGGAAACATTGCTATGACATGTCCGGATTTGGACTGGTACCACGAGTTACAGCCTCCCGATTTCCACACCGTTTGATCCATCTCTCGATGGATCATTGAGGTGTAGTCCTCTTCTGCGGCGGCAGTAACCTCGATCGTCGTCGCCTTTTTAAACCTGACGTGATCGAGAGCGCGCATGATGTATTCCATTTGAGCTTCGATCACAAATAGGGCACTGGTGTGGCCAATGCCAGTATTGGGTCCGGTAACGATGAACAGGTTCGGAAAATTGGGAATGGCGGTGCCCAGATAGGCCCTGGGGAACTCGCTCCAGAATTCGGACAGTTTGCATCCGCCGCGCCCGACGACGGGGTAGGTAATCATGCCGTCCGTAGCGTCGTAGCCGGTCGACCAGACGATGATATCGACGGGAACATGTTCGCCCGACTTGGTAACAATGCCGGTTTCGTCGATGCGTTCGATGCCGTCTGCAGCTGGGTGGAGGGTCGCATTGTCGGCGGCCAATGCCGGATACAGCGTGCTCGACAGGATGATCCGCTTACACCCGATCGTGTAGTCGGGGGTCAGGGCTGCTCGCTGAGTCTCGTCGGGTACTTGCTGGCGCAGGTGGGTTAAGGCAGGTTGTTCGGCGAACCGCTTCAAGATGGAGTTCGAATACTTGAACGCGATCACACGGCTCTCAAGGGCCCAATAGATCCAGCTGCGCAACGCCGTCTGCGCGACGGGTGCCTTCAAAACCGCCTTCTGCCAGTGAGAAAACACCCGGTCATGGCGGGGGAGGACCCAGTGTGGCGTTCGTTGGAAGACGTGAAGTTGGGCGACATCGGGTTGGATTGCCGGGATCACCTGGGCGGCACTTGCTCCAGAGCCAATGACCGCCACGCTCTTGCCCCGGTAGTCGACGGAGTGGTCCCAGGCGTTGGTGTGGAAGCTCACCCCACCAAACGTGTCTCGGCCCGGAAAATCGGGAATAACCGGGGTGCTCAAAGGTCCGGTGGCGTTGATCACGAACCTGGCTTCGACCGCGGGTGCGCCGGTGAGGGTGATGACCCAGTGATCGTCCAGCCATTCAAGGCGTTCAACATTGCTGTTTGTCAGCGCGTACTTGCGCAGGCCGTACTTATCGATAACGCCGTTGGTGTATCGCTCAAGCTCTTCTTGCCCGGCGTACATCTGGCTCCAGGGGAAGCGTTCACCGGCAATCGAGTACAGGGGCGACGGGACGTCAACGGCCGCACCGGGATAGGTGTTCTGACACCACGTGCCGCCCATGAAGGCGCGGCGTTCAAGGATGCAGAAGTCGTTCATACCGCGCTTGATCAGGTTCATGGCGGCAACCTGACCGCCAAATCCGCTCCCGATGATGGCGACGGTAAAGACATGCGTATCAGGCTGCTCGACAACCGCACGAGAAGCGGCATTTCCAGCGTTCATGGCCCCTCCATTCCGATAAGCGGACACCCTAGCCCAATCTGACGATGCTTGTCGTCAGATTGAAGATCAAGGTTTCGGAACCGAACACGGCCGGGCTACATCTACACTCCCAACTGCTTTATCGATGCGCTTCGCTGCGCTGCAAGCGCGGTCAGATAGACCGAGAGATCGCTTGCAAGTTCTTCTCTGCGTGGCTGAAATCCGCCCAGAACCCAGGTCATGATCACGTGACTGATCCCGCCGACCGCAGCGTCTGCCAGAGTCCGCACACGACGGTTCGTCGCCAGCCCAACGGGCGCTTGCCCGCTGTTGGCTGGCCCTCGTCCCTCCGACACCCCGGGTTCTTGCGACCCAGCACCGGCCGACAGGATCAGGCTGCCGAACTGCGCCATCCGATCGAGATAGCGAGCGTCGACCCGCGGGGAGACTCCCAACACTTCGAACCACACCACCCGGGCAAGGCGAGCATCGGATTCGACCAATGCAAGCAAGGCGTTCATGCCGATCGACGCCATCTCCGGAATGGACAGACCAGGCGAGCGGACCGCACTGACGACCGAGTCAAAGAGGCGGTCGGTCGACTCGTCGTAGACCGCGATGAGTAGATCCTCAAGGTTTGAGAAGGCTTCATAGAAGTATCGGTCGGTCAGCCCTGCCTCGCGGCAGATGTGGCGGACCGTGGCCGAGCGGTAGCCGACTGTTCCGAACACCTCTAGGCCGGCCGCCAGGAACTGGCGGCGGCGACGGGCCTGGCGTTCCAACACCGTCTCGCCGCCATAGGTTCTTGTTCCACCGTTTGGGTGTTCTGAAGCCACCACGTGTTGCTCTGCTCCGCGAAAGGACCCCGGAGGTCCTCTGAGACCCGGGGGAATGTGACGCAGCCCGCCGGAACGGAGCGCTGCGCAAGGTCTGAAGTGCCGTCAATCGGTCCGCGTTGGTGACGGAGGGGCGCCCGGCACCATAAACATCACCTCGTCTATGTAGCACCACCACCAGTCTTCTCCCGGTTCCATCGAACGGGTGAGTGGGTGGTCGTGGTGACCCTGAAAATGTTTGGTCGCGTGGCGTCCCGGAGAACTGTCACAGCACCCAACGAATCCGCAGGTTTGGCATTCGCGCAGGTGAACCCAGTCATGCCGCCCCTCGGCGATGCATTCGGTGCACCCGTTTGGGGTCTGAGGTTCGGGCGGGTTCAGATCGCTGGGGATGTGACTACAGATCGCCACGGGAACTCCTTGAAGTCGGGGACGTTGGCCGTTCGTTCTACCTGCCAACGCTAGCCACATCGCGCCAAGCGGTCCCGGGAACTCACCAGAAGGTCCGGGCCGCTGTGCTGGCGCTCCGCAAAACGAACGACGGACCCAGTCGACGCCGACCGGCCTATGCGATCTTCCACCTACCCGCCGAACCCTCTCGGTATGCTGCGGCCGATGCGACCGATCTTGATTCCCGACCGCGAAGCCGATTTCACGGCCGACCCCGCCGAACTCTTCTTTGACCTGTCGTACGTCTTTGCGTTCTCCCAGCTTGTTGCCGTGCTCCTCGCCAAGCCGTACTGGTCAACCGTCGCCGACGTTTCGCTGCTCTTGCTCATGATGTGGCTTCCGTGGACCCAGTTCACCTGGTCGGCCAACGCTGTGGCAGGCAACTCCCGCACGGTACGCCTCATCTTCTTGGCTGCAACGGTGGCGAGCATCCCCATGGGTGCGTCGGTCTCGACTGCGCTCGGCGACGGCGGGATGATCTTTGTCATCTCGCTCGCGGTGATCATGGTCATTGCCTTGTACACGATGCTCATTGGCGTCGCGGACGACGATGAGGTGCGGCGTTCCCTGCTCACGTGGTCGGTGCCCAACTTCGTCGCCATGGCCGCGATGATCCTCGGCGCCTTCCTCGACGGTGGTGCCAGAGAACTCGTGTGGCTTGGAGCGATGGGGGTCGTAGTCGCCGGGACGGTGCGCGCCGGCCAAGGGGCATGGCTGGTTCGGCCGGGTCACTTCGCCGAACGGCACGGGCTCGTGGTCATCGTCGCCCTCGGCGAAGTAGTGGTCGCCATCGGCGTGGCCGTGAACCATTCCCTGGAAGACGGTCACGGCCTTCCCGCGCAACTCCTGCTCGCTCTGATCGCGTCGGGCATATTCGCCGGACTGTGTTGGTGGGGGTACTTCGACCGCCCGTCACATGCAATCGAGCGTCGACACACCGAGGTAGAAGAACCCATCTTTCGTGCGCGGTTCGCACGAGATGTCTATACGTATGCGCACTTGCCACTCGTGGCCGGGATTCTCGTGGCGGCCGCAGGGCTTGAAGGCATTGCGCTGCATCCGTCAGATGATGTCGCCGTCGCGGTGCGAGCAATGCTGATCGGCGGCGTCGTCCTCTTCTTGGCGTGCATCGTCATCGCGGTTCGCCGCGCGTTCCACGTTTGGGCAGTCGAACGAATCGCCGCAGTTGGAGCGCTAGTCGGACTCGGCGTCCTCGCAGGCTCGTTGAATGGCCTCTGGTTTCTCGCCATCGTCGACTTGATCTTGCTCGCCATGCTCGCTGCCGAACATCGACGGATCGAAGGGCCATCAGCGCAGGCAGTCGGTTCGTAGCGATAGGCCACGTTGCCCTCTATGCCGAAGATTGGCGCCCACCGGGAGAGAAGAAGCCAGAGCTTTTCGCTTCGCGATACACGACAACGGTGATCGATACCAACGGCGAAGCCAGCACCAGACCCACCAAGCCTGCCAACAGACCGCCCGCGACGGTGGCCAGTAACACCACGATGGGCGGCAGGTCCATCGTCGACCCCATCACCTTTGGCTCAAGAACGTTCTCCAGCACCACATTGACGAACAGCACTACAAAGAGTCCCCACAAGGCCAAGCTGACACCGCCTCCCGCCAGGCCCATGATCACGACAAACGCGCCCCCGATCCAGGCACCGAGGTAGGGCACGTAGGCGCCGACCACATTGACCACGCCAGCAGCGATAGGCAACGGCACACCCATGGGCCACATCATCAGGCCCACCGCAGCCCCTTGAGCCAGCGCCAGGATCGTCCGCCCTCGAAAGTAGGAACGGATCGACGCGGTCGCGCTGTCTTGAATCCTTTGGACTTGAGCCGCCGACGCATCCGAACCATGCGGCACGAGCGCCTTCGCGAAACCACGCCCATCTTTGAGCATGTAGTACAGCAACACGATGCCCAAGATCAGCCCGGACACCAGGCTCGCCAGCCAGCCGAGCGTGCCGGTGACCGCATGGCCCAGACCTCCCGACAGCAAGCTCCCAGCAGAACTGCCTCCCTTGCGGATCTCTTTGAGAACGTTCTGGAGATTGAAATCTTTAGCGAGGCCTTCGAGTTGGCGCTGCGCGCTGTCGAAAGCAGCGCTCAGTTCAGAAGAGCGCTGCGTGATGCCGTAGGAGACCAACCATGCGGTACCGGCAAAGACTGCTGCAATCATCGCGATGACGAGGACCGATCCCAGCCCGCGAGGCACTCCGTGGCGTTCGAGCCGATCGACCGTTGGGGCAAAGATCACCCCGAGGAAAGCGCTCAGAATGAGCGGCACCACGATCTCTCGCAGCGCCGTCAGAGCGAGGACGACGACGACCAGCGACCCGACTATGCCCAGAAAGGCCCAACCGGAGCGCCCCAACCGGTCGAGCCATGCGGGTGGAAGGCGGCGTTCGACGACGGGATCTGAGACCTGCAGGTGATCCGAGACCGTCCGAGAATCCTGTGAGGTGTCGTCCGCACGGCTTGGTCGCGAATCACCGGCAGATGAACTGTCCTCACCCATTCCGTTTCCTCCTCGGCCGATCACCGGCGTGGCGCTTGGCTCACCGATGCCCGCTGGGGCCCCAGTCGCGCCCGCATCGTGTGCCGACTAACGGTCGAGGCGACGGTTCACGCCAGGGGTATGGGACGCTCGAAACGTTGCGAGGGTAAGCCGCGGGCAGCCTATGTGGGAGGAAGTCCGAACTGCTCGGGATGGTCCACAATGTTGAGATAGTCGGGATGTTCTGCGATGTACTCGCTGACGAACTGGCAATACGGACGGACTTTGAGGTTCCGCGCTCGGACGTCGTCAAGCGCGTCTTTCACGAGGGTCGAGGCGAGTCCCCGGTGCGTAAAGCCTGGGCGGGTCTCGGTGTGGACAAAGTCGATGATGTCCCCTTCCAGCACATATTGCTCGAGGGAAGCGAGCTCTTGTCCGATCCACAGCTGGTACTGCTGAGATTCTCCGTCGTCGACAAAGGAATACTCCGTACCCGCGTCATCTGATCTGTTCGACTCGGCCGACATGTTGTCGCTCCTTAGGTTGGTACTGATCGGTTGTCGCTACTCCAGGTAGCCGAACTCGCCCCGTTCCAAGTCTTCGATCGCTCGAAGGATCTCTTCGCGGGTATTCATAGCGAAGGGGCCGTAGAAGATCACCGGTTCCTTGATCGGTTCTCCGCCGAGCACGATGAAACGGGCGCCGCCCTCACCTGCTGAGAGGCTGATCGAGTCGCCAGTGCGTTCAAAGACCCCGAGGGTCTGAACGTCGATCCTCGTGTCGCCCGTCGAGACGTGCCCCTCAATGGGGAACACCATGATCGTGTGACCGTCTGGCACCGGGATCTCGGCGCGTTCCTGATCGCCAAGGGTGACGTCCCAGAGTTCGATCGGTGTAAACGTCGCAGCGGGGCCATCGATGCCGTCAAGCGAGCCGGCGATAAGTGTCGCTTCGCCACCGCCAGCGAGAGCGACCTTACCCATTTGGCTCGCCAAGATCGGCTGGTAGCGGGGCGGGTCCATCTTGTGTTTGCCGGGGAGGTTGACCCACAACTGCATCATGTGAAACCGGCCACCCGTTTTTGCCCACTCCTTGTCGTGATACTCCTTGTGGAGGATCCCGCCAGCGGCGGTCATCCATTGCACGTCTCCCGGCCCGATGACACCGCCAGAACCGGTCGAGTCGTGGTGGGCAACGGCACCTTCGAACGCCAGGGTCACCGTCTCAAAACCGCGGTGAGGGTGCGGACCAACTCCCCGCGGTGTGTCGGTGGGCTCGTAGACCCGCACCGGGTGGTAGTCCATGAGCAGGAAGGGATCGGCGAGCTGGCGAAGCTCTTCGGTGCCGGGCAAGACCTGGGTGACATAGAAGCCATCGCCGACCCAATGAAAACCGTCTCCTGCAAAGACCCCTCGAAGCTTGCGTTCAGTCATGTTCCGACTCCTGTCGTCGGCGACTGTACCGCCGCCATGGGATGGTTCGATGTGGTTGGTCAGCTATTGGCGTAGCCAAATGGCAGCGCGAGGTCATGCCGTTCCAACAGTGCCTGATCTGCCATGAGATCTGCGGTCGACATATCGACCTCGATGGTTCCCGAATCGAGGACCAACACCCGGGGACAAGTGGCGAGTGCGAAGGGCAGGTCGTGAGTGATGATCAACTGGGTCTGTTCCAGTCCATTCAGCAGGCTGGAAAGCTCCGCGCAGCCTTTCGGATCCAGCCCCGAGGTCGGTTCGTCAAAGACAAGCACGTCGGGTTGCATCGCCAGGACCGCGGCGATCGCTACCCGCCGCTTCTCCCCGCCGCTCAGATGGTGCGGTGCGCGACTCGCGAGGTGAGACGCGGACACGGCGCTGAGCGATCGTTCAACGCGGTGCGTCACCTCGTGTTTGGTGAGCGCAAGGTTGGCGGGACCAAACGCGACGTCTTCGCGAACGGTCTGCATGAAGAGTTGGTCGTTAGCGTCCTGAAACAACAGTCCGAGCCTCTGCCGGATCACAGCGAGGTTGGCTTTAGTACAGGCGATCCCAGCAACCTCCACCGACCCGTCGAGTGCACCGACCAGCCCGTTTAGGTGTAGAGCCAGCGTGGTTTTGCCCGAACCGTTCGGTCCCACCAACGCGACGCGTTCACCGGCATCCAGGCTGAGGCTGACATCGGCCAGAACCGGTTGAGTAGACCCCGGATACGTGTAGGACAACGAGCGAACGCGCAACATGCTCAACTGACCTCCAACGGGGTCGGGGCATCGGCGTTCGTGGTCGCAACTCGTCTATGCAACAAATGCTCCTGCGATCAAGACCAGAGCCGCGGCAGTTGCTGGTGCGAGGCTGATCGCCCATTGCATGGTCTGGACGGGGGCGACATCCGACGTCTCTGGCATCTCGCCAGTCCAGCCCCGAGCCAACATCGCCTGATGCACTCGCTCGCCTCTCTCATAGGTGCGGACGAA
>JAGNEX010000010.1:45796-56424 GCA_018003035.1 Acidimicrobiia bacterium
CGAGGCTGATCGCCCATTGCATGGTCTGGACGGGGGCGACATCCGACGTCTCTGGCATCTCGCCAGTCCAGCCCCGAGCCAACATCGCCTGATGCACTCGCTCGCCTCTCTCATAGGTGCGGACGAACAAGGCACCCGTGGCATTTGCCAACGGCCGTGCATGCCATAGCCACCTGGGTTGGTAGCCCCGAGCCGCCATTGCGAGCCGCATACGACCCGATTCGGAGGCGATGAGGTCGAGATAACGCCACATGAAGGCGATGATCGTCACCATGGCAGCGGGCAGTCGGAGCCGCCGAAGTCCAGTGATTACCTCGGGCACGGCAGTAGTCGATGCCACGAGGATCGTGGCGCTTGCGCCGATAGTGGCTTTGGCGACGATTCCAAACGCGTTCCACAGACCCGTTTCCGACACGCGCAGCGGGCCTACCTCGACACGGGGACCTCCTGCAATAAACGGGAGGGTGATGGCAAACACGACGAACGGGGCGATCACCAGCAAACGAACCGCTACCGTGCGAAACGGCAACTTTGCAACCACAACCGCCGTGACGACGATCAACCCGTAGATGGCCATCGCTGCGGCCCATCGGGGAGGAGTCAGGGCGACTGCGAGGACAAACAGGAACAGGCCAGCAAGCTTGGTGTGCGCGGGCAGTCTCGCCGCGGGCGTGTCGGCATGTACGTGAAGATGGCGATGGGGTCCGCCCACTTAACTGCCCCCATCCCTTTTCAGCGCACGGGCAGACACCACCATCCCGGCGCCCACTAGCAGCGTCAGCGTGACCCCGGTCAGGCCCGCTGCAGCGAGAGACATCGACTTGTTATCTACGCCTTCGGTGGCGTAGTCGGCGAACATGCTGCTCGCCAGAACGTGGGGCTCCTCGGACCCTTGTATCCCGTTTCTGGCAGCGACCGTGGTGAGCCCGTCCGGAGAGGTTGAGGCGATCTGGCTCACACCGAC
This sequence comes from Acidimicrobiia bacterium, assembly GCA_018003035.1. GTDB lineage: Bacteria > Actinomycetota > Acidimicrobiia > IMCC26256 > JAGNEX01 > JAGNEX01. Next base: position 46,761 of record JAGNEX010000010.1, read on the forward strand.
CGCCAAAGTCACCGTCGCCAGCAGCGACGCGATCACAAACGGGCGCAGTCCCATCCGACCGGTCGGGCTGGTCATCGCCGCGGGTAGACCCCGTGCTGCTTCAACGATGTCGGGACGCGAGCTGAGCACCGCGGCCAGCACCATTCCCGTGATGAGACCTTCGATTACGCCGATCGCGACGTGGACGCTCACCATGGCGCCGAACACGGTGTCGAACGGCACCGCCGCTGTCGCTCCAAAAAGCCACTCGATCGCGAAGGCGCCTGCAGCCAGAACCACCGACAACCCCGCCGCGATGGATCCGGCAGCCACCAACCCGGAGCGGTTCTTTGGCAGGAGCGGTGTAAGGATGGAAAGCAGCGCCCAGGCCGAAAATGCTGGGACGATTGCCATGTTGACGACGTTGTAGCCAAGTGCTGTCAGTCCGCCGTCGGCGAACAGCAGGGCTTGCACGACAACGACGACGGTGACGACCAAAGAACCCAGCCAAGGACCGAGGAGGATGGCTGCGAGTGCGCCGCCAAGAAGGTGCCCGCTCGTACCCGCACCGACCGGGACGTTGATCATTTGAGCGGCAAAAATGAATGCCGCACAGACGCCGGCGAGCGGGACGTATTTATCTGCCAAGGTCGCGCCCGCCGCGCGAAGGGACAGCCAGGTCACCGTCGCAGCGACGATGCCCATGACCGCCGCAACCGCCGGGCTCAAGAACCCATCGGGCGCGTGCATCGCCAACGTCGAGATCATCGCGCCAGGCCTGCGCTGGGAGCGCGCACGACCCTCACAGCCCGAATGAGTGCAGTTGGTGGCGCGGTTCGAGTCCTGATCACACCCCGAAGTTAATGCAAATGAGTCGCAGTAGTGCTCTCGCATCGGGACAGTTGTGCAAAGTAGGTTCGACGAGCGTGGATCTCTCTGAAGCACTTCGGCCGTTTGGGTATCGGGTCACGGCGGCCCGGACCGCTGTGTGGCAGGTGATCGAACAGAATCCCGATCATCTCAGCGCGAGCGTTATCGCCGATCTGGTTCGAGACCGCGACCCACGCGTCAACCGCTCGTCGGTGTATCGAACGCTGGCCTTGTTTGCCGAGCTGGGACTCGTCCGCGAATCGCTCATGGACGACGGGACCCATTGGGAAGAAGCGCACGCTGACGCGGTGATTCACCTGGTCTGTGTCGGGTGCGCGAGGGTGCTCCACCACCGCACGCCAATGGTTGGCGAACTTCAATCCGAGCTCATCGCCCTGGACGACTTTCAACCCGAAACGATCGACGTGCGGGTGTCGGGACTGTGCCGATCGTGCCGACCGGAATGACGGGCGGTGTGGGGGCAGGGTTGGGCACCGTGAGTGCCCGGCACGGGGCCCAACCCTACTGCCCGTGGTTAGCGGAACAACGATCTCGTTAACCCGCCAACGTCCTATGTCGACCGCTGCGTTCAAGCCGTCGACCGAGCGAACAGCAGACGCTAAGTCGCTCACTATGAGATTAGCGCGCCGAGTGTCTTGACGTCACGCACGGGCCTCTGAGGGCGCGCGGCTACAGGCCCTCAGCTGGGTCAAGTCGAACAATCAGACCTTCGGCATCCCGGAGCGACGAGCAGGGACCGGGTTTCGGGCAAGATTGAGACGTGCTCTCCTTTGCTTTGACCGATCAACTGTCCGCACTTGCCGATCAGGCTCGCCAGGTCGCCGACGACGCCGTGGCCCGTTACGGCAGATACTCCGACTCTTGGATGAACGGGTACAGCAAAGAGTTCGCGGGTGACCTCGCCGATCGAGGCTGGATCGGAATGACCTGGCCCACGCGGTTTGGCGGAGGGGGTCGCCCCAACATCGAGCGGGTAATCGTCGCCGAACAACTGATCTCTGCTGGGGCACCCGTTGCCTCAATGTGGTTTGCCGATCGTCAGATGGGCCCGTGTCTGATCCAGTTCGGCACCCCCGAACAACAAGAGGCGTTCCTACCCGGCATCTTGAACGGAACGGCGACCTGGTGCATTGGCATGTCTGAGCCCGACGCGGGTTCGGACCTCGCAGCGCTCCGCACCACCGCAGAACCCGACGGGGACGGCTGGCTGATCAACGGCGCGAAAATCTGGACGAGCTTTGGTGAGGTCGCTGACTACTGCTACCTGATCTGTCGCACATCGAAAGGGGAACGCCCGCACGAGGGGATCTCAGAGATCATCGTTCCCATGTCGACACCCGGAATCACGGTCACACCCATCAAGGACCTCACCCAAAACCGACATTTCTGCGAGGTCGTCTTCGACAATGTCCGCGTGCCGCGTCACAACCTCGTCGGAACCGAAGGCGGGGCGTTTCGCCAGACGATGCGTCAGCTCGAACACGAGCGCGGTGGCATCGACCGGCTCGTCTCTAACCGGTGGCTTTACGAGGCGGCCAAGGCTCAGGCCGACTCGGGCGACGCGCTCGTCAGGCAAGCCATCGCAACAATCGAAACCGGCTACACCCTTGGAAGGTTTCTGGTCTACCGCGAGGCACTCGGACAAGCGCCAGCAGGCTTTTCGGCCGCAACCAAATGCTTTTGTACCGAGCATGAGCAACGGGTGTCCCGTTTTGTCGACCAAACGCTCGGCGCGGCCGGTCTTTTGGACGATTCCCTCACGCGCGCGAGCGCATATGCCCCCGCTTACACGATCATGGGGGGAACGTCGAACATCATGCGCCGCATCATTTCCGACCGCGTCTTGGACATGCCCCGGTAACGACGCCGACACCACACACCAGGTCGACCCCTCGGGTCGCGGGGTCTCACCTGCACCCGGCACGAATATCTCCTGGCCCAGATTCCCGACCTCTCAGCGGAAGGCAGCCTTCGATGACAGACCAGCCCCTCCACATTGAAGGCGCTCCTGTCCCCGAACCGGGGGAGCGGTGTTCGGCGTTTGCCCGTCGCACCGGGGCAACAACACTCGGTACAGGTATCGCCGCATCGGCGGTCTTAGTGATCGATGTCCCCACCCCGTGGCCCCACAAGATCGAGGACGAACCAACGATCGCGACCGTCCCCAACTTGACCGGTCTGGTCACCCTCGCGGCCGTGCCTCGTGAGGATCATCCTCTCATGGCCACCCTGTACCTGCGCGAAGCCTCGGGGAGTGCATCGGTGTGGACGTTGCCGTTCCTCGATTCGCGCCCTGAAGACTGGGAACGCCTAGCTGAATGCCTCGACTGGGCGGCAGGCGGACCAATCCAGGCCGAGTGGTGGGAACCAGCTGGCTGGACCCAGTTGCAGCCCAGACGGACATGGCTGATCTGCACCCATGGGAGTCGAGACGTCTGCTGCGGTTCAAAAGGGGCGTCCTTTGCTCTCGACGTCCGGCAACGGTTGGGAGGCGCCGAACAGCGCCGGGTGTCGCACCTTGGCGGGCATCGTTTTGCGCCAACCGTGTTAGAGATGCCGAGCGGGCGGACGTGGGCGTACGCAACCAGCGACCTGATCCAGGCTCGAGAGGCAGGCCAGCTTCCCACGGGCGCCGGCGATATGGGTCGAGGCTGGTGGGGAGCTCCGCCGGGTGCAGGCCAGGTCGCCGAATGGGCCGCCATGACAGAAGTCTTGGGCGTTTCCTCGGCGGACGACCCGGGCACCTCCCGGCCGACCGACGCCTTCGAGAGCCCATTGGACCACTGGGATGTGAGCGAACGGACGGTTCATTCCCGCCAGATCGGTCACACAACCTTTGAGGTCGTCGTGACCAACCCCACTTCTGAAGTCGTCGTCACGGTGGAGAAAACGGGTGTGGATTTGATCCCGGCGTGCGGGGTCTACGATGGCGCGCACAAGTCGACCCCAGCGTTTTCGATCACCTCGGTCGCGCGGGTCCGGTAACCTTCGCCTCCGCCATTTGAACGTTGGTTCAAATGGCTTATCCATCACCGACGAGAGGACCCACCTGAGATGGCAACGACAGCTTTGCGCGGCAATGAGGTTCACACGAGCGGCGACCTTCCGTCCGCGGGTTCGCAGGCGCCCGCCTTTTCTTTGACCGCCCAAGACCTGAGCGCAGTCGACCTCAGCGCGTATGCGGGTAGCAAGGTCGTTCTCAACGTGTTTCCGAGCATCGACACACCGGTTTGCGCCACATCGGTGCGCACGTTCAACCAGAAGGCGGCCAACCTCGAGAACACCAAAGTGATCTGCATCTCGGCCGATCTTCCCTTCGCTCTCGGGCGGTTCTGCGGCGCCGAAGGTATCGAGAACGTGGTGACCGCCTCGACGTTTCGCAGCCCGGGGTTTGGACAGGACTACGGGCTCTTGATGGTCGACGGACCCCTTTCCGGGCTGATGGCACGCGCCGTGATCACCGTCGATGCCGATGGCAACGTTGCGCACACCGAACTGGTCTCAGACATCACCCAAGAGCCGAACTACGACGCCGCATTGGAATCGCTTTCGTAGTTGGCGGTCTGACCGCGGCCGATGCCGCCGCGTTATTGAGGAAGTGTGAGTCGTCGCGCACGGGCTGAGCCGCGTACGGCCACCGACGATCAAGATCAGCTCCGATGGGGCGGGAAGTAGGGGCGATGAATGACCTTCGCGAGTACAAGCTGCTGATCGGCGGCCAGTGGGTTGCCGGAGACAATGGCACCTACGACGTAGTGAATCCCGCGACCGAGCAGGTGGTCGGTCGGGCTCCAGAAGCCTCAAGAGACCAAGCGTTAGCCGCCGCGGCTGCCGCCGCGGAGGCGTTCGACAGCTGGTCGCGGACACGCCCGTCCCAGCGAGCGGAACTGCTCAACAAAGCCGCGAAGCGACTCGACGAATTGACGCCCGACATCGTCCCGACCGTTCAGGCCGAGACGGGTGCGCTCATGAAAGTCGCCCGTAACCTTCAGGTACCTCAGGCCGCGGCACGGCTCCGACGGTATGCCAAAGGCACACAGGAGCCGACGGAACAGGCGATTGAGCCGACCGTGATGCCCTCGACCCCCTTGGCGCCGGGAGGCATCATGGGGGCTGTCGCCCGCCGCGTCCCCGTCGGCGTGGTTACGTGCATCACGTCGTACAACTTTCCGATGGTCAACATGGCCGGAAAGATCGGACCTGCCCTCGCAATGGGCAATTGCGTGATCGTCAAACCAGCACCTCAAGACCCTCTAGGCGTGATCCGCCTCGTAGAGATTCTCGACGAGGTCGGTTTTCCACCCGGTGTCGTCAACGTCATCACCGGCGCGGCAATCGAACCCTCCCAAGCGGTGGTTGAGGCCCCCGAAGTCGACATGGTGTCATTCACCGGCTCTACCGCAGTTGGCCAGCAGATCGGAGCGGTGTGCGGCGCTTCCATGAAGCGCCAACTGATGGAACTGGGCGGCAAGGGTGCATGCATCGTCTTTGATGACGCAGATCTCAAAAAGGCGATCGGCGGCATCACGTCGGTGTGGGGTTTTCACTCAGGTCAGATCTGCACCGCACCCACACGCGTCTTTGCCCACAAAGACATTTACGCCCACCTCATCGGCGGCCTTGAGAAGGCTGCGAGCTATTTGAAGGTTGGCGACCCGACCGATGACCGGACCCTTGTCGGACCGGTCATCAGCGGCGTGCACCGAGGCCGTATCGAGAGCTTCTTTGCCGACACGCGAGATGAGGGCGGCCGCATTGTGGTTGGCGGGGACCGCCCAACCGAGTTCGACACCGGATTCTTTGTCAACCCAACACTGATCGCCGATTGCACGCCTGATATGCGCGTCGTTCGAGAAGAGGTCTTCGGCCCAGTGGTGTCGGTCGTCCCCTTCGACGACGAGGACGAGGTGGTTGCGCTCGCCAACGCAAGCGACTTCGGCCTCTATGACTATGTGTTCGGCGAGGACACCAGTCGAGCGATGCGGGTTGCCCGCCAGCTTCGCAGCGGCACGGTTGGCATCAACTCGCTACAACGCAATCACGAAGCCCCCTTTGGTGGCTTCCGACAAAGTGGTGTCGGTCGTGACGGCGGCTCCTTCGGCCTGCACGCCTACTCCGAAACGCAGTCGATCGTCTGGCCCGGCTAAACCGGCCACCACGTCCCATGGCGGCTCACGAAAGTGTCGTGCCGCCGGTCACAAACCAGCACTCGAAAGGTTCGACGCCGTGCGCGGAATCGTATTCGACGGAAAAACCGCCCAACTTCGCACCGATGTAGAGATGCGCGACATTGGCCCCGGCGAGGTTCGAGTCGGCATCAAAGCTGCAGGACTATGCCATTCCGACGTCAGCGTGATCAACGGAACCATCCCGTTTCCGCCTCCTGTCGTGCTGGGCCACGAGGGAGCAGGCGTCGTTGAAGCCGTCGGCGAAGGAGTCACACGACTGGCCGTCGGCGACCACGTCGTCTTGTCGACCCTCGGCAACTGCGGCGCTTGTGGTCCTTGTGACATGGGTAAACCCACGCATTGCCGTGAAACGGCGGGCAAGCTGAAGCGCCCGTTCACGGTCGACGGCACCAAGGCCTTCCAGTTCGCGAACACCGCCGCCTTTGCAGAATCGACCCTCGTCCCTGAGCGCCAGGCGGTAAAGATCGATTCCTCAGTCCCGCTCGAAGTCGCCTCACTGATCGGATGCGGCGTCATCACCGGCGTCGGCGCCGTCATCAATAGGGCACGGGTTGAGCCAGGCTCCCGAGTCGTGGTTATTGGCGTCGGCGGCATCGGCCTCAACGTCATCCAGGGCGCCCGCCTCGTCGGTGCCGCCCAGATCATCGCGGTCGATGCGAACCCCGATAAGGTCGACCTGGCGGCACTGTTCGGCGCCACCGATTTCGTCCTAGCAGGGCCCGATGTGGACACCGTCGAGGCCATCAAGGAGCTTTCGGGCGGTGGCGTCGACTACGCCTTTGAATGCGTCGGAGCGCCGTTCTTGGTGCGTCAAGCGATCGACTCACTCGATTGGGGCGGCACCTGTGTGATCCTGGGCGTTCCGAAGTTCGGGTCCGAGGTGTCGGTCATGATCGCGGGCCTTTACAACGACAAGACGATTATGGGTTGCCGCTACGGCGCGGCGCACCCGCATCACGACTTCCCGATGATCGTCCGCCTGTACCAGCAAGGAAAGCTGCTCCTCGACGAACTCGTCACCCGGACCTACCCGGTCGAGGACTTTGCTGTGGCCTTAGACGACCTGCACGAAGGGCGCCTCGCTCGCGGCGTGCTCACGTTCTAGGCCCGCCGGGTTACCCGCTTGGTCTGATTGCCAGGCGCGACGCATCGGGCCGCGCTCATCAGTTGGCTAGGACCCGGGTAGCGCCGCCCAGGTTTACAAACAGGTCGCTAACCCACCGTCTACCGGGATGATTGCGCCTGTGATGTACGAGCCTGCCGTGCTCGCCAACAAGATCGCGAGTCCTGCCATGTCTTCTGGCGCCCCGATGCGGCCGAGGGGCGTCGCCTTTTCGATCTCGTTCTGGAAGGCGTCCAACGTCGCCGCCATCATTCGCGAGGGGAAGGGCCCAGGTGCGATCGCGTTGACGGTGATGTGGCTATGGGCCAGCTCTTTTGCCAGCCGGCGGGTCAAATGATGAACCGCCGCTTTTGAGGTCGAGTAAGCGTAGGTCTGCATTTCGGGGACTCGGATGCCGTCGATCGACCCAATGTTGATCACCGCACTCGGGCGCTCCTTGGAAGCCATCCCTGCAAGATCACCGCGCAGAAAGCGCGTCATGTGGAAAAGCGCCTCCACGTTCAAGTCGAGGATCCGCTCCCACACATTGTGGGTGTGCTGATCCATCGGCGCACCCCACGTGGCGCCCGCGTTGTTGACCAAGACGTTGATCGGGCCAATCGGTCCGACCGCCTCGGCGAGGGCGCGGCATCCGTCTTCGTTCGACAGGTCGGCGACAAGGCCGTGACAGGTGCCGAACTGGGAGAGTCGTTCGGTCTCTTGTTGCACGGCATCTTGTTTCCGCGACGCAATGATGACCTCCGCCCCAGCGCGGACAAAGCCTTCAGCGATCATCAGGCCTATGCCGCTTGATCCGCCTGTCACGAGCACACGACGGTCAGTTACCGAGAACAACGAGGAGAGGTCCATGATGCGAATTCCTAGCTGTGATGTCAGAACGTACGAACGGCCCTCTGCCGTAGCGAGAACAGCAGGACAAAGCTAGCGGCTCACCGGTCTCGGCGAGGCCGGCTGGTGGCATCGCCGAAGCCGATAGGGTCACAGCCGAATGAACGTGCCACAAACAGCGAAGTCAGTCACAAGCACAACGGCAGGGTCCGCGGGGCCGTCCTCCAACGCCTCCGCTCGCTCTGCCGCGGAAGCCGGACGCATCTATCCCGACGGGAACGCGGGACGCCACGTGCAGGTTCGCGTGCACGGAGTCGGCGGCGCCGAACCGGGGGACATCCTGAGCGATACCACCGAACCGGTACCGGTCCGTCGCCTATCGGGGGACCGGCGAACAGCCTGGTACCAATCCGAGTCGGACCCGCGGCGTTACGCCTACCACTGGAGTGGCCTGACGACGTCTTCCCGCTGGCAAGCGATCTGGCTGCTGCTCTTGCCGTTCACCATGCTCAACGTTGCGCGTTGGACCTGCGAACGCTCCCGAACGCAGACGTCACGTCGCTGGAACCGCGCCTCTGACGCCTTGCTCGGGAGCGTCGCAGTCGCATGCACGGTCAACTGGATGTTGTGGCTCTGGTTCGCCGCATTCGCCGGTATGTCGTCACACCTGAGCCTTTCGTGGCCCATCGACGATGCGGCACGGGCGGTGACAACAGCCGGCTGTTTTGTGACCGCCCTGTCGATCACCGTGTTGTTGCTGAATGACCGGCGCCCCCCGCAACGCTGGGCGATGGGCGTCGGGTTCGCGTCACTCTTTGCGATCGCTGCGTACCTGGGCCTCGACACCGCGACCGCTGCGAGCGTCTGGGCGAGTGCCATCGTCGCTCCGCTCGCGCTCGCCCTGATCGCTGTCGCCCGCAGGTCGAACGGCACGCCGCTGCAGAGTCCCCTCGCGCCGGCCGCCCAACCTGGACTAGACACGTCCGGGCCCGACAGGACCGGCCCCGACAGGACCGGCCTCGACGAGTCTGGGCAGGGTCTCATCGGGCTCGGGGTCGCCACCGGCCGAGCCGACGTGGAGGGTCCGTCGATTGTTGCGGTGGTCCATGTCGTCGCGATCTTGGCCACCGCCCTGGTCGCGTTTGTCACCACGGATGGCCCGATCGCGAGCGGCGTCAACCCGCTGGACACTCCCATCATCGTCGTCGGTGCACTGCAGTTTGCGGCGCTTTTCGGCTTGCTCGTCGTTGACGGCCTCCGTTTGCTCAGAGCGCGACGTGAGCACACGAGCGCTACGTTGTTGCCGACCGCGAGCACGGCGTTCATGTCAGCGCTTGTGCTCAACGGGTTCCTCGCCGGGATCGCATTGACCGTCGTCATGGTGTCCTACGGGTCAGATACGGGAGACGACCCGGCCTGGCACGATATGGACGCCTTTGCCGTGTTGGACGTTTTTGCAGGCGGTTTCGTGCTGACGATCGCTGCCTTCGCAGCGTGGTGGGTGATCTCGCACCGAAGACCGGCCCGACACGAAGCCTCGGTCATGGCCAGCCTTCCCGACGATGTCGACCCGCACCTCAAGCAGCAGACGCGGACGTCGCTGCGGACCGGCACCTTCGTCCAGCACCTCGACCTTCCCCTCGCAATCGGAACT
>JAGNEX010000010.1:56524-73352 GCA_018003035.1 Acidimicrobiia bacterium
ACACGAAGCCTCGGTCATGGCCAGCCTTCCCGACGATGTCGACCCGCACCTCAAGCAGCAGACGCGGACGTCGCTGCGGACCGGCACCTTCGTCCAGCACCTCGACCTTCCCCTCGCAATCGGAACTGTTGGCCTCGCCATAGGCTTCGTCACAGCCTCGCTGAGTCGGGTCTCATGGTCTAGTGACCCTCCGACTCTGAACCCGCCCGAGTACCCGGAGTTTGGACTGCTCGGAGTTGTGCTGGTTGTCATCGCAGGGGTCTCGGTGGTTCTGCTCTTTGCCCTGGCCGGGTTTCCCAAGTGGCGACGTCTGGTCGGGCAGATCTGGGATATCGGGGGATGCTTCGAGCGTCGTATGCACCCGATCGGGATGCGACCGTACGTCGAACGTGCACTGCCCGAACTGGCGCGGGTCCAGGCCGACGCGTTGAGCTCCGGCCATACCGTCTCGTGGTACGCGCATTCACAGGGAAGCGTGCTCGTCTACGGAGCGCTACGGCCAGAGTCCGGACGGCTGGTCGACCACGGACTCGATGGAACCACCGCCGTCGTAACGGCAGGTAGCCCCCTGCGCCAGTTGTACGCCCGTTACTTTCCGCGCCTCGGCGACCCGGGAGATCTCAGCTCGATCAACCAAGACTGGTGGAGGGACCCCCCGCCTGGGTTCCCCACGGACGGCGGTTGGTGGAATTGGCTTCGTTGGACCGACCCGATTGCCGGTCCTGTCTTCTCACCAGCGGGGCAAGCCGCCCGCGACTGCATTCTCAACGATCCCTCGCCGGACCCGCGGACCGGGGAGTGGCGACTCCAAGGACACAACGACTACCACCTCGAACCGGCAGTCATCTCACTGCTCGATTCGCTTGAGTGATCAAGCGCCCCAACCGCCCGGACGGTCTCACTCAAGATGCAGTGTCGAGCGGGCTATGCGGCAAGCGCATTTCGAAGGGCCGGAGCCAAGTAGTTCGAGGGGCGAAGACCGCCGTCGAGGAACCATCCCATTGCGTCGACGGAGCGCTGCGCTGCAAAACCATCGCCGTACGGACAAGGAACGACTTTTGCCGGCCCCGGACGACCGACCCCCAGCTTTGCCGCCGCTCCGACGATCGAGCCGATCTCGGTTCCAACGAGCATCGCGATCTGGGACCGTAAGGCCTCTTCGCGTTCGGTCGAATCCCTAAGGACGAGCGTGGGAATGTTGAGCGCCGATGCCTCTTCTTGGACACCGCCAGAGTCGGTAAGGATCAGACGAGCATGTTTCATGACCTTCGTGAACTGCAAGTAGGGCAGTGGCTCGGCCAGCACAACGTTGGGTAAGTGGGACAGAGCGGGCTTCAAACTTGCCCGGACCAGCGGATTCGCGTGCATAGGGACCACGAAAGGAACCCGTTGCCACCGGCGAGCCAATTGTGAAACAGCGGCGGCAATACGGTCCATGGGTTCTCCCCACGACTCTCGCCTGTGCGCCGTCACGAGAACCAGACCGGCCGGATTTGCGACGGCTTCTGCCAGGCGCGGGTCGTCGATCTGTGGATCCTGTTCGATCGCCCAGTGGAGCGCGTCGATCACGGTGTTACCGACGACGAAGACCTTGGAGCCATCGACGCCTTCGCGCATCAGGTTGGTCCACGCCTGGGTTGTGGGAGCAAGGTGCAGTGCGGCGAGCTGTCCGATAAGCCGGCGGTTCATCTCTTCAGGCATCGGGGCGTTTTCGCGATCGACCCGCAGACCTGCCTCCAGGTGGACGACGGGGATCCTGTGATACTCGGCGACCAAGGCGGCGCAAAACGCGCTAGTCGTGTCGCCTTGGACGAGCAGCAGCTCAGGACGCGCTCGCGATATCGCTCGATCCACCGCCGACAGAACTCCAACGGACAACTCAGCGAGCCCGTTAGAAGCCCTGTCGACGGGAACGTGGTGATCGATCACCATTCCGAGGTCGGCCACCGTATGGGCCAGCATCTCGCGGTGCTGGCCGAGTGCAAAGACGACGGGCTCGAGGTCGGCTCGGGCCTGTAACTCCCGCACGACCGGGGCGACTTTGATGGCCTCCGGCCGCGTCCCGAACATGACCGCTACTTTTCTTGGCGACCTCATGGTGTGGACCTCCGTGCGACAAAACCGTGTGTGTTTCTCTTGGTGTTGTCGAACGAATGAGCCCGAATCTTTAAGGGCCTTGTGATCCTTAGCGTGCCGTCTACTCGCCGGTGAAGTTCGGCTCGCGCTTCTCAAGAAATGCGCGGGGACCTTCACGCGCGTCCTGAGAAGACATCACGGTCATGCCGAGTTCCATTTCCTTGGCGAAGGCATCCGCCTCGGCCAAACCTTCGGCCGCCAAGACCGCTTCCTTGACCTTGGAAACAGCGAGCGGGCCGTTAGCAGCGATCCGCACGGCGAGTTCCCGAGCGGTTGCGAGCACCTCGTTGGGATGTACGGCGTGGCCGACCAAACCCACTTCAGCGGCCCGCGCCCCCGAGATCGGATTGCCGGTCAGCAACATCTCCATCGCGACGGTGTAGGGGATCTGACGTGGCAAGCGGATGGTCGAGGCGGACATCGGGAAAAGTCCCCGCTGAACTTCGGAGATCGCGATCTGGGCGTCGATCGACGCCACACGAACATCGAACGCTTGAAGGATCTCGGTCCCGCCTGCGTAGCAGTACCCCTCGACCGCGGCGATCAGGGGGGTGCTCGTGCGGTACTCCTTCAAGAAGCCTTTGAAGATGAGCGAGAAGTCGGCCTGGATACGGGCTTCCCACTCGTCCGCCGGCGGCTGACCGGACACCAACGCTCCGACCAGACGATCGAGGTCGGCACCGGCTGAGAAGTTTCCGCCAGCGCCATGGACGATCGCGACCCGAACATTGGGGTCGGCGTCGATCGAATCCCACAGATCGGCGAGTCGACAAAGCATCTCTGCGTTGAACGCGTTCCGCTTCTCGGGCCGATTCAAAGTGATCGTTGCAATGTGGTCGTCATAGTCGACCAGAACGGCGGGCTCGCCCATACCTTCATCTCCCCGTAGAGGTGCGCCGCTGTTGCGGCCGGTCGTCGTCGGCGGGCTGGCCGCCGATCAGCACCGGAACGCTACTGCCACCAACGCGGTAACTGCGTCGGCCCAGAACGAGGCCGAGCTCCGCAAAGACAGGATTGTTGTCTGGCTCACAAGGCCAGTTCAGCCCCTGGCTCAACGGCGCGAAAGGGGTCGTCGGCGTCGACGGCGAAAAAAAGCCGGTCCAGATACGTCTGGCGCGCTATCTCGGATCCCCCCATGTACGACAGGTGGGGAGTGAGCCACTGCACATCAAACATGACGTCTGCGTGAGCCTGTGACAAGACGTGCACCACGGCCCACATGGCGACCTTGGAAGCTTCGGAGACGGAATGAAACATCGACTCGCCCGAGAACAGCCCGCCGACCGACACACCGTAGAGGCCCCCAACCAATACCTCGTCTCGATAGATGCCGACGCTATGCGCCCAACCCATCTCGTACAGGGTCTCATACGCGTCGACGAACCTTGGCGTGATCCAACCGCTTGGGCGGGGCGTCTCCATACAGGCCATCACGACCGCCCGAAAATCGTGGTCCAACAGCACGCGAAATCCCGACAGCGCGCGGCGCATCGATCGGTGAACCCGGAACTCGGCCGGGACGATGATCCCGCGGGGGTCGGGCGACCACCAGCCGAGATTCGCTCCATTCGGATCAATGTTCATGGGAAAGAGACCACGCCGGTAAGCGGCGATCAGCGTGGACGGCTCCAAATCGGCGCCGACGGCGATCAGCCCGTTCGCATCGGGCCGCAGTTCAATGCCGAAATCCCACGAGGTCGGGCCGGGATCGGATCGTGGGGGCCGAGTCATCGTCAACCAGCGTCGGGAAGAATCGATCCGGCATCGACGAAGAGGTCGGTCAGCACGAACGACGGCAGTCGACCGCCCGCGTCAGCGCACCGTCCGACGAGGGCTTTCAACTCGTCGGGAGTCGGGCCTGTTACAAGCTCGGACAGGCTCGGGGCGGCGGCCCCCACCGACACATCGAGCATGGTGAAGGGTCCGTCGGATCCGGCGGCTGCTTCGCACATTGAGCTTTCGGCGTCGAGCTCTCGTACTTGGCGCTGGGAGCTGTTGAGCCAGGGTGGGGGCGGCCCGCCGTGGCGTGCAAACACCATGAGGCGAGTGTCTCGATCCACCAGGTCGCCGAGCTTTGGCCACCGTCTCCCAGGCTCCTGAACAAACGTTCGGTCGAGGAGACCAGCATCGGTCAGCATCGTCTCAATCGACGCTGTGATGACGCGGTCGTCCACGAAGACGGCCAGCACCAGGTCTGGATGGTCGTCGAGGTAGGTCGCGATCGTCGCCCAGACGTCTGCGGCTTGGATGTCGCCGAGGGCGCATTGAACGGCGCATGCCTCGTTTGGACGTACCGCGTGAAGAATCTGAGATCGCAGCTCACCGGGCCACTCGGCAAAGACGGGGACTTCAGTGTCTTCACCCAGATCCGTTTCTGCGGGATCGGTCTCTTCGTCGTGATGACCGGGAGCGGGTTCTTGGCTTTGTGTGACCAACTCTTCGTCGACGGAGTCGTTACTGATACGCAGATCTATCAATGTGGCCCCTGCGTCGAGTTGTTGCACAAGCGACAAAACCTGTCTCGGATAGAGCCAATTGCTCTCAGCTCCGCCCAGGCCATCCCTCGCGCCGACAAAAGTGACCTCGTTGAGACGCTGTTCGCACAGCTGCTCAGAACCGTTACACAGGCGCACCGCCTTCGTTGCGGGCACGCTCGGTCGGGCAAACACTGCCAGGACGACACACAACGCAACGCCGGCGACGCCGCCTACATAGATCACACGAGGAACCCGCCACCGAAGTGCACGCCTGAAGAGCGCCATTGAGACGCACAGACTGACAGCTCCAAAGATTGCCGCCGTAGCGCGTGCCGCCTTAGCAGCGGCGTCTGCCAGGTCTTGGCGATAGCCGGTCAAGGCGGCGTCGAGCAGGCTGCTGCCGGGCGCGACGGCACCGACTGACGGCACCCCACCACGGGCGATCGCTGGGGCCCACACGATGGTGACGACGGTGGCGAGGATCAGCACGATTGCCGCAGCCGCGGCGATCTCGCGCTCGCCGGCTACTGCAACAAAGAGCAACGCCGCGAACGCGATGAGCAGAACCGCAAGCTGGGCATAGGAGTACGGAGGCTCGGTAGCAACCTTGCGTAGCTCCTCGAACCACCTGGTCAACGGCGCCGACGCGTCCTGACCGTCACCGCCCTTCGACAACACCTCGTCCGCTCCAGACGGCAACGAAACAGATGTGGTCTCCGCCGTCGTTTCCGTTTCCCCGTCGTCGGTCAGTTCAACGGCGCTCCAAGCGAGCGCACCTCGGACATCGCCGACGGCAAGGTGCGCTCGGATCCGCGATGACAGCACCGGAGAGGGGTAGTCGATCGAACCGAGTATCCACTCCGACAGCGAGATCGCGGACTGTGGGCTGGCGGTGATCGTGGGGAGCCATTCCGGCATCTCACCGGCCCGGATCGCGTCGAATGCGTCCTCGACCGCAGAGTCGAACTGATCGATGTTGTCCATCTCGCGAACGGGCAACTCTGCGAGCTGTCGAACCTGTTCGATCAACGCCTGTTCGGTCTGCAACGAACCGGCCTGGGTCAGTTCAATGTCGAGATCCGGCCGCCCCGGTCCGCCAGCGATGAACGTCGCCACTCCGCTTGCAAACTTGCTGACCGTCTCCGCGTAGGCATCGGCTGGCAGCTTTGACGTCACGGTTGCGGTCGCTTCAGCGATCTGCCCGGTGACGGCAATATCGGCAACGGCATCAAATATTCTGTGTCGAGTAATGAGAGCAGCATTGCGTTGCTCGCTACCGACGATGTTCTTATCCGACGCACGCGCGACGAGATGGGGAACAACCCAGAGGATTACGACAGCGGCCACCAGTAGAATCCCGAGCGCCTGCCCACCGCTCAGCGGTGACCGACGTCGCACCCTATTCAACAGGGGGCCAAGGATCGGGCCAGCCACCCTGGACGGCTTGTTCGAGGCGGGTCAGCGTGACGGACAGCAATGAGCTAGCACCTGGGCTGGTCGTAAATAAACAGGGCGACGCCTGGCGACGCGGCGCTGCTTCGGGCAGCGAGCGATTCTACTGGGCGCCGCGCCGAAGACTTGGGAGAGGCACATGAGTGATCGTCGAGCGTCGGTTCCCCTGCTGCTCGCGTGCCTTGTCGTCGTTGCCGTCGGAATCGGACTGCTTGTGGCGTGGCCTTCGTCAGAGGGAGAGTCAAACGACGCCGCCGATGCACCAGAGACCCCGCCGCGGAACGAGCCTCTCGACCTTGCCGACAGTGGCCCTCAACGTTCGGTTCAGCTGCTCGAAGCGTCTCGAAACGACGGCGTACTGCTCTTTGGCCTCTGGGTACGACCCGCAGACGACACGGGGCAAGACTCAGAACGCGCCGCCTGGGCAGACCGGGAAGCAAAGGCTGGGCGCACGCTCGATATCGGGCACAGCTTCTATGCATGGGACAAGGTGTTTCCCACATGGCGTGAAGAGTTCCACCGGGACGCGGGCCGAATTCCGCTGATCTCGTGGAACGGAACGTTCACCGACACCATCACCGATGGCGGTCAAGACGCCGTTATTTCGGCCAGGGCGCGCGGCATCAAAGAACTCGGCACCCGAGTCATGTTGCGATGGTTCTGGGAGATGGACGGCGCAGGTAAGGCGGACTGGGCCGGCAGCCCAGACGATTACATCGCAGCTTGGCGGCACATCCACGACATCTTCGAACAAGAAGGCGCCACCAACGTCGAGTGGGTGTGGTGTCCCAACGCGTGGCAGTGGAACAACGCCGACAATCCCAAGTGGTACCCCGGCGACGAGTACGTCGATTGGGTGTGCGCTGACGGCTACAACTGGGCCCCCAACAAGCCGGGGAGCGAATGGGAGTCCTTCGAGGTCATTTTTACCGAGTTCTATGACTGGGCAGCTCAGACCGGCAAGCAGATCATGATCGGGGAGTACGGCGTCCAAGAGCGCGAACCCGGCGAGAAAGCCGACTGGATTCTGGACAGCATCGCCACCGTTCAGGATCGATTCCCCCAGATCGACGCCCTCGTCTATTACGACGAGGACCGAGAAGAGCGTGGGCATTACGACTGGCGCCTCGACACTTCAGAATCCTCATATGACGCATTCGCACAAGTGGCGGAGGCAACCGCTCACGAATAGGTGAATGGTCTCTAGGCCAACGCGCCAATGTTTTCACGGCTCGGTGGGCGCCGGAAACGAGGGGATCACACGACCCGCCTCGCCTGTCAGCGGGGGACCGTTCGGGGTCGATCTGTTGTCAAGTGCTGGTAGCGCTGGGCACCAGGTCACGAAGCCGGCGGACGACGCGGCATGTTCAACCGCCCGACGGCAGTGGACCCGCAGCGGCCGCCCCGCGCATTCACCGCAGCAATTCCGCCCCATTGTCATCGGTCCAAGCCGGGAATTTGGTCGGTTCCACACCGCTCCGCAACGCTAGAATCTCTACAACCCGCGTTCAATACTCGGCAATATGCCGTTAAATATTTGTGCAGATAGAACGTCGATTCTATGGACCAAAACCGCGTACCAACTTTCACGACCGCTCTCTGGGGTTTTAACCGCGGAGAGGTGCGTCGGTATGTCGACGGTCTTCGGAGCGACCTAAGCGAGGCCCGCGAACGCTTGGCCGCGCTCCGCTACGAGGTTGAATCGTCGGTCGCCCGAGCCGCGATGGAGGCGAGTCCCCAAGGCGCAACCGGTCCCGTGGTCCTGTCCTGGCCGCTCGAAACCGGTTCAGATTCTCCAACAGAGTCGCAGGTCGCGGCGTTGATCGGGACCGATACCCGTGCAGGCGACACGGCGGCGAACGACGAGGACTTCACCGCCGATTTGGGTGATGAGCCATCAATCCGGCGGTCACCAGACGACGTCGGCTCATCGGGTTCGGGAGCCTCCGCCGAGAATGACACGGGAGAGACACAAACCGCACCGATCGAGTCAGACGACTTCGTTCCCCTTGCCCAGGCCACGGCACTCAACGGGTCAACATCGCCCAAGTCCACCGGGTACCGATCGTCGGCGCCGGCCAGCATGGCCGCTGAGCGATCGACGGTTGGAAGCAACATCGGCCAGGCAATAAACGCCGACATCGTCACCGAATCCGATGCTCTCGCCGAGCGACTGACGCCCAGCGTCGATCGCGTCCTGGCCGAATGCGCGGCGTCGGCACGATCGATCGAGGATCGTGCACATGAACGCACCGAGGCCCTCATCGAGGCAGCCCGCGAACGTGCGCAGCTGGTGCTCGACGATGCTCGCAACGAGCGCGAAGCAATGCTTGAGCGAACTCACGCAGAATGCGCGGAACTGATCGACGCAATGCATACCGCTCTCGCCGAAGCCGAACAAACCCGCTCCGAAGCTGTCAAGGCGTCCGAGCGCGCAGCGTGGGCAGCGACCGACAAGCTCCGCGCCGAGCGGTCGGGTCTCGAACGCGAGATCATCGAGCTGACAACCCAGCGCGACGCGTTGACCGCACAGCTGACGGGCGTCCGCTCGTCGCTGCAGCGCATCATGGACAACGTCCCCGACTGGGCCCAAGGCGACATCCGCGCAGCGGCACCCGCTGGCGCCGACCGAACGGTCCCATCTGATGACCGAGACGCGAGGGCATCCGCAGTCGGCTCGGACGACACTCGATTTCAAGATCATCCGGCCGGACCCGAGTTGTCAGTCGACTTGCGAGCGCCCGCCAACCCGTCGGAGTTGGACCTTCGGATCTCCCCCGAGACCTCACCCCCCGCCGCTTCAAACAAACGCTGACAACGGCGCCTTGGGGTAGCGGCAACAGTCGCTGAGCGGCGGCCCGATGGCCGGCTTCCGCCGAGGAAGCTTCGAACTATGTCGGGGTGAGTTCGATACTTCCGTTCTGCGCAGACACCGCAGCTACCCGCAGCGAGACGACCTGACCGAGTTCCAGACTCGCAGCTTTGACGCGGGTCATGATGGCGGGCTGGTCGATCACGATGGTGCTCCCGCTCGGGTCGCTTGACACGACCACGCCGTAGAGCACTTGGCCGACGCGGTCCAGCAGTACGCACGCCTCGGCGAGATCCACCGAGGCACGTTCGCACTCGCTCTGTTTGGCAGCGCCTTCGGCCATCCGCGTAGGAAGCCCAGGGAGGGCAGACGACACCCATTCCGGGACGGGACGACCCGCTGCAATCGCTAAGACGATCTCATTGGCGTACCGGTCCACCAGGCGGCGAAGCGGCGCTGTCACGTGCGCGTATGGTGCGGCGATCGCTCCGTGGATGGGGGGCGTCCCCGTCCCATCGTCCTTAGGGGCACGGGCGGTGTCATGACCAGCGGCCGTTGCTCCGATCAGCGAATACCCGGCGCCTCGAAACATCTTGAGAGCCTGGTACGCAAGTGCCTGGTCAGCGGGCTCGAACAGCGCCAAAGAGTTCAATTCCTCGACGTATGACCGCTCTTTGGGCCAAGGAATATCCAGCGCAGCCGCGACGCGACGGAGGTCGTCGATGACGTGTTCGGAAGGGCGGGGGAGCGTGCGGAGAATCCCACAACCAGCGCCCACCATCATGTCGGCGGCGAGCATGCCGGTGAGTAGCGAGACTTGGGCGTTCCAGTCCTCCACCGGAAGGCTGCGCCGAAAGGTTAAGCGGTAGCCGTCTTTGCGGCGTTTGATCTCTTGGTCTGCGAGGGGTAGCTGCAGACCTCCACGCTGAAACTCAGCGGCGATCCGAAGCTGGCCGACTTCGCGCAACAGGGCGAGCGGAGCGTCCAGGTCGAGACAGCGATCGATCTCCGACTGTGCTTCGTCGTAGCTCAGCGCCCTTCGCGAACGAACCGTCGATCGGCTTACATCGAAACGGGTAACCGCTCCCGAACGATCCAACGAGATGTCCCAAAGCACCGCTCGTCGATCCTCCCCGGGAAGAAGCGACGCACCATCCGCACTCAAGACCGGCGGATGCAGGGGTACCGATCCGTCGGGGAAGTACAGGGTGACGACGCGCTCATTAACTGCCCGGTCCAGCTCACTGTCCGGCTCCACAAACGACCCGACGTCGGCAATGGCGTAGACGACGCGGTAGCCAGCGTCCCTGCGACCTATCCAGAGCGCTTGATCTAGGTCTCGACTTCCTTGCGGGTCGATCGTCACGAGCGGAATGTCGGTGCGATCCGATCGGACCGATGCGAACGGATCCGTCGCTCGTATCGAATCGAGCTGTTCGGCGGTAAAAGGAGCGGGGACGCCGATCCGTGCTCGAAGCGCCTCGAGAGCTCCCTCAAAGGAACCGTCGAGGTCAGACCATGTGACTCTGAGCGAAGGCATTCCAACCACCCCGTAACTGGCGTTCCTCCCCAAACCCGGGAGGTGAACCTAGCCGTGTCTCGATGCATGACCCTCGGCAAGCAACCCACATGGCAAAAGCTTTAGGTGCCGGTGACAGGTTTGCGCGCTTCGATGCACAGCCGGAGGAAATGCGCGTGGGGTGCTTGCCTTCGAGCAACAGCGCCTGTTAAATTGCATTCATTGTTGCTTGGGTCCTCACCCGAAGTCGGCGTCGCAGGCGAGATTTCGACACCTGATTCCGAACCGCTGCAGCAAACATCCGCATTTTCTTCGGGCGGAAAGGCATTCCGATGCAAAGCACCGACGACCTGGCCCAGCAGTTCCGGCACGCTGGCTTCAAGATCACACCGCAGCGCCTCTCGGTGTTCGACGCCCTCCATGCGTGCGCCGACCATCCGACCGCCGAACAGGTCTATCAGCGGGTCATTCAGACGCTGCCGTCGGTGTCGATGCGCACCGTGTATCAGACGCTGAACGACCTGGTCGCTATGGGCGAGCTGCGAGCGTTGCGCCGCGCGGATGAGGCGACTCGTTTCGATCTACGCAACGACCACCATCACCACGCCCTGTGCGACGACTGCAATTCGGTGATCGACGTCGACGCCCATGACATCGACCTCTCGACCTTCGCAATCGGCGACGCTGGGTTCAACGCGTCGAGAGCCGACGTCATCATCCGGGGACGGTGCAGCGCCTGCGCTGCGGCTTGATCAAACCTCCCGGTAGGCGCGGCCGCCCCAACACCCGCCGCCCCAGACGGTCACACCCAAAGATCGTGTCCAACCTTCTGGACATGACGGGGAGCGCTTCCCCGAACCACATCCATCCTCAAACAAACAGGAGAAACCAAATGCCAGAACTCAGTGGCACCGCCACCCAGGAGAACCTCAAAGAGGCCTTCGCAGGCGAGAGCCAGGCAAACCGCCGCTACCTCTATTTCGCGCAGAAGGCGGACGTCGAGGGCTACCCAGACGTTGCCGCGCTGTTCCGTTCCGTCGCTGAAGGTGAGACGGGCCACGCGTTTGGTCACTTCGACTTCCTCGCCGAAGCCGGGGACCCCGTGACCGACCTGCCTGTCGGCCCGACCGACGACAACCTTCGCTCGGCTATCGAAGGCGAGACCTACGAGTACACCGAGATGTACCCCGGATTCGCCAAGACCGCCCGCGACGAGGGCTTTGCCGAGATCGCAGAGTGGCTCGAAACCCTGGCTCGCGCCGAGAAGTCCCACGCTGGCCGTTTCCAGCAGGGCCTCGACTCGATTAGCTAGCCATAGCCCTGATGGATGTGGCGCACGGCACTGCCTGCGCCACATCCTTGCGGGGAAAGCCCCCACCAGTGAAGCGTCTTGTCGCTTCCCCGTTGAGCACGACAACACAGCAGTTCCGGACGACGAGCAACCTGCTTCGGCACCACTTTTCTACGAGGTATGCAATGACCACCACCTACGACCCGTTTCATCCCAAGTACTTCGACGAAGCCGATATGCGCGAAGAGCTGACCCGGGTGTTCGACCTGTGTCACGGGTGCCGTCTCTGTTTTAAGTTCTGCGGCTCATTTCCAACTCTTTTTGACTACATCGATCAACACGATGATCAAGACGCAGAGAAGCTCACAACCGCTCAACAGGACAAAGTTGTTGACGAGTGCTTCAACTGCAAACTGTGTTACATCAACTGTCCGTACATTCCCGAGCTACACGAATGGAACCTCGACTTTCCTCGCCTGATGCTCCGGGCCAAACAAGTCCTCCACGAGACGCGCAAACAGAGCCTGAAGACACGCACCACCGACGCTGCCCTGGCGCACACCGACCTGGTCGGCCGTATCAACTCGGGGCTCCCCGCCAGAGTTGTCAACAAGGCAATCGGTACACCGGGGTCAGCGCTGCGCAAGGTGGTTCAATCAGCGACTGGTATTTCGGCCGAACGAGTTCTGCCGCCTTTTGCCAAACAGCGCTTCTCGACATGGTGGAAGAAGCGGCCTGCTCAGCCCGCCGACCAATCTCAAGCTAAGGCCGCGATCTTTCCAACCTGCCTGGTCGAATACCAGGAGGCCGAAATCGGCAGAGACCTCGTCTCGGTGTTGGAACACAACAATGTCGAATGTTCACTGCCCGAGGGCCAGGTGTGCTGCGGTGCTCCCTATCTTCACCAGGGCGACATCGAGTCATTCCGGAAACAGGCACAAAAGAACGTCCCGGTGCTCGCCCAAGCGGTGCGCCAGGGCTATTCGATCGTGGTGCCTCAGCCGACCTGCTCGTACGTGCTGAAGTTCGACTACCCCTCTTACATCGGCGGCGGAGACGCCAAACTCGTCTCGGAAAACACCTTCGACAGCTCTGAGTATCTGATGAAGCTCCACAAAGGCGAGGACACCTCGATCGACACCGAGTTCTCCGGTCAAGTTCCCGCCAACGTCACGTACCACGCACCCTGTCACCTGCGAGCACAAAACATCGGCCTCAAAAGTCGCGACCTGCTCAAGCTCACCGGGGCAAAGATCACCGTCGTGGCCGAATGTTCAGGTATCGACGGCACGTGGGGACTGCGCGCAGAAAACTACGAGGAGTCACGTGCCGTCGCCAAGAAGATGGGCAACGCGATCAATCGAACGTCGCCAGACGTCATCGTCGGCGACTGCCACCTTGCGGCAAGTTCGATCAAGACAGAGACCGGCACGACGCCACAGCACCCCATCGAAGTGATCGCCCGGGCATACGGCCTCAAGGAGGAAACGAAATGACCAGACACCTCTCTCTCGACGACATCAGCGATCACCGCCAGTACGAGCGGGAACGTGCTGACTTTCGAGCGCACGTCATTGCCCTCAAAGCAGATCGTCGCATCGACGTCGGCCCCTACGTATCACTCGTCTTTGAGAACCGCGACACCATCCGGTTCCAGATTCAAGAGATGGCTCGAGCGGAACGCATCCTCACCGATGAGGGCATCGAACACGAGCTAGCCGTCTACAACCCACTGATCCCGCAACCCGGGCACCTGTCAGCGACGCTGTTCATTCAGCTCACCGATAAGGACGCCCTGATGGAGTGGCTCCCCAAACTGGTTGGCATCGAGACGTCGGTCGGGTTCCGCTTCGGCGACCGCGTCGTCAAGTGCAACGTCGACCCGGAACACGCAAGCCAACTCACACGTGACGATGTCACGGCTTCGGTCCACTACATCGGCTTCACGTTCACCGAGGCCGATGTTGCCGACTTTTCCAGCAGGCCTGTCGTGCTGTTCACCGATCACCCCGAGTATGCGCACGCAGTCGAGCTTTCTCGACGATCCGTCGAAGCGCTCGTGGAAGACCTTGTGCCCGATTCCGAGGACTAGCGCTCTTTGCGGCAGGACCCCGGTCCGGCACCGTGGCCCCGGCTTCCCGGGCTAAACACTCGGGGGCGCACTATTCGTAGAGGTCGCCGTCGTACAGGTCGGAATCGAGTTCGTCGTCGGCGTTGCGACGCCTCCAACCGATGATCAGCGATCCGAACAGTGCCGCCGCGCCAGCTGCCCCGAGAGCGACTAGGCCCCCGTTGATCGAGTTGGAGCTGTCTGCGCTCGGCGCCACGGCCTGGCTGTCCCGAGTGGCAGCGGTTGACGTCGGCGCCGCCGCGGCGGCAGTCGTCGTGGAGACGTCGACCAAGGTGACCTCTGCGGTCGTGGTCTGCACGGGTTCAGTGGTCGATACTGCAGACGACTGAGTTGCGGGGGGAGCTGTCTTTGCGGGCCCAGTGCTCTGCGGCGCCGTTCTCGGCGGCGATGTTGGGGCCACCGTGGGCTCTTCCGGTTGGGTTGTTTCGACGGGCGGCGCCGTGGTGCGCGGGACGGGCTTGGACGTCGCCGTCACCCGGGGCGCGGTCGTGTTCGGGGTCGACGATGCCGTAACGGCAGGCGAGCCCGAAAATCGATTCATGAACTGGGCGGTCTTGATCTTGTCCGCCCCGAGTGGCATGAATTCAAGGCGGGCCGGCCCGTCAATCGTCCATCCGTCCGGAACGCTCTCTTCGACGAGGTATCGACACGGTGTGTCGAGCGGTCCGGTGTTGAGGTACACGGTGGTGCTGTCATTCGCACCCAGCTGGATCCCGTCATACTGCGCGCACTGCGCACTGGATCCGCCGTTGATCCGGCCGCTGATGTTGACGGTGAACGAACCCGTGGGACGGTCATTTGACGCGGTACTTGCGACGACCGTAAGCGCCATACAGCTTGGGATGTTCTCCCAAACAACGGTCACGGGTGTTCCAAGGCTGATCTGGAACGGCGATCCCGTGCGGCGGCCGTCGACATAGATGTAGTCGCCATACATCCAACAGTCGTTTGCTTGTTGGCTGACTCGATACTCGCAGCGTTGTCCGACCGCGTTGAGCCCTGGCAGATCGTTCAGCGCCGCCGTCCCCACGCCATTGCCATCGAACGCACCAATGCTCGCGGTCACGGGGCCAGGTAAACAGCCGTTTGTCCCCGTCACGGTGAAGATCTGCGGGGCGTTGGGCGCGGGAATAGCTGGGTAGTTTCCGTTATGGCTGTTGCTCGGCACCAGGTGGTTCTCGATGATGATCGTCTCGGCACCTGCCAGCTGCGCTGACACAATGCCGAAGAGAACACCGAGAACTCCAAACACCAAGAGCCGCATCGAGACTCGGGTGGTCGTAAAACCCAACAAGACTTCCTTGGCTCCTCTTTGGCCATTGTGTGCAACACCTGTTGCTCTGACAGCGAGCACTCAGGCAGCCGGAAGCCTATCGATCCACGATTTTGCCTAGGTATCAAGCCTCAGAACTTCAACTACGCGTAACCGTTCACCATAAGTGGCACCCCAGCGCCGGCCGCTCCGGCTAGGACACGCGACGGGCGCTCCCGGTGGGTCGGCGAGGAGCGCTCAGACACCATCCCCCTGACGACCAAGGGAGGAATGTCTGGCGGCGTTTGCGGTCCTTTGGCGACGATCCGAGCGATGCGGTCGGTTCGAAAGCTTGCGATCTTTCGCGACCAGGAATCGATACCGTCCCGGCGCGAACCTCGAGCGAAGAAGGTGGTCATCGGCCCCTCTTGCTCGTATGAATCGGCCCCGGTGACTTCTTCAACCTGATCGTCGACAAGCTGGATTTCAAAGAACATGGCGATCGACTCCTCAAATCTGGGCGATGAGCTCACGGTACGCCTCGCCCCCTGTGGATCGATAGGGGATCTTTCCTGTGGATAACGCGTGCCTAGACAGGCACACACTGCGCCCGCCGAACACGATCACCACCCTGGGCGTTGTGCGGAGCACTCGTTGTCACCTAGCGTGCTATCTCGCTGTGTGCGACAGGAAATGGTCGTGTCCGGCGATTCAGAGCCAGCACCGAACCTGTGTGATGCATTTGTAATGTAGAGATCTACGTAGGGCTGTTTCGTTAGGGATAGTGGGGTGGGTATGCGATTGACAAAGACCCTGCACTGTTGTTCAACGGATCGCCTCGACACGTGGGCCCCGGATTCCGGTTGGAAACCTGGGTCTGAGTCGCTACGGCACAGCATCCTCGGCAGGGGAGCCCGGGCCCAATGATTCGCCAAACCCTCGACATGCTGACCATTACTTGCTTCTTCGGCACTCGCCGCCGTGTTGAACACCAGCGCACCCTTTCCTCCTTGCGGAGATTCGGAGCCGACGAGACGACGTGGTTTTCACTCGTCGGCCTGCTGCTTGGGTCAATCGTCAGCCTCGCCACCGTCGCAGGGGGAGAAATGGGCAACCCGGCCGTCGGCGCGGTGATCGGCGGGCTGGCCTACCTCCTCATTAGTGGGGCGACACCGGTGGCGTTCCTTCTCCAACCCGGCCGATTGGTCGGAAATGCTGCGGGCCTCATCGGGGCTCCGCTACTTCTTGCTCTGATCGTGGCCAACACCGACTCCGCCTGGGCTATGGGAGGAGCAATCCTGTTGTCATACAGCTTGTTTAGCCTGCAACCGTGGTTGGCCGCGCCGAGCCCGCGCACGGCGAGCCTCGGCCCCATTGTCCGCCCTGCTCTCGTCATGGGCGCCGGCGGATCTCTGGCAGGCATCGGTGTGATGGCTGCTGACGCCGGCGTCAACGGCGTGCTGGCAGGAGGCATGGGCTTTGCCTGCGGAATGGTGTATTACGCGATGAGTGTGCGCAACCGAGACGGATACGTGCCGGAGTCGTTCTTTGGCGGGTTAGGGTGCAGCCAGTTCGTCGCCCTCGCGACCCTTTTGTTGTTGAACGGACTCGCCCCTTGAACCAGCGCTCTCGTCGCGACTTCCGTTCCAGGCTCGCTTCAGCCATCGAGGGGCTCCGATCAGCTCTGGTTCTCGTTGTGATCGTCGCCGCGTTTGCACTTCCGGCCTACGCGTTTCGCGGAGCAGGGGGAGTGGTGCT
>JAGNEX010000095.1 GCA_018003035.1 Acidimicrobiia bacterium
ACGTTGAAGGGATAGGCAACTGCGAACCCCACGCCGATTCCGAGGGCCATCACGGCCCAGAACAACATCTCGCCAGGCCACATGGCCCGCATATCACGGCCCATCATCAAGATGGCCATGACCGGCACCATGCCCGACATCATTGCGCTCATCGAGACGAGTTCGGGGATGAACGAGCCCCGGACGTTGTCGAGGTAACTCCCGCCCATCACCTTGCGCATAAAGAGCGCCTGGAAGATGAACAACCCAACGGTGAATCCGGCGATGTACTCGATGATGATGTCGCCCCACATCGGAACACCAATCACCGCGGTGATGGTCGCGGCGATCAGGATCCCTGTCGCGTCGCCCGCAATGCAGTGCATGGTGCTGCCGATGCCCTGCTTCCAAAGGGGCTTTGTGTACTCCTCATGAGTGCCGGGGACGGGCTCTTGGTCCGCCAGCATGTATAGGAGCAACCCCACAGGACCCAGATAGAGCGTCACCAGGATGAACGCCCACTTCATGACTGCCGGCTCTGGGTTGTGTTTGAACTGGTCCCATGCGACGTAGCCGGCGCATAAGAAGGCGACCACAAACCAGCAGATCAGCAGGTAGTCAATGGGTTGTATAAACACCGCGAAAGCCTCCACGCCGGTCGGGCAACGGTCTTTTACGTTCTACCTCGCCCCTGAGTAGTGCGCTGTGGCAGGCCCAAGTTTCTGCCGCGTTACTGGACGAGCGGCGGTCAATCCAACGACCCCCGAGCCACGACCGGGAACGCCCCGCGGTCCGCAGACGCTGATGTCGGCTCCCGCCGAGAACGCGAGAGCCGTCGGTTGCCTGGGCTTTGATTTAGTTGTGTTGTCTGCGACGTGATGCTGCGGCGATGGAGAACGCTCCAAAAACGAGCATGGCACCGGCGAGGAGGAGCAGCCTGGCTGGGTCGAAGCCAGTTCGAGCAACCGGCGATGATCGGGTGAGCGTCGCCCCCGCCACGGCTGCGCTTGGAGACGTCGAGCGGTCAAGGGGTGCCCCAGACACCGACGCGCGGGACGCCGGAGCCGTTACGTCCGAAGCCGCTCTGCCGGAAGCAGCCGAGGGACCACCGTTCTCACTGCCGCCACTGGTCAACCCCCTATTTGCCGACGACCCGCCGGCGCCCTGCGTCGCCCGCACGCCGACACGTGAAGAAGCTGGCCCTGCCGTGGTCGAGCTCGTTGCGCCGCCAGGTACAGCAGACGTGGTCGTCGCAAGAGTCGTGGTCGTGGTCGTGGTGGCCCCGGTGTTTGGCCTCGCGGTAGTGCTCGTGGACTTGATCGTGGTGCTCGTCGTCCCTGCAAGCACCGTTGTGGTCGTGACAGGCGCAGCAATATCCATGGTGTAGACAACATCGTCGACCCCGTATGCGTTCGAAGCGCGCACGGTAAACGTGAACGACCCCGTCGCTGTCGGGGTCCCAGAAATCACCCCGGTCACTGGATCAAGCGTTAACCCGGGCGGCAAGGCGCCTGACACGACGGAGAACGTGATCGGCCCGGGACCGCCCGCAACTACTGTGAAGTTGTAGGCAGAACCTTGGGTCCCGTCCGGCGGATCGTCGGATGTGATCACAGGATCCTTCCCGATCACGATGGAGTACTCCGCTGAATCGGTGCCGTATTGGTTCTTAGCCTCGACCGTGAACGTAAATGCGCCCTCTTGAGTCGGAGTTCCCGAAATAACACCGGTGACGGGATCGAGCGTGAGGCCAGGAGGAAGCGATCCTCCCACGATCGACCAGGTCATCGGGGTCGCTCCATCGGCAGTGAGAGCGTGTACATATCCACTCCCCACCTCGCCGTCCGCTGGATCGCCCGAGGTAATGATCGGCAGATCGCCAATGACGACTGTGTACTGCGCAGTGTCTGTGCCGTAGGCGTTGGTTGCCTGCACCGTAAAAGTGAACGAACCGTCGGCCGTTGGAGTCCCCGAGATCAGCCCAGTCGCAGGGTTGAGCGTTACCCCAGGCGGCAGCGCCCCACCCACGATCGACCAGGTCATTGGCGTCGCACCTTCGGCCACGAGGAGATGGGAATACGCATCGCCTAACTCCCCATTTGGAGGCAGCGCTGGCCCGATGACTGGTGGATCACCCACGGTGATCGTGTATGACTCGGTGTCGGTGCCCCACTCGTTCGAAGCCTGCACCGAAAAGGTGAAGGTGCCGTGCTCGGTGGGCGTCCCCGAAATCACTCCGGTCGCCGCATCTAATGAGAGTCCTGCAGGCAGTGATCCGGCAACAATCGAGTAGGTGATCGTCGGATCGCCGCTGGCCGTCACAGGATGGGTGTAGGCAACGCCCACCTCTCCATCGGGCGGCAGACCCGAGGTGATGATCGGCGGGTTGCCGACGATGACGGTGTACTCCTCGACATCGGTGCCGTATTCGTTCTCTACCTGGACGCTGAACGTGTACGTTCCCGCTGTCGTAGGAGTGCCAGAGATCACACCCGTGTCAGGATCAAGACTCAACCCAGGCGGCAGCATTCCAGCCGGAATCGACCAGGTCATCGGCGTTGCTCCGGTCGCGGTCATGTTGTGCGAATACGCCGATCCCACCGAACCCTTTGCGGGGGGTTCGTTGGTGATCACCGGTGGCGCCACCACCAGGTAGACGAATTTCAACACTTCGGGTGGTCCGCTCTCGAAGGTCACGGTGACCTGAAAATCGAACCGGCCGTGTTGGCCGGGATCGCCGGAAATCACCCCAGTCGCCGGGTCCAGCGTCAGACCAAGGGGGAGGGCACCATTCGTAACAGCGAAGGACACTGGTGTGCCTTCCAGCGGCGTCACCGTATCGATGAAGCCGGGATCCTCGATGACACACCAGTAGATCGGGACCGGTTCCCCCGTGACCGTCTTGTTTGCCAGGACCACAGCGTCGAATGTCGTCCAATAACCACCGCACGCCTCGGGACCGGGCACAGTCACCGAGGTGTTCTCGGCCAGCCCGAAATCGAGAATGCCAGATGTTGGGGTGACAGTTCCTGGCGTGTTGTCCCACGACGCCGGGAGTCCGTCGAGGACTGGAATCGACAGCTGAACCCCTGTATTGAGCGTCCGCAAGGTGGCGGTGCCCGAACCGGCCCGGGTGGTAGCCACGAGATCGAGGGTGGGAGTGGTCACGAACCATGTGGACGCGTCGATCAGCCCGCCGCCGGGGTTGTCGATCGGCGAACAGTACGACGAACCCGATTCGGGACCCTTTTGGCATCCCCACCAGTTCTCGCGTGCGTCGACCGCGTTCGGCGACTCGTTCAGAAGGCCAATGTCGTTCGCGATGAGGCGGTTGTCGTTGATGACGACACCCGACGGGCTCCCGATAACGGTCTCGGGTCGAAGATGGACGGCTCTCGGCGTGCCGGTAATGCTGTTGTCGGTAATCGTCACCGAGGTAGTGGGCCCGGCGATACGGACGGCATTTATGTTGGGCTGGTTTCCATCGGCGGTGATGACGTTGTTCGTAATCACGACATTGGCCATCTTCGCGAGTTCTGTATCCATTGCGGGTGTTACTCCGCAGTCATTTCCGCCCACGTTGATCGCCGAATCACCTTGGACCACATTCTTGAACACGTTGGAATCGACGAGGATGTTGTCGTAACCAAAACGTTGAGTTCCAGTGTTGCTGCACAGCGCCCACCAAAGGCCGCTGCCTTCGAAGGTATTGCCGGTAATGACCCGTGGTGCCGTGATCCGAGACGTTGTGACCGCCGAGGTGTGTTCCAGAAAGCCTGAGTTAGAGCCAGGGCTCAACAGCGCACGGTCAAAGGTCGAGTTGGTGACGGTCACCGCCGCGTTCCAGTCCTCAAGGAGGATGCCGTTGCGCCTGTGCCGCAGAAACTGCGAGTTGTCGACCACAAGGCCAGACGGGGTGCGCCCGACAGAACCGCCCCCGTAGACCCCGTAACTGTTGATCATCGGGTCAGCCGCGCCGTAGACATCCAGATCGCGGAGGACCACCTGTGGGACGGCGGTGGTGGCTCCCGTTGCCCTCAGGCGGATCGTGTAGGAAAAGCCCGAAGCGGTGTAGACCGGCGGGTCGGTGATCGTCATCCCAGAAAGCTCTATCGGACCTGAGGTCCCGCTCGCTGGGGGCCGGATGTCAAACATCGGCACTGAAGTCCCGGCGCTCGCTCCGGTGACGATGACCTGGTCCCGGCCAGCTCCCTGAATGACGAGCGGCTTGTTGATGAGGATGTTCGTCTCGTTGTATGTCCCAGCACCGACCGTGATCGTGTCGTTGGCGACGGCTGCCGTCACCGCAGCCTTGATCGTCGAATAGGTGCACCCCGACGGGCACACGTCGCGAATGGCCGCACCGGCCGGAGCGACCAGGCTCAGCGACGAGGCCAGCACGATGAGCGTGGCAAACAACGATCGAAGCGTCCGGACGCGCGCAGCAGACGAAAAATCTTGCACGATGGCGCCGCCAACGCGCGACGTTCCAAAACGTCCAATCGCCATAGCGATCCCCCCCCGATTGTCTGTGCTAGCTGAAAACCCTCCGTGGTCAGAGGTGCCGAGGCGTCGTCACTCGACGAGCCCGGAGTGCCGCAACCTGTCCCTAGGCGCGGCGTTAATTGCTAACACCGTTCAGTGATCGTGACTGTAAAGCACTTTCAGCTGGCAGACCAGACGAGAGGCGCAATATTTGAGACAATCCTGATCGCTCTCCTATGCCCGCTTTCGCCGTCTAGCTGCAGCTACGGAGCACACTCCAAAGAGGAGCATGGCGCCACCGATCAAGAGGAGTTTTTCCGGATCGAATCCAGTGCGAGCCATCGCAGATCGGTCAATGGTCGCCCCAGCCACAACTGCGTTGGGGCTGTCCGGTCGGGAAAGGGTCCGCCCAGACACCGACGCGGACGACCGTGACATTCCGGCAGAACCTCCACTTTCCGATGAGAAGCCGCTGCCCGTCGACCCACCGGTCGAGACTCCGCCGGTGCCCCCACCGTTGGGGTTGGCCGCCGACCCGTTACCGGCTTGTGTGGCCGAATTCCCGCGTTCAGGTGACGAAGACGGGGAGGTCGAGAAGGAACCGGTCGCCGAGCTCGTTGCGCTGGTGGCACTTGGGCTGGTGGTACTTGCGCTGGTCGAGCTGCTGGAGGTGGATGACCCGCCAGCGCCCGCCCGCGACGTTGTCGATGTGGTCGAAGCCTTCGTCGTCGAAGTCGTTGCCTTTGTCGTCGTTGTTGTCGGCGGTGTCTCGTCGATCACCATGGTGTAAACGACGTCGTCGACCCCGTAAGCATTCTGGGCGCGGACGGTAAAGGTAAAGGTGCCCGTCTCCGTCGGCGTTCCCGAGATGCGGCCCGTAACGGG